>NZ_JAFCTA010000003.1:0-161275 GCF_049895785.1 Pseudomonas sp. DC3200b2 | reverse complement strand
TGGCGTCCCCTAGGGGACTCGAACCCCTGTTACCGCCGTGAAAGGGCGGTGTCCTAGGCCACTAGACGAAGGGGACACACTACAACATTCACTCCCTGCGGCGCTTTGCGAAGTGCTTTACGCTGCAAGTGGCGCGCATTCTAGGGGCGGTTTCCAGGGCCGTCAACCCCCTGCCAAAAAATTATTGAAATCAATGGCTTTGGATCTTGAAGCGAGCGTGCCGCCGCCTTGCAGGCCCCACCTGGGGGCTATGCCGGCCATCGGGCCAGGGGCATAATCGGCCGCCGCCACATTACGCGGCTCGATGGGCTGTGCTATGCCCCTGGCAAGTCAGCCACTACACTCAAGCTATTGGTACGGACGAGGTTAGCCCCGTGACACATATGATGATTGCCGCGATAGTGATAGCGGGTGTAGCCATACTGATCGCCATTGGCTTTCTGAATAACGCCGTGGAAGCCAACAAGGCAGAGAAGATCCGCCTGGGTCATGAACTCAAGGATCGTCTGCGCCGCTGCGCCGAACTCAACGAGCGCTTCCCAGGGCAGTTGACGACGCCGGAAGTGAAGATGCTCATGCATCGACTCGAACACAATGTGGTCAAGCGCGCATTGGCGCTCAACAAGGCCAGCCCTGAACTCAAGGAACGCCTGGCCGAGCTGGAACTGGACATGGCCAAGGAAGAGGTGGAAGTCAAGAACCCTTCCACGCCTATCACCACCGAAGCCCAGGCCAAGGAAGCAAGCTTCCTGATCGAGGGCCTGCACCACCAGATCCAGCGCGCCGCTCAGGAAAACCTGTTCAAGCCAGGCGAATCTCGTCACTGGAACAACGTCATCCGTGGCTTGCTGGTAAAGTTGCATCTGGAGTTTTTCAACAACCTGGGGCAGCAGGCCTTCCAGGATGGCGACCCGGGCCATGCGCGCCTGGCTTATGAGCGCGCGGTCCAGTACCTGAAAAAACAGCCGGACCCCAGCCTCTATTCCGAGGAACTGGCCTACGCGCAGAAAATGGTCGCGCGAGCGGACGCGCTGGTGTTGAACAAGATCCAGGCCCACGACGATGACGAGAACGAGCTGACCGCCGGCCTGAAGGAAACCGAAGAAGAAACCGAGTGGAAGAAAAAGGCCATCTACGACTGAGATGGCCCGGCTTGTTCAAACGTCGGTGGCGGCGAGGAATATTGCCACCAGGTGTTCAATGCCGACCTGATCCTCGGCAGTGAAGCGGCCTGTCAGAGGACTGTCCAGATCCAGCACCCCCACCAGGCGCCCATCCTTGACCAGAGGCACCACCAGCTCACTGTTCGAGGCGCTGTCACAAGCGATATGGCCCGCAAAGGCGTGCACGTCCTCTACACGCTGGGTCGACCGGCTGCGCGCCGCGGCGCCACACACGCCCTTGCCGAACGGGATACGCACGCAGGCTACCTTGCCCTGGAACGGGCCCAGCACCAGCTCCTCGTTGCGGTTGAGGTAGAACCCGGCCCAGTTCAGGTCAGGCACTTCGCTGTAGAGAAATGCCGACAGCTGGGCGGCATTGGCGATGAAATCCCGTTCGCCGGCCAGCAGGGCTTGCAGTTGAGCGGCCAATAGAGCGTAGCCCTCCAGGCCATCGCCCGTGGCTTGCAGATCGATCATTGTGAAATCTCCAGCATTTTGAGTCCCACCCATTGGCGGGCGAATTGATAGGCACAGCGCCCGTTGCGGTTGCCTCGCGAGGTTGCGAAGCGCACCGCCATGACCTCGAGTTCAGTATTGCGCTGCCAGTCCAGCCCGGCCTTGCGTGCCAGCTGCCCGACCCAGTGTTCCACCACATCCAGATAATGGGCCTGGCTGAAGGGGTAGAACGATAGCCACAGGCCAAACCGGTCGGACAAGGCGATCTTGTCTTCCACCGCTTCGCTGGGATGCAGTTCGCCTTCCACGCGGGTCCAGTTGTCGTTATCGCTCTGTTTCTCCGGTACCAGGTGACGCCGGTTGGAGGTGGCATATAGCAGGACATTCTCAGGCGCCTGCTCCAGAGAGCCATCCAGCACGCTCTTGAGCACCCGGTAGTCCCCCTCCCCCGCCTCGAAGGACAGGTCATCGCAGAACAGCACGAACCGCTGCGGTAGCAGGCGCAATTGCTCCACTACCCGGGGCAGATCCGCCAGGTGGTCTCGCTCGATCTCGATCAGGCGCAGGCCCTGGCGATGGAAGCCAGCCAACAGGGCCCGGACCAGAGAGGACTTGCCAGTACCGCGCGCGCCCCAGAGCAAGGCATGGTTGGCAGGCAGGCCGTCGAGGAATTGCCGGGTATTGCGCTCCAGCTGTTGGCGCTGGTTGTCGATGCCGCGCAGGTCTTGCAGGTGAATGTCCAGCCGCACATCCAGGGGCAGCAGGTAAGCGCCGTGCTGCCCCCGCTGCCAGCGGGCCGCCAGGCTGTCATTCCAGTCTATGTCCGGCACTGGTGCGGGCAACATGGGTTCGATACGCGCCAGCACGGCTTCGGCCCGTTCGAGAAATCGCTGCAATTGAGTGTCCAAAACTTCACCTCTGGCCGCGCAAGGGCTATACAGGATGCAGGATGAGCCCTCGGGCGCGTCAGGCCGCCGCGCGGCTCACTGTCTAAGCTGGAGGTGCATCATCGAGCGAAACAGCGCCAGGGCCATGGGCATCAAGTTCAACCAGCGGTTGTCGTATAAACAGGCACGACTGACCGTAGTGTTGGGCCTGATCCTGGGTACCTTGCTGAGCCTGATGCAAATTTCCCTGGATTATGCCAGCAGCCGTGACTTGCTCAAAAGCCAGATCGCCTCGCTACTGGAAATCAGCCAGAACCCCGCCTCGCGCATCGCCTACAACATTGACCGCGAGCTGGCCCTTGAGCTGACCCGCGGATTGCTTCGCTCCGAATCCATCATCGGGGCCCGCCTGATCGACAATGAGGGCACGGTTCTGGCCGAAGTGGAGCGGCCACGCAATGAAACCCCTCACCGATTCCTGAGCAACTTCCTGTTCGGGCGCAGCCTTGAAGTCGATATAACGCTGTTTCTCGCTCATCTCCCCGAGGAAAAGCTGGGTACCTTGAGCGTCTCCGTAGACACCGCGGCGGTTGGCGGGCGCTTCATCGAGCGGGGCGAGGTTACCCTGGTCAGCGGCTTCCTGCGCACTACTGTGTTCACCGCCATACTGCTGGTAATGTTCTATTTCATGCTTACCAAACCCCTGGTAACCGTGGTGGGCCATCTGAGCAGGGTTAGCCTGGACGTGGCCGACCCTCGCCACCTGCCCTGCCCCAAGGGGCATGAGAAAGATGAGATCGGCGTCCTGGTACACGTTGCCAATGAGCAGCTTGAGCGAACCGCCGCGGAGATCCGCAAGCGCCAGGCGGCCGAGGATCGCCTTACCGCCTATCTGGACGAACTCGAAGGCGTCGTCTCGGCCCGCACCGAAGAGCTGGAGGCCAGCAACCAGCGGCTGAGCCAATCCAACCGTGAGCTGGACAAGGCCAGGCGCACTGCCCTGGACATGGCTCAGGCGCGCTCGGCGTTCCTGGCCAACATGAGCCATGAGATCCGCACGCCCCTCAACGGCCTGCTCGGCATGATCGGCCTGACCCTGGATACTCCCCTGAGCAATGAGCAGCGCCAGCAACTGACCATTGCCCATGATTCAGGCAAAGTGCTGGTTGAACTGCTGAACGACATCCTGGACCTGTCCAAGTTCGATGCTGGTCAGCTCGAGC
Organism: Pseudomonas sp. DC3200b2; assembly: GCF_049895785.1. NCBI lineage: Bacteria > Pseudomonadati > Pseudomonadota > Gammaproteobacteria > Pseudomonadales > Pseudomonadaceae > Pseudomonas > Pseudomonas sp. DC3200b2. The sequence goes on along the minus strand of NZ_JAFCTA010000003.1, from coordinate 157,546 downwards.
TGGAGCAGGTGCCCTTTGACCTGGCGGCGCTGGCCGAGGAAACGGCGAGCCTGTTTTCCCAGAATGCCGCGCCGGACGTTGAGCTGACCTGCCTGGTCGAGCCCGGCTTCCCTGCCGAGGTGATAGGCGATCCCATGCGTGTGCGCCAGATCGTCAGCAACCTGCTGTCCAATGCGCTCAAGTTCACCCGCCAGGGACGGGTTGACTTGCGCCTGCTCAGGGTCGGCGAGCGGGTGCGCATCGAAGTGAGCGATACCGGCATCGGCATCCCCGCCGATGCCCAGAGCAAGATATTCAGGCCGTTCACCCAGGCCGGCGCCAACATCAGCCGGCAATTCGGCGGCACCGGACTGGGGCTGGCACTGACCAGCAACCTGTGCACGGCAATGCAGGGCCGTCTGAGCATCAGTTCACGCTCCGGCCAAGGCAGCCGTTTCTACGCCGACCTGCCCTTGCCAGTCCACAGCGCGGCGCTTCCATCGCCGCACCTGCAAGGCAAGGTTCTGGCAGTCAGCGCGGCGCAAAGCGGGCTGGCGGAGCTGCTGGATCAGTACCTGTCTCGCTGGGGCCTGACCTATCAGCACCTGGAGGCCATTCCTGCCGAGGGCCTACCGGTTGCCGAGCTGCTGATCACAGACTGCCCCTCCTGCCTGGAAGCACTTCGGGGCCTGACCACGGCACCACTGGTGCTGGTCACCGCGTACGGCAACTTCCTGTCTCCGGAGCAGGCCAGGGCCCTCGCGCCTGTCCGGCAGGTGGCGCGCCCGCTGTCTCGCTCGGCGTTGGCGGGCATCCTGCGCGACCATCTCAATGAACAGGCGCCCGCAATCCCGCAGCCAGCGCCGGCGGAGGCACCTCCGGCCCGCCACGTCCGCATCCTTCTGGTAGAAGACAACCCGGTCAACCAGTTGGTAGCCAAGGGCATGCTGGGCAAGCTCGGCTGCCAGGTCGAGGTGGCCACCAATGGTGCCGAAGGTATCGCCGCGCTCGAGCGCGAGGCTTTTGACCTGGTTCTGATGGACTGCAACATGCCAGTGATGGATGGCTACGAGGCCAGCCGCCGCATCCGCGAGAGCGGGCGTTGGCCGCACTTGCCTATCATCGCGCTTACGGCCAATGCCATGCCCGAAGAGCGGGAGCGCTGCAAGGCCGCCGGCATGAGCGACTACCTCGCCAAGCCGTTCCGCCGGGAAGAGCTGATTGGCCTGATCGACCAATGGACCGCGGGTGATCCGCCGACGGCCCCACTCACCTGAATGACGACTTCAGTCAGCGCAGCAGTGCCTCGATGCGCTCTTCCAGCTGCTGGGGACGGGTCGTCGGCGCGAAACGCTCTACGTGTTGGCCAGAAGCATCCACCAGAAACTTGGTGAAATTCCACTTGATGCCCTGACTTCCCAGCAGGCCGGGCGCTCGTTGCTTGAGAGCAGCGAACAAGGGATGAGCCTCTGGCCCGTTGACCCTGACCTTGGCGAACAAGGGGAAACTCACCCCGAAATCCCGCTCGCAGAACCGGGCGATGTCCTGTTCTTCCCCCGGCTCCTGGCCGCCGAACTGATTGCAGGGAAAACCCAACACCACCAATCCTTGATCGCGGTACCGCCGCCAGAGGGCTTCCAGGCCCTGGTACTGGGGCGTGAACCCGCACTTGCTGGCGGTATTGACCACCAGCCAGGCCCGGGCCGGCATCTGTGCCAGGCTCGTTTCGTTACCGTCGATCCGCCTGCAGCGGATCTCCAGCAGCGAGGCGGCCATCAGATGCGCTCCCCTTCGGGCGTCACCAGCTGCAGGCAGACCGAATTGATGCAATACCGCAAGCCGGTAGGCGGCGGGCCATCGGGAAATACATGCCCCAGGTGGGCGTCGCACTGGGCGCAGCGCACCTCGGTGCGAATCATGCCATGGGTAGTGTCGCGCAGCTTGACCATGGCCTGCTCGCCGATGGGTTCGTAGAAGCTGGGCCAGCCGCAGCCGGAATCGAACTTGGTCTTGGCATCGAACAGCGGGGCGTCGCAGCAGATGCAGTGGTAGATGCCAGCGGCCTTGACCGTGTTGTATTTGCCCGTGAACGGCCGCTCGGTACCGGCCAGGCGGCACACCTGGTACTGCTCTGGGTCGAGCATCTCGCGCCATTGTTCAAGGGTTTTCTCGATTTTCTGCATGGCTTCACCTCGGCTACGGAAAATCGCCGGCTAGTGGCTTTTCCGTCATGGGAGTGGCACGTATGATTGCGCCATCAATCGTTGCCAGTCTGTCACCCGCGCATCGCTCGTTCAAATCCAATTTCGGCGTCTGTCGGCCGCCCTTCGGGACCTCACCATGCAGTTCAGCAAATCGAACAAGCTCGCCAATGTCTGCTATGACATTCGCGGTCCGGTACTCAAACACGCCAAGCGCCTGGAAGAGGAAGGTCACCGTATCCTCAAGCTGAACATCGGCAACCCGGCGCCGTTCGGTTTCGAAGCGCCGGAGGAAATCCTCCAGGACGTGATCCGCAACCTGCCCACTGCCCAGGGCTACAGCGATTCGAAAGGCCTTTTCAGCGCGCGCAAGGCGGTGATGCAGTACTACCAGCAAAAGCAGGTCGAAGGCGTCGGCATCGAAGACATCTACCTGGGCAACGGCGTGTCCGAGCTCATCGTCATGTCCATGCAGGCGCTGCTCAACAATGGCGACGAGGTGCTGATCCCGGCGCCGGACTACCCATTGTGGACGGCCGCGGTAAGCCTGGCCGGCGGCCACGCGGTGCACTACCTGTGCGACGAGCAGGCCAACTGGTGGCCCGACCTCGAGGACATGAAGGCCAAGATCACGCCCAATACCAAGGCCATGGTGATCATCAACCCGAACAACCCCACCGGCGCGGTGTACTCCCGGGAAGTGCTGCTGGGCATGCTGGAGCTGGCTCGCCAACATAATCTGGTGGTGTTCTCCGACGAGATCTACGACAAGATCCTCTATGACGAAGCCGTGCATATCAGCAGCGCAGCCCTGGCGCCCGACCTGCTGTGCCTGACTTTCAACGGGCTGTCCAAGTCCTATCGGGTCGCTGGCTTCCGTTCCGGTTGGCTGGCCATTTCCGGCCCCAAGCAGCATGCGCAGAGCTATATCGAAGGCCTGGACATCCTGGCCAACATGCGCCTGTGCGCCAACGTACCGAGCCAGCACGCCATCCAGACCGCCCTGGGCGGTTACCAGAGCATCAACGACCTGGTACTGCCACCGGGGCGCCTGCTCGAACAGCGCAACCGCACCTGGGAACTGCTCAATGACATTCCCGGGGTGAGCTGTGTCAAACCCATGGGCGCGCTCTATGCCTTCCCTCGGATCGACCCGAAGGTCTGCCCGATCTACAACGACGAGAAGTTCGTGCTCGACCTGCTGCTCTCGGAAAAGCTGCTGGTCGTTCAGGGCACGGCGTTCAACTGGCCATGGCCGGACCACTTCCGTGTGGTGACCTTGCCTCGTGTAGACGACCTTGAGCAGGCCATTGGCCGAATTGGCGGCTTCCTTCGCAGCTACCGGCAGTGACCGGGCCGAAGGCCGAGCCAGCACTGCCCCGAGGTGTCTGGAGCGAGGCCCGTGGCGCTAAAGTGCTGTGTCGAAGACTTCGACGCAGCACGTAGGAAACTTCTGACGACATAGTTTGAAATAGTCGCCTTGTTGAATCCCCGAGGTCTGGGCCTTATATACCCGACAACGCTTCACATCTATTCGTCAGGAGTAACTCGACACCATGATGCGCATTCTGCTGTTCGTGGCCACCAACCTTGCGGTCGTGCTGATAGCCAGCATTACCCTGAGCCTCTTTGGCTTCAACGGCTTCATGGCGGCAAACGGGGTGGACCTCAACCTCAACCAGCTGCTGATCTTCTGCGCTGTCTTCGGCTTCGCCGGCTCGCTGTTCTCGCTGTTCATTTCCAAATGGATGGCCAAGATGAGCACTGGCACCCAGATCATCACCCAACCGCGCACCCGCCATGAGCAATGGCTGTTGCAAACCGTCGAGCAGTTGTCTCGGGAAGCCGGTATCAAGATGCCCGAGGTGGGCATCTTCCCAGCCTACGAGGCCAACGCCTTTGCCACCGGCTGGAACCGCAACGACGCCCTGGTCGCCGTGAGTCAGGGCCTGCTGGAGCGCTTTTCGCCGGACGAAGTGCGCGCGGTACTGGCCCATGAGATCGGGCACGTGGCCAACGGCGACATGGTCACCCTCGCTCTGGTCCAGGGCGTGGTGAACACCTTCGTGATGTTCTTCGCCCGGATCATCGGCAACTTCGTCGACAAGGTGATTTTCAAGAACGAGGAAGGCCAGGGCATGGCCTACTACATCGCGACCATCTTCGCCGAGCTGGTGCTGGGCATCCTGGCCAGCATCATCGTGATGTGGTTCTCTCGTCGCCGTGAGTTCCGGGCCGATGATGCCGGCGCGCGCCTGGCCGGCACCGGCGCCATGATCAGTGCCCTGCAGCGCCTGCGCGCCGAACAGGGCGTGCCGGTGACCATGCCGGACACCTTGCATGCCTTCGGCATCAACAGTGGCCTCAAGCATGGCCTGGCCGGCCTGTTCATGAGCCACCCGCCGCTGGAAGAGCGTATCAACGCCCTGCGCCAGCGCGGTTGAGCCTTGCCGCATCGCCCGCAAGCCCCCGCTCTGGCGGGGGTTTTCATTGGCGAAGGCAAAAGGGTCTCGGGTCGACATTGGTCGATTCGATGATTGCCCCCAAAAAAACCGGTTGGACCGTTGCGCGCCAGCTCATCGATGATGGAGGCCTGTCCGGCTTCGAGGCCTCTCATGCTCCCTTCACTGTTCATTTCCCATGGTTCACCCATGCTGGCGCTCGAGCCGGGCGCCAGCGGGCCTGCCCTGCGCACGCTGGCCACGTCCTTGCCCCAGCCAAGCGCCATCGTGCTGGTGTCTGCCCATTGGGAAAGTGGCGATCTGGCCGTAGGCGCCCATCCCGCCCCGCCCACCTGGCATGATTTCAGCGGCTTTCCCGCCGAGCTCTACGCTCAACACTATCCGGCACCCGGCGCCCCTGACCTGGCGCAAGCCATCGCCAACCGCCTGGTTGAACGTGGGTTGCCGGCGCGACTGGACCCTCAACGCCCCCTGGACCATGGCGCCTGGGTGCCCTTGATGCTGATGTACCCGCAGGCCCGGATCCCGGTTGTGCAAGTCTCGCTTCCCAGCAGCTACGGGCCCGCTTTCCAGGTCGCGGTAGGCCGGGCGCTGGGTGGCTTGCGCGACGACGGCATACTTTTGATCGGTTCCGGTAGCATCACCCATAATCTCAGAGAGTTGGATCGAACCGCTAAGGCCGAGCAAGCCACGCCTTGGGCCCTGGCATTCAGGGACTGGATGGTGGCGCGGTTGGCCGCCGGTGACCTGGACAGCCTTCTGGATTACCGAAAGCTTGCGCCCCACGCAGTGCGCAATCACCCCAGCGACGAGCACCTGCTGCCCCTGTACTTTGCCCTGGGCGCGGGCGGCGTCTTCAGCATCGCCCATCAAGGGTTCACCCTGGGCGCCTTGGGCATGGACGTGTACCGGTTCGATTGAAATGGGAAAAAAGCGCTGCCCCCGAAAACAAAAACCCCTGCTCGAGAGCAGGGGTTCTTGAAGGCGTCCGGCCTTAGTCTTCGCGGTAACGGCGCAGCTTCAGCTGCTTGCCGGCAACTCGTGTGTCCTTGAGCTTGGCCAGCAGACGGTCCAGGCCGTCTTCCGGCAGCTCGACCAGGCTGAAGCTGTCACGCACCTGGATACGCCCGATGGATTCACGCACCAGGCCGCCTTCGTTGAGGATGGCACCCAACAGGTTCTTGGCGGCGATACCGTCGCGGGCCCCCAGGGCGGTGCGGCAACGCACGCGACCTTCAGCCAGTGGCATCGGAGCGCGGCGCTCGTGGCGCTCACCGCTACGCTCGCGCTGGGCGGAGGCGGTCGGCACCAGCGGCTGCTCACGCTCGACAGTGGCCAGGTCCAGCGATTGCCCGTTGGTCGCCTTGCTCAGCAGGGCTGCCGCCAGGGCGCGCGGGCTGCAACCGATATCCGCAGTCAGGCGGTCGAGCAGCTCGCCATGGCTGGCCTCGGCATCAGCCACCAGCGGCGCCAGGCTGTTGGTCAGCTTCTTGATGCGCGCATCCAGCACGGCCTGGGCCGTAGGCAGGCGTACCTCGGCAACTTTCTGGCCGGTGACGCGCTCGATCACCTGGAGCATGCGGCGCTCACGTGGCGTGACCAGCAGCAGGGCACGACCATCGCGACCGGCACGCCCGGTACGGCCGATGCGGTGCACGTAGGATTCCGGATCGTACGGCATATCCACGTTGAACACGTGGGTGATACGCGGTACGTCCAGGCCACGGGCGGCAACGTCAGTGGCTACCACGATGTCCAGGCGGCCGTCCTTGAGCGAGTCGATGACACGCTCGCGCTGGTTCTGCGCGATGTCACCGTTCAGCGCAGCGGCCTTGTAGCCCTTGGCTTCCAGGGCGCTGGCCAGGTCCAGGGTAGCCTGCTTGGTGCGCACGAACGCGATCAGGGCGTCGAATTCCTCGACTTCCAGCAGGCGCAGCACCGCCGGAACCTTCTGGTCGGCGTGCACCAGCAGGTAGGCCTGGTCGATGGCCGATACGGTCTGGGTCTTGCTCTGGATCTTGACGTGCTTGGGTTCTTTGAGGTGACGCTCGGCGATCGCACGGATGGACGCCGGCAGCGTGGCCGAGAACAGTACCGTCTGGCGGCTTTCCGGCATGGCGTCGAAGATCACTTCGAGGTCATCCATGAAGCCCAGCTTGAGCATTTCGTCGGCTTCGTCGAGCACCAGGTGGTTGACGGTGGCCAGCACCTTCTCATCGCGACGCAGGTGGTCGCAGAGGCGACCGGGGGTCGCCACGACGATCTGCGCGCCGTTGCGAATGGCCTTGAGTTGCGGGCCCATCGGGGCACCGCCGTATACGGCTACGACGTTCACGCCAGGCATCTGCTTGGCATAGGTTTCGAACGCGGTAGCCACTTGCAGCGCCAACTCGCGGGTTGGCGCCAGGATCAGGGCTTGCGGCTCGCGCTTGCTCGGGTCGATACGGTGCAGGATCGGCAGAGCGAACGCGGCGGTCTTGCCGGTGCCGGTCTGCGCCTGGCCGATCATGTCGTGACCGGCGAGGATGATCGGAATCGACTGCTGCTGGATCGCGGAGGGTTCTTCATACCCCGTGGCGATGACTGCGGCAACGATGCTTGGATGGAGTTCGAGCGCGGCGAAGCCGCCGGTTTCCTGGGTCATGGGTCTGCCTCTAAGTGCATCCGCAAAGACCCATGCTCCAAAGTTGCACATGCCGTAAGACTTCGAGAGTCACCCTGGCAACTTTGGCGGCGGGGATTTGCGAAAACGATTGATGAATGAATCGTCAGGGAGAGCCCGCTAGCGCGGACGTCAGCCGAAGCTGTCTTCGGAGAAACTACCTAAACGTGGCCCCGTTGAAAGGCCGGCGCGCATCATACCCGAAAAGCTGGCCACGGGGTGAGTTTTTTCGTCGGCGAGACAGCGCTGCCCCGCTGTCGGCTCAAGGCTTGGCTCAGGAGGCTGGCCGCAGCGCGTCGAGCAGCCCGTCGAGCCGATAACCCAGGCGTGGCGCCAGGGCCTCGCAGCGCAGGCGCAGGGAAGCGGCATCCAGGGTCTGGTCCAGCGTCGCTGGCACGATCAGGATGACGTTTCCTTCCTTGACCGGCAGCTCCCAGTAGTGCCGATGGTACAAGCCGCGCAGCAGGGCCGCGCCCAAGGGCCTGCCTTCGTCGGTGGCCCACTGGTTGATGATCAGCCAGCCACCCGGGTTGAGCCGCTGTTGGCACTGCTCCAGGAACCGCCAGGCCAGGTGCGCGACACCCGGCCCCTGGTCAGTGTAGAGATCGACGAACACCAGGTCAGCCTGCTCGGCGCTGGGCAGCAACTCCAGGGCGTCGCCCACTCGAATGTACAGCCGTGGGTCATCGGCCAGCCCCAGGTAGTCCATGGCCAGGCGCGGCACCGCCCCGCGAAGCTCGATGCACTCCACGTCTTCGAGCGGCAGGAAGGCCAGGCAGGCCTGGGTCAGGGTCCCGCCACCGAGGCCCAGGAACAGGGCCGTTTCAGGGCGCTCATGGCAAAGCGCCCCGATCAGCATGGCGCGGGTATAGTCGTACTCCAGCCAGGCAGGGTCGGGCATGAACACGCAGCTTTGCTCGATGGCCTCGCCGAATTCCAGGAAGCGGTACTCCCCCACTTCCCAGACCTTGATGATGCCGTGCGGGTCGTGGACTTCGGCAAGCAGGCGTTCTTCGGACGCGGGCGGAGCGGGCGTATCCACGGCGGTTCGTTCATCAGGCTGGAAAGCGCCATTGTCCCCTACCCCGCCCGGATCCGCCAGCGCTACCCCACCTGGATGATCTGGTAACATCCCTGCCCCGCTTCTCCACACCTGAGGTCACCCATGCCTGCCCCCTGGAGTCCCGACAGCTGGCGCACACTGCCCATCCGCCAACAACCCGGCTATCCCGATGCCGCCCACCTGGCCAAGGTCGAAGCAACCCTGGGTAGCTTCCCGCCGCTGGTCTTCGCCGGCGAGGCCCGGGAACTGCGGCGCCAGTTCGCCGAGGTTACCCAGGGCCGGGCGTTTCTGCTCCAGGGCGGCGATTGCGCCGAAAGCTTCGCCGAATTTTCCGCCGCCAAGATCCGCGACACCTTCAAGGTGCTGTTGCAGATGGCAGTGGTAATGACCTTCGCCGCCGGTTGCCCGGTGGTCAAGATCGGCCGCATGGCCGGCCAGTTCGCCAAACCCCGTTCCGGCGACACGGAGACCCAGGGCCAGGTTACGCTGCCTGCCTACCGGGGCGACATCGTCAATGGCATAGGTTTCGACGAGCACAGCCGCACGCCGGACCCGGAGCGGCTGCTGCAGGCCTACCATCAATCCACCGCCAGCCTGAACCTGCTACGTGCTTTCGCCCAGGGCGGCTTTGCCGACCTGCACCAGGTACATCGCTGGAACCTGGATTTCATCGCCAACTCTGCCTTGGCCGACAAGTACCACCGGCTGGCCGACCGCATCGATGAGACCCTGGGGTTCATGCGCGCCTGCGGGCTGGACAACCTTCCGCAACTGCGGGAAACCAGCTTCTTCACCGCCCACGAGGCCTTGCTGCTCAATTACGAGCAAGCCTTCGTGCGGCGCGACAGCCTGACCAACGACTGGTACGACTGTTCGGCCCACATGCTCTGGATTGGCGATCGCACCCGTCAGGTCGACGGTGCCCATGTGGAATTCCTGCGGGGCGTGAACAACCCCATCGGCGTCAAGGTAGGGCCCAGCATGGACAGCGAGGACCTGCTGCGCCTGATCGACATCCTTAACCCGGACAACGACCCCGGGCGACTGAACCTGATCGTTCGCATGGGCGCTGGCAAGGTGGGCGAGCATCTGCCGCGCCTGCTGCGTGCGGTACAGGCCGAGGGCCGGCAAGTGCTATGGAGCTGCGATCCCATGCATGGCAACACCATCAAGGCCAGCAGCGGCTACAAGACCCGCGACTTCGCTCAGATCCTGGGCGAGGTGAAGGACTTCTTCGCCGTGCACCAGGCCGAAGGCACCTACGCCGGTGGCATCCATATCGAAATGACGGGGCAGAACGTCACTGAATGCATCGGCGGCTCACGCCCTATCACCGAAGACGGCCTTTCAGACCGCTACCACACTCACTGCGATCCTCGCCTCAACGCCGATCAATCGCTCGAGCTGGCCTTCATGATCGCCGAAACCATGAAAGCCGTGCGGAGCAGTCAGCGCGGCTGACAAATGTCGCCTGCCTGCATAGCCCTCGCGAGCGGGCACCGGGCCCTCCAACCAGCCGCGCTTGGCCTGCTTCACCGGCCTTTGCCGAGAGGGTCGTCCCAGAAAGGACGCTCCGCCTCGGCGGCCACGTCGGCCCGGCTCAGGCCCAGGTCATGCAACGCGCTATCGCTGAGCGCGGCCAGCTGGCGTCGTTGGGACGCCAGCTCTCGCCACCGGGCCAGACGGGCAAAGAAGCCCCTGGCCAAACCGGCCTCGATCTCTGGACGAGACGCCTCGGGAAACAGCTGTACGAATCCTCGCTGACCTTTCATCACATTGCCCTCCGTTGTGGATAGGCAAAGTGTCTACCTGGCGCTAGGATCAATCCAACGAATGTTTCTTATCCTTGGCATCTGCGAGTTTGATGAATGGCAGCCTATCCCAGTATCGATTCGGACGTGCTGCGTACCTTCGTAGCCATCGCTGACCAAGGCGGCTTCACTCGAGCAGGCGAGCAGGTCAATCGCACCCAGTCGGCGGTGAGCATGCAGATGAAACGTCTGGAGGAAGATATCCTGCAACGTCAGCTGTTCGAACGGGACGGTCGGCAGGTACGGCTGACGGCCGAAGGCCAGGTGTTGCTGGGATACGCGCGGCGGATCCTCAAGCTGCATAGCGAAGTATTCAACACCCTGCGTGCCCCGCACATGGTCGGCACCGTGAAGATAGGCACGCCGGATGACTACGCCATGCGTTTCCTGCCCGGCATCCTGTCACGCTTCGCCGAGGCCTACCCCTTGATACAGGTGGAAGTGCATTGCGAGCCTTCCCGGCAATTGCTCACCCGGCAGGATCTGGACTTGACCATAGTCACGCGTGAGCCCGGCCATGAGCTGGGCCAGTTGCTTCGGCAGGAACGTTTCGTCTGGGCCGAAGCGGGCGATTATTCGCCTCATGAGCAGGATCCCATCCCCCTGGCCATGTTCAATACTGACTGTTTCTGTCGGGCCTGGGCCTGCAATTCGCTCGATACGCTAGGCAAAGCCTACCGGATCGCCTATACCAGCCCGAGCCTCGCAGCCATCATGGCGGTGGTCAGCGCGGGGCTAGCCGTCACTGCCCAATTGCACAGCCTGATTCCCGAAAACATGCGTATCCTTGGCGAGGCGGAAGGCTTCCCAGAGCTGCCCTTGGCCAATGTAATGCTCTTGCGTGCCAACCAGGCCCAGTCCCCCATGACCGAATCCTTGGCCGACTTCATTGTCGAGGGTTTTCGCCTGTGATCAGGCCTTCATGCCCAGCATGACCGCGCAGACCACCAGGAAGCCACAGAAGGCCCCTCGCAACGCGCGCTCCGGGAGCGCATAGGCGATACGCACGCCCCAACTGATGCTCAGCAGCCCGCCCGCGGCCATGGCCAGGCCCATGGGCCAGTTCACATGGTGATGAAGCGCGTAGGTCACCAGGGTGATGCCGGTGCTGGGCGCCGCCAGTGCCAGTGATAGCCCCTGCGCCACGACCTGGGAGGCACCGAAGACAGCCGTCAGCGCGGGAGTGACTACCACCGCCCCACCCACCCCGAACAGGCCGCCCATGAAGCCCGCCACGCCGCCCAGCAGGCCCAGGGCCGGCCAGCCATGCCTCAGACGCTGCACCGGTGCAGCCTGCCGCTTGAACAACCGGGTCAAGTTCATCAGCGCCAGGAAAAGAAGGAAACCGATGAACCCTTTGCGCATGAGGCCGGCGTCCAGGCCGACCGCCCACAGCGACCCGAGCCAGGCACATACCAGCCCGGCCAAGCCAAGGGCCAAGGCATCTCGAGGATCGATGCGGTTACGCTGGTGATAACGCCATAGCGCCAACAGAACGTTGGGCACCACCATCACCAGCGCGGTACCCTGCGCCAGTTGCTGGTCCAGCCCGAACAGCAGACCCAGGGCGGGGATGGCGATCAAGCCGCCGCCAATGCCGAACAGCCCACCCAGCGTACCCAGTACCGCCCCGAACAACCCGTAGCCTACCCACTCCAGCATGACTGCCCTCCGCGAAAAAACGCATCGTACGGCAAATGAACATTTAACGAACTTCTGATTGGCTTCATGGTTCGAAATTTTCAGATTGCTTGCCGCGGTAGCGATAGAGCCGACAGGGATTGAATGGCACACTAAATAACCGAGCGCAAATTTATCGTCATTCGACATCAAGGATCAGCATGAAAGCCGAACACTCTTCCAAACAGGCGGCCGACTCCGGCGATCACTTGCTGCTGGATAACCAGCTTTGCTTTGCCCTTTATTCCACCTCCTTGCTCATGACCAAGGTCTACAAGCCGCTGCTCAGCAAGCTGGGCCTTACCTACCCTCAGTACCTGGCGATGCTGGTGCTATGGGAGCGCGACGGCATGACGGTGGGCGAGATCAGCACTCGCCTGTTGACGGACCCCGGTTCCTTGACCCCGCTGCTCAAGAGACTGGAAAGCCTGGGCCTTCTGAGCAGAACTCGAAGCAAGGAAGACGAGCGCGTCGTGATCGTCAACCTCACCCAAGCCGGACGGCAGCTACGCGATGACGCCTTGCAGATTCCCGCCTGCGTTTTTGGCGCGGTCGCGCTGAGCCCGCCGGAGCTACGCGCCCTTCAGGAGCGCTTGCTGGAATTGCGTGGTCGCCTGCAGGACAACGTGTGATCCCCGCCGGGCGGTAGTCCTACCGCCCGTCTCTACCGGCTCGAATTATCCAACTCGTCCTTGCGTAGCCGACACGAGCGAGTTATTGTCGCTCCACATTATCTTGCACGCAAAATAACGTCGCGCAATACAAGGAGCTTTCCATGCAAACTCTCTACACCGCTTCAGCCACTTCCACCGGGGGCCGTGACGGCCGCTCAGTCTCCAGCGATGGGGCCCTCGACGTTTCCCTCGCCACGCCCAAGGCCCTGGGCGGCGCAGGAGGCCCAGGCACCAATCCGGAACAACTGTTCGCCGCCGGTTACTCGGCGTGCTTCATCGGCGCATTGAAGTTCGTAGCCGGCCAGCAGAAGCGCACTCTTCCAGACAATGCCTCGATCACCGCTGAAGTAGGCATTGGACAGATAGAAGGTGGTTTCGGCCTGGACATCGACCTGCGCATCAGCCTGCCTGGCCTGGATCGGAGCGATGCCGAGGCGCTGGTGGCCAAGGCCCATCAGGTCTGCCCCTACTCCAACGCGACGCGGGGCAATGTGGACGTTCGCTTGCACGTCGCGGTGTAAGAAACCGCCCATAAAAAACCCGGCACAAAATTGCCGGGTTCTTTATGGGCCAAGCCCTTACTTCTTGCTGCGGCCCTTGAAGGAACCGTCGCGGGTATCGATATCGATGAAGTCGTCGATGTTCACGAAATCCGCGACCTGGATTTCGGTGCCGTTCTTCAGCTTGGCAGTTTTCATGACCTTGCCGGAGGTATCGCCACGGGCAGCGTTCTCGGTGTAGTCCACCTGACGGCTGATGGTGGTCGGCAGCTCGACGGACACCAGGCGGCCTTCGAAGAACACCGCTTCACAGATGTCTTCCATGCCTTCTTCGATGTAGGGCAGAACGGCCTCGATGTCTTCGGCGTTCAGCTCGTACATGGTGTAGTCGGTGGTGTCCATGAAGGTATAGGTGTCGCCACTGATGTAGGACAGCGTGGCTTCCTTGCGGTCGAGGATCACGTCATCCAGCTTGTCATCGGCGAAGTACACGGTCTCGGTCTTGTAGCCGGTGAGCAGGTTCTTCAGCTTGGTCTTCATGATCGCGCTGTTACGGCCGGACTTGGTGAATTCGGCCTTCTGCACCAGCCAGGGATCGTTGTCGATCCGCAGTACGGTACCGGGTTTGAGTTCTTTACCAGTTTTCATTACGCAATTCCGAATAAGGTGGAGACGTGTCGTAGCCGCGTATCATAGCGAATTTCGGCAAAACTGCACCAGCGCCGTGGCAAGGTCCGGTCGGGCGGCCAGCTCGTCGCACCACTGTCGCGCGTGACGGCGCAACGCGTCCCAGTGGGAGGCCAGCGCCGCCCAGCCGCCGGCCATGTCCCCTTCCATGTTCCAGGCTCTCCATACTTTGCGCAGGGCGTCGGCTGCCGCTTCAGGCATCGCCGCGGTGTAGAGGCTCAGGAAGGCTTCGAGCTTTTCCCAGTGAGCGTAGTCATCCTGATGATAGATGTGCCACAGCATGGGCCGGCCGGCCCATTGGGCGCGCACGAAAGAGTCTTCGCCTCGCACGGCGTTGAAATCGCAGGCCCAGAGTAGCCGGTCATAGTCGGGCTGAGACATGAATGGCAGCACCTGGACGCTAAGATGGCCCCGCTGCAACAGGCTGCCGACCGTCAACGGTTCGCCTGCCCAGGCCTGCACGCCAGCCAGAGCGCGCCCCTCCGGAACCACCACCCGGGTGCGGCCAGGCCCCATCGCCAGCTGTTCGAACCAGCCGGCAATACCCGGATTTTCGTAGGCGAAGAGCGAAAGCAGCATTGTGCCTTCGGCTGGCTTGATCCCCAGGCTGCCCAGGAACGCCTGACGCTCGGGCTCGGTTTCCTGGAATGCCAGACGTCGGGGCAGCAGGCCCGCCTCACGCAGCAGGCCCCCGGTGTCTTGCCGAAACCCTGGAAAGAAGAAAAACTTGCGCACGCCGCCGGATTTCATCGACGGCAGCCCATGACAGCCGCCTACCCATGATTCGGCGCTCAGGTAATCCAGGTTTACCCACACCGGCGCCGGCCGCTGCTCCATGAGCCGCTGCTCATAGACTGTAGGCAGCTTGCAACCGAACGCTTCGATCACGACGTCGGCGACTGACGTATCGGGCCAAGGTTCGAGCCAATGGCAAACGTGAACCCCAGCGATGGTCTGCTCAGGCGGGTCGAGCCGGAGTTCCGGACACAGCCTGGCGAGCGCGGCGAGGTCGTCGATCCACAGACGCACCTCGATACCGTGCTCCTGAACCAATTGGCGGGCCAGCCGCCAGGTCACTCCAGCGTCGCCGAAGTTGTCCACGACCTTGCAGAAAATATCCCATCGATAGGCCATGACGCTTCCGCTCGCTAGGCAAAGCAGCCGATTGTGGCGGTCGCTGCAATCCTCGTAAAGCCTGTTACCTGTGCCACACTGTTGTCTCGTCATCACAGGATGCCTGGCCATGCCTGCCCCGCTTTCGCGTCCACCAGCCCGAGCACCTGCGTCAGGCCTGCGCCTGACCTTGTCGATCGCCCTGGGCGTTTGGCTGGGCTTGCTGATGGCCGGCCTCACTGGCTGGCTGATAGTCCGCTGGGCCGATGTCGGCCCGCTGGCCGTCGTGGCTACGGCTGCGCCACCCGCCAACCTGGCAGCGCCCGCCGGCCAGCGGCCCGCGAGCGCCCCTCCAGCACCGAGCAGTGCCATGCCCGCGGCGCCACCGAGCCCCGGCGGAATGTTCGACCAGTACCAGCGCAATCTTGAAGCATCGGACCTTCGCCAGTTGGAAGAGGCCGCGCGGGCGAATCCGGCGAATCTTAACAACCCCAAATGTCAATTCTGGCTCGAGCAAGCGCGTACCGCGCCGGCACCCAACAATCAGGAAAATATTGCAAGGTTCTGCGCACCATGAACAAAGAGCAACTGGTGGCCTGCATAGTCACCGCCTTGGCACGGGATCTGGCCATCGCGGAACGGGCCGCGCAAACAGCCTACGAAGCGGCGACCCACGAGGAAAACATTGCCGAGAACAAATACGACACTCTCGGGCTCGAAGCCTCCTATCTGGCCACGGGCCAAGCCCGGCGCATGGCCGAAATCAGGCAGGCACTGACGCGCCTGAAGGACTTGCCTGTTCGGGATCACCAGTCAGACCTGGGAATACAGGTCGGCGACTATGTGGAACTGGAGACCCCCGAGGGAAGCCTTCGCTGCCTGTTCCTGGCCCCTGACGCAGCGGGGCTGAGCGTCCGGAACCAGGAGAAGTCCGTAACCGTGATCACACCCAATGCCCCGCTGGGGCGGGCGCTATTGCGCCAGGCGGAAGGCGAAGAGATCGACGTACAGGTCGCCGGCCGGCTGCAGCGCTATTGGATTGTGCGGGCCTGCTAGGCGATGGCTTTCAGCCGAACCGACACCGGCAGCATGAGCTGGACACCCGCGCAAGACCCATGGCAAAAAGCCCCGCAAGCGATGCCTGCAGGGCTTTTCAATGTGGCGGTGAGGAAGGGATTCGAACCCTTGATACAGTTTCCTGTATACACACTTTCCAGGCGTGCTCCTTCAACCACTCGGACACCTCACCGAAGCTCGCCACACACTCAGTGTGTCGAGGCGCGCTAATGTAGTCGAAAGCCTTTTCCATGGCAACGTTTTTTTATGCTTTTCATGCGGTTAAGCGAAACGTGCTTAGCCACGGGCCCGTTTTGACTCAGATGGACCGCAGCCGCCCCGGGTTGAAAGCCTATCCAGACGTGACCGACAGGTCAGCCGCCGTGCTTTACCGGAACCATGGTGCCAGGTAACGTTCGTGCTCAAACCTTTAGGAGCCTCCCTCATGTCCGACCTGATCGACTACCGTCTCGAAGAAGGCGTAGCCACCTTGACCCTGAACAATGGCAAGGTCAACGCTATCTCTCCGGCCATGATAGAGGCCCTCAACCGGGCGCTGGATCAGGCCGAGCAGGATCGCGCCGTAGTGGTGATCACTGGCCAGCCCGGCATTCTGTCAGGGGGGTATGACCTCAAAGTGATGACAGCCGGCCCGCTGGAAGCGGTAGAGCTGGTCACCGCCGGCTCTACGCTCACGCGCCGTTTGCTGTCGCATCCGCAGCCTGTGATCGTCGCTTGCAGCGGGCATGCGGTGGCCAAGGGCGCGTTCCTGCTATTGGCCGCCGATTACCGCATCGGTGTCGAAGGGCCGTTCCATATCGGTCTCAACGAGGTAATGATCGGCATGACCATGCACCAGGCCGGCATCGAGCTCGCGCGCGACCGCCTGCGTCGTTCGGCCTTCCACCGGGCAGTGATCTGCGCCGAAATGTTCGACCCGCAAGGTGCGCTGAGCGCGGGCTTCCTGGACGAGGTGGTGCCTGCCCAAGGCTTCCCCGAGGCGGTGGAGCGCGCGGCGCAGCGCTTGAAGTCCCTGAACCCGTCGGCCCATCGCAACACCAAGCTTAAGGTACGCCAGGGCCTGCTGTCGGCTCTGGATGCCGCCATCGCCGAAGATCGAGCCCAGTTCAAGATCGCCTGAGGCCGGCTCGCCGCGGACACGATGTCATTTGCCGCTGGAAGGCCGCGACCTTACACTGCGTGGCCTTCGCAACGAGAGTCGCCAGCATGCTCTACTTCGTCCGCATGGCCTTGCTGGGCCTGAACTTCCTTCTGGGTGCCGTGGTGGGCCTGTGCGTGGGCGTGGTGCGGCCGTTCAACCCGGATAACAACCGCCTTTTCGCGCGACTGTACAGCTGGCCCGCCGTGCCGCTCATGGGGTTGCGTGTGGAGGCAGAGGTCCAGAGCCTCCAGAACCAACCGCCGGGCTTCGTGATCATCGCCAATCACCAATCCAATTTCGATGTGTTCTTCCTTGCGTCCATCGTGCCACGGCGCATGGCCTGCATCGGCAAGAAGAGCCTGGGCTGGGTGCCTTTGTTCGGCCAACTCTTCTGGCTGGGAGGCAATGTGCTGCTCAACCGCGACAATGCCTACCAGGCGCGCCGCGCACTGCAGACGACCAGCCGGGTGCTGCGCGACCAGCGAACCTCCATCTGGATTTTTCCCGAAGGCACCCGCAATCCAGGCGAACGCCTGCTGCCCTTCAAGAAAGGCGCGTTCATGATGGCCATAGACGCGGGTGTGCCCATAGTGCCTGTATGCGTCAACCGTTACCTTGGGTCGTTGGACTTCAATCGCCGCCATAGCGGCGAGCTGCGGGTTCGTTCGCTGGCCCCGATTCCAACCGAAGGGCTCACCGCGAAGGACATCCCTGACCTGATGGCACGCTGTCACGGCGCCATGCAGACATGCATCGATGAACTGTCCGCCAGCACTGAACTGCAAGCGCAAGCGTCACTCTGAACAGGCGAGATCAGCAGAGAGCCAAACACCATGGGGCGAGTGGTAGCCGCGGCAGTCTACAGCGCAGGCAGGAAAGTGACCGACATCGAGTTGCAGGCAGGACGCCAATGGGCCTGCCAGCCTGGGCATTTCGTCTGGATCGGCCTGGAAGAACCTGATGCCGGCACGCTCAAGCTGCTCCAGGAGCAATTCGGGCTGCATGAACTGGCCGTGGAAGATGCGCTGGAGCGACACAGCCGTCCCAAGCTGGAAACCTTTGGCGACGCGCTTTTCATCGTCACTTACTCCCCGGTTCGCCGGGACGGCAAGCTGCAGTTCATCGAAACCCATATTTTCGCTGGCAAAGGCTATGTCATCACCTGCCGTAACGGGCATTCGGCTTCCTACGCCCTGGTGCGCCAACGCTGTGAGGCGCGCCCTCTTCTTCTGGAGCATGGCGAGGATTTCGTGCTCTATGCCATCCTGGATTTCGTCACCGAGTGTTATCAGCCCGTGACCGAAAGCATTCATCAGGAAATCGAGGCTCTGGAGCATAACGTGCTCAGCCAGGCGTTGAACGAAGGCGACATCCACTGCCTGCACGGACTGCGCCGTGACCTACTGAGGATGCGACGCTACCTCGCCCCCATGGTGGAAATCAGCGAAGAACTACAGCGGCTGGACTTCCCCTTCATCGACCGGAACATGCGGCCGTATTTCAGAGACGTGCAGATTCACGTCAACCGGCAGATGGAAGACCTTACCGGGATACGCGACATCGCCAGCCAGACCATCGAGATCGGCATGCTCCTCGAATCGGCGCGGCAAAGCGTCACCCAGCGCAAGTTCGCCGCCTGGGCCGCTATCCTGGCCTTTCCAACGGCGGTGGCCGGCATCTATGGCATGAATTTCGAAAACATGCCCGAGCTGACCTGGCATTACGGCTACTACATCGTGCTGGGGGTCATTGGCGTTGGCTGCGCCGGGCTTTTCGCCAGCTTCAAGCGCTCGGGCTGGCTCTGACGCAGGCCGACGGGACGCAGCGAAGCGGCCCGACCGCAAGGTTTTCCAGTTGCCTACTCCCCAGCTGACGCTGGTTCCCACCGGACGGTACGCCCGCGGCTCCGCCCGGCTCCCAACCTTGACCGAATCAGCTACGCGGCGCGGCTACGAAACGCATCATCCACTCGGCGACGGTGGCGCCATCGTGGTCCCGGGCCAGGCTGGCCAGCGCCGCCTGCCGCACATCTTCACCCAGATGCTGCTGGCGTAGGTCCAGCAGCGCCCGCGAATAGTCGTGAACGAACTCGGGGTGGCCCTGGAAGCAAAGTACCTGGTCGTTGATCTGGTATGCCGCATAAGGACAGAACTCACTGGAGGCGACCACGGTGGCCCCTTCCGGCAGTTCGGTGACCTGATCCTGATGGCTGATCAACAGGGTAAGGTCGCCTTCGTGCGGGGTCATCCAGGGCGCCTTGGCATGCAGTTGATAACTGTGGTTGCCCAGCCCCCAGCCTTGCTCGGCACGCTGAGCCCGGCCACCCAGCAGCAATGCCAGCAGTTGATGGCCGAAGCAGACACCCAGCAACTTGTCGCCCCGCTTGTAGCGATCCAGCAGGAAGGCTTTCAAGGTTTCAATCCATGGATCATCCCCGAAGGAATCCGCCTTGCTGCCCGTCACCAGGTAAGCATCATAGGCTGCATCTTCAGGCGGATAGTGACCTTCCACCACATTGAACACCTCGAATTCCGCGGCCACTGGCTGACGTTTGAACAGCTCTTTGAACATCGCGCCATAACCGGTGAACTGCTCGACCAGCTCGGGGCGAATGTGGTCGGTTTCGAGGATGCAGATGCACAACGACATGGGTATCGGTCTCGGGTCGAAACAAGCGGGATTGCTTGCTCGCAGCGTGCATCCTAATGCCTTGCAAAGCAATAGCGTCGACAGACGAACGGTCGTTTGGCATATAGCAACCCTGCAAGCTGTCTAGGTCAGCGCACTGAAACGATACGGCAAAGAGTTTCAGATCTTTTTGGCGTAAAAATCCGGATGTATTAAAACATTTCGCGCTGGACACCGCTGTCCTCGCTTCTACAGTTAAGCAAGTGTTCCGGTCGCGCCGGCCGCTCGCCCGCGCACCGCGACCAGCCAACAGGCAGTGAAGCCGCCCCAGGCAGCGGGGTGGCGCTGGTCAACAAGAAGAAAGGCACTGTGCATGTTCAGACATCCCAAGATTCGCCAGGCGAGCTTGATCGTCCTGGCTACTACCCTGTTGTTGATCTTGCCGAACCTGGGGCGCTTGTTCGGCTGACGATCGCAGTTGCCTTCGCTTGAGGGCCCGTTTCGTTCCAAGGGTGCGCTTTCTGCGTCGTCCCGGTGGACGGTCACACCTGCATGCCGCTGCAGTGCATGCCAGTCAGGGCGCCGCTATCAAGGGAATAGTGAATCTCGATTTCTTCATACCTGCCGCCCCAGGCAAACTACTTCCATGACGGCACAGGGGTGCCGACGCTCTGCTTCCCATTCGGCCACCGTTTCGGTGGCCTTTTTTTTGGGGAGCGGCTCAGGCCTGATGACGAGGCAGCCGGTGCTTGACGCCCCAGCCTTCGATTTCCCCCCCCAAGGGTTCTACGACAGACTCGAAATTCTGTTCGAATTCACCGATACCGAACCGGGTGGCATACATCAGTTTGGACAATTCCAAGTCCCAGGCACCGTCTTCCCGTTCCTTTATCTGGGCATTGAGTGATTCGCCGCGAAAGTGCCCGGCGGCTGCCCGAGCGCGGTCTTCGTCTGGGAATACGGCATAGAACTCGATAGGGTGAATGCTGGCGAAATCGAAACCGCCTTCTTTCATCTTGCGCAGTAGCAGGGTGCTGATGTCTTCCTGATGGGCATTGCTCATGGCGGGTCCTCCTCATAGCGATGGATAGACTTTCCGTGGTGCCGGCGATGCCGGCCCCTTGCATGACGCCTGCTGAACGCTTGCTTGAGAATCTGCCGGAGCCAGGTCCGCGCTCAAGCCACCTCGTCGATGGCGGTGATCTTCACGCCGTTCTGCTCCTCCAGCCATTTGGCCGTTGGCGCCTCGGCGCGATCCTGGAAGTCGTTCAGGTCTACCTTTTCAATGACCGGAAACAGATGGGCGCGAATGGCGCGGGCGGCCTCCTCGTCACTGGGCCGGTCGGCACAGGCCAAGGACAAACGGGTCGGGACACCCTTCTGGTCGACGAAGGTGATTTCCCAGTTTTTCATCGGTATCTCCCTCAGGCCGTGGATGAATGTCAGGCAGCTTGCCTGCCCATAATGGACCGAGCTACGGGCGGGGTTGTTCCGACTGTTTTCGAGCCAAGCGCTCCACCGTGGAAAAGCAGCCGGGAATAAAGCCGATGGGCTGTCTTGCGGAGCGTGCGAACCCTCACTACCTTTAGCGCCTTTCCGATGCTTGCCCAGGAGCCTGTCCATGGCGTTGTCTGCATTCCGCCACCGTTTGCCTCGTTTCAGCCTTGCCACGGCCATCGCCGGCGCACTTGGGCTAGCCGGTTGCCAGACCTGGGTGGACGACCGCAACAGCGAAAGCCTGCCGCCAACCATGGGGGTCCAGGCCCTCAAAGGCCTGGGGCAGAACGTATCGGTGCGGCGCAATACCCTGGGCATGCCGCTGATCGAAAGCAGCAACTTCCACGATGCGCTGTTCGCGCTAGGCTACGTGCATGCCAGCGACCGTATCAGCCAGATGGTCAGCATGCGCCTGCTGGCCCAGGGCCGACTGGCGGAAATGGTCGGGCCCGCGGTACTGGACGGCGACCGGCTGATGCGTACCCTGGATCTCAAGCGCAAGGCCCACGACCTCTACACGGCCGCCTCGCCGCGCCTGCGCAACTTTTTCGAGATCTACGCCCGGGGCGTCAACGCCTGGCTGTTCCGGTACCAGAACAAGCTGCCCATGGATCTGGCTCAATCAGGCTATAAGCCGGAATACTGGACAGGGGAAGACTCGGCCCTGGTGTTCTGCCTGATGAACTTCAGCCTGCAGATGAACCTGCAGGAGGAAATCAACAGCCTGGTATTGGCGCAAAAAGTGGGAGCAGACAAACTCGCCTGGCTGTTGCCCATCTACCCGGATGAGCCCCTGCCCTTCGACGAGGCCGCCAAACTCAAGGGCCTGGCTCTGGCTGGCCAATATCCAGGGCTGGCCAAGGTCAACGAACAGCTCGGCGCCTTCGGGCAACTGGGCGTAGCCGCGTCCAACAACTGGGCCCTGGCGCCTGAACGTAGCCGCAGCGGCAAGAGCCTGTTCGCCAACGATACGCACCTGCCGCTGGCCTTGCCCAGCGCCTGGAATTTCGTGCAGATCCGCGCGCCAAGGTTCCAGGCCGCCGGGGTTTCCCTGGCTGGCGTGCCCGCTATCGTCGCTGGGTTCAACGGTAAACTGGCCTGGGGCATGACCATGGTCATGGGTGACAACCAGGATGTGTTCCTGGAGCGTGTCAAGAAAGAAAATGGCGTGCTTCTCTACCAGGCCGACGGCAAGTGGGTGCGCGCCACTGCCCGAAACGAGACCTTCTTCGTCAAGGGCCAGCGTCCCGTACGTGAGGTCATCTATGAGACCCGTCACGGGCCGCTGCTGAACACGGCACTGGGCGAGCGCAAGCTCGGCATACAGCCTGCCCCTTTCGCCAGCGGCTACGGTCTGGCGTTGCAAACACCGGACTTGAAGGATGACCAATCCCTGGACGCTTTCTTCAACCTGTCCCGGGCGCCAAGCGTGGAACGGGCCTTCGACTATGCCCGCGACATTCGCGCCATTGCGCTGAACATGGTCTTCGCCGACGCGGGCGACATCGGCTGGCAAGTGACCGGGCGCTATCCCAACCGCAAGGATGGCAAAGGCCTGGTTCCCTCCCCCGGCTGGGAAAGTCGCTATGACTGGGACGGCTATGCCGATCCCATGCTGCATCCCTACGACCAGGCGCCCGCCAGCGGCTGGCTGGGCACCGCCAACCAGCGCACCGCGCGGCCTGGCTATGGCATGCAGCTGTCCAGCTCCTGGTACTACCCTGAGCGCAGTGAGCGCCTCGCTCAACTGGCCGCCACCGGCAAGCAGGACACGCGCTCGATGATCGCCTGGCAATACGACCAGACCACCCTCTTCGCGGCCAAGCTCAAGGCCATGTTCGAAGCGCCCGGCATGGCGCAGCCGTTGAAAAAGGCCATCGATGCCTTGCCAGAATCGGACCGCGCCAGGGCGCGGGAAGCCCTGGCCAGGCTCACGGCGTTCAATGGCCAGCTGTCCGCCGGTTCCGCTGACGCGGCGCTGTACGAGCTGTTCCTTGACCAGAGCACGCGACAGATCTTCCTCGATGAGCTTGGCCCGCAAGACAGCCCAGCGTGGAAGGCTCTGGTCGCCAATGCGGACCAGTCCTATTCGGCTCAGGCGGACCATTTGCTGGGCCGCGACGACAGCCCCTTCTGGGACGACGTCCGCACACCGCAACAGGAAGACAAACCCGCCATCCTGGCCCGCAGCCTGGCCGAGGCTGTAAGCACGGGCGAACGCTTGCTCGGCGCGGACCACAAGACGTGGCAATGGGGTGCCTTGCACCAGTACCGCTGGACGACCGAAGGCAGCAAGCTGGCGCCTTGGCTGGACACCCCTCAGCGCGCCGGCCTGGCGGCCCTGGACGGTTACCTCAACCGCGGCCCGGTCCCCGCCGGGGGCGACCACAGCACGCTCAACGCCGCAGCCTGGCATTGGGGCAACAGCTTCGATGCCTGGCTGGTTCCGGCCATGCGTATCGTGGTGGACTTCGGCCAGCCCGAGCCGATGATCGGCCTCAACAGCACGGGACAGTCTGGCAACCCGGCCAGCCCCCACTATGCCGATGGCATCCAGAACTGGCTCAAGGGGCAATACATGACCTTCCCCCTGCAGCCGCAGAACCTGGACAAAGCCTACGGTACCCAACGCCTGACCCTGACACCGCAGAAGTAGACCTCCATGATCGGCGCCGGTGCTCCATGGCCGGCGCGCGCAGAACTTCCAGCGAAGCCGGCGGCTCTGAACAAGCAAGCCCTTGTCAGCGTAGCCGCCCATGGACCTCGTCATTGCCCGCCCCGAAGGCCTCTACTGCACCGCCGGGGACTTCTACATCGACCCCTGGCGTCCGGTGCCCCGGTCGGTCATTACCCATGGCCATGGCGACCATGCCCGCACCGGCAATGGTCACTACCTGGCCACGAACCTGAGCGAAGGCATCCTCAGGGCACGCCTGGGCGCGGATATCCAGCTACAGACGTTGCGCTATGGAGAGCGCCTGGTGCACAACGGGGTAACCTTGAGCTTCCATCCCGCCGGGCATGTATTGGGCTCTGCCCAGGTACGCCTGGAGTACCAGGGCGAAGTATGGGTTGCCTCCGGCGACTACAAGGTCGAACCCGACGGTACCTGCGCGCCTTTCGAGCCCGTGCGTTGCCACACCTTCATCACTGAGTCCACCTTCGGCTTGCCCATCTACCGCTGGCAACCGCAGGCGGAGATTTTCGCCGAGGTCAATCAGTGGTGGCGGGAGAACGTGGCCGCCGGCAAGGCCAGCGTGCTGTTCAGCTACGCCTTCGGCAAGGCGCAGCGCCTGCTGCATGGAATCGACGACAGTATCGGGCCGATTCTTAGCCACGGTTCGGTGGAACCGCTGAACCGAGTGTATCGGGAAGCCGGCGTGCGCATCCCCGCTACCCAATACGCCGGGGATTTCAAGAAAACCGACCCGGCCCTGCGCTCGGCCTTGATCATCGCCCCACCTTCTGCCGGTGGTAGCACCTGGATGCGCCGCTTCGGCGAGTACAGCGATGCCTTCGCCAGCGGCTGGATGCGCCTGCGCGGCACCCGACGCCGCCGCGGCGTGGATCGCGGCTTCGTGCTGTCGGACCATGCCGACTGGCCCGGGCTGCTCTGGGCCATTGCCCAGACGGGCGCCGAACGGGTGATGGTCACCCATGGTTCGGTCAACGTGCTGGTACGCTATCTGCGCGAGCAAGGCCTGGACGCTCAGGGTTTCACCACTGAATACGGCGATGAGGACGAAGCCGCCTCCCAGGAGAGGTCGCAATGAAAGCCTTCGCCAATCTCTACGGCGAACTCGACGCCACCACCTCGAGCAATGCCAAGCTGGCGGCGCTGCAAAGCTATTTCAGTCAGGCCGCCCCAGAGGACGCGGCCTGGGCGGTGTACTTCCTTTCTGGCGGCAGGCCGCGCCAGCTGATTCCGACCCGCCTATTGCGCGACCTGACCATCGCCTTGTCAGGGTTGCCTGAATGGCTGTTCGAAGAGAGTTACCAGGCCGTAGGCGACCTGGCGGAAACCGTTGCCCTGGTGTTGCCTGAATCCGAGCACAGCAGCGATGCCGGCCTGGCCTGGTGGATGGAACACGAGCTGCTGCCCTTGCGCGGGCTTGCCCCGGAGGTACTGGCTCAACGGCTGCCCCCGTTGTGGCTGCAGCTGGACCGGCAGAGCCTGATGGTATGCCTGAAACTGATCACCGGCAGCTTCCGCGTGGGGGTTTCCAAGTTGCTGGTCACCCGCGCCCTGGCGCAGCTTGCCGGCCTCGACAGCAAGCGCGTTGCCCAGCGCCTGGTAGGCTATACCGATCTGTCCCATCGGCCGGCGGCAGACAGCTATCTGAAGTTGATCGCTCCTGAAAGTGATGATGAGCATGCCCAGCGCGGCGGCCAGCCCTACCCGTTCTTCCTGGCTCACGCGCTGCAGCAGTCGGTGGAGCAGTTCGACACGTTGCTGGGGCCCTGCGAGCAATGGCAGGTGGAGTGGAAGTGGGATGGCATCCGCGCTCAGGTGGTCAAGCGCGACGGTCACCTCTGGGTCTGGTCCCGGGGAGAGGAGCTGGTGACCGATCGCTTTCCCGAGTTGCAGGCCCTGGCCACGCTGCCCGACGGCACCGTGATCGATGGCGAGATTGTGGTCTGGAAAGCCAGCGAGGAACATCCTGACCAAGACGCTGGCGTACAACCCTTCGCCCTGCTGCAACAGCGCATCGGCCGCAAGACGCTGAGCCGCAAACTGCTGGAGGATATCCCGGTGGCGCTGCTTGGGTACGACCTGCTGGAATGGCAAGGCCAGGATTGGCGCAATCGCCCGCAGGACCAGCGCCGCGCGCAACTGGAACAGGTAGCGGCCCAGGCGGACAGCCCGGTGTTACGGTTGTCACCGGTGTTGCACGGTAACAGCTGGGCGGACCTGGCCCAGCAGCGCGAGCGGTCCCGACGCCTTGGCGTGGAAGGCATGATGCTCAAGGCACGCAACGCGCTCTATGGCGTGGGCCGCACCAAGGACATGGGCGTGTGGTGGAAGTGGAAGGTAGACCCGTTCAGCGTCGACGCGGTACTGATCTATGCCCAGGCCGGCCATGGCCGGCGCGCCAGCCTGTATACTGACTACACCTTCGCCGTCTGGGACGGCCCACCCGGTAGCGAGCGCACGCTGGTGCCCTTTGCCAAGGCCTATTCCGGGCTGACCGATGCTGAAATGCGCCAGGTGGATGCGATCATTCGTCGCACTACCGTGGAAAAATTCGGACCTGTGCGCAGTGTTACCCCTACCTTGGTATTCGAGCTGGGTTTCGAGGGGATTGCCCTGTCAAAACGCCACAAGAGCGGCATCGCAGTGCGGTTTCCACGCATGTTGCGCTGGCGTCATGACAAGCCGGTCGAGGAAGCGGACAGTCTCGCGACCCTGCAGGACCTGTTGAGTTGAACCCCGTCACGCACCACAATAGCGCCATTGATATGCCCTGCCTCGTTTTGGAGCAGGACTGACCCTAGCTCCAAGGTGCCGCTTCGGTCAGATCTGCGACGCAAAGGGATCACCATGCGCCTCGCTGGGGTACCTTGCCGGCACTATGGTGCGAAGTTTGCTATCAGAATGATGTCTGGCACCCGCCGGTAACGCTGTACGGCCCCGGCCGCTGCGACGTGGTCAGCCCGCGACGCCACGGCTGGCGCCTTGGCTACCCTGCGCACGCAACCGGGCAAGAACCTTCGTCTTTTAAGGACCGCACAATGAAAAAAGCATGGCTGACCCTTTCCGCCCTGGCGCTTTGCCTCTCGGCTGGCGGCGCCCTGGCCAAAGATTACAAAGAGCTGCGTTTCGGCGTTGATCCTTCCTACGCGCCCTTTGAATCCAAGGCCGCCGACGGCAGCCTGGTGGGCTTCGACATCGACCTGGGCAACGCCATCTGCAAGGAACTGAAGGTCACCTGCAAGTGGGTGGAAAGTGACTTCGACGGTATGATTCCAGGCTTGAAGGCCAACAAGTTCGACGGTGTCATCTCTTCCATGACGGTTACTCCGGCGCGGGAAAAGGCCATCGATTTCTCCAACGAGCTCTTCTCCGGCCCCACCGCCTACGTAGGCAAGAAGGGCACCACCCTGACCCTCGAAGCGCTCAAGGGCAAGACGGTCGGCTATGAGCAAGGCACCATCCAGGAGGCCTATGCCAAGGCGGTGCTGGACAAGGCCGGCGTGAAGACCCAGGCCTACCAGAACCAGGACCAGGTTTATGCGGACCTGGTCTCCGGTCGTCTGGATGCGTCCATCCAGGACATGCTGCAAGCCGAACTGGGCTTCCTGAAGTCGCCCCAGGGCGCTGGCTACGCCATCAGCGAACCGGTCGATAGCGAATACCTGCCCGCCAAGACCGCCATCGGCATCAAAAAAGGCAACAAGGAGCTGCAAGCCCTGCTGAACAAGGGCATCGAAGCGCTGCACAAAGACGGCACCTACGCTGAAATCCAGAAGAAACACTTCGGCGACCTGAACCTGTACAGCGGCAAGTAACACTCCCGAACGGCGCCCGACCGCGCCCGGCACCCAGGCCACACGCCTGGTGCCGGTGCGCGGCGGGCGCCTTTATCGACTGTAAGGGTTGATACATGCTTGAACATCTGTTGCAGAGCCTGGGGCTCTCGGCCTTCAGCCTGAAGGGCTTTGGCCCCGTGCTGCTCGAAGGTACCTGGATGACAGCCAAGCTTTCACTGCTGTCGCTGCTGGTGGCGGTATTGCTTGGCCTGCTTGGGGCCAGCGCCAAACTTTCCCGGATCACCGCCTTTCGGTGGTGCGCCCAGCTGTACACCACACTGATTCGCGGCGTGCCGGACCTGGTGTTGATGCTGTTGATCTTCTATAGCCTGCAGATCTGGCTCACCCTGCTCACCGATGCCATGGAATGGGACTACATCGAGATCGATCCCTTCGCCGCCGGGGTCATTACCCTGGGCTTCATCTATGGCGCGTATTTCACCGAAACCTTCCGCGGCGCCATACTCGCGGTTCCCCGGGGCCAGCAGGAAGCCGCCACCGCCTATGGCTTGAGCCGCGGCCAGCGCTTCCGCTACGTCGTGTTTCCGCAGATGATGCGCTACGCCTTGCCAGGCATCGGCAATAACTGGATGGTGATGCTCAAGGCCACCGCGCTGGTGTCCATCATCGGGCTGGCGGACCTGGTCAAGGCAGCCCAGGATGCTGGCAAAAGCACTTACCAGCTGTTCTATTTCCTGATGTTGGCCGGGTTCATCTACCTGCTGATCACCAGCGCATCGAACTTCGTGTTGCGTCGCCTGGAACGGCGGTTCAACGCAGGCACCCGTGAGGCCATCCGATGATCGAGCATGTGCTGGAAGCCCTTGGCCCCCTGGGCGAATTGCTGAGCGAATATTGGCGCCCCTTCCTCTACAGCGACGGCGTCAATGTCACCGGGCTGGCCATGACCCTGTGGCTGCTGAGCGCGTCCATCGCCATCGGCTTCGTGGTATCGATACCGCTGTCCATCGCCCGGGTATCGCCACATCGCTGGGTGCGCTGGCCCGTGCAGTTCTATACCTATGTCTTCCGCGGCACGCCGCTGTATATCCAGTTGCTGGTCTGCTACACCGGTATCTACAGCCTGGAGGGCGTGCGCGAGCAGCCTCTGCTCAACGCCTTCTTCCGCGACGCCATGAACTGCACCATCCTGGCCTTCGCGCTCAATACCTGCGCCTACACCACCGAGATTTTCGCCGGTGCCATCCGCAGCATGGCCCACGGTGAGATCGAAGCGGCCAAGGCCTATGGCCTCAGCGGCTTCAAGCTTTACGCCCATGTGATCATGCCGTCGGTATTGCGCCGATCACTACCCTTCTACAGCAACGAAGTGATCCTGATGCTGCATTCCACCACGGTGGCCTTCACCGCTACCGTGCCGGACATTCTCAAAGTGGCCCGGGACGCGAACTCGGCGACCTACATGACGTTCGAGTCCTTCGGCATCGCCGCGCTGCTTTACCTGATCATCACCTTCACCCTGGTCGGCCTGTTCCGCCTCGCCGAACGCCGCTGGCTGGCCTTCCTCGGCCCGGCACGCTAAGGAGCTTCGATGAAACGACAACGCCATGAACTGCTTGCGCCGCTACCCGGCACCGCGCGGGCCATCGAAAGTTTCCACTACGGCCCCGAAGGCGCTGGCAAGGTCTATATCCAGGCCTCGCTGCATGCCGATGAAATCCCCGGGATGCTGGTGGCCTGGTACCTCAAGCAGCGCCTGGCCGAGCTGGAGCAGGCCGGGCGCCTGCGCTTGCAGGTGGTGTTGGTGCCAGTCGCCAACCCGGTAGGGCTGGAGCAGGTACTGATGGATACTCCACTGGGGCGCTACGAGCTGGAGAGTGGCGAGAACTTCAATCGTCGGTTCGTGGACCTGAGCCAGCAGGTGGGCGATGAAATCGAAGCCGCGTTAAGCCAGGACCCTGAGCGCAACACAGCATTGATCCGCGAAGCGCTGAGCCGTGCCCTGGCCGCCCAGGTCCCGACTACCCAGCTACAATCCCAGCGGCTGACGCTGCAGCGCCTCGCCGCCGATGCCGAGATGGTACTGGACCTGCACTGCGACTTCGAAGCAGTGGAACACCTGTACACCACACCCGACGCCTGGCCGAAGGTCGAACCCCTGGCGCGCTACCTGGGCTCCCAGGCCAACCTGCTGGCCACCGATTCGGGCGGCCAATCCTTCGACGAGTGCTTCAGCCTGGTCTGGCACAAGCTGGGCCTGCGCTTCGCTGAGCGCTATCCGATTCCCATGGGCAGCTTCTCGGTAACCATCGAGCTGCGTGGTCAGGGGGACGTCAACCATGCCCTGGCCAGCCGCGACGCCCAGGCGATCATCAGCTACTTGGAACAGTACGGCGCTATCGACAGCACGCCGCCTGACCAGCCAGAGCTGCTTTATCCTGCCACTCCATTGGCTGGGGTAGAGCCGGTGAGCACGCCGGTGGGCGGTATCCTGGTGTTCTGCTGCATGCCGGGCGAGTACCTGGAGGCGGGGCAACTGGTGGCCGAAGTGATCGATCCGCTGACCGACCAGGTCACCCCCATCCATAACGAAAAGCCGGGCCTGGTGTATGCCCGCTCGCTGCGGCGCATGGCGACCGCCGGCATGGTGGTCGCCAGGGTCGCCGGTGCCGAAGCCTACCGCAGCGGCTATCTTCTTTCTCCTTGAGGCGCCATGCGCATGTACAAACTGACCATCGACGGCCTGCACAAGCGCTACGGCGACAACGAAGTGCTCAAAGGCGTTTCGCTCAGGGCCAAGACGGGCGATGTGATTTGCCTGATCGGCGCCAGCGGCTCGGGCAAGAGCACCTTCCTGCGCTGCATCAATTTCCTTGAAACCCCGAACGCCGGGACCATGACCCTGGACGGCCAGGACGTGCGCCTGCATGAAACCAGCCAGGGTCTGCAAGTAGCCGACGCCGCCGAACTGCAGCGCCTGCGCACCCGGCTGGCCATGGTATTCCAGCATTTCAACCTGTGGAGTCACATGACCGTGCTGGAAAACATCACCCTGGCGCCGCGCCGGGTGCTGGGTGTCAGCAAGCAGGATGCCGAAACACGCGCCCGGGTCTATCTCGACAAGGTCGGCCTGCCGGCCAGGGTCGCGGACCAATACCCGGCGTTCCTCTCCGGCGGCCAGCAACAACGCGTGGCCATTGCCCGTGCCCTGGCCATGGAACCGGAGGTCATGCTGTTCGACGAGCCTACCTCGGCACTGGACCCGGAACTGGTGGGCGAGGTATTGAAAGTGATCCAGGGCTTGGCCGAGGAAGGTCGCACCATGATCATGGTGACCCACGAAATGGCCTTCGCTCGCCAAGTGTCGAGCCAGGTAATGTTCCTTCACCAGGGCTTGGTGGAGGAAGCCGGAGCGCCGGCCGAGGTGCTGGGCTCGCCCAAAAGCGAACGGCTCAAGCAGTTTTTGAGCGGCAACCTCAAGTAAGGGTTAAACGAATCGGCAATCGGCGTGGTCACTGAAGAAAGCCACAGGAACCCCGCCGTCGCCCATGCCACATCCTCCCGACTACGCCAAAGCCTGGTTCACCGCTCGCGGCTGGAAGCCCTTTCCCTTTCAGAAAGCCTTGTGGACTGCCAGCGCGAGAGGTGAATCCGGCCTGCTTCACGCCAGCACAGGGGCTGGCAAAACCTATGCTGTCTGGTTCGCCGCCCTCCAGGCCTTTGCCGCCGAAGCTCCACCCAAGGGTGCCAGACGCAAGGCCGCCGCGCCGCTGACAGTGCTGTGGATCACACCCATGCGGGCTCTGGCGGCGGATACGCAGCGAGCTTTGCTGGCCCCCGTCGAGGCTTTGGATATCAATTGGACGGTCGGCTTGCGCACCGGTGATACCAGCAGCGCGGAGCGTGCGCGCCAGGGCCGTCGCTTGCCTAGCGCGCTAGTGACCACCCCGGAAAGCCTCACCCTGATGCTGGCCCGGGAACAGTCCAGGGAAGAACTTGGTCACCTGGGCATGGTGGTAGTGGACGAGTGGCACGAGCTGTTGGGCAACAAGCGTGGCGTGCAACTGCAACTGGCCCTGGCCAGGCTGCGCCAATGGCATCCTGGGCTGCGCGTATGGGGCATCTCTGCCACCCTGGGCAACCTGGAGCATGCCCAGCGGGTGCTGCTGCCTGACGGTGACGGTGTGCGCATCGAAGGCGGCGGTGAAAAGGTGATCGCCGTGGACACCCTGCTGCCTGAAGCCATCGAACGCTTTCCCTGGGCCGGCCATATGGGCTTGCGCATGCTGGATCAGGTAGTCGCGCAACTGGCCAGCAGCCAGAGCAGCCTGGTGTTTACCAATACCCGGGCGCAGTCTGAGGTCTGGTATCAGGCGATACTGGACGCACGACCGGAATGGGCCGGGCTTATCGCCCTGCACCACGGTTCCTTGTCCAGGGAGGTGCGTGAGTGGGTTGAGCTGGCCCTGAAGGAAGGCCATCTCAAGGCTGTGGTCTGCACGTCCAGTCTTGACCTGGGCGTGGATTTCCTGCCGGTGGAGCGAGTTCTGCAGATCGGTTCGGCCAAGGGCATTGCCCGGTTGATCCAGCGCGCGGGGCGCTCCGGCCATGCGCCAGGGCGGCCCTCCAGAGTGACGCTAGTGCCTACCCATAGCCTGGAGCTGGTGGAGGCGGCCGCGGCCCAGGAAGCCCTGGCGGCGCGGCGAGTCGAGCCTCGTCAGTCCCCCGAGAAACCGCTGGATGTGCTGGTGCAGCATCTGGTGACCATCGCCCTGGGCGGTGGCTTTGTTCCGGACGCGCTGCTACATGAGGTACGCAGCGCCTGGGCCTATAGGTGCCTGACGGAAGATGAATGGGCCTGGGCCCTGGCATTCGTCCGCCATGGCGGCGCCAGCCTTACCGCCTACCCGGATTACCGTCGGGTCGAGCCCGACGTCGAGGGCGTATGGCGGGTGCCGGACCCTCGCCTGGGTCGACGCCACCGCATGAGCATCGGCACGATTGTCAGCGACGCCAGCCTGCACCTCAAATACTGGAGCAAGGGCGGCGGGGGGCGCTCACTGGGCAGCGTGGAAGAAGGGTTCATCGCCCGCCTGCGCCCTGGCGAAGCTTTCCTGTTCGCTGGCAAGGTGCTGGAACTGGTGCGCGTGGAAAACATGACTGCCTATGTCAAGCGAGGCAGCGGCAAGAAGCCCTCGGTGCCTCGCTGGAACGGCGGGCGCATGCCGCTTTCCAGCGAACTGGCCGATGCCTTGGTTGCCAAGCTGGACGAAGCGAGCCGCGGCCTTTACATCAGTGCGCCCATGCGGGCAGTGAAGCCGTTGCTGGAGGTACAGGAGCAGTGGTCCGCCCTGCCGACCCGGCATACGGTGCTTGCCGAGTGCCTCAAGTCCCGGGAAGGCTGGCACCTGTTTCTTTTCCCCTTCGCTGGACGGCTGGTGCATCTGGGGCTGGCCAGCCTGCTGGCATGGCGGTTGGGCCAGCAGCGCCCTACCAGCTTTTCCATCGCGGTCAACGACTATGGTCTGGAATTGCTGAGCCCGACCGAAGTCGATTGGCCTCAAGCCCTGAACAACGGCGCCCTGTCTCCTACCGGCCTGCTTGAAGACATCCTGGCCAGCCTCAACGCGGGCGAACTGGCCTTGCGGCGCTTTCGGGAAATCGCCCGCATTTCGGGGCTGGTCTTCGGCGGTTATCCTGGGGCACAAAAGAGCACGCGCCAGGTGCAGGCTTCCAGCGGTCTGTTTTTCGAAGTTTTCAAACAGTATGACGCCGGCAACCTGCTGTTGACCCAGGCCCAGGAAGAAGTGCTTCGCCAGGAGCTGGACGTTACCCGCCTGGAACAGACGCTTATCCAGATAGGCGAGCGTGAGCTGGACATGCACAAAGTAAAGCGCCCCACCCCACTGAGCTTTCCCTTGTTGGTGGAGCGTATGCGCGAAAGCATGAGTTCGGAGAAACTGGCCGACCGCATCGCCCGCATGGTCAACGACTTGGAAAAAGCCGCCGGGCCCGAGGCGACGGTCTGATGGGCGCGCATGAACTGGAGCTGGCCGGCGAACGCCTCTGGCTGCTGGCCGAGAAAGCCATCTGGTGGCCCGCTCAGGCAGCCCTGTTGATCGCCGATGCACACTTTGGCAAGGCTGCGGCCTATCGAAGCCTGGGACAGCCAGTGCCCCATGGCACGACCCAGGCCAACCTGGAGGGCCTCGAGCAGCTATTGGAACGCCATCCTGCCGAGCAGTTGATCTTTCTAGGCGACTTCCTTCATGGTCCCGGCTCCCATGCCAGCGGAACCCTGGATCAACTGCGAAGCTGGCGGCGCACGCGTCCGCACCTGCGTATCCTGCTGATTCGAGGGAACCACGATCACCGCGCCGGGGACCCGCCGGCGGACCTGGGCTTCGAGGTCGTGCCCGAACCCTGGCTGCTTGGCCCCTTCTCGCTCCAGCACGAGCCGCATCCGCACCCCGAACGGCACGTGCTGGCTGGCCATCTACATCCAGTATTCCTGCTCAAGGGCCGCGGTCACCAGCGGCTGCGCCTGCCCTGTTTCCACGTGGGTCGACAAGTTACCGTGCTACCGGCTTTCGGCGCTTTCACTGGCGGCTTCGCCGTCAAACGCAAACCTGGAGTACGGCTGTTCATCGTCGGTGACAACCAGGTATGGCCTGTAGGGGCCAGTGAAGGCTAGGTGACGCTGCTGTTGAGCCTGAGCAAGCCCTAGCGAGGCTGCCACGGATAGTCCAACCAGTGCTGCATCCGTTGCTCGAAGCGACCGCTGGCCATGTCCAGGTGCAGCCATTGGTCCACATAGGCCTTCAGAGCAACATCCTGAGGCAGTAGCGCGGCTTTCTCGGAGAAGTCGAAAGGCGCGTCCGGATGCACCGCGCACAGCTCGGGGTGGAGCTTCTGCTGCAGGCGCGTTTCCACGGCATCGGTCATCATCAGGTCAGCCTTGCCTTGTACGATCTGATCGAAGATCGTCACGTTATCCTGATGCATGACGATCTGAGCCTGTTTGAGGTTGGCGCGGGCGAATTTCTCGTTGGTCCCGCCTGGGTTGACGATGGCCTTGACCTGCGGCTGATCGATCTGCGCGAGCGTCTGGAAGCGCTCCTGGTTCTTGCACAAGGTGATAGGCGTCTTGCCATCGCGCTGATAGGGCACCGAGAAGAACGCCTTCTTCTGCCGTTCCAGGTTCACCGAAACGCCGGAGAGCGCCAGATCGTACTTGTCCGCAGCCAGGTCAGCCATCAAGCTGGGCCAACTGGTGGGCACCACTTCCAGCTTCACACCCAGGGCATCGGCCAAGCCCTTGGCAATTTCCAGGTCCAGGCCAATGTACTGGCCATCGTCCCTGGTCTTGTAACTGAAAGGCTTGTAGTCGCCCGTGGTGCCCACCCGCAACACGCCGCGGTCGAGCACAGCCTGAAGATGGTTGGGCACCGGGGCTTCGGCGTAGACAGAAGGGGAAAGCGCAAGGGCGAAGACACAGGTGGCGAGTAACCGCTTGGGCGAAAGCTGAGCACGCATGGCAGGCCTTTATTGTCAGAATGTTGAAAGGGCTTCCCACCGGAGGAACGATGGGAAGCCCTTGCAGATTAACTGACTGGCGCAGCCTTTGTTTCACAAATGGCGGCCTGCCTGGCCGCGTGCGTCGGGCTTATGCCGCTTGGCTAGGCCATGGGCGTGGGCGGTGGCTGATCGGGGATCGTCGGCTCACCGGGCTCGGTCGGTTGATTGGGTGTGTCAGGGTCCGGCTGCCCCGGCACGCCACCGGCCTGAAAGGCGGCCGGGTTGGCGAGCAGTGACCAGGCAAGCATACCGATGTGATTCGGTCGCAGCGAGGCCAGCTTTGCGCTGATGGTCGGGTCGATCTTCATAGGCACTCCTGAGCGTTGGCCCGTTTCGAAATACAGAATCGGGGAGTTCTCACGGTAGAGTGGCAGAACCGAGGCAAATTCCCTCGGTTCGTCGGCCCGAAGCAGGTTTCATGTACGCGGCAAGGTCACGCCACGCTGGCCCTGGTACTTGCCACCACGGTCCTTGTAGGACACTTCGCACTCTTCATCGGATTCCAGGAACAGCATCTGCGCCACCCCTTCGTTGGCGTAGATCTTCGCGGGCAGCGTGGTGGTATTGGAAAACTCGAGGGTCACATGACCTTCCCACTCAGGCTCCAGCGGGGTGACGTTGACGATGATCCCGCAGCGGGCGTAGGTGCTCTTGCCCAGGCAGATGGTCAGCACGTTGCGCGGGATGCGGAAATACTCGACCGTGCGCGCCAGGGCGAAGGAATTCGGTGGAATGATGCAGACGTCGCTCTTGATATCCACAAAGCTCTTGGCATCGAAGTTCTTAGGGTCCACCGTGGCCGAGTTGATATTGGTGAATACCTTGAATTCGTCCGCGCAGCGCACATCGTAGCCGTAGCTCGATACCCCGAAGGAAATCACCCGGTCGGCGCCTTCGCCGCGCACCTGGCGCTCTACGAAAGGTTCGATCATGCCGTGGTCCTGCGCCATGCGGCGGATCCACTTGTCTGATTTGATGCTCATGGGGACGTCCTGGAGGTGAAAGATACAGATGGCGCGCATCTTACCGGGCCAGCGGCCTAGGTTCAAAGCGGGGCGGCGGTCTGCGCCGCGATGGGTCACCGGGGGCCTCGCCTGACAGCGGCGATGAAAAGGCCATTGGCAGCTTGATGAAAAAGGTTTAAGGTGGCGCCACTGTGCTGCTTTTGTCACCGAGAATTACTGCACGATGTCCAACATCAAGAAGAATTTTCATGCTCTTTGCACTCAGTTCCGGCCGGGGCTGTTCCCGCGCCGCAGTTAACTTTGTCCAAGGAGACATTCCATGTCCAATCGTCAAAGCGGTACCGTCAAGTGGTTCAACGACGAGAAAGGTTACGGCTTCATCACCCCTCAGTCGGGTGACGACCTGTTCGTACACTTCAAGGCCATCCAGGCTGACGGCTTCAAGTCGCTGAAAGAAGGCCAGGCTGTGACTTTCGTCGCTACCCGCGGCCAGAAAGGCATGCAGGCTGAAGAAGTTCAGATCGCCTGAATGACGCCTTGAGCCGGCCCTCGCCTCGGTGAGGCCTGCTTGGAGAGAACCCCGCCTCGGCGGGGTTTTTTCGTCTATAGCGCGGTAAAGCGCTGTCAGGATTGGCGGTGCACCTCACAACCCACGCCGGGCTATTCGGCAGCTTCGCTGCCTCCCACCAGCCCGAGCCCCAAGGATCGGCCGTTCGCAAGCTGTAAACAGCTGCCGGATTTGCGGTGGGAGCCAGCGAAGCTGGCGAATCCCTAACCCATCCAGGGCCATTCGGCGGCTTTGCCGCCTACTTCCGGCCCTGAGACCCGGCTTCAGTCGTCAGAGACCGTGATGCTGGGAAGCGGCTGGGCCCTGGCGGCTTCCAGGGCAATACGCGCACCCACCCGGCGCGCCAGCTCTTGGTACATCAGCGCGATCGGGCTATCCGGCTCGGCGATGGCGGTTGGGCGACCGCTGTCGGCCTGCTCGCGGATTGCCATGGCCAAGGGCAGCGAGGCGAGCAATTCCACGCCATACTGCGCGGCCAGGCGTGCGCCGCCGCCTTCTCCGAATAGATGTTCGGCGTGGCCGCAATTGGAACAAAGGTGCACGGCCATGTTCTCCACCACGCCGAGCACCGGAATCTGTACCTTGCGGAACATCTCCACGCCTTTCTTCGCATCCAGCAACGCCAGGTCCTGCGGAGTGGTGACGATCACCGAACCGGCCACCGGCACCTTCTGCGCCAGGGTCAGCTGAATGTCACCCGTGCCGGGCGGCATGTCGATGACCAGGTAGTCCAGGTCATTCCAGGCGGTCTGGTTGATCAGTTGCATCAGCGCTCCGGACACCATGGGCCCGCGCCACACAACCGGGGTATTGTCGTCGGTCAGGAAAGCCATGGACATGACTTCGACGCCGTGGGCCTGCAAGGGCACGAACCACTTCTGCTCGCGTACCTGGGGCCGGGTGCCTTCGGCGATTCCGAACATCACCCCCTGGCTTGGACCATAGATGTCAGCGTCGAGCATCCCTACCCGGGCACCTTCCCGAGCCAGCGCCAGGGCCAGGTTGGCAGCCGTGGTGGACTTGCCCACGCCACCCTTGCCCGAAGCCACCGCGATGATGTTCTTCACGTTGGCCATGGCTGGCACCTGGGCCTGGGCCTTGTATGGCCACACTTCGGAGCGCACCCGGACGCTGGCCGTCTCGACACCGGCCAGGCCCTGCAGGCCCATCTGCAGGGTCTGCGCCCAGCCACCACGGAACAGGTCGGCGGCATACCCCAGGCGCAGGTCCACTTGGACCTTCCCGCTGTCGATATGTATCGCTTCCACGCAGCCGGCACTGACCGGATCCTGCTCGAGATAGGGGTCGGTGTACTGGCGCAGCACGTGTTCAATGGCTGCGCGGGTGACAAGGCTCATGAGAACTCCAGGGACCAGGGCTTCGGTGGTTGGCCCGCTATGCTACCCGTTCGGCGAGGCTGATGAAAAAAAAACCGTGGCGCTTTATAGTGGTCGGTCTTCGTTCCACACCAAGTAGCCGAGCCCCATGTCCGAGCCCCGCAAGATTCTCGTCACCAGCGCCCTGCCCTATGCCAACGGTTCCATCCACCTGGGCCACATGGTCGAGTACATCCAGACCGACATCTGGGTGCGTTTCCAGAAGCTGCGCGGCAACCAATGCATCTATGTGTGCGCGGACGACGCCCACGGCTCGGCGATCATGTTGCGCGCAGAAAAGGAAGGGGTCACCAACGAACAGCTGATCGACGCGGTCAAGGCCGAGCACAGCACCGACTTCGCCGATTTTCTCGTGGCGTTCGACAACTTCCACTCCACCCATTCGCAAGAGAACCGCGAACTGTCCCGGGAGATCTACCTGCGCCTGCGCGAGGCGGGCCATATCGCCACGCGCTCGGTGACCCAGTACTTCGACCCCGAAAAGCAGATGTTCCTGGCTGACCGCTTCATCAAGGGCACCTGCCCCAAGTGCGGCACGCCGGATCAGTACGGCGACAACTGCGAAAAGTGCGGCGCCACCTATGACCCTACCGACCTGAAGGACCCGAAATCGGCGATTTCCGGGGCCACTCCGGTACTGCGCGACTCCAAGCACTTCTTCTTCAAGCTACCCGACTTCCAGACCATGCTGAAGGGTTGGACCCGCAGCGGCACCCTGCAGGAGCCGGTGGCCAACAAGCTGGCCGAATGGCTGGACTCGGGCTTGCAGGAGTGGGACATTTCCCGCGACGCGCCCTATTTCGGCTTCGAGATCCCGGACGAGCCAGGCAAGTACTTCTATGTCTGGCTGGACGCCCCCATCGGCTACATGGCCAGCTTCAAGAACCTGTGCGCCCGTCGGCCGGAGTTGGACTTCGACGCGTTCTGGGCCAAGGATTCCACCACCGAGCTGTACCACTTCATCGGCAAGGACATCGTCAACTTCCATGCGCTGTTCTGGCCGGCCATGCTCGAAGGCGCCGGGCTGCGCAAGCCTACCGCCATTAACGTCCACGGCTACCTCACGGTCAACGGCCAGAAGATGTCCAAATCGCGCGGCACCTTCATCAAGGCACGGACTTACCTGGAGCACCTGTCGCCGGAATACCTGCGCTACTACTATGCATCCAAGCTCGGGCGTGGCGTCGATGATCTGGACATGAACCTCGAAGACTTCGTGCAAAAGGTCAATTCGGACTTGATCGGCAAGGTCGTCAACATTGCCAGCCGCTGCGCCGGGTTCATCCACAAGGGCAACGGCGGTCGACTGGTGACTGGCAACGCCGCGCCGGAGCTGACCGATGCCTTCCTGGCCGCCGCCCCAGGCATCGCCGAGGCGTATGAACAACGCGATTTCGCCAAGGCGATGCGGGAGATCATGGCCCTGGCCGATCGCGCCAACGCCTGGATCGCGGACAAGGCGCCCTGGTCCCTGGCCAAGCAGGACGGCAAGCAGGAGGAAGTACAGGCGGTATGCGCGATGGGCGTCAACCTGTTCCGCCTGCTGGTCATTTTCCTCAAGCCGGTACTACCGAACCTGGCCGCCGATGCCGAAGCCTTCCTGAATGTCCCTCCACTGGAATGGGACCATCACAAGGCCCTCCTGGCGGACCATGCGCTCAACCCCTTCAAGCCATTGATGACCCGGATCGATCCGGCCCATGTCGAGGCCATGGTGCAAGCCTCACGGGAGAGTCTCGCTCCTGCCACGTCCGCCGCGCCTGCCGGCAATGGCGAGCTGGTGGCCGATCCGCTGGCCGCGGAGATCGATTTTGACGCCTTCGCCGCGGTGGACCTGCGGGTGGCCCGAATCATCAGGGCCGAGGCCGTGGAAGGCGCTGACAAGTTGCTGCGCCTGACCCTGGACCTGGGCGACGAACAACGCAATGTTTTCTCCGGCATCAAGAGCGCCTATCCCGAGCCCGCCGCGCTGGAAGGTCGGCTGACCATGATGATCGCCAACCTCAAGCCACGAAAGATGCGTTTCGGCGTATCCGAGGGTATGGTCCTGGCCGCGGGGCCTGGCGGCTCGGAGATCTTCCTCCTCAGCCCGGACGCGGGTGCCCGCCCGGGCCAGCGTATCAAGTAAGGCGGCTGCTACCTCGCAATACGGTCAGGCGGCCAGGCTTCCCGGGCGAAAGAAGCCCAGGCGTGGCCTGCGAGCCGCTGACCCGATGCGGCACGGTTCGTCGGCCTTTCACCAGGAGCACCACCATGAACGCCGCCAAACGTCTCGAGATCTTCCGCCGCTTCCATGAAGACAATCCGGAGCCGAAGACAGAGCTGGCCTACAGCAATGCCTTCGAATTGCTCATCGCGGTAATCCTTTCGGCACAGTCCACGGATGTAGGTGTCAACAAGGCCACGGCCCGGCTTTTTCCGGTGGCGAACACTCCGCAAGCTATCCTTGCGCTCGGGGTGGAAGGCCTATCGGAATACATCAAGACCATTGGACTCTACAACAGCAAGGCCAAGAACGTCATTGAGACCTGTCGTCGTCTCGTAGAGCAGCACGGCGGGGTGGTCCCGCAAACCCGTGAAGCACTCGAGGCCTTGCCAGGGGTGGGACGCAAAACCGCCAACGTGGTTCTCAACACCGCGTTTCGACAGCTCACCATGGCTGTGGACACCCACATCTTCCGGGTTAGCAACCGTACCCGCATCGCTCCAGGCAAGAATGTTGTCGAAGTTGAAAAGGGATTGCTCAGACATGTCCCCAAGCCCTATCTGCTCGACGCTCACCATTGGCTTATCCTTCATGGTCGCTACGTATGCCAGGCTCGCAAACCTCGCTGTGGCAGTTGCCGTATCGAAGACCTTTGCGAGTACGGGGCCAAGACCTCGGACGATTGAAGAAGCGTAACGGCTTTATTTGCTTGATTGAAAAAATCTCTTTTACCACTCCGGGATTTGCCGATATAAGGTGCGCGAAGAGCACCCCGTGGAGGCCCTGGTAGCCGGAGTGGATGAATGACGACCGAGAAAGAAGAACTGGAAGTGGACGAGGATTTTGCCCCGATCGAGGGTGATGAGGTCGAGCCCGTGATCGAGGTGACCAAAAGCAACCTGAGCAAGCGACGCACCATCGACAATCTCTTGGAGGAGCGTCGATTGCAAAAGCAGTTGGCCGACTACGACTTTGATTTGTAGGTCCCGGTAGGTCCAAAGAAGCCGGCCATAGCACAAAGCGCCAGCCGCCTGACTTGCGGATACCGGGTATCCCTCTCAGATGATGCCGTTACGCTGGGCAACCTCGACCAGGTCTACCAGCGACTTGGCATTGAGCTTGGCCAACAAGCGGGTCTTGTACGTACTCACCGTCTTGTTGCTGAGAAGCATCTCCTCGGCGATCTGCTTGTTCGTCCGACCCAGCGCAAGCTGCTGTAATACCATCATCTCGCGGCTGGATAACCGTTCCACCAGCTCCCTTTCGCTGACATTGCCCATATGGGAGCGAACAGGATGCAGTGCCTGGTTGGGAAAGTAACTGTAGCCGGAAAGTACCGCCTTGATGGCACTGAGCAACTCCGTCAGATCCTGCTGCTTGCATACATATCCCGCCGCACCTGCCTGCATGCAGCGCATGGAAAAGTGGCCGGGCGCCTGGGACGTCAAGACCAGCACGCGCATCTGGGCAATGGACCCCGCGGTCAGCCGGGTGATGACCTCGAGACCGTCCAGCTTGGGGATGCCGATGTCAAGGATGACAATATCGGGCGTGGATTCGCGGGCCAGCTGCAGCGCATCCGCGCCGTTGTCGGTTTCGCCGACCACATCATAACCATGGCGCTCCATCAGCATACGTACCGCCAGGCGTATCACGGGATGATCATCCACGATGAGCACTTTGTTCATGAGCTAATCCGATTGTTGCTATTTATTGTAGAGCGAGGAACATAGCCCAGTTTCCGGCGGCAGGTGTTACCGGAGTTCCAGGTAAGTGCAGACTAAGATTCTCCTTACATATCTGAGTGAAATATCCTACAAACCTCCTCGGGCAGCTGAGCAAGCATTGCCTTAATGCAACAGATCGAACGAACGTTACACGCCTAAGACTCTAACATCAAATACAAGTAACCCTCCTTGGCTCGTCAACCTGTTACAGATTCTTCCTTCGGAAACAGGTGTTTAACTTCGTTCAGGCGCGCGCCAGCGTTATCTAGTGCCGTGGTCGGAGGCCACCCTCCTAGGCTCTGGACGGACATCGTTCAAGTCGTGCGTGCGACGAGGAGTGAACATGAGCATTAGTCACCGCTCAATCAATAATCCGCTGGCCCTGATCGCCGTCCTGGCGGCGACCACGGAAGCTTCAGCCCTGGCCAGCCTGCCCCTGCTGGACACTAAAAACCAATCAGTGTTTGTCTGGTTTTTGGTGGGCTTCCCGCCTTTCCTGACGG
The DNA here is from genome assembly GCF_049895785.1 of Pseudomonas sp. DC3200b2. Taxonomy (NCBI): domain Bacteria; kingdom Pseudomonadati; phylum Pseudomonadota; class Gammaproteobacteria; order Pseudomonadales; family Pseudomonadaceae; genus Pseudomonas; species Pseudomonas sp. DC3200b2. The sequence goes on along the minus strand of NZ_JAFCTA010000003.1, from coordinate 114,935 downwards.
CACTGTTCTTCATTACCTTGAACTTCAACCGGCAAGCCCTCTGTGTCCAGAAAGGTCGAGAGCGGCGCCACCGCCCGGCTCGCCAGACGCTGTCGCAAGCCACGCGCGTCGACGCTGGAACGCCTGCCCCGAAGTCCGAAGAGCAACTGGCCGCCTCGCCGGATCCATGTGCCATGTTATCAAGGGCAACGGCACTCGGCGCTCACTACCATGTGCTGGATTATCCGCCGGTCCAGGGAGCAGGCCGCTTCGAGGATCAGATCCAGGCCTGGGCCGAGCACACCCGGACGCTATGTCATAGCGAGGGCGGGCCCGCGACCCATGTGCTGCTGGTACGACGCAAGACTTGAGCCCGGGGAGTGCGCCTAAAGGCGATGCAGGCCGCAGCCGATGCTGCCCTGCTATCTCCGCAGGCTTCTCGGACGCAAAAAAACCGCGGCGTTCGCCGCGGTTCAGTTCGACAGGACTGTCGCCTTACCAGGATGGGATCAGCCCAGCTGCCGCCCCTTGTTGGCGGCAATACGCATCCGCAATGCATTGAGCTTGATGAAGCCCGCGGCATCGGCCTGGTTATAGGCGCCGCCGTCTTCCTCGAAGGTGGCGATGGTGGCGTCGAACAGCGAATCGTCGGACTTGCGCCCCACCACGATCACGTTGCCCTTGTACAGCTTCAGGCGCACCACCCCGTTAACGTGAACCTGGGAAGCGTCGATCATTTGTTGCAACATCAGGCGCTCCGGGCTCCACCAGTAGCCGGTGTAGATCAGGCTGGCGTAGCGTGGCATCAGTTCGTCTTTCAGATGCGCAACTTCGCGGTCCAGGGTGATGGATTCGATGGCACGGTGAGCCTTGAGCATGATAGTGCCGCCGGGAGTTTCGTAGCACCCCCGGGACTTCATGCCTACATAGCGGTTTTCCACGATATCGAGACGACCGATGCCGTTCTCGCCGCCGATGCGGTTGAGCTCGGCCAGGACGCTGGCCGGAGTCATTTCCATGCCGTCGATGGCGACGATGTCCCCGTTACGGTAGGTAAGCTCGATATAGCGAGGCGTGTCCGGGGCCTTTTCCGGCGAAACCGTCCAGCGCCACATGTCTTCTTCATGCTCGGTCCAGGTATCTTCGAGCACGCCACCTTCGTAGGAGATGTGCAGCAGATTGGCGTCCATGGAATAGGGCGATTTCTTCTTGCCATGACGCTCGATGGGAATGCCATGCTTTTCGGCATAGTCCATGAGTTTCTCACGGGAGAGCAGGTCCCATTCCCGCCAGGGAGCGATCACCTTGACGCCGGGCTTGAGCGCGTAGGCGCCGAGTTCGAAGCGCACCTGGTCGTTACCTTTGCCGGTAGCGCCGTGGCTGATGGCGTCGGCGCCGGTTTCATTGGCGATCTCGATCAAGCGCTTGGCGATCAGCGGCCGGGCGATGGATGTACCCAGCAGGTACTCGCCTTCATACACGGTGTTGGCGCGGAACATGGGGAATACGAAATCACGGACGAATTCTTCGCGAAGGTCGTCGATATAGACTTCCTTGACGCCCATGGCCTGGGCCTTGGCGCGCGCCGGTTCTACTTCCTCGCCCTGGCCCAGGTCAGCGGTGAAGGTCACCACTTCGCAATTGTAGGTATCCTGCAGCCATTTGAGGATCACCGAGGTGTCCAGGCCGCCGGAATATGCCAGAACGACCTTTTTTACGTCCGCCATGCCATCACTCCACGGGTTTTACTGAAAGCCGCAGATTCTAACGCCGCCCAGCGAGGATTTACAGTAGCGCGACAAGCACTGTCCGTGAAGCGACAGTTTTCAGCCCTCCTTTTTACCTGGCGTAGGGCTTGCGGCCGGAGCGGCAACCGGTGCTGCCGGTGGCGTAGCCGCCGGGGCCGGGCCAGGCGCGGTGGTACTGGCAGCGGAAGCGGACGGCTCGGAGGTGACCTGTTGAGCCTCTGGCGCGGGGCTGCCGGGGCGGCGATCCAGCTCCACGTTCACCCGGCGATTGCGGGCGCGATTGGCCGCGGATGTATTGGGCACCACTGGATACTGCTCCCCATGGAAGCGAACTTCGATCTGGTTTTCCGGAACACCGCGAGCCTTGAGATAGTCCGCTACGGCCAACGCGCGTCGGCGTGACAGTTCCCTGTTGGTCAGGCGATTCCCGCTGTTGTCAGAATGTCCATCCAGTTCGATATGGTTAACGGTAGGGTCTGCCTTCATGAATGCCAACAAGGCATCCAGGCGAGCCTTCGCCGCGCTGCTCAGGTCCATGCCCGCGCCGGGGAATGGAATCTGGCTCAGCCGCGCCTGATCATAGTTCATCGGCAGCAACCTGGCCGCGCAGGCCTGATACTCGGCCCAGGCCTTGTTGAAGTTGATCGGCAATACACGCACTTCCAGGCCTCGCCCGGTCTCGCTCGACACGGTGCGCACAACGCTACTGCGGCCTTCCAGGAGACCGCCGAGCAAGCCGCTGGCCTGCCCTTGGCTCGAGGTCATCACCACCGGCCCCGCGCCCAGGCGGACCGCGCCCAGGCTGACATCCGCGCGGCCTGGCTGCCAGGGCGCGGCGGCGGCATACAGGCTGGCGCTGCCGGCTCCAAGCGCGGCGCCAGGCGCCGTAAGCCGAAACACTGGCTTTTCCCCGGCGCGGCGCACGAACTGGCCTTCCCCGAAGTTCGCGATCGGCTGGCTCAGGCGGCATTCAAAGACGTCACCCTCTACCTTCCACTGCACGGCCTCCAGTGGCGTCTGAAAAGTGATCGCCATGGCCGGCAGCGCCGCCAGACTGCAGGCAATCAATGAAAGACAGGCAAGATAACGAGGGCCCACGGCAAGCTCCGGCGAAGATGTCAGCGTACCCAAGGCGTATCGGTCGCGTCTCGGCAAACTTGATAGCGGATGATGCCGCGCGCCTTTTCCGGTAGGATTCGCCCAAGCCCGTCACCAGGCAGTGGGCAGGGTCTTCCAGCGCGCGGCACGCCGTTGCGCAGGCTCCGGGCCACGGTTCGGCAGAACCCGCTTCGCTGCCGGCGCCCCTTGAGTTCTACCCGCCTGGTACTCTCCATGTCCGACCGCATTACCCTGCTCCGCCCAGACGACTGGCACATTCACCTGCGCGATGGCGCTGCCCTGACGCAAACCGTCGCCGATGTTTCGCGCACGTTCGCGCGCGCGATCGTCATGCCGAACCTGGTCCCGCCGGTACGCAACGCCGAACAGGCCGATGCCTACCGCCAGCGAATCCTTGCCGCTCGCCCGGCTGGCAGCCGTTTCGAACCGCTGATGGTGCTCTACCTGACCGACCGCACTTGTGCTGAAGACATTCGCGTCGCTCGGGCCAGCGGCTTCGTACAGGCAGCCAAGCTCTACCCTGCCGGCGCGACCACCAACTCCGACTCCGGCGTAACGTCCATCGACAACCTGTTCCCTGTGCTCGAGGTCATGGCCGAGGTAGGCCTGCCGCTGCTTGTTCACGGTGAAGTCACCCATTCCGAGGTGGATGTCTTCGACCGGGAGAAAGCCTTCATAGATCAGCACATGAGCCGGATCGTGGCGCGCTTCCCCTCACTGAAAGTGGTGTTCGAGCACATCACCACCGCCGACGCGGTGGCCTTCGTCAAAAGCGCGGGCAGTCACCTGGGCGCCACCATCACGGCGCATCATCTGCTCTATAACCGCAATCACATGTTGGTAGGCGGTATCCGCCCACACTTCTATTGCCTGCCCATCCTCAAGCGCAACATTCACCAGGATGCCTTGATCGAAGCGGCCATCAGCGGCAATGAGCGTTTCTTCCTGGGTACCGACTCCGCGCCCCATGCGCGGCATGCCAAGGAAGCGGCTTGTGGTTGCGCGGGCTGCTATACGGCCTACGCCGCGCTGGAGCTGTACGCCGAAGCCTTCGATCGCGCCGGGGCGCTGGATCGCCTCGAGGGCTTCGCCAGCCTGCATGGTCCTCGCTTCTATGGTTTGCCGACCAATACCGAAAAGGTCACCCTGGTGCGTGACCCCTGGCTGGCCCCCGCCGCCCTGCCGTTCGGCGACCATGAGGTCGTGCCCCTGCGCGCGGGCGAAAGCCTGCAATGGCGTTTGCTGGAGGAGCAGGCGTGAGCGACGATCAATTCGACGACGAGCTGGACAGCCCCTCCTCTTCCGCCAGCCGCCATCCCATGGCTACCCGGTTCCGCGGCTATCTGCCAGTAGTGGTGGATGTTGAAACCGGCGGTTTCAACAGTGCCACGGACGCCTTGCTGGAAATTGCCGCGACCACTATTGGCATGGATGAAAAGGGCTTCGTGTTTCCGGACCATACCTGGTTCTTCCGCATCGAGCCTTTCGAAGGCGCCAATATCGAACCGGCGGCGTTGGAGTTCACCGGGATCAAGCTCAACCATCCGTTACGCATGGCGGTCAGCGAAGAAAGCGCATTGACAGATATCTTCCGTGGCGTACGCAAGGCTCTTAAGGCCAATGGCTGCAAACGCGCCATCCTGGTCGGCCACAACAGCAGCTTTGACCTGGGGTTCCTCAATGCGGCTGTCGCTCGCAACGACCTCAAACGCAACCCCTTCCATCCCTTCTCCAGTTTCGATACCGCCACCCTGGCTGGCCTCGCCTACGGGCAGACCGTATTGGCCAAGGCTTGCCAGAGCGCCGATATCGACTTCGATGGTCGCGAGGCGCATTCGGCCCGCTATGACACTGAGAAAACCGCGGAGCTGTTCTGTGGGATCGTCAACCGCTGGAAGCAGATGGGCGGCTGGCGCGACTTCTCGGATTGAACGAACGGGCTGACCTTTCATCGGTTGCCTGACATTGTCCTTGCAGGCGTTTTGACAAGCATTCTCATTAACATTAAGATCCGGGCATTCCAGCCTTACCGCAGTGGGTGCCCGCCTTATGTATGTCTGCCTTTGCCAGGGTGTTACCGACGGCCAGATCCGTGAAGCCATCTATGAAGGCTGCTGCAGCTATCGGGAGGTCCGTCAGGCCACTGGCGTAGGCACACAGTGCGGCAAATGCGCCTGCCTGGCCAAGGAAGTAGTCAGGGATACCCTGGCTGAATTGCGCGGAGCCCAGGCAGCGACAGCCTTCCCGGTGGAGTTCGTTCCCGCCTAGGAATGGGCCTGAGAGGCATTCGTGCCTGCATCTCCCGCTTCTGCTCGGAGTGAACCGTACGCGTTACCATTTTCAATGGATGGCGCGTACAAATGCCTGTTTGACAGTGCCTTTTCCCACGCGCACACTTTTGGCCATCCGCAGCATGCACAGGCCATTATCATGAAAGGTGACGTCAGCGTCATTCAGCATCTCAACCGTGTTCTCGGTAACGAGCTCATCGCCATCAACCAGTATTTCCTCCATGCGCGCATGTACGAGGACTGGGGGCTGAACCGGCTTGGCAAGCATGAGTACGACGAGTCCATCGATGAGATGAAACACGCCGACAAGCTGATCAAGCGCATTCTGTTCCTGGAAGGCATCCCGAACGTGCAGGAGCTGGGCAAGCTGCTGATCGGCGAGCACACCCGGGAAATGCTCGAATGCGACCTCAAGCTGGAACAGAAAGGCGTGATGGATCTACGCGCGGCCATCGCTCATTGTGAGTCGGTGGGCGACTACGGCAGCCGAGACCTGCTCGAAGACATCCTCGAGTCCGAGGAAGAACATATCGACTGGCTGGAAACCCAACTGGGGCTGATCGACAAGATCGGAATCGAGAACTACCTACAGTCCGGCATGGGTGAAGAAGACGCCTGAGCCCCTGGCGTCGCGCTTACCGAGCGAGACCCTGGGCTGACATACGTGGGTCGGGTGCTTCATTGAACGGCGTACCCTGTCGACGGATGAAAAAAGCCAGGCCCCTGACAGGGCCTGGCCTTATGTACCGTGGCGCTGCGCGCCAGCGCGCCGGCCCCCGGTGCTTCAGGCGCCTGGTTGAGCTTGCGCGGTCTTGGCCACGGCGCCCTTGATCAGGGTTTGCAATTCACCCTTTTCAAACATCTCCAGCACGATGTCACTGCCGCCGACCAGCTCGCCATCTACCCACAGCTGCGGGAAGGTAGGCCAGTTGGCGTACTTGGGCAGGTTGGCGCGGATTTCCGGGTTCTGCAGGATATCCACGTAGGCGAACTTCTCGCCGCAGCCCATGATCGCCTGCACGGCGCGGGCGGAAAAGCCGCACTGCGGCGCATTGGGCGAACCCTTCATGTACAGCAGAACGGTATTGTTGGCGATCTGGTCTTTGATGGTTTCGATGATATCCATGGGCACCTCAGGCTTTGGCTACTCGACACCTGCGTGTCGACACGTGGGGTGCATTGTAACGGAAAGCCGAGCAGCGCGCTCGGGCTTGGCCGCCCCGCTCACTGCATGGCGTTGCCCGAGGGCGGGCTGAGCATCTCGATCTCGGTGATGGTTTCCACCTCGTCCTGAGGCACATGCACACCTGTCATTTCACCGATGATCTGCCAATGGGCGTCGAGTTCCGAGCTGATCGTGGCCATGCGATCTATCATGTGCCGGCCGGCTTCGCGGGCGACCTTGTCTTCGCTGCGCAGCAGCTCGAACGACATGGTCGTGATAGACGCGGTGAGATGGGTCAGTGTCCGGGCCGTCAACCCGAGCAGTTCCATCAGCTGTTTTTCCTTCGCTTCCATTCGGGACTCCCTGTGTCGCGTGGGACACATTATCACCCACGGCAGAGCGTTGTGGAATGCCGTTACGGCAATGCCGGGCATTGCTGTGACGCCTTTCAAGAAACGGACTGCACGCCGCTGCTCGGGTTCACCCGATCGGCGAAGAAAGGCACTCGCTGGGATTGCCCAACGGACCCTGTTCAAAATCTCTGACAGGCATTGGTAATAGGCGACATTTTTTTATACCATCGCGTCTTTCCGCTTCGTTTCGCCGCGTCCGAGCGGCCTTTACCCTGGACATGCCTTGCCTCGCCGCGAGGCCCAGATCTTTTTCGTCCCGTTGCAAAGGTAGCCACAATGAATGCCAGGCACTTTCTTTCCCTGATGGATCTGACCCCTGAGGAGTTGCGCGGGGTGATCCGCCGAGGGATGGAGCTCAAGGGCCTGCGTGATCGCGGGGTCTTGCATGAGCCTCTGAAGAACCGGGTGTTGGGCATGATCTTCGAGAAGTCATCTACCCGCACGCGACTGTCCTTCGAGGCGGGCATGATCCAGCTCGGTGGCCAGGCCGTTTTCCTTTCTTCCAGGGATACCCAGCTTGGGCGCGGCGAACCCATCGAGGACGCCGCGCGGGTGATGTCCGGCATGCTCGACGCGGTGATGATCCGCACGTTCGCCCACAATACTCTGACCCGGTTCGCCGCCCATTCCCGGGTGCCCGTGATCAACGGACTTTCGGATGACCTACACCCCTGCCAGCTGTTGGCCGACATGCAGACCTACGAGGAAACCCGAGGCACCATCCGCGGCAAGACGGTCGCCTGGATAGGTGACGGCAACAACATGTGCAACAGCTACGTGGAAGCGGCGATCCAGTTCGACTTCCAGTTGCGGGTGGCCTGTCCGGAGGGTTACGAGCCGGATGCCCGCTTCCTCGCCATGGCCGGTGATCGCGTCCATCTGCTGCGCGACCCACGACAGGCGGTACGGGGCGCGCACCTGGTCAGCACCGACGTATGGACGTCCATGGGCCAGGAAGACGAAGCCGAACAGCGCCTGGCCCGCTTCGCGCCCTTCCAGGTCACGCGCGAACTTCTCGATCTCGCGGCCCCGGACGTGGTATTCATGCACTGCCTGCCCGCCCACCGCGGTGAAGAGATCAGCCACGACTTGCTCGACGACCCGCGATCCGTGGCCTGGGCCCAGGCGGAAAACCGCTTGCATGCGCAAAAGGCGCTGCTTGAATACCTCGTCAAACCTGCCTACCGAGCCGAATGAATTCTTCCGCACTTCTGAGTCTGAAAGCGCTGGGTTGTGGCTATGCCCACCAGCGCGTCGTGCACGACCTTCACCTGCAGCTGGCCCCTGGGGAAATCGGCTGTCTTCTGGGCGCATCCGGCTGTGGCAAGACCACCACCCTGCGAGCCATCGCAGGCTTCGAGCCAGTGCATGAGGGGGAAATTCAGCTGGACGCGGAGGTGATCTCCCGCCCCGGCTACACCCTGGCCCCGGAGAAGCGCCGCATTGGCATGGTCTTCCAGGACTATGCTCTCTTTCCTCACCTGACGGTGGCGCGCAACGTGGCCTTCGGCCTGGGCAAACGGGCCGATGCCGCTGGGGTGGTAGATGAAATGCTCGCGTTGGTGAACCTGCAGGGGCTGGGCGAGCGCTACCCCCATGAGCTGTCGGGCGGACAGCAACAGCGGGTGGCGCTGGCGCGGGCGTTGGCCCCGGAGCCGCAGTTGCTACTGCTGGACGAGCCTTTCTCCAACCTGGACGTGGAACTGCGCCGCCGCTTGAGTCGGGAGGTGCGCGACATCCTCAAGGGACGAGGCATCAGCGCGATCCTGGTAACCCACGACCAGGAGGAGGCGTTCGCGGTCAGCGACAAGGTTGGCGTGTTCCGTCAAGGGCGGCTCGAACAATGGGATACTCCCTACAACCTGTACCACCAACCGCGCACCCCTTTCGTGGCCAGTTTCATCGGCCAGGGATATTTCATCCGCGGCGAATTGACCGGCGCCAGCACGGTGCATACCGAACTGGGCGAACTGCGTGGCAAGGGTACTTACCCCTGGCCCAAAGGAGCCGCCGTGGACGTGCTGCTGCGCCCGGACGATATCGTGCTGGCCCCGGCCAGCGCCCTGCGCGCGGGGATCATTGGCAAAAGCTTCCTAGGTGCCTCTACGCTGTATCAACTGCGGCTGGCCACTGGAAGTCAGGTTGAAGCCGTATTTCCCAGCCATTGCGATTACCCGCTGGGCGAAGAAGTGGGCATCGCGGTGGCGGCCGAGCACCTGGTGCTGTTCGAAGCCAGCGGCAGCGTTGCGGCGCAGCTACCATAACGCCTCATGGCGATGGCGTTACAGGCCGACCAGCAGGCGCCCGGAAGCCACCAGCGTCATGTGCCCACCCACCTGTACACTGTCCCCTACCAGGCGACAGGCCAGTTCACCGCCGCGGGCCGAACATTGATAGGCGCTCAGGCTGGTCTTGCCCAGGCGCCTCGCCCAATAGGGTACGAGGCTGGCATGGGTCGAAGCCGTCACGCCATCTTCGGGTATGCCCAGGCCAGGGGCGAAGAACCGCGAAACGAAATCGTGGCGCTCGCCTCGCGCGGTAACCACCACCCCGCTCCACAGCAAGCGCCCGAGTGCCAGCGGGTCTGGCTGACACTGCCGCAGCGCTTGCTCGGACGCCACCACCACGAACAACTCGTTGGCCCCAAGCACGTCGATGACGTCGACATTGAGCGCGCGCTGGATCTCCAGGCTTACCCCTTCCTCATCGGGGTATTGGGCTGGCAGGTTCAGCCACAAGCGCTCTCGGTCGCGCATGACGGTCAACAGGCCGCTACGACTGGTGAACTCTAAGGTATCGGCGGTCTCGGCAAAGACCTGCTGCAGTACATGAGCGGCCGCCAAGGTGCCGTGCCCGCAGAGCGGCACCTCCGCTCGGGGCGCGAACCAGCGGATCCGCCAGCGTGATCCTTCCTTGACGATGAATACCGTCTGCGAAAGGTTATGTTCGGTAGCGATCTGCTGGAGCAGATCATCGGGCAGCCAGCGTTCGAGCCGATAAACGATGGTGGGGTTGCCGCCGAAAGGGCGATCTGAAAACGCATCGACCTGGTGGTAATCCAGTTGCATGGCCGGCCCTCTTTCGTGCATCCGATGGTCCCCTTTGCCCATCAGACCTTGGCCAACCCGGCAAAGCTCCCTTGGACCAGCTCCGCCAGGGCTCTGGCGGACAATTCCACCTCGAGGCCGCGTCGGCCGCCGCTTACATAAATGGTTTCAAAACCCAGCGCACACTCTTCAATAAAGGTGCGCAGACGCCGTTTCTGCCCCAGGGGGCTGATGCCGCCAAGCAGATAACCCGTGGCTCGCTGCGCGGCTGCAGGGTCTGCCATCTCGCATCGCTTAGCCCCTGCTGCCTGGGCCAAGGCCTTGAGGTCCAGGCTTCCAGTGACCGGTACCACGGCAACCAGCAGTTCCTGTTTATCCGTTGCCGCAAGCAGGGTCTTGAATACCCGCTCCGCTGGCAGGCTCAGCTTCTCGGCAGCCTCCAACCCATAGGAAGGCGCCTTTGGATCGTGCTCGTAGGCATGCACCTGGAAGCGAGCACGGTGTTTCTTCAGAAGATCGATAGCGGGCGTCATGGCGGCTATGCAGCCTCCTTGAGAACAGGACTACAGCCTATGTGCCACGGGTAAAGAGCCCAGACAACCCGAACAGGACAAAAAAGGGTCAAGCTGGCGTACTTATGAAATAAAACGTTCGAAATCGATCTTTACATCAGCGTTTGGCGGTTATATTTTTTCGTTTGCGAATACACCGGCGAACCTTTCCCCGAAAAATTCGTCTATTGCGTCCGTAATCGCCCTGCTGCATGGGCCTTGAGCGGTGGCAGGGTGGCACGCTGCACAACAACAAAAAACGAGGTACAGGATGTCAAACGGTTTGAGCAAACCCACGTTGTCCGGCCAGTGCATGGCCGAGTTCCTGGGGACTGCCCTCTTCATCTTCTTCGGCACAGGCTGCGTCGCCGCCCTCAAGGTCGCGGGCGCCAGCTTCGGCTTATGGGAAATCAGCATCATCTGGGGCGTAGGGGTCAGCATGGCCATCTACCTCACGGCAGGCATTTCCGGCGCGCACCTGAATCCGGCTGTCAGCATCGCGTTGTGGCTGTTCGCCGGTTTCGAGCGGCGCAAGCTGCCCTTCTATATCGTTGCCCAGGTGGCGGGCGCCTGTTGTGGCGCGGCCTTGGTCTACACGCTCTATTCATCGCTGTTTTTCGGATACGAACAGCTCCATCAGATGGTTCGTGGCAGCGAGGCCAGCCTGGAGCTTGCCAGTGTCTTCTCCACCTATCCGAACGCCGCCTTGAGCGATGGCCAGGCCTTTCTGGTGGAAGCGGTCATCACCGCCATTCTCATGGCAGTGATCATGGCGCTGACTGATGACAACAACGGCTTGCCTCGCGGCCCGCTGGCGCCATTGCTCATCGGCTTGCTGATCGCGGTGATCGGTAGCGCCATGGGCCCGCTCACCGGATTCGCCATGAACCCCGCGCGCGATTTCGGCCCCAAGCTGATGACCTTCGTCGCAGGCTGGGGCGAGGTCGCCTTCACCGGCGGGCGTGAGCTACCGTATTTCCTTATCCCCATCGCCGCGCCTATCCTGGGCGCCTGCTTCGGCGCGGCGAGCTACCGCCTGCTGCTGGCCCGGCACTTGCCTCTGGCGGATACCCAGGCTTCAAACGCAGCACCCGATAAAGAGGCCGATGCGCGCGCGTCCTGAACGTCCGTGACATTGCCCCACCACTACCTTCAAGGCAGCCGCCATGACCGACAAAAACTACATCATCGCCCTTGACCAAGGCACCACCAGCTCCCGCGCGATCATTTTCGACCGGGACGCCAACGTGGTCTGTTCCGCGCAGCGCGAGTTCGCCCAGCACTACCCACAACCGGGCTGGGTCGAGCATGACCCCATGGAGATCTTCGCGACCCAGAGCGCAACCATGGTCGAGGCCTTGGCCCAGGCTGGCCTGAGCCATGCCCAGGTGGCCGCCATCGGCATTACCAACCAACGGGAAACCGTGGTGGTCTGGGACAAGACTTCCGGCCGTCCGATCCACAACGCGGTAGTCTGGCAATGTCGGCGCAGTACGGAAATCTGCGAACAACTCAAGCGCGACGGCTTCGAGGACTACATTCGGGAAACCACGGGCCTGGTCATCGACCCCTATTTCTCCGGCACCAAGGTGAAGTGGATTCTCGACCACGTCGAAGGGAGCCGTGAACGCGCCCGCCGCGGTGAGCTGTTGTTCGGAACGGTGGATAGCTGGCTGATCTGGAAATTCACCGGCGGCAAGGTGCATGTCACCGACTACACCAACGCCTCGCGCACCCTGTTGTTCAACATCCACACCCTGCAGTGGGACAAGCGCATGCTGGAAGTGCTCGATATTCCCGAGCAGATGCTGCCCCAGGTGCGCCCTTCCTCCGAGGTCTACGGCCAGACCAAGAGCGGGATCGACATCGCCGGTATCGCCGGCGACCAGCAGGCTGCCCTGTTCGGCCAGATGTGCGTAGCTCCCGGCCAGGCCAAGAACACCTACGGCACCGGCTGCTTCCTGCTCATGAACACTGGTGACAAAGCCGTGGCCTCCAGCCACGGGTTGCTGACCACGCTGGCCTGCGGGCCGCGCGGCGAAGTCGCCTATGCGCTGGAAGGCGCGGTGTTCAATGGCGGCTCCACCGTGCAATGGCTGCGGGACGAGCTCAAGGTGGTCAATGATGCCCTGGATACCGAGTACTTCGCCAACAAGGTGAAGGACAGCAACGGCGTCTACCTGGTGCCGGCCTTCACCGGCCTTGGCGCGCCCTACTGGGACCCTTACGCCCGTGGCGCCCTGTTCGGACTGACCCGCGGCGTCAAGGTGGACCATATCATCCGCGCGGCGCTGGAATCGATCGCCTACCAGACCCGCGACGTACTCGATGCCATGCAACAGGATGCCGGCGAGCGCCTGTGCACCCTGCGAGTGGATGGCGGGGCGGTGGCCAACAACTTCCTCATGCAATTCCAGGCAGACATCCTCGGCACCCCCGTGGAGCGCCCGCAGATGCGTGAAACCACCGCCCTGGGCGCCGCCTACCTGGCCGGCCTTGCCAGCGGTTTCTGGAGCAGCCTGGACGAACTGCGCGACAAGGCGGTAATCGAGCGGCAGTTCACACCCCAGGTCGATGAAGCGCAGCGCCGGGCGGCCTACGCCGGATGGCAGAAGGCAGTGGAGCGCACCCGAGGCTGGTCGCAGTAAATCGCCGTGCCCCGGTGCCTCGGCCGAGCATGCTCGGCCTGGGCGCCTCGGCGCGCTAGACCAGCCGATGGCGTCCGGCTTTTCCCTTCGAACCTAGCAAATCTCGGCATCGGTGCGGCATCATGGGAAAAACTTGATAAAAGCATCAAAGGACGCCCAATGAACCTGCCCCCCCGTCAGCAGCAGATCCTCGACCTGGTGCGTGAACGAGGCTACGTCAGTATCGAGGAAATGGCACAGCTGTTCGTGGTCACGCCACAGACCATTCGCCGCGACATCAATCAGCTTGCCGAAGGCGGCCTGCTACGCCGTTATCATGGCGGGGCCGCCTATGACTCGAGCATTGAAAACACTGCGTACGCCATGCGCGCCGACCAGATGCGCGACGAGAAACAGCGCATCGCCGAAGCCATCGCCGCGCAGATTCCTGACCACGCCTCGCTGTTCATCAATATCGGCACCACTACCGAATCCATCGCTCGTGCGCTGCTGGGCCACAACCAGCTGAAGATCATCACCAACAACCTGCACGTGGCCTCTATCCTGAGCGGCAAGGAAGATTTCGAAGTGCTTCTGGCAGGCGGCAACGTGCGCCGGGACGGCGGCGTGGTCGGGCAAGCCTGTGTGGACTTCATCAACCAGTTCAAGGTGGACTATGCCCTGGTGGGCATCAGCGGTATCGACGAGGAAGACGGCAGCCTGCTCGATTTCGACTATCAGGAAGTGCGCGTTTCCCAAGCCATCATCGCCAATGCGCGACAGGTGATACTGGCCGCCGATTCCAGCAAGTTCGGCCGCAATGCCATGGTCCGCCTGGGTTCGATCGCGCTGATCGATTGCCTGGTTACCGACCGTGGGCCGGATCCGATGCTGATTCAACAACTGAATCAGCACAAGGTACGCCTTGAAGTGGTCTGAAGTGGCCCTATGAACGCTGAAAGGTTCCGCGCATTTTCATAATTGTTCTTTTTGGTTCATTCGATGAAGAAATTCAATCGAAGTCCGCTGGCGCGCCTAGGAATGTTGAGCTACCATTTTCGGAAATGAACATTCTATGTTCGAAATCATTTTCGAGTTCGATTGGAGGCCAACATGCCCGCTATCCCAGAGTCGCCCGATACCCTCTATGACATCGCAGTCATCGGTGGCGGCATCAATGGCGTGGGGATCGCGGCCGATGCCGCCGGGCGTGGGCTATCGGTGTTCCTTTGCGAAAAGGATGACCTGGCCAGTCACACGTCTTCAGCCAGCAGCAAGCTGATCCACGGCGGCCTGCGTTACCTTGAGCATTACGAGTTTCGCCTGGTTCGCGAAGCCCTGGCCGAGCGCGAGGTATTGCTTGCCAAGGCGCCTCATATCGTCAAGCCCATGCGCTTCGTATTGCCCCACCAGCCGCACCTGCGTCCGGCCTGGATGATTCGCGCCGGGCTGTTCCTGTATGACCACCTGGGCAAGCGCGAGAAGCTCCCTGCCTCGCGCAGCCTGCGCTTCGGCCCGCGCAACCCGCTCAAGGCCGAGCTCAAGCGCGGTTTCGAATATTCCGACTGCTGGGTGGACGATGCTCGGCTGGTCGCGCTCAATGCCATGGCAGCCCGAGAACATGGCGCTCAGATCCGCACTCGTACCCGTTGCGTTCACGCCGAGCGTACCGAGGGCGTGTGGACGCTGAGCCTGGAGAACGCCGAGGGCCAGCCATACAGCATCCGTGCAAAAGCCTTGGTCAACGCGGCGGGGCCGTGGGTGGCAAGGTTCATCCGTGAAGACCTCAAGCTGCAGTCACCCTATGGCATTCGCCTGATTCAGGGCAGCCATTTGATCGTGCCGCGCCTGTACGATGGCGAGCACGCCTATATCCTGCAGAACACGGACCAGCGCATCGTCTTCGCCATTCCCTATCTTGACCGGTTCACCATCATCGGAACGACGGACCGGGAATATACCGGTGACCCCTCGAAGGTGGCGATCACTGAGCAAGAGACGGATTACATCCTCAAGGTGGTCAATGATCATTTCAAGCATCAACTGACCCGCGCGGATGTACTACGTACCTACTCTGGTGTGCGCCCGCTGTGCAACGACGAATCGGACAACCCCTCAGCCATCACCCGGGACTACACCCTGGCGTTGAGCCAGGAACCGGGCAACGCCCCCTTGCTGTCGGTGTTCGGAGGCAAACTGACCACCTACCGCAAGCTGGCGGAATCAGCCATGGGCCAACTGGCGCCTTTCTTCCCCGCGATGGGGCCGAGCTGGACGGCGAAACAGCCGTTGCCTGGCGGCGAGGACATGACCACGCCCAAGGCGCTGGCCGAAGCGCTTGTCGCCAGGGCTACCTGGCTTCCAGCCGAGGTGGCCACGCGTTGGTCAGTCACCTATGGCAGCCGCGCATGGCGCCTGCTGGAAGGTTGCCAACAGGTGGCAGACCTTGGCCAGCACTTTGGCGCGGGCCTCTATGCGCGGGAAGTCGATTACCTGCGCGACAACGAATGGGCGACCTCGGCCGAAGATGTCCTCTGGCGCCGAACCAAGCTGGGCCTGTTCCTGGACAGCGAGGGCCAGCGCGCGCTGGAGGCTTACCTGCCAAGTCAGACCGTACAAAAGGGCAAGGTACAGGCGGCCTGAGGGGCACATCCAGGGCTCGATGGCGACGGCTGGCGCGAGCGCGGGCGCTGTGTTGAAATGGCGCCCCCTAGCGCTTCTAACCGTCCCGCCCCGCCGTGAACACTCCCTCCCTGCGTCAATGGTTGCTGGCGGCTCTACTACTGTGTGTAACACTTGCCCTGGGCCTGGTTGGCTACACATTGAGCGAGCACCTGGGCTTGAAAGCACAAGCCGACGCAGGCGCTCGCCAGCTTGAACTGCATACCCGGGCGGTAGAAAGCGAGCTGGACAAATACACCTACCTGCCAAGCGTGCTGGAACTGGAACACAGCGTCCAGACGCTGCTGTCCGGGGCGAGCGATGCGTCCATCGCTGCGGTGAACCAGTACCTCGAAGGCTTGCGCCAGCGCAGCGGCAGCCGCGCCATTTTCCTGATGGACGCAAGCGGCCATGTGCTTGCCAGCAGCAATTGGCGAGACCCTGACAGCTTCATTGGCGAAGACCTGGCCTTCAGGCCCTACTTCAGGGATGCCCTGCAAGGGCGGCCGGGGCGCTTCTATGGCCTGGGCACTACCACCGGCGAAGCCGGCTACTTCCTGGCCCACGGTTTGCGAGCCGAAGGCAGGATAGTCGGAGTCGCGGTGGTCAAGGTCCGCCTGGACGCTCTGGAAGCTCGTTGGCAGAAGGCACGGCTGGAGGCCTTTGTCTCGGACGAGAACGGCATCATCATTCTTTCCAGCGATGCGACTCGCCGCCTCAAATCCCTTGAACCCCTGGATGAAGAGAGCCGTGCGCGCCTTGCTCGCAGCCTTCAGTACTACGGCTTTCCCCTGGATGAGCTGCAATTTTCGCAGCGTGAATCCATCGGGCCTGGGGCGGAACGTCTTATCCTTGGCCGGGATGATGGCTACGGCGATCGGCGCCCCGCTCGTTACCTCGCTCAGAGCCTCGCGGTGACAGATACGCCCTGGCATCTGACACTGCTCACCCCGCTCAAGGACCAGCGCAGAGAATCCATCGTGCATGGGGTGCTGGTTGCCTTCGGGTTCGCATTGCTGGTTATCCTGCTTATCGCCCGCAATGAGCGGCGCAAAGTGGTCGCTACCCGCCTGGCGGCGCGTGAAGCCCTGGAAGCGGCCAATGGCCTGCTCGAGAAGCGCATCGCTGACCGTACCGAGGAACTTCGCAACAGCAATGAGCGATTGAAAAGCCAGATCCGCGAGCGGCGCCAAGCCGAGCAAACGCTGCGCAAGGCCCAGGATGAACTGGTTCGCGCCGAAAAGCTGGCGTCCATTGGACAAATGTCCACCAGCATCGCCCATGAGTTGAATCAGCCCCTGGCTGCGCTGCGCACCCTTTCAGGCAATACGATACGCTTCCTGGAAAGAGGCCACCTCGAGGTGGCTGACACCAACCTGCGTACCATCAATGATCTGGTGGACCGCATGGGCCGTATCATTTCGAGCCTACGCGCCTTCGCGCGGGGCGGCGATCGCGGCGGTGAGGCAGAGGTTGCCAGCGCGCTCGGCGCTGCTCGCGGCGTGTTGCAACAGCGATTCGAAGCCCGGCCGATCAGGCTGGATTGCCAGGTCTCGCCAGGCTGCGTGGAGATCGAGCAGACCCGCCTGGAGCAGATCCTGGTGAATCTGCTGAGTAACGCCCTCGATGCCGTCGAGAGTATCGCGCAGCCTGTGATCGAAGTGAGGGGTCAGGTAATCGACGACGACTATCGGCTTCGTGTGTCCGACAACGGCACGGGTATCGACGCTCAGGGGCGGCAGCGTCTGTTCGAGCCTTTTTTCACCACCAAACCAGGCGGGCATGGACTTGGGCTCGGCCTGACCCTTTCCGCGCAACTGGCAGCCGCGGCCAAGGGTCAGCTGAGCCTTGATGAACAGGCGGGCAGCGGAACCAGTTTTCTACTTATCTTGCCACTGAGTGCCGTCAGCAACAGGAGCACCTCCCCATGATGTCATCCTTGCCTGTGCTGGTGATCGAAGACGATCCACACGTTCTGCTAGGTTGCCAGCAAGCCCTGGCGCTGGAAGATATTCACAGCGAAGGCGTAGCCAGCGCGGAAGCGGCACTGGCGCGCGTCGAAGCGGGCTTTCCAGGCGTCGTGATCAGTGATATCCGCCTTCCCGGCATGGACGGGCTCGCCCTGCTGAGCCATCTGCGGACCCTTGACCCGGCGCTGCCGGTGATTCTCATCACAGGGCATGGTGACATTGCCTTGGCGGTGAGCGCGATGCGCCAGGGTGCTTATGACTTCATGGAAAAGCCCTTCTCGCCGGAGCGGCTGGTTGACGTCGTGCGTCGGGCCCTGACGCAGCGATCGCTGACCATGGAAGTGCAGGCGCTGAGACGCCAACTGGCAGGGCGCGGCCTGTTGGAAGAGCGTCTGCTGGGCCAATCCCGGGCCATGCAAGTGTTGCGCGACACATTGCGCAACGTGGCGGACACGCCGGCCAATGTGCTCATCATTGGCGAAACGGGCACCGGCAAGGAACTGGTTGCCCGTTGCCTTCATGACTTTAGCCGACGCCAGCCTCAGCCTTTCGTTGCACTCAATTGCGGCGCCTTGCCCGACAGCGAGTTTCACTATGAAATCTTCGGCCATGAAGCCCATGCCTTCAGCGGCGCGGATGCTCAGCGTATTGGCAAGATAGAGTACGCCCAGGGCGGAACGCTTTTTCTCGATGAAGTGCAAAGCCTGCCCGAGCCCATGCAGGTCAAGATGCTGCGTGTACTGCAGGAGCGCACCCTGGAGCGGCTAGGGTCCAATTCGCCTTTGCCTGTGGACATACGCGTCATCGCCGCGACCAAGTCACTCGGGGCCGTGGAGACGCCGCCGGCGGGAATGCGTAGCGATTTTTTCTATCGCCTGAACGTGGTTACACTGCTGGTTCCGCCCCTGCGGGATCGGCGCGACGACATCCTCGACCTGTTCGAGCATTTCCTTGCCATTGCGTCCGCGCGATTCGACCGCCCTCTGCCTGCGCTGGACTCCACCACGCGTGCGCGATTACTGAGCCACCCCTGGCCGGGCAATGTGCGTGAGCTGCGCAATGTCGCGGAGCGATTCGCCCTGGGGCTGACCCCCTTCGGTGATTCAAGTGTCGAGCATGCCCGCCCGACCTTCAACGAGGCGGTGGAAGTCTTCGAGCGTGGCCTGTTGCTGGAGGCACTGGCCCGCACCGGGGGCAACCTGAGCCAGGCCAGCCAGGAACTGGGCCTGGCCAAGACCACGCTCTTCGATAAAGTCAGGAAATACCGGCTTACAGGCCAGCCGGGGTAACGCTTGGCCGGCAGCGTTAAATAGCGACGCCGTGCTTCGCCTGTCGGCTTGAATGAGCTCTCCTTCACTCAGGAGGGCATCCGGATGCCTAACGCCAACACGCTCGACGCCTCGCTGTCATTCCCCCGCTTCCTCGGCGATTCCGAAACCCCATACCCTGCCCCCCCGGACGCGCTTCAATGGATCAACGTGCAGCACTACCAGGCCGCCATGGAGCGACACCTGACCGATGCCCTGCAGGGTCAGGCTCAGCCATGGGTAGCGCTTGGCCAAGCGATGCGAACGCTTCAGGACTGGCATGAGCGAAGCCGTGAACTGATTGCGACAGCGATGCTCACGCTGCCGCGATCCATCGGACACCTTTACCTTCCTTACCGCCAGGCCTGCCTCAATGGCCTGGTCGCTGAGGCCCGGGTACAACAGGCGCTCGGCAGCTTGCCCCAGGAGGCCTTCGAAACCATCAACGAGTGCGCGCAGGCACTGCTGAGCGACGCCGAGCCGCGCCAGGCCTATCGGTTGTGGAGCTTCGTTCTGCGGGGCCCGGACGAACAGGCAACCTGGCCCGGCGCGTTCGCGCTCAGTACCCTGCCTGAACTTCCCGATGCCCCGTCTCCTGCTTTCCTGCTGTATCGCTTTGGCGAGGACGGGGGGTGGACATCCCATCCTTCAATGCCAGCCCTCGAGCGTTTACTGGCGGACCTACTAGGCGCGCAGTCGCCCTTCTCGGTGAGCTCACAAGAAGCCCGCTGGCCCCGCCTGATAGACCTGATGGACCTGGCGCTGGTGACACTGACCGAGGCGGCTAGCGATAGCTCCATGGATAGCCCAGAGGCACGTGAACGCCTCACGCTTGAAGCCCTGCGCACGCTCAGTGTGCCTATCAACCCAGCACGCGCGCTCGCTTTCGCAAGCATTGACGAAACCTGGCGCAGCTTGCGCTTGAGCGAGGCGGCCCGGCCCTGGATGGCTCGGCTGTCGGGCCCTGTGCTGGCGCGGCTGACCCAATTGCTGGTCCAGTACGCTGAAGCGTTCGTGGCCAGCGAGCGCTTGCTGCGCCGGGCCATTCCCGTTCGGGACGCCTATGTCGCGGCCCGGGTGCATGGCTACTTGAGCACCCAGTTTGCCTTGACCCAGCCCTGTCGGGTTCGCCTGGACCTTCCCCTATCTGTGCAATGGGTGCGCGAACCGGTCGTGGGAAGCGGCGCGCCTGGCATGCCGGTCAGGCGCGTCGCCCGGCCAAGCGCGGAACGTCAGTGGCTTACCCTGGAAGCCCTGGCCCTGGCACAGGTCGACGATTCCATGGCCGACCGGCTCCAATTCCTGAAGGTCGACATCAGCCCTTCGGACCATCCCCAGCATGCACTGCTGACAACAGGCATTGACGCTGGCTGGGTCCGCCGTATGGCGGAGCATCTGGATGTGGCCGGTAACTACGAACGGCTGATGGCCGATGCCTATCTACGGGCAGGCCGGTTCGAAGCCAACGCGGACCAAGACACGGCCACTCTCCTGGCCCCCTATGACCTCGCGCTGCAGCTCCATGGCGTGGTGGCCCAAGCCTTGGGCCGGTTGGAACCTTCAGGGGTGCGCATGGCTGACCGGGCGCGCCAGGCCACGCATAGCCAAGCCTGGGTAGCGGATGGCCTTGACCTGACTGTACGCCCGGCTGCCTTGAAAGTGTTCGATGAGAAGACTCACAGCAGCGGCAGCATTCTTGCGGGAGTCAGCTTCATCGAAGATCGGGCCAGCGGCACGACGCTGTTGTACCTACCAGACGCGCCTGACGGCCATGGGTTCAGCCAGTACCCTGATCTGGCCACGGCCGTGGAGGCGGTAGAGTGGCTTTTACTCGATGATCGCCTGCGTGGCTACCTGTGCGAGCGGGCGCTTGAAGGGAACGTTGAGTACCTGGACAGCCTGATAAGACAGGGCCTGGCAAAAGGCTTCCGCCATTTCATCGAAGCCCGGGACCCCTGGCCCGCCCACCTCTCCCTGACGCACGTTCAATACCTGGCCGACTGGGGGCTGCGCATGCGCGACCACCGGGCCAGCTCCACGTCCAATGCGGACAAGGTGTTCGAGGCCGCGCAAGACAGTCGCAATGACGTGCTGCGATACATTCGCATGGCGTTGGGGTTCGTGCCCTTCGTCGGTAGCGTTCTGGCCATGGTCGATGCGCTGGAAGCCGGCATCGTCGCCGGGCAGGCTTTCGCTCAAGGGGAAAGTATCGCAGGCGTGGAAGCCGTCGAGTCGGTACTGGTGTCCCTGGTCGACGCCATGATGGACTTTGGTCCTGGCGCGCTGGCCGCCAGTCACTCCAGCCTGATGGTCACGGCGCGAGCGCGCCAACTGCGCCAGGCGCCAAGGGGCTATGGTCGTTTTAGGGAACTGTGTTCCTGGAGCCATCGGCGTGTCGAAGAAGCCTTCAAGGGCTATGAGCGGCCGGTGATTCTGCGTGGCGCGCCTGGTACGGAGGGTCGTTGGCGTAACGTGCACCAGGAGGCGGAAGGGACCTTTATCACTCGCGGTAGCTACGTGTATGCCGTGGAATGGGATAGCAGCCTGAACACCTGGCGCCTGTCACCCACCCAGACCCGCCATTACCGCCAGCCCGTCGCCCTGGACGAAGCCGGCAACTGGCAAACCCACGGACACCTTTATGGCGCCCTGGTGGATGGAGGGCTACGCGGTGGCGGTGCTGTACAAAGTTATCTGGCCGATCGGCTTGACCCCCTGTGGCCTGACGCCCTTCGGCGATTGCTTCCGCGCTGGTGGACCGATGCCCATTATCGTCGCCAGCAGCAACTGGCCAGCGAAGCGCATTCTCGGCTTAGAACGCTTGTGAGCCACGACGATGTTTTGGAGCAACGCTTGAATGACTACCGTGCTCAGGGGCCGGAGGCGCCGGCGGGCCCGGCTATCGAGGCGTGCGATCGAGTGATCGAAGCCGTCAGCCTTTATTACGACACCCTCGAACGTTATCGACCGCTGTTGCAAGGGCGGCGGCAAGGCGAAATCAGATCCGACCAAAGCCGCGCGGCCGCTACCCTCGCCGCCCGAACCAACCTGCAGATCCGGCTCGCGTTCCTGGAAAGCGATCGCCTCAGCGAACTGGCCCAGGCGCAGCGGCGAGAGATCCAGGAAACCATACTCCAGCGCTATCGCGAACAGGGACCATTGACACCTGTAGGCCCTGACTTGATAGAGCGGCAGCGCGCTATCCGCCAGACCATCGCCCAGATACTGGCGCAATATGATCTTATCCAGCATGGGCTGGATCGCCTCACTCAGTGGCAACGTCGCATCACCCTGGCGGAGCATCGACGGCGGCTCCATACCGGGAACGAGGCCTCGTTCCAGGCCTTCGATACCGCTGCGACGACCTTGGCCCGGATCGGGCTTCTTCTGGACTTGGCACCGCACGATAACCTGGATGATCCTTCGTGGCTGTATATGCGTAGGCTGTATACGCTGGCTCGGGTTCGTTTCGACCGGGTGGCCCAGGCCAGCTACCACGGAGGAAGGCTCAACCTGCCGCTTCCGCAACGCGAGCGCTTGAAAATTCAGCTAAGGGAAAACAGCCAAGCCCTGATCAGGGTCATTCGGCGTCTCTTGGCCAGTTACCCGGAGCAGTTCGACGCGGACTACGCCGAGCGGCTGCTCAATGAGCTGGGCAGGCTTCGTGACGGGCTTGGCCACAGGCCCGTCGCCGAGGCCAGGCCTCACCGGCCTCAAGCGCGGGTATTCGAAGGCGACGGCTTGTTACTGGTCGGCGAACCGGTGCGGGGCCAGCCATCCGTACTTACCGTATCCAACGTCAATAACCGCACCGAACGCTGGCTACGCCGCGTCGATAACACCTATGAGCCCGCCGAAACGGCCGCTGAGGCTCCGCCAGTGCTGCCCCCGGTCGAGATCGCGCGGATTACCCAATACCGGCTTGATCACCTGCCCGTCTTTCGCAATAGAATGCAACGTTACGCTCGCCAGCAAATGCTTCCCGCGGACCTCGAAGACCTCTTCCTTGGGGAAAGCCAAGAGCTGGAATTCCGCGCCGATCAACTGGCCCAAAGTAGCCAGAGTCAGCGCTATGCCGCATTAGTGCGGCAGTCACGCGAGCAGGCAGCGCAACTGCGCGCAGAAGGCCGACAAGCCCGGATCGACACTTGCAAAGCCTCGACCAGGCCAACCAGTGCGCAGCTCCAATACCTGGCGGAGCAGGGAGAGGTGCGGATTCGCAAGCTCGGCGGGCGCCAGCGCTCCGGTACAGCGAGCAGAAGCAACTGGCTGCAGGAATACGAGGTACTGGACAGCCGTAGCGGCAGGCCATTGTCCTATGCCCACTTCCATTACAGGCAGGAGCAGTCCGCGTTCGAAGAATTCATCGTTGCTCATCTGAAGACCCCAGGCCAGCGCAGGCTTGGAGCCACCGCCCCCGGGCAAGCGCCAATCTGGCGAGGCGAAATCAGTCGCCCCTTGGCAGAACGTTTGTTCAGCACGGCGCTGGGGTGATCCTGGGAGCCATGTCCAGCATGGCACCCATTGCACAGCAGTCTCGACTTCAGCTCCACCATGAGGCAATCTCAACTCGATTGCCGTTATACAGAGATTTTTTCATGGTGCCATGTGCTTGAAATACGTCATCTCAAAACCCTTCACGCCCTGCGCGAAGCCGATAGCCTGGTAGAAGCCGCCGAGCGGCTGCACCTTACGCAGTCAGCCCTTTCCCATCAATTCAAGGAATTGGAGGACCGACTTGGCCTTGCCCTCTTCATTCGCAAGACCAAGCCGGTACGTTTCACCAGTGCTGGCTTGCGGCTGCTGCAACTGGCCGACGCTACCCTGCCACTCATGCGCGGCGCCGAGCGTGACATCGCTCGGCTAGCCGGGGGCACGGCCGGGCGGCTGCACATGGCGATCGAGTGTCACAGCTGCTTCCAATGGTTGATGCCCACCATCGATCAGTTCCGGGACGCCTGGCCGGAAGTGGAGCTGGACCTGGCCTCCGGTTTCGCCTTCGCGCCCTTGCCGGCCCTTGCCCGCGGCGATCTGGACCTAGTGGTCACTTCCGACCCACTGGACCTACCTGGCATCACCTATGTGCCGCTGTTCACGTTCGAGGCCATGCTGGCCGTGGCCAACCAGCATCCCTTGGCAAGCAAGCCCTGGATCGAACCGGAAGACCTGGAAGACCAGACGCTCATCACGTACCCGGTGGAACGCGATCGCCTGGATATCTTCACCCGGTTCCTTGAACCGGCCGAGGTTGAACCGGCAGCCGTGCGCACCGCCGAACTGTCGGTGATGATGATGCAGCTAGTCGCCAGCGGCCGCGGTGTCTGCGGCATGCCTCATTGGGCATTGCACGAATACAGCTCACGTGGCTATGTCAAGGCGCGGCGCCTGGGCGAGAAAGGCCTGTTCGCCACCCTCTATGCCGGCATCCGTACGGACATGCTCGATGCACCCTTCATGCGGGATTTCCTGCTCACCGCCAAGGACACGTCCTTCGCCACCCTGGATGGCGTCAGCGCGGTGCGCTGAAGCCTACCCCGCCCGGCGGCCCTTGCAAGCCTTGCCTCGGGACGCCATAAAGGTGACATGAACCTGCCGCCTTCAGACCTCATTCTCGATGCCTTCCACCCTGCTGTGCAGCGCTGGTTTCGGCAAAGTTTCCCTGCTACCACGCCGGCCCAGGCGGCCGCCTGGCCACTGATCGCGGCTGGGCAATCGGTACTGGTGGCTGCGCCTACCGGCTCGGGCAAGACGCTTACCGCCTTCTTGGCCGTGCTGGACGAGCTGGTGCGCCGCGCGCTCGGCCCCGAAGGGCTGCCGGAGCAGACCCAGGTGGTCTATGTGTCACCGTTGAAGGCATTGTCCAACGACATCCAGATCAACCTGCAACGCCCCCTGGCCGGGATCAGCGAGCAGTTGGAGGCCATGGGCTCGCCGCCATTGCGCCTGCGTACCGCGGTACGCACAGGCGATACGCCACAAAAAGAACGCGCAGCCATGCGCCGAACCCCGCCGCATATCCTGGTCACCACTCCCGAATCGCTCTATGTATTGCTGGGCTCCGAGGGTGGTCGGCAATTGCTGGGCAGTGTCGGTACCGTGATCGTGGACGAAATTCATGCCGTGGCCGGCAGCAAGCGCGGCAGCCACCTGGCCTTGAGCCTTGAACGCTTGCAGGCGCTGACTGGCGCGCCGCTGCGGCGCATCGGCTTATCCGCCACGCAAAAGCCCATCGAGCGCGTGGCCAGGTTTCTCGTGGGCCATCAGCGTACCTGCGCGATCGTCGATGTGGGCCATGCGCGCCCTCGCGACCTGGCCCTGGAAGTACCGCCGGTTCCCCTTGGCGCCGTCATGGCCAACGACGTATGGGAGTTGGTCTACGAGCGCCTCGCAGTGCTCGCCCAGGAGCACCGGACCACGCTGGTTTTCGTCAACACTCGACGGCTGGCCGAACGCGTGACCCGGCACCTGAGCGACCGCCTGGGACGCGATCAAGTGGCGGCCCATCACGGCAGCCTGGCGCGAGAACAGCGACTGGGCGCCGAACAGCGGCTAAAGGCTGGCGAGCTCCGTGCGCTGGTGGCCACCGCGTCGCTGGAGTTGGGCATCGATATCGGTGAAGTGGAGCTGGTCTGCCAGATCGGCTCGCCACGTTCCATCGCTGCCTTCCTGCAACGGGTCGGCCGTTCCGGCCATCAGGTAGGGGGTACCCCCAAAGGCCGGCTATTTCCCTCGTCGATGGAGGATCTGATCGAATGCGTGGCACTGCTCGATTGTGTCCAGCGTGGCGAACTGGACGAAGTGATGATCCCGAAAGCACCACTGGATGTGCTGGCGCAGCAGATCATCGCCGAAGTGAGTTGCCAGGAGTGGGATGAAGCCAGGCTATTGGCCCTTATGCGTCAGGCCATGCCGTATGAACAGCTCTCTGAAGCAGACTACCATGACCTGCTGGCCACACTTGCCCAAGGCTACAGCACCCGCCAAGGGATCCGCGGCGCCTACCTGCATCGGGATACGGTCAGCGGCACGCTGCGTGGTCGACGAGGAAGCAGGCTCACCGCCGTCACCAGCGGCGGCACCATCGCCGACAACGCCGACTACAGCGTGATCCTCGACCCGCAAGGGCTGAACATCGGCAGTGTCAACGAGGACTTTGCCGTGGAAAGCCTGGCCGGGGACGTGTTCCAGCTGGGCAATGCCGCCTACCGCATCCTGCGCGTGGAGGGTGGCCGCGTGCGGGTGGAAGACGCCAGGGGCATGCCGCCCAACATCCCGTTCTGGTTGGGTGAGACACCGGGGCGCAGCGACGAGCTGTCTCGCTCGGTAGGACGACTGCAAGGCACCATCGACCACGCCTTGGGTGCCAGTCATGGACAGCTCGAACCGGTGCTGGCCTGGCTCACCACGGATATGAGGCTCGACGTCGCCAGCGCCGAGCAGCTGCTGGAATACCTCGCCCGCACGCGCCAGGCGCTGGGCGCGCTACCGTCCCAGGAGACTCTGGTGATGGAACGCTTCTTCGATGCGTCCGGCGGTACGCAACTGGTCATACACAGCCCTTTCGGCAGCCGCCTGAACCGCGCCTGGGGGCTGGCCTTGCGCAAACGCTTCTGCCGCACCTTCAACTTCGAACTGCAGGCGGCGGCCAGCGAAGACGCCATTGTCCTTTCCTTGTCCACCAGCCATAGCTTCGCCCTGGATGAGGTATGGCATTACCTGAATAGCGAAACGGCAGAGTCCGTATTGATCCAGGCGTTGCTCGATGCCCCCTTGTTCGGCGTGCGCTGGCGCTGGAACGCGGCAACCGCCCTTGCCCTGCCCCGCTATGCCGGTGGTCGCAAGGTGGCGCCCCAGTTGCAGCGAATGAAAAGCGAAGATCTGATCGCCAAGGTCTTTCCGGACCAGATCGCCTGCCTGGAAAACCTCGCGGGCGAACGGGACATCCCTGATCACCCACTGGTGCGACAAACCCTCGACGACTGTCTGCACGATGCCCTGGACAGTGAAGCCTGGCTGCGCCTGTTGCAGCGGATCGAAGCCGGGCAGGTGCGTCTGCTCAGCCGGGACCTGCCCGCGCCATCACCCTTGGCCGCGGCCATTCTCAATGCCCGCCCCTACGCGTTCCTGGATGATGCGCCACTGGAAGAACGACGTACCCAGGCCGTGTTGAGTCGCCGCTGGAACGACCCGGCCAGCGTCGGCGACATGGGCGCCCTGGCGCCTGAGGCCATCGCCGCCGTGAGCGAAGAGGCCTGGCCGCGACCTCGGGGCGAGGATGAAATGCACGAGGCCTTGATGACCTTGGCAGTGATCACGGCAAGCGAGGCCCATGCCAACGAACACTGGCCAGACTGGCTGGCGCGCCTGGCCGCCAGTGGCCGGGCTGGCCAGGTGCTCGTGGGACCAGAAACGGCGCTGTGGTTTCCCCGGGAGCGGCTGGCCTGCATAGGTGCGGTCTACCCCGACGCGACTATCGCCCCCGCCTTGGCCAACCTGCCTGGCTTCGAGCAATCGTGGGAACAGGAAGACGCCTGGCTGGAGCTGCTTCGCTGCCGCCTCGCCGGTTTCGGCCCCTCGTCTGCCGCGGAACTCGCCGCGCCCCTCGGCCTGCCTGATAGCAGTGTGAACCAGGCCCTGGCGCGACTGGAGGGCCAGGGCTATGTGATGCGAGGCCGTTTCCGATCCGATAGGGAAGATATGCAGTGGTGCGAGCGTCATTTGCTGGCGCGCATTCATCGCTACACGGTCAAGCGCCTGCGCCGTGAAATCGAACCGGTATCCTTGCAGGATTTCACCCGTTTCCTTTTCGATTGGCAGCACCTGTCGACACCGACACGAATGCAGGGCAGCGCTGCCCTGGCCCAGGTGATCACTCAGTT
The DNA here is from genome assembly GCF_049895785.1 of Pseudomonas sp. DC3200b2. NCBI lineage: Bacteria > Pseudomonadati > Pseudomonadota > Gammaproteobacteria > Pseudomonadales > Pseudomonadaceae > Pseudomonas > Pseudomonas sp. DC3200b2. Next base: position 87,178 of record NZ_JAFCTA010000003.1, on the reverse strand, counting down.
CGAAGGGTATAGCGCGCCTGTGAGCGCCTGGGAGAGCGACTTGCTGCCGGCACGGGTGAAGGGGTACAGCGGAGCCTGGCTCGATGAAGCCTGTCGCTCCGGGAAAACCCTATGGCTGAGGCGGGCCGGGAGCGGCAAGGGAAGCAGCGCAACCCTCAAGGCCACCCCCATCATGTTGCTGCCCAGGGCGCAACTGGCTTTGTGGCAAGCCTTGGCCGAGGAGGTACCAGTGGCCGAGCCTGGCCCTCGGGCGCAGAGAGTCCTGGACGCACTGCGCGAGCATGGCGCCTTGTTCTTCGATGAACTGTTGGACGAGGCACGCCTGCTGCGCAGCGAACTGGAAAATGCCCTGGCCGAGCTGGTAGCCAGCGGACGGGTAAACGCCGACAGCTTCGCTGGCCTGCGGGCCCTGGTGGCGCCAGCATCGAGCCGCCAGCAACGCAGTCATCGCCGGGGCCTGGGCGCTTTTATCGGCGGTATGCAGGACGCCGGGCGTTGGGCTCTGCTGCGTCGTCCCGGCACGCCTCCCGAACGCGCGGAGCAATTGGAGTATCTGGCGCGCACCCTGCTGCGCCGCTACGGCGTCGTGTTCTGGCGCCTGCTGGAGCGCGAGGCCGACTGGCTGCCCAGCTGGCGCGAGCTGTTGCGCGCCCTGCACCGGCTGGAGGCCCGGGGGGAGATTCGCGGGGGGCGTTTCATCGCCGGCTTGCCGGGCGAACAGTTCGCCCTGCCCGAAGCCATTCCTCTGTTGCGGGAGGTCCGCCGCAGGCCCCTGGACGGTAGCCTGATCAGTGTCTGCGGGGCGGACCCGCTGAACCTGGTGGGGACACTGCTACCCGGGACCCGGGTGCCTTCCGTGGCCGCCAACCGTCTGGTCTACCGCGATGGCATTCCCGTCGCAGCAATGATTGGCGGCAAACCGGTGTATTGGACCGAGCAGGACGTCGCCTTGCACGAGGCACTGGTGCGCAAGGCGCTCTGGTAACCTGCTGGATAGTTCGTCAGGCGTTGCCGGCCAGGCGCAGGCGTGCTGCCTGAGTGAAATCCAGCATCCGCTTGAGTGGGCGGATCGCCTGGGGTATGAGCGCCGGGTCGACGAATATCTCGTTGCTGCCCTCGCGCAGGCACTCCAGGGTGCGCTGCAAGGTGTTCATGGCCATCCAGGGGCAATGGGCGCAACTACGACAGGCCGCGCCGTTGCCCGCCGTAGGTGCCTCGATGAAGGTCTTGTCCGGGCACAGCTGCTGCATCTTGTAGAAGATGCCCCGGTCGGTGGCCACGATAAAGGTCGGGTTCGGCATCCGCTGGGCCGCCGCAATCAGCTGGCTGGTGGAACCTACCGCGTCCGCCAGGGCGATCACGGACTCCGGCGACTCGGGATGTACCAGCACGGCCGCATCCGGATAGACTGCCTTGAGATCTTCGAGCTGACGCGACTTGAATTCTTCATGAACGATGCAGGCTCCGTCCCAAAGCAGCATATCCGCCCCGGTATGCTTCTGGATGTAGCTGCCCAGATGGCGATCCGGCGCCCAGAGGATCTTCTCCCCATTGTCCATCAGGCTTTCCACGATCTCCACGGCGCAGCTGGAGGTGACTACCCAATCCGCGCGAGCCTTCACCGCCGCCGAGGTATTGGCGTACACCACCACGGTGCGGTCCGGATGCTGGTCGCAGAAAGCGGAAAAGGCTTCCACCGGGCAACCAAGGTCCAGGGAGCAGGTAGCGTCCAGCGTAGGCATGAGCACGCGCTTTTCCGGGTTGAGGATCTTCGCGGTTTCACCCATGAAGCGCACCCCGGCTACCAGCACCGTGCTGGCGCTGTGCTGGTTCCCGAAACGCGCCATTTCCAGGGAGTCTGACACGCAGCCGCCGGTTTCCTCCGCCAGGGCCTGAATGACCGGATCGCAGTAGTAATGGGCGACCAGCACCGCGTCCCGGGCCTTGAGTTCGGCGGCAATGGCGCGGCGGTATTCGGCCTCTTCGGCGGCGGTGAGCGCAACGGGCTGACGAGCGTCCAGGTGGGCCTGGACCAGCAAGCGTTCGGAAATATGTGACATGGAGGCAGACCTGCAAGCGCTGATGTGTGCGATGAGCACTATACACCCACCAGCGTTGGGCTCGCTGGCAGTTGTACAGGCGCGCGCAGGCTATACCGAAAGGCGGCCCGGCAAAAGCCATCTTACCGCTTCGGGTGCCGCGATCAGCCGGGAGGCGGCTCGAACAGCTCCGCCAGGCGCGGCACCTGCCAGTTGGCCGCAAGCACCAGGGGCATCGGACGGCCGGTCAGGTAGCCCTGCACTCTATGTGCGCCCAGACGGCGCAACGTGAGCAGGTCGGCTGTGGTTTCCACACCTTCGGCGACGACACTGGTGTCGGTTTCCCGGGCGAAGGCGATCAGGGCCGAAGCCATGGCCCGCCGTTGTGCGTCGTGCTCGATGCCCTGGGTCAGGGCCATGTCTAGCTTGATGATGTCAGGTCGCAGTTGCAGGATATGACGCATGCTGGCATACCCGGCCCCGGCGTCGTCGATGGCCAGACGCACTCCGGCCGTGCGATAGGGTACCAAGGCATTGCTCAGTGCGTCGTAGTCGGACACCACGCAATGCTCGGTAAGCTCCAGCACCAGCCTGGCAGGGTCATGGCCACTGATGACCTTGGCCAGGCGCCCCGACAGGAGCAGCGCTGGGGAGCAATTGAGCGTCAGGTACTGCGAGGCAGGGAGCTGGCCAAGCCCTTCAAGGGCCTTTTCCACCGCCCTCACTTCCATCTCAAGCCCCAGGCCGGCCTCCGCCGCCTCCTGGAACCATAGGTCCGGGCTTCGCTTGGGTTGCGAACTGAATCTGGACAAGGCTTCCCAGCCCGTGATGGTGCCGTCGCCCAGGCTGACGATGGGTTGGTAGACGACATTGGGCTGGGCCTGGGCCAGGGCGGCGCAGATTATCCGGTGCTTGCGCAAGCGCTCTTCCTTGGCGTGCTGGTCCATTTCCAAACGGTCGGCGATCAGCTCGGCGAACACCTTGAGCATGCCTAGGTCGCGCTGTCCAAGCGTCGTGTCGGCCTGGGCGGAAAAGCAGCAAAGGGTGCCGTAGACTTGCCCATCGCTCAGATGAACAGGAACGCTCAGGTGCGCTCCGATAGGCAAGGCGCGGGTTTCAGGAATGCTCATGGCCATGGGCACCTGAGCCGTATTGGGGATCAGTTCGGGAAGCAGGCCATCGACGACCTTCTTGCAATAGCCCGCTTCCAGAGGCAAAACGTCGCCTGGCTTGAGCGGCGCAACCGCGCGAGCGTCCACATGGGTGAAAACGCGATCCTTCTCGCGAAAGCGGGAAACGAAGGCAACGTCCATGTCCAAATGCGTGCGCAACGCCCGCAAAACCTTGTTGATACCTTCATCCCCCGCTTCCTGCGGGGGCCGCAAGGCCACTACATTGGTCAACTGCTGCATTGACCGACCTCCTTGTAAAAGCCGATACCTACAAGATAGTTCTATACCCCTTGTATCCGCCACCGATCAGTGAGGGCAGTCGAGCCATCTCCGATACCATTCGTCGGCCGGGAAGACCGTCGCCTACTCGGCCTTCCCGTGCTGATTCGATCAGCCTTCACCGCGCCGACGGTTCCCGCCATTGCTGTGCTGGCCACCAATCCGCGCCTTTTCCGCACGATCGGTCTTCACGTCTACCGGGGCAGGCGCGCCTCGGCCATGGCCAGATTTGTCCTGGTCGGAAGCGCCATAGGTTGGTTTGTGATGATTGGTCATGCTGTACCCCTTATAAGAGAGATTGCACAAGCTTGGAATGCCTAAAGTGGCTGGCAGTTGCGAAGAAGCGCCGAACGGTCAGAGACTTCGAAATATTGGAGTATTAAATAAATAAAAAACGGGCATTTTAAATATCGAAGGAAGACCCTGCTTGAAGCACCAGCAGATTCGCCACTAATGCAAACGCCTGAACTTCCAGCAACATCGCCTAGGTAGATGTTGTGCAAGTTCAGGCGTTTGTACAATCAAGCTAAAGCTTCGCGTTCAGCTTGATGCTGTGGTGGTACTGGTCTTGGCCGCGCCGCGATGGCTGCGACGGCCTCCCTTGCGACCCGCTTCGGCTGCCCTGCCCGGGTCGTTGGCGAAATTGCCACCAGACACACTGCCCCCCTTGCGGCCGGCTTCCGCCGCGCGCGCGGGGTTGTTCGCAAAGTTACCCGCATTCTTACTTTTTGCTGCCATGGCGATATCCTCCTGGATGTGGGTCGCTACATAGTTATGGAAGCAAGTCTACTGAATTAGTTTTTATATTCTCCGAAGCAAGCTGACAAACGGTTGACAGGAAACATCCAACTAGATCGTATTGAAAACGAAACGTCCATATGGATTAGGGAGTTACTTGCAACGTTGCGCTTGCCCTTCGAAAGCGTCAGTCTTTTGTACGTATCGTCGTGTACGACGCACGGCGCTTGAACGCTGGCCATTTCTGAAGCTCTGATACCAGTACTCTGGAGGTTCTCACACCTGCTGCCTCGCCCCGGCGCTGGCCAGTGGCGTTTGCCCGGAGCCTTTGACAGACCTGGCCGCTTACCGCCACTGTTGCACCCTGAACGCTTCCGAGGCAGGGCTGGGTGCTCTGTGACGCGACGTCCAGTGCTTTTTCCTATCTTGTGGAGCAAAACCGTGGCGGAGCCCGAAGACCGACCGAATTTCCGAGCCGATGATGGCGAACCGGCCTTGCTCAGCCGCTTTGGCGTAGGCGCGCAGCCCAGTCTGGGCGCGCTCAACTCCAGCGTAAGGGTGCCGCAGACAGGCAGTTGGCTTCGCCGCCTCCTGGCTTTCGCCGGCCCCGGCTATATGGTGGCCGTGGGTTACATGGATCCGGGCAACTGGGCCACGGACCTGGCCGGCGGCTCGCAATTCGGCTACCTGTTGCTGTCGGTCATATTGTTGTCCAACCTGATGGCAATCGTACTCCAGGCCCTGGCCGCCCGCCTGGGCATCGCCACCGGCATGGACCTGGCCCAGGCCTGCCGGGCCCATTACAGCCGCCCAGTGCGTATTTTCCTCTGGCTGGCCTGCGAACTGGCGATCATCGCCTGTGACTTGGCCGAAGTGATAGGCACTGCTATTGCCTTGAAGCTTCTGTTCGATATACCGCTGATCTGGGGGGCCATCCTGTGCGCGGCGGATGTGTTCCTGATCCTGCTGTTGATGAACCGAGGCTTCCGCTGGCTGGAGGCGTTCGTAGTGGCCCTGCTCACCCTGATTTTCGTTTGCTTCGGCGCGCAAATGGTGATGTCACAACCCGTCATTGCAGACATCCTCCAAGGGTTCGTGCCCAAGGCCGAGATCGTCACCAACCCGGCAGCGCTCTATCTGGCGATTGGAATCATCGGGGCGACGGTGATGCCGCACAACCTCTACCTGCATTCTTCCATCGTGCAGACCCGCGCTTACGAACGCACTGAAGCCGGCAAGCGCCTTGGCCTGCGCTGGGCCGTGACGGACAGCACCATCGCTCTGAGCCTGGCATTGTTCGTGAACGCAGCCATTCTGATTACCGCCGCGGCGGTGTTCCATGCGGGCGGGCGAACGGATGTGGTCGATATCGAAAAGGCCCATGAGCTGCTCTCGCCCATGTTGGGCATCGGCATCGCCTCGACCCTGTTCGCCGTTGCGCTGCTGGCTTCGGGAGTCAATTCCACGGTCACCGCTACCCTGGCGGGACAGATCGTGATGGAAGGCTTCCTGCACCTGCGTATTCCGGATTGGGCACGGCGCCTGATTACCCGCGGCATCGCAGTGGTGCCCGTGGTGGTGGTGACCGCGCTTTATGGGGAGCGAGGCACTTCCCAGCTGCTGGTCTTCAGTCAGGTAATCCTGTCGATGCAGCTGCCCATGGCGGTGATCCCGCTGGTGCGCTTCGTCACTGACCGTAACAAGATGGGCTCGCTCGTGGCCGGACGGGGATTGGCCGTCGTGGCCTGGCTGATCTGCGCCGTCATCGTGGTCTTGAATGTGAAACTGTTGGTGGGGGCAGTGCAGGAGTGGCTCTGAACCGAGCCTGAAGGGAGCTGGCCGAGCATTGCCCGGCCAGTGGATGAAGCTTACTTGGCGTCGCCACCATGGGCAGCGGCCAGCTTCTTGGCAGCTTGCAGGTGCGCTTCGAGCTTAGGCAGGGTTTCCTTGGCGAAGGCCTTGAGGTCAGCATCTTTGCCTTCGTTGGCTTCTTTCTTGAAGATCTCGATGGTCTGCTCGTGAGCCTTGACCTGGTTGTTGGCGTAGGAGCGATCGAAGGACTCGTCACGAATATCCAGGATCATCTTCTTGGCCTTGTCCATCAGCTCTGCGTCGGAGGCGACTTCAAGCTTCTTCTGGGTAGCGATGGACTTGAGCTTTTCGTTCGCCTTGGTGTGATCATCGATCATCATCTGGGCAAAAGTTTTCACGTCCTGGGACTGACTTTTCTGCAGCGCGGATTTACCAGCTTCGATTTCCGCGATGCCTTTGGCAGAGGCGTCATCGACGAAGTCCTCGGCATCGGCCGCGAACGCGGTGTGAGCGCCCAGCAGAAGGAATGCGCCACAGATGCCGGCTTTGAGCGTGTTGTTCATACGGATCGTCCTTTTCGTGAATGACAGGCAGACGCGCCAAGCGCGCATCATCTTTCCTTCAGACGGAACAAGGGCGCAGGGGTTCCGGTTTTTTTCCCCGCGCGCGGAGCCCAGCGTTGGAGACTGACCCTGGCGAAACCTGCCGTGGGTTGCGGCCTGGCATCGATGTGCGGATCATGAGCCATCGACAGGGATCATCAGGGCACTGGGACTCATGAGCAAAAAGGCTTCCGCGACCATCACCGATGTGGCTCGCCGGGTCAATGTCACCACCATCACCGTGTCTCGGGCCTTCAACAAGCCTCACCTGGTCAAGCCTGATACCCTGGAACGCATCCTGGCCGCCGCGCGGGAGCTGAATTACGTGCCCAACGCCTTCGCCCGCAGCCTCAAGCGCAGCGAAAGCATGATCGTCGGCGTGGTCACCGCCTCGGTGGACAACCCTTTCTACAGTGAGATGATCAAGGCCATTTCCCGGGAGGCCAAACAGCACGGCTACACCATCATGCTGATCGATACCGATGGCTTGGCGGACGTAGAAGAGAAAGCCATCGAGACCCTGCTGGGCTATCGCGTCGCCGGCATCATCCTGTCACCGGTTTCCGATGAACCCGGCTACCAGCCCGGCTACCTGGGGCGCTTGCTTAACAGCGAGCTGCCGGTGGTGCAGTTGGACCGGGCCCTGGCCGACGCGCCTTTCAGCCAGGTGGTCCTGGACAATTACCATAGCGGCCTGAAAGGCGCTCAGTACCTGCTGGATAAGGCCCAAGGGCTTGAAAGGTTGCTGGTGCTGACCGGTCCGGCGGGTTCCAGGATCAGCCATGACCGTCTGCAAGGGGTGAAGACCGCTCTGGCCAACGCTGGGCACCCGGTTCAGCTGGACGTGCTGGCCGGCGACTACACCCTCGAGCCAGCCTACCAGGCGACCCTGGCCTACCTGCGCGATCACCCCTTGCCCGACGCGCTGTTCGGCTTCAACCAGCTGATCACCCTAGGCGCGCTCAAGGCGCTGCGCGAGCGAGGCGTTCATCGCAGTGACCTGGCCATCTGTGGTATTGACCGCCTGCCGTTCGCGGATATCTTCGAGTTCCCGGTACCCTGTGTGGCTCATAACGGTACCTGGGCCGGTACCACGGCCATGCGCCTGCTACTGGAGCGCATCCGTGACCCGCTGCGGCCACGGGCCCGAGAGGTGGTGGTCGGTGAGCTGGTGAACGCTTAGGCTTCGCCTGGTTTCAGCGGCTGGTATAACCCCCATCCACAGGCAGGCAGACACCGCTGATCATCGAGGCGGCTGTACCGAGCAGGAACAGCACCGGCAGCGCCACTTCCTGTGGCTCGGCGAAACGCCCCAGGGGGATGGCCGCCAGCATCGGAGCCCGCTTGGCCGGCTCGCTCCATACCTGGACAGCCATGGGCGTCAAGGTGACTGTCGGGTTTACCGCATTGACCCGGATGCCATACCGTCCCCACTCACCGCATTGCACCCGGGTCATGGCGTCCATGGCTGCCTTCGAAGCGCAATAGCTCAGGTGATCGTCGAGCCCGACCAGGGAAGCCTGGCTGGATACATTGACGATGCTTCCCGCTATGCCGGCGGCGATCATGCCCTTGGCCACCTGCCCCGCCACCAGCGCCGCGGCACGTACGTTCACGGCCATCACCTGATCGAAGGCGGCCGCGTCCAGGGCTACCGCCGATTGCAGCGAGGCGATGCCCGCACAGTTGACCAGCCCATCCAGTGGTGGTAGCCGGCCGCATGCCCGCAGAATGGCTTCGGGATCGGCCAGGTCTACTTCATAGGTTGTCGCGCCTTCCTCGCTCAGGCGCGCCAGCACCTGGTGATCGCGTCCGAACACGTGTACCTGAGCTTCGGACGCCAACAGCTGCCGGGTCACTTCCAGACCGATTCCGCTGGTACCGCCGGTCACCAGCACCTGCTGGCCCTGAAAATCAAACTTTACGTCAGGCATCGTCCATATCCCGCAGCTGGTGAAAGATCGGTTTCAGTGCCGGGTAGCACTGGCAATAGGCTTGGAAGCCACGCTCATAGCGTTCCTGCCTGGCAGGTTCCGGGACAGCCCGGCGTCGCAGGCGTACCCAGCCTCGTTCAACCTGCTCGGCTGTCTGCAAGCCTGTGGCGTAGGCGGCGAGCAAGGCCGCGCCGTAGGCGGCCTCTACCTCCTGCTCGATGGTCAGCACGGAGAACCCAGTGATATCGGCGATGATCTGCATCCACAGGTCGGACTGACTGGCACCGCCCACTACCACCAGGGTGTCGTCCAAGGTGTGCACCGCCTGGCGGCCCGCTTCGATGTTATGACGCAGGGCGTAGCTCACCCCTTCAAGCACCGCGCGGTAGAGCTGGCCCTTGCCATGCCGCAAGCCCAGGCCGATGAAGGCTCCGCTGGCCCTGGCGTCCCAGATGGGGCTACGCTCGCCCATCAGGTAGGGCAGGAACAGCAGGCCGTCGCTGCCTGGTGAAACTGTCGTGGCCAGATGCTCGAAGGCCGCGTGAGACTCTGCCTCGATGCCAGGCCCGTAGTCGTCCTGCCCAGTGAAAAGGCCGCGAAACCAGCTGACCGAGGCACCGGCTGTCAGTGCCCCACCGAAGCTGTAGAGGTCCCGGTCGCCCCGGTACACATGGGGAAAGCTGACGAGGCCGTGACGCGCATCGGCGCGAGCGTTCAGGTGCCCCCAACACATGCTGGTCCCCAGCATGGCCACATGCTTGCCAGGGCGGGTCGCTCCCGCCGCGAAGGTGGCCATGGCCGCATCCACTCCTCCAGCCAATACCAGGGTAGCGGGGGCCAGTCCCAAGCGGGCCGCGGGTTCAGCCAGCAGGCCACCCACCACTTCACCTGAATACAGCAGGCGCTCCGGCATCAGCCGAGCGTCTAGGCCCAGCGCCTCGAGCAGAGACCGCGACCAACAGCGGCCATCCAGGTCGTAGACGCCGCCGAGGTTGCCCGCGCTGCTATGGTCGATGGCCAGCTCACCCGTCAGCACCCAGTTGATGTAACTGTTCGGAGGCAGCAGCCAGCGCGTGCTCTTCCAGATATCAGGCCGCTGTTGCTTGAGCCACAGCATCTTGGTGAAGCCGTAGTAGCTGTCCACGCCATTGCCGGTGATAGCCCGCAGCTGTTCCAGATCCTGTTCGGCCTTGACCTGGGCTGCCTGGGCCTCGGCCCTGCGATCCATCCAGATCAGGCACGGATGCAGCGGCTCCATGGCGGCGTTCACCGGTATCCCGGAGCCGCCATACAAGCTGCTGATACAGAGCGCCTTGATCTGCGTCGGGGCCAGGGCCGCCTCGGCTGTGCAGGCGGCGACACAGGCGAACACGGCGTCCAGCCAGACGCCTGGCCATTGCTCGGCCCACCCCGAGCGGGGCGTATCCACCCGATAGCCCTGGCTATGCCGCGCGATTATCCGACCCTGAGCGTCCACCAACAGGGCCTTGGTGCTCTGGGTACCGATATCGACCCCGATCACATACGCCATGGCCCGCTCCTCACGCCTGCCCGGCGGGCTTGAGCAACACTTTGATCGAGCGGGTCGAGTTGGCCAGCTCGAACGCCTCGGCGTAGTCTTCCAGGCCATAGCTATGGGTGACGATGCCCTTGGAGGTGACCAAGCCACGCTCGAACAGATCGATGGCGATGGGGTAGCAATAGGGCCCGAGGTGAGCGCCGCGCACATCCAGCTCCTTGCGGTCGCCGATGATCGACCAGTCGGCACTGGTTTCGGCGCCGAACACACTGAACTCCACGAAGCGCCCCAGCTTGCGGATCAGGTCCAGGCCCTGGGTCACCCCTACCGGCACCCCCGTGGTTTCGATGTAGACATCACAGCCGTAACCGCCGGTAAGCCCCGCGACCACCGCCTTGGCATCCTCTCGCCCCGGATTGATGACCACGTCGGCGCCGAATTGACGAGCCAGTTCCAGGCGCTCGTCCACCATGTCGATCACTACCAGCTTGCGCGGCGTCTTCAGGCGCGCCACCTGTACCATGCACAGACCGAGGGTGCCGGCCCCGGCGATCACCAGCACATCGTCGAGCTGAACGTCGCCGCGGTTTACCGTATGGATGGCACAGGCCATGGGTTCAATGAGGGCGCAATCCTCCAGCGCGATGGCGTCCGGAATGCGATGCACGATGGCTGTACGGGGAATGCGCATGTACTGAGCCATGCCGCCGTCGGCGACCTCGCGCTGGAAGCCGAAGATGTTGTGGACCTCGCACATCCAGTATTGGCCACCCTTGCAGAACCGGCACTTCTCGCACGGGACGATCTGCTCGGCGATGACCTTGTCGCCGACCCTAACCCCGAAGTGCTCTTCGGCCCCCTCCCCGGCCTGCTCCACGTAGCCGAAGAACTCATGTCCGGGGATGACCGGCGCCTTGACCCAGGGGTTCTCGCCCCCCCAGAACATGGCCGCGCCCGAGTGACATTTACAGTCACTGGCGCAGATACCGCAGGCGCCGATGCGCAGGATCAGCTCCAGCGGGCGAGCCCGGGGCTTGCCGACCTGTTCCAGGCGATAGTCCTTGGGCGCATGGCAAACCACGGCTTGCATGGTGGTGTCGAGAGTGTCTTGCATGGCGGTTTTCCTTTTATTGGAGACGAAGCTACCCCGGCGGCCTGGCAGGGCCGCCTCGGAGAAAGGCTTAGGGAGCGCTTAGTGCCGGCGCTGACGGCTGATGAAAATAGCGAGCAGAATGATCGCGCCCTTGATCACGCTCTGGACGTAGGGGGACACACCCAGCATGTTCAGCCCGTTGTTGAGCACGCCCAGCAGCATGGCGCCGACCAGGGTGCCAAGGATCACCCCACGCCCTCCAGCAATGGAGGCACCACCCAGGACCACGGCGGCAATGGCGTCCAGCTCGAAGGAAGCCCCGGCATTGGGTTGGCCACTCATCAGCCGTGAGGACAACACCAGGCCGGCTAGGGCGGCGGTGAAGCCACTGATGGCATACACCAGCAGCTTGAAGCGGGCCGCGCGTATGCCGGACAGACGCACGGCTTCCTCATTGCCGCCGATGGCGTACAGGTAGCGGCCGATGCGGGTGTGCTGCAGCATGACCCAGGCCACCAGGTAGGTCGCCAGCATGATCAGGATCGGGACCTGCACCCCCAGGACCTTGCCGCGACCGAAGAAGGCGAACCATTCCGGCAGCCCGGAGATGGGATAGCCATCGGTATACAGCAGGCCCAGGCCACGGGCGATGCCCATGGTCGCCAGGGTCACGATGATCGGCGGCATCTGCAGGTAGGCCACCAGGATACCGTTGCCCAGGCCGAAGGCGGCGCCTACGGCCAGCCCGGCGCCGATGGCCAGGGGCGCCGGTATGCCGGCCACCAGCAGGCCCGCGCTCAGGGTACCGGACAAGGCCATTACCGGGCCAACGGACAGGTCGATGCCGGCGGTCAATATCACGCAAGTCATGCCCACGGCGATGATGGCATTGATCGATACCTGACGAACGATATTCTCCAGGTTGGCGGCGGTCAGGAAATTGTCGCTGGCGAAGATCATGAAAGTGGTCACCAGCAGCAACCCCACGAAGGGATAGAACGCCGGTGAACGGATCATCTGACGGGCCCAGTCGGGCCGCGCGGCGCCAGGGAGCGCCGCGGCACGGTCACTGGGCGAGTTCAATTCGCTGGCTTGCGGTCGCATGACGCATTACCTCCTGGGGATTGATGGCGCCGCCTTCAAGGGTTGCCACTATGGCGCCCTTGTTGAACACGGCTACTCGATCGCTCATGCCGATGATTTCCGGCAGCTCGCTGGAGATGAGGATGATGGCGTAGCCCTTCTCGGTGAGCTTGCGCATCAGGGCATAGATCTCGGCCTTGGCGCCGACGTCGATCCCTCGTGTCGGCTCGTCGAAGATCAGCACCTTGCACTGATGGTTGACCCAGCGAGCGATGACCACCTTTTGCTGATTTCCCCCGCTGAGGTTGATCACCCGGCTTTCCGGCCCCGGTGCCTTGATGGCCAGCGCTTTCATCAGCTCGCGCACACTCTCGTGTTCGCGGTGGCGGTCGATCAGCCTGCCAGCCCCCTCGTATTTGCCCAGATTGTTCAGGGAAATGTTCTCGCGGATGCTGAAATCCAGTACCAGGCCTTCGCTCTTGCGACTTTCCGGCAGCAAGCCAATGCCCTGGGCCAGGGCAGCGGCAGGGTCGGCCACCTTGACCGGCTCGCCATGCAACCATAGCTCGCGCTCCACGCTGGGCAGGGCACCTATCACGGCCAGGGCCAGCTCGGTCCGCCCCGCGCCCACCAGGCCGGCGAAGCCGAGGATTTCGCCTTCATGCAGGGTGAAGCTGTTGCTCGGCCCCTTGCGCTCGCGACGCAGGCGCCGGACATCCAGCACCACCTTGCCGCGCCGCCCTGCCGACTTGGGCGGAAAGCTGCAGGCCAGCTTGCGGCCCACCATCATTTCCACCAGGCGCTCGATGTCGCTGTCGGCCGTGTCCAGCGCGCCGGCATTGGCGCCATCACGCAAGACAGTGATGCGGTCGCACACCTGGAAGATCTCTTCCAAGTGATGGGAGATGAAGATCATGGCCACGCCCTGGCGCTTGAGCTGGCGCATCACATCGAACAGCAGTTCCGCCTCGCCAGGGGTCAAGGTAGCGGTAGGCTCGTCGAGGATCAGCAAGCGTGCGTCCAGGGCCAGGGCCTTGGCGATTTCGACGAACTGCTGCTGGGCCACGCTGAGCCGATGCACCGGAATATCCAGGTCGATGATCACCCCGAGGCGGGCACAGAGCGCCTCGGCGCGGGCGCGCATCGCCTTCTTGCGCAGCAGACCGAAGCGCCCGACCTGCTCATGGCCAAGGAAGATATTCTCCACGGCATTGAGATAGGGGATCAGGCTGAACTCCTGAAAGACGATGCCCATGCCCACCGAGATGGCTTCGTGGTAAGTAGCGAAGCGTCGCGCCTGGCCATCGAACTCGATGGTGCCTGCGTCGGGGTGCTCCACGCCTACCAGGATCTTCATCAGGGTCGACTTGCCGGCCCCGTTCTCACCCAGCAACGCATGGATTTCCCCGCGCTCCACGGCCAGGTCGATGCCCTTGAGGGCTTGCACGCCGTGATACCGCTTGGCGATACCCTTCAATCGCAACAGGCTGCCCATCGCATACCTCCTTGCTTGCCGGCGGCGTTACCAACTGAAGGTCTTGGCCTTGTCGCGGTCCACCAGCAGGATGTCCACCGGCACGACCTTGGGCACTTGCGAGCCCCATTTGCGCGCCAGGGCCAGGCCCAGCGCCAGGCGGACCTGATCCCGCGGGTATTGAGCGGAGGTGGCGATGAACTTGCTGTCCGGTTTCTGGATTTCCTTGATCGCTTCGGGAGAACCATCGACGCTTACCAGCTTGACGTCCATGCCACTGGCCTCGATGGCTGCCAGCGCACCGAGGGAGCCGTTGTCATTGACGCTGAACAGGCCCTTGAGACTAGGCTGGGCCTGGAGCATGTTTTCAGTGACCGTCAGGGCCTGGTCACGCTCCTGCTTGCCATTCTGGATGCTGACCACCTTGATGCCGGGGAACTTGCCCAGCGCTTCCTTGCAGCCGCGCACGCGCTCCAGGATAGGTACTACCGCGATCCCATCGAGGATGCCGACGTCGCCCTTGCCCCCCAGTTTCTCCCCAAGGTACTGGCATGCCTGTACACCGGCATCGAAGTTCTTGGAGCCCACGAAGGCATCCAGCGGCCCTTCGGCCTGGGCATCCACGGCCACCACTATGACACCCTTGTCGTGGGCCATTTTCACTGCCGATTGCACACCGACCGAATCCGTAGGGTTCAGAACCAGGATATCGATGCCCTTTTGCAGCATGTCCTCGATGTCGCTGAGCTGCTTGGACACGTCATGGCGGGCATCGGTGACCAGCAAGCTCGCGCCTATGCTGCCGGTGGCTTCGGTAAGCGCATCCTTCATGGTCACGAAGTAGGGATTGTTGATTTCCTGGAACGAGGCACCGATCTTCAACGGCGCCGACGCCGCATTCGCAGCCGCTGGAAGCGTGGCCAGAAGAGCGATGGACAAGAGCGTGCGGGCGGAACGAAGCCGAAGGAATTTCATGCGTTAGACCCTGTGTTTATTGTTTTTGTACAGAATGTCATCGTTAACATTGCTCAAGCTAGCAGAGCCCCGGTGGGCTTGCAAGGCGGCATTTATTAAATATCCGGTTACATTCCGAGCCGCGCAAAACGAGACACCGCTGGGTAGCATCTCCTGCTTTCTTTTCCGAGAAACCGCTATGAGCCGCTTCCGCTTCTGCACCCTTGCCCTTGCCTTGCTCTTCTGCACCAGCGCCAGCGCCCATGGCTTGTGGACCGAACAGCGACGGGGCAATACCGAGGTAGTTTTCGGGGAGGGCGCTGAAGACGACGCCTACGACGCCGCCAGCGTGAAGGCCGGCTGGGCCTGGACGGCCGAAGGCAAGCCGGTACCCCTGAGCGTGGAGCGGCTTGCCGATCATGCCCGTCTGAAACCAGCGACGCCGGCGGCCTTTACCGCTGTGCAACTGGACGCGGGCGTATGGACCGAATCCGCCGACGGCCAGTGGGCCAACAAGCCGCGGGCCGAGGTGAAAAACCCCAAGCAGTCCATCCAGGCAACCAAGTACAGCCTCGCCATTCACCAGCCCTACCAGCAACTGCCTACCCTGGACAGCTGGGGGCTGGTGGTCGTCCCCGAGGTAGATCCGAGCACCCTGCGCCCAGGCCAAGCCTTACCGGTAAGAGTGCTGGCCGCTGGCAAGCCCGCTGCGGGGGTGGCTGTCTATGCCGATTACCGTGGCGCGCCCGGGACGCCTGGCGAGAAAACCGACGCCCAGGGCCGCGTGAAGGTGACCATCCGCAATGAAGGCCTGAACGTGCTGGCCGCGGAAACCTCTATCCCGGGCAAGGCTGGCGGGCCGGTGGACACCGAGCACTACTTCGCCTCCCTGACCTTCGTTGGCGCACCTCACGCCGAGTAACGATTTCCCGCGGCCGCTTCGATCGGAGGAAACGCCTGGCCAGACACTGTGGTCTATCGGTTACCTACCAGAGAAGGAGCAAGACCATGCTGAAATTCCTCGGCGGCACCGTGGGCATCATTTTTTTGATCGGGCTGATCGTGGTCATCGCCCTCTTCAAGCTCGTCTTCTGACAGTGACCCTTCGCGGCGTTGATGGCTACACCGCCGCGACCCCTTCCGGGGTCGCCAGCTTGTAACCGTTGCGCCCGCGCCGCTTGACCTCGTACATGGCGGCATCCGCTTCGCTGAGCAGCTCACTGACAGGGCATTCCAGCACGCCGGCTCGCAGGGCTACCCCCACGCTTACCCCAATGCTGACCAACGCGCCTTCAAGTTGGAAAGGCGCCCCCAGGGTTACGCATACGCTCTGGGCGATACGTTCAGCCACTTTGCTGTCAGCCACACCTCGCGCCACCAGTACGAATTCATCGCCCGCCAGGCGACAGACGAAGTCATCACGTCGCAGGGTCTTCTGTAAGCGCAGCGCCACGGCCTTGAGCAACTCGTCGCCCACGTCATGGCCATGGACGTCATTGACCTGCTTGAAGCCGTCGAGGTCCAGAAAGAATACAGCGAAGCGCGACTGCTCCGAGCCCGCTGATTCGATCAGCATTTCATTCAGGGCGCGGCGATTGGGCAAACCGGTCAAAGGATCACGCATCGCCTTGTCACGCAAGGCACGCTCGACCTGCTTGCGCTCGGTAACGTCCTGAGACATCACATAAAAACCCTGTACCTCGCCGTCGCGGATATCGGGAATATAGCTCGCAGCCCAAATGCGGTTGGTGTCGGCCTGATAGAGCACATGATCGTTGACCAACCGCTCGCCAGCCAGAGCGCGTTTGAAATAGGGCTCCAGCTGTTCATACAGGGCTGGCGCCAATACATCCCTTATCGGTCGACCCACCAATTCTGCCGGAACCACGCCGAAGATCTGACGATAGACATCATTGAGGAACAGGTAGCGCAAGTTTCTATCCACATGGGAGATCAGAATGGGCAGGTTGTCCGTGATCGCCTGCAGAGTCGCTCGGCTGTTCATCACTTCCGTGGTACGTACCGACACTCGACGCTCGAGCTCCGCGTGGTAGTCCTTGAGCAAGGCTTCATCCTGCTTGCGTTGGCCAATGTCCAGGATATCCATGATGCAATGCAGGGGCGCGCCGACCTCATCACGCACCAGGGCAACACTGACCTCGACCCACACCAGGCTGCCGTCGGCGCGTACGTAGCGTTTCTCCAGGAAATAGGTATCGCGCAGGCCGGCCAGGGCATCACGCTGGAGGCTCAATCCAGCCTCGAGGTCTTCGCGGTAGGTGATGTCAGCAAAGGTACGGTCGAGCAACTCCGCGCGGCTGTACCCGGTAAGCGTGCACAAACGGGCGTTGACCTCGGTGAACCGGCCTTGCAGATCCACCAGGGCTTTGCCTGTGGCCGCCTTCTGAAAGATGGTAGCGAAGTGAGTTTCCATCAGTGAGCGAGCGCGACGCTCATCTTCGTTCACCTGGCGCGCTTCCTGGGTGACCCAGCGCTGACGGATATCGCGTTCCACCATTCGAGCAAGGTCGATCATCGCGCTGATTTCCCCTTCACTCAACTGGCGAGGCTGGGTGTCAATCGCGCAAAGCGTGCCCAGTACCAGGTCACCTTCGCAAACCAGCGGCACTCCGGCGTAAAAGCGCACATTCGGCGCGCCTGTAACCAGAGGGTTGTCAGCGAAGCGAGGGTCCAGCAGTGCGTCCTCTACGATCAGGATGGAGGACGCATGCAATGCATGTGCGCAGAAGGCTAGGTCCCGGCCGGTCTGGCACATTTCCAGGCCGATCCTGGACTTGAACCACTGGCGCTTGTCATCGACCAGCGATACCAGGGCGATAGGGACTTGCAGCAATTGGGCCAGCACTCGGGTGGCGCGGTCGAACCGTTCTTCGGCCGGCGTATCCAGAAGTTCGAGACGATGCAGCATCTGTAGACGCGCTGCTTCATTCAAAGGTAGAGGGGCGATTTGCATGACATTCAACCACGGCGGCCTGGGCATTGCCCGCCACGTGCTTGCTCGGCAACGGGCATGGGCAACTCTTTATCGGGCTTGCCGGGATGAACTTGAATCGCGGAAAAAGAAAAGGCACCGCCTTGGCGGTGCCTTTGAATATGGTGGGTCGTGTAGGATTCGAACCTACGACCAATTGGTTAAAAGCCAACTGCTCTACCAACTGAGCTAACGACCCGCTTGGTGGTGCGCATCATACTGATTTCTAAGCAGTAATCAACCCCCGCTGGGAAAAACTTTACTGGTAGCGGGTAGGGTCGGCCACACCGGCGGCGGCGAAACCTTCAGCACGCAAGCGGCAACTGTCACACTTGCCACAGGCGTGCCCGTCTTCATCGGCCTGGTAGCACGACACGGTAAGGCTATAGTCAACACCCTCGGCAATGCCCCTGCGCACGATCTGCGCCTTGCTCATGTTCTGCAGCGGCGCCTGGATTCTGAAGCCCTGCCCTTCCACGCCCGCCTTGGTGGCAAGGTTGGCCAGACGCTCGAAAGCTTCGACAAATTCGGGACGGCAATCCGGGTAACCTGAATAGTCGACGGCATTCACTCCGATGAAGATATCGCGGGCACCGATTACCTCGGCCCAGCCAAGCGCCAGGGACAGAAATACCGTGTTGCGCGCGGGAACATAGGTTACGGGAATGCCTTCGGTGGGCGCTTCAGGTACATCGATGCTGGTATCGGTCAATGCCGAACCACCCATGCCATCCAGATCGAGCCCGATGACCTTGTGCGCCACGGCGCCCAGGTCCTTGGCGACCCGCGCCGCGGCCTGGAGCTCAGCGCGGTGACGCTGGCCATAATCGAAGCTCATGGTGTAGCAAGCGTAGCCCTCGGCGCGAGCCATGGCCACCACTGTGGCAGAGTCCAGGCCACCGGACAGCAGGATAACGGCTTTCTTTTCAGACACGAATGCTTCTCCTAGGTCAGCAATTGGCTCAGCGGCCTGGCTCGTCGTTCCACAGCAACTTATGCAACTGCAACTGGAAGCGCACCGGCAGGTTATCCGCCACTATCCAGTCGGCAAGGGCTGTCGCGCTGATGTCATGATGGCTAGGCGAGAACAGCACTTCCCCGGCCCGCTCGCCCAGGTTGTATTCGATCATCTTGGAAACGGCCCAGTCATAATCCTCTCGGGAACAGATCACGAATTTGACTTGGTCGTTCCTGGTCAACAGCGCCATGTTCTCGTAGCGATTGCGGTGAGATTCCTTGGAGCCGGGCGTCTTCAAGTCCACTACCCGACTCACTCGCGTATCGGTAGCAGAAATATCCAGGGCCCCGCTCGTTTCCAGGGATACGTCATAGCCCGCGTCGCAGAGCCGTTGCAGCAAAGGGATGGCGTTAGGCTGCGCCAGGGGCTCGCCGCCTGTCACGCAGACAAAGCGCGGGCGCAACGCCGCTACCTGCGACAGGATGCTGTCCAGGGTCATGAGCGTTCCACCACTGAAGGCGTAGGCGCTGTCACAGTATTGGCAGCGCAGCGGACAGCCGGTGAGCCGTACGAAAACCGTGGGCAGGCCCGCGGTCCGTGTCTCCCCCTGCAGCGAGTGGAAGATTTCGGTAATGCGTAGAGTGTCAGACATGATCGCCACGGGCGTGGCAGCTAAACAGGCCACCCGCCTCCGCTAGCACCCGCGCCCACCGGCGGGGCCGGGCGAACGAAGGTCGTTGATAAAGGGCGCAGATTCTAGCGAAAAAACCCGCGGCATGCGCGGGTTCATTCACAAGCGGTGCAAAGGTGGCTCAGAGCCGCTGCAGATCTCGCTGCGCCAATTGCGCCGCCGCGGTACCCGGGAACTGGCTGACCACCTGCTGCAGGATCGGCTTCACCCGATCGGTATGGCCCAGCCGACGCTCCACATCGGCCAGTTTGTACATGGCGTCAGGCACCTTCGGGTGCTTGGGGTAGAGCTGGCTGACCTTGGCAAAGGCCTGGCCCGCGCCCTGAAGGTCGCCTTTGGCCAGGTTGACCTCGCCCAGCCAGTACTGCGCGTTGCCGGCGTACTGGCTATTGGGGTATTTGCGCAGGAAAGCCGAAAATGCCTGGCTTGCCTTGTCGAAATCCTTCGCCTTGATCAGGTCGAAGGCAGCATCGTAATAGAGCTTTTCCTTGGCCGGGTCCGCTGGCTCAGCGTTGGCGGCTGGCTGATCGGCCGGAGCCATGTCGGCGCCTGGGGCGCCGCCAGTGGCGGGAATCTGGGAAGCGTCGGCCGGGGCCGATTGTTGTACAGGAGCACCCGTGCCAATTCGACGGTCGAGGTCCTGGTAGCGATCCAATGCTTCCTGTTTCATCTGCTGGATCTGGTTCTGCTGGACTTCAAGCTGGCCGCGAAGCCGAGCGATGTCTTCCTGCATTTGCTGCAATTGCATGAACAGCTCGCCCTGCGCCGAGACAGGAGCCGACGAGGCTCCTGACCCGGCGTAGGCGCCGCTCGTGCCATAACCGGAGGGTGGATAGCTGGTACCGCTACCGGCACCGCTTCCATCGACCACGGGAACCGCCGCCCACGCCGAAAACGGGAGGGACAGCGCCAAGGCAGTTACAACACGACGGCACGCTCGCATGACGAATTACTTACGCAGTTCGACGCGACGGTTTTGAGCCCAGGACTGCTCGTCGTTGCCGGTAGCGACTGGACGCTCTTCACCGTAGGAAACGATTTCCAGCTGAGCAGGAGAAACGCCCTGCAGAACCAGGTAACGCTGAACGGCCTTGGCACGACGCTCACCCAGCGCCATGTTGTATTCGCGGGTACCGCGCTCGTCGGTGTTACCTTCCAGAACGACGCGAGCACCGCTGGCTTTCAGGTCCTTGGCGTGGACGTCCAGGGCACGCATGGCTTCCGGCTTCAGGTCGGAGCTGTCGTATTCGAAGTAGAAGGTGGTGATAGCGCGCAGAGCGGCTTCGTCGCTCAGGCTGCCGTCGACGGCACCGGTGTTTGCACCGTAGCCAGCGTTCGGGTCTACGGCGCCGGCGCCAGCGCCTTCACCAGCGTTGTCACCGCCCTTGGAGGAGCAACCTACAGCCACGGCCATGGCCAGGGCCAGCGCAGCGAATTTACCAAACTTCAGCATTTCCATCGTGAAACTCCTAATGAACCCCAGTGTGTTAAGTGTAACGTTGTGCGCCGCGTCAGTTCAGGTAAGGGGACCAGGACGGTTCTCTGACTTCGCCTTGAGCGGTAGGAAGCGGGAGCCTCACGCGGCCATTTAGCGACACGAGCATCAAGACTCCCCGGCCCTGCGAGCGGGTGGCGTAGATTACCATGGTGCCGTTGGGCGCAACAGTGGGCGACTCATCAAGACTGGAGTCCGTGAGGATCTTGACGTTACCACGGATGAGGTCCTGGGAAGCCACCTTGAAATTGGTGAAGCCGTCCTGCCGATGGATCATCACCAGCGTCTTTTCATCCGCCGACAGTTTCGGGTTCGCGTTGTAGTTGCCAACGAAGGTCACCCGCTCGGCATTGCCGCTACCCACGCTGGTCTTGTAGATCTGTGGCTTGCCACCCCGGTCGGACGTGAAGTACAGCGTAGAGCCATCCTTGCCCCAGAAAGGTTCGGTGTCGATGGCCGGGCTGTTGGTCACTCGGGTCAGGCCACGGCTGCCCAGGTCCATCACGTAGATTTCCGGATTACCATCCTTGGACAGTACGAACGCGAGGCGATTGCCGTCCGGAGAGAACGCCGGCGCGCCGTTCAGGCCTTCGAAGTTGGTCAATTGCTCACGACGGCCGGTGTCCACGTATTGAATGAAGATGCGCGGACGCTTCTGCTCGAAGGAAACGTAGGCGATGCGCTTGCCATCGGGCGCGTAGCGCGGCGACAGGATCGGCTCACGGGACTGCAGCAGGGTCACCGCGCGTGCGCCGTCGTAGTCCGAGCGCTGCAGGGTGTAGCGCACGTTGTTGCCACCTAGACGCTCGGCGGTGACGTAGAGCATGCGAGTGGAAAAGGCGCCCTTGATGCCGGTGAGCTTCTCGAACGACTGGTCGGCGATGTAGTGCGCCATGTCGCGCAGCTGGTCTACCCCGCCGCTCACGCTACCGGTGCTGACCTGCTGTTCCGTGGCCACGTTGAACAAGGTGTATTGCACCTGAAGGCGGCCGCCAGCGGGCACGATGCTGCCCACCATCAGGTACTGGGCGCCCAGGGCTTTCCAGTCGCGGAAGATCACTTCGCTGGGCTGGGACGGCAGGCTGATCATGTTCTGCCGTGGAATGGGTGCGTAGTAGCCGGAGTTGCGCAGGTCGTCGCCGATGATCTGCGCCATGTCGTCGGGCAGCGCACCCCCCTGGTACCCGAAGGGCACCACGGCGATGGGCGTCGCCCGGTCGGTGCCGCTGGTGACCATGATGTTTTTTTCGTCGGCCTGGGCCAGGCCCGCCGCGCAACAGAGCACGACAAGCAGGCCTCGAAGAAGATTAATCACAACGCAAGATCCTCAGGTGTGAATGTCATTTTGAAGGAGCGGTACTGGTTGAAGTCGCTGGGTTTCATGCCCTGCATTTCCGTCAACCTACCAATGTTCTTCACCGCCGCCACCGCGGAGCTGTCATAAGGAGCGTCCCCACTGGACTTCGCCACGCTGACGTTGGTGATGGTGCCATCGGGCAGCATGTTGATCTGCAGCACAACCGTCATGCCCTTGCGCGCCGATGGTGGTCGTGCCCAACCCTCGGCGGCGCGCGAACGAATCAGGTCATCGAAATTGCCAGCGACCTCGTCTCCCTGTTCATCGGCCAGCGCCTGCTGCCGCTGGGGCGTGTCGGACAGCAGGTCCGCCAGCGCCTGGGCTTTCTTGTCCTCGGCAGCCTTGCGGGCAGCTTCCTGGGCCTTCTTCTTCGCGGCATCGGCGGCGGCCTTTTTCTTGGCCTCTTCCGCAGCCTTGGCCTTGGCTTCCTCGGCGGCCTTGGCCTTGGCATCATCCGCGGCTTTTTTCTTGGCTTCCTCGGCAGCCTTGGCGGCATCGGCGGCGGCTTTCTTCTTGGCCTCCTCGGCAGCCTGCTTCTTGGCCTCTTCCTCAGCCTCTTTCTTCGCTTCTTCCGCGGCCTTCTTCTTGGCGATCTCGGCCTGCTCGGCCTTCTTCGCCTCGGCGGCCTTGGCGGCTTCGGCAGCCTTCGCCGCTTCCGCGGCCTTGGCGGCTTCAGCGGCCTTGGCGGCGGCCTCGGCTTTCTTGGCTTCGTCGGCCTGGCGGGCGGCTTCGGCTTTTTGAGCGGCCTCGGCTTTCTTTTGTTCCGCCGCCTTTATTTCCTCCTGCTCCACCTTCTTGGTTTCCATCTGCTCGACTTCGGTCTGGCGCGCGGCGGATTTCTTCGCCTCGCCCGCAAGCTTCTGGTTGGTCTGGGTGGTGGCCTGGCTCTTGGACTTGAGCTGGTAGAGGGTCGCCTGGACGATAGGCTTGGCCGGAGGCAGTTCCGGCGTCATGGCGAAGCTGACGAACAGCATGCCGAAGATGAGCGCATGCAGCGCGACGGCCCATACGGTGGGCCAGAAGTAGTTTTCCGAGGCGGAATGCTCTCGATGTCGCATCACGGGGCCTCGGTGATCAGGCCGACGTTACCGACACCGGCCTTCTGCAGCCCACCCATGGCACCCATGACGGCGCCATAGTCGACCGACTTGTCGCCCCGGATGAACACCTGGGTCTTCTTGCCGTTGGCATTGCCCTGGTTGATGATCGCGGTCACGGCCTGGGTCATCTGGGGCAAGGTGTTGGCCTTGGCCATCTGCTTGTCGGTATCGACCTCGCTGCCCAGGTTCCAGTAGTAGGTCTTGTCCGCCTTGATGGAGATGGTCAGCACCTGGGTGTTGTTGTCCTGGGGCAGGGCCTCGCTGGACACCTTGGGCAGGTCGACCTTCACCCCCTGGTTGAGCATGGGAGCGGTGACCATGAAGATGACCAGCAGCACCAGCATCACGTCGATGTAGGGCACTACGTTCATCTCGGCCACCGGCTTGCGTTTTTGCCGAACTCGAGCCATGGGAAATACCTGCTTACTCTTCGCTGGTGTGCACTTTGCGGTGCAGGATCGCCTGGAACTCGTCGGCGAAGGTGTAGTAGCGGCCAATCAGGGTTTCGCTACGCGCCGAGAAGCGGTTGTAGGCGATCACCGCCGGGATGGCGGCGAACAGGCCGATGGCGGTGGCGATCAGCGCCTCCGCGATGCCCGGCGCCACGGTGGCGAGGGTGGCTTGCTGCACCGCGGCCAGACCGCGGAAAGAGTTCATGATGCCCCAGACCGTTCCGAACAAGCCGATATAGGGGCTGGTGGAACCCACGGTCGCCAGGAACGGCAGGGTTTGCTCCAGTTTTTCCTCCTCGCGGGAGATGGCCACGCGCATGGCCCGGCCCACGCCCTCCATGACCGCGTCAGGGTCCACGCCCGGCTGCTGCCGCAGGCGGGAAAATTCCTTGAAGCCGGCGCGGAAGATCTGCTCCACGCCCGAGTCAGGGTCCGGGTTGCTACCGGCCTGGCGATACAGCTTGGAGAGGTCGATGCCCGACCAGAAACGCTCCTCGAAGGTATCCAGGGCGCGACGTCCCGCCCTGATCAGGTTGCTGCGCTGAAAGATGATGACCCACGAGGTGACCGAAGCGGCCACCAGGATCAGCATCACCAGTTGAACGACGATACTGGCGTTACTGACCAGGCTCCACATGGAGGTATGGTCGACGGCGTTAGCTTCCACGCTGGTTCTCCTGCTCTTTAGTTGTACCCAAGCCATCGTCTTCGGCGAATGCCGCGCGCATGGCGGGTGGAATGGCTCGGGGTTTGAAATCGTCGGCGCGCACGCACGCCACCAGGAACCGGCCCTCGCACAGCAGGCGATCGTCCGATGCCCGCCTGACCTGCTGCACGAAGCGCAGGCTGGCGCGGTTCAGTTCGCACACCTGGGCGCTGACGTGCAATTCGTCGTCCAGTCGCGCCGGCTCGTGGTAGCGGGCCTCGCTGGAATGAACGACGAACAGCAGGTTTTCCGCCGCCAGCACGGATTGCACATAGCCCAGCTCGCGCAGACGCTCGGTGCGTGCCCGTTCCATGAACTTGAGGTAGTTGACGTAATAAACGATGCCGCCGGCATCGGTGTCCTCGTAGTACACGCGACAACGATGAACGAACGGCGCAAGCCCGTTTTGCGCGCGCATACTCTAGTGCGAACTCCCTGGGTTGCCAATCCGGCCTGGCAATTGTTTTTTCAATGACTTGGAGGCCCTGGACAAAGCAACCGTCACATCTGCCCCTAGGACCATGGAATCGCCGATTCGATCAGCGCCGCCGAGCCCTTTCATGGGTTCTCGTCCTCGAAGCCCGGTTCGGAACGCTCGGCGCGGTTGAGCCCGAAATGCAGGTAGGCATGCCGGGTCACCACGCGCCCACGGGGCGTACGCATGATGTAGCCCTGCTGGATCAGGTAAGGCTCGAGCACATCCTCGATGGTATGACGCTCCTCACTGATGGCGGCGGCCAGGTTGTCCACGCCGACGGGGCCGCCGTCGAACTTCTCGATCATGGTCAGCAGCAGGCGACGGTCCTGGTGATCGAAGCCCCGCTCATCCACGTCGAGCATGTTCAGGGCCAGGTCCGCCACCGCCTTGCTGATTTCGCCCTTGCCACGCACTTGGGCGTAGTCTCTGACCCGACGCAGGAGACGATTGGCGATACGTGGCGTGCCACGGGCGCGCCGGGCGATCTCGAAGGCGCCGTCAGGGTCGATGTTCAGGCCCAGGATACGACCTGAGCGGCCGACGATGGTGGCCAGGTCCGCGTCGCTGTAGAACTCCAGGCGCTGGACGATCCCGAAACGGTCCCGCAGGGGGTTGGTCAGCATGCCGGCGCGGGTGGTGGCGCCTACCAGCGTGAAGGGAGGCAGGTCCAGCTTGATGGACCGCGCCGCCGGCCCCTCGCCGATCATGATATCCAGCTGGAAGTCTTCCATGGCCGGATAGAGCACTTCCTCCACGATAGGCGACAGCCTATGGATCTCGTCGATGAAAAGCACATCATGGGGTTCGAGGTTGGTCAGCATGGCCGCCAGGTCACCAGGCCGCTCGAGCACAGGCCCGGAAGTACTCTTGATGGAAACGCCCATCTCCTCGGCGATGATGTTGGCCAGGGTCGTCTTGCCCAGCCCCGGCGGACCGAAGATAAGGGTGTGGTCCAGGGACTCCGACCGTCCGCGCGCGGCCTGGATGAACAGTTCCATCTGTTCCCGCACCACAGGCTGGCCAATGTACTCGGCGAGCTTGAGCGGGCGGATCGCGCGGTCCTGCTGTTCTTCACGGTCGCGCCCGCTGGCGGAAATAAGGCGGTCGGCTTCAATCACGTCAGATCATCCCCTTGAGCGCCCGGCGGATGAGGTCTTCGCTGGACAGGCCCTTCTCGTTCACCGCCGACACGGCCTTGCTGGCCTCCTGCGGCTTGTACCCCAGCGAAATGAGCGCGCTGACCGCGTCCGTTTCCGCCGTGGCCACCGGCGCTCGGGCGGTCGGCCCGTCGTCGGGCACCAGCTCGAACATTGCCGGCACTGTCTGCCAGGCCTTGAAGCGGTCCTTGAGCTCGACCAGCAGGCGCTCGGCGGTTTTCTTGCCGACCCCTGGCACCTTGACCAAGGCACTGGTGTCCTGGGCCTGGACGCAGCGGATCAGCTCGTCCACCTCCAGGCTGGACATCAGGGCCAGAGCCAGCTTGGGGCCGACGCCGTTGAGACGAATCAGCTCGCGAAACAGCTCGCGCTCCCGGCGCTCGTAGAAACCATACAACAGCTGGGCGTCCTCGCGGACCACCAGATGGGTATGCAGCGTCAGCGCCTGGCCGACCGGCGGCAGGCGATAAAGCGTGGTCATGGGCACCTCGAGTTCATAGCCGAGGCCGTTGACGTCGAGAATAAGGTGCGGCGGTTGTTTTTCCGCCAGGGTGCCGCGCAAGCGTCCGATCACGATCGAGTCCTGAGATACCGGCGCCCCTGCAGGAAACCGGGGCTGTTAACGAGCCTGCGCGCATGATCGCAGCATGGCAGGCATCGGCAAATGAAAAAGTTTGAGTGAATGCTGCCGCTATAGCCTGAGACGGCCGCCCCGGCTTCGCGCGGTATTGAGTCCGTGTGGCACCAGGCTGGAGCGGGTATGCGCGTGGCACAGCGCAATGGCCAGGGCATCGGAGGCATCGATCTGCGGCTTGGTGGTCAGCTTGAGCAAGTGCATCACCATCAGCTGTACCTGCTCCTTGCTGGCCCCGCCCGTGCCGGTGATGGCCTGCTTGACCTGCGTGGCGGAGTATTCGGCGATTTCCAGCCCCTCTTCCGCCGCCGCGACTATGGCCGCGCCACGGGCCTGCCCCAGCTTGAGCGCCGAGTCGGCGTTGCGGGCCATGAATACGCGCTCGATGCCCATGGTGACGGGCCCGTGAGCGCTGATGACCTCGCGCACGCTGCGATACACCACCTGCAGGCGCTCATGCAGCTCGCCGCTACCGGTTCGGATACATCCGGAGGCGACATACTCGCAGCCGCGCCCGAGCCCGCGATCGAGCACCACGCCATAGCCGGTGATCCGCGAGCCGGGGTCGATGCCCAGGATCAGGCTCAACCGAGTTGTTCCATGATGTCATCGGCGATGGCGGCGTTGGAGTAGACGTTCTGAACGTCGTCCAGGTCCTCCAGCATGTCGAGCAGCTTGAGCACTTTTTCCGCCCCTTCGCGGTCGAGTTCGGCCTGAGTGCTCGGCGCCATGATGATCTCGGCATCGGTGGCCTTGAAACCGGCGGTTTCCAGTGCGGTGCGTACCGCATAGAAGCTGGCGAAGGAGGTGAACACGTCCACCGAGCCATCTTCATGACCGACCACGTCGTCCGCCTCGGCCTCGATGGCCGCCTCGGTCAGGACTTCTTCATCCACGCCCGGGGCGAAGCTCAACTGCCCCTTGCGCTCGAACAGGTAGGCCACCGAACCATCGGTACCCAGGTTGCCGCCGCACTTGCTGAATGCATGACGAACGGCCGCGGCGGTGCGATTGCGGTTGTCGCTCATGGCTTCCACCATGACCGCCACGCCGCCTGGCCCGTAGCCTTCGTAGCTCAGTTCCTCGACATTCTCGCCTTCGGTGGAGCCCGCCCCGCGCGCGATGGCGCGGTCGATGATTTCCCGGCTCATGTTGGCGCCCAGGGCCTTGTCCAGGGCCAGCCGCAGGCGCGGGTTGGACGCGGGGTCACCCCCACCCTGCTTGGCCGCCACGGTCAGCTCGCGAATCCACTTGGTGAAGATCTTGCCCCTCTTGGCATCCTGGCGTTCTTTGCGGTGCTTGATGTTCGCCCACTTGGAATGACCTGCCATAAAGACTCCGATACGTATTCATTACAAAACCGCCCCCGCGCGTATGACGCGGCGGGGGCGCGAGGGTACTGCCAGCGACGCCGAGGCGTCTGCACGATTTACTCGGCCTTGGGCTGCTCGCGCAGGCGAATGTGCAGCTCGCGCAGTGCCTTGGCATCGACCGCACCAGGTGCCTGGGTCATGACGTCGGCGGCACTCTGGGTTTTCGGGAAGGCGATCACTTCGCGAATGGACTGGGCGCCAGTCATCAGCATCACCAGGCGATCGAGGCCGAAGGCCAGTCCGCCATGGGGCGGCGCGCCGAACTTGAGCGCATCGAGGAGGAAGCCGAACTTCTCTTCCTGCTCCGCCGCGTCGATGCCCAGCAGGCGGAACACCGCCTGTTGCATTTCCTTGCGATGGATACGGATGGAACCACCGCCCAGCTCGGTGCCGTTGAGCACCATGTCATAGGCCCGGGACAACGCGCCGCTCGGGTTCGCCTCAAGCTCGGCCGGGGAGCACTTGGGCGCGGTGAACGGGTGATGCACGGCGCTGACGCTGCCGTCGTCGTTCTCTTCGAACATGGGGAAGTCGATGACCCACATCGGCGCCCATTCGCAGGTGTGCAGCTGGAAGTCGGTGCCCAGGCGAATGCGCAGGGCGCCCAGTGCCTCGCTGACGATCTTGGCCTTGTCCGCGCCGAAGAAGACGATATCGCCATCGACGGCGCCCACGCGATCGAGGATCACGTTGAGGTTTTCTTCCGGAATGTTCTTGACGATAGGCGACTGCAGGCCCTCGACGCCCTTGGCGCGCTCGTTGACCTTGATGTAGGCCAGGCCCTTGGCACCGTAGATGCCGACGAATCTGGTGTAATCGTCGATCTTGCTGCGTGGCATGCTCGCGCCGCCTGGCAGGCGCAGGGCAGCCACCCGGCACTTGGGATCATTGGCCGGGCCACTGAACACCTTGAAGTCCACGTCCTTGAGCTGGTCGGCCACGTCCACCAGTTCCAGCGCAATGCGCAGGTCCGGCTTGTCCGAGCCGTAGCGACGCATCGCTTCTTCGTAGGTCATGTGGGGGAATTCGCCGAACTCGACGTTCAGTACGTCCTTGAACAGTTGGCGGATCATGGCTTCGGTCAGGCCCATGATCTCCGATTCGTCCAGGAAGCTGGTTTCGATGTCGATCTGGGTGAATTCCGGCTGGCGGTCGGCCCGCAGGTCTTCATCACGGAAGCACTTGGCGATCTGGTAGTAGCGATCGAAGCCGGCGACCATCAGCAGCTGCTTGAACTGCTGGGGCGACTGCGGCAAGGCGAAGAAACTGCCCGCATGGGTGCGGCTGGGCACCAGATAGTCGCGCGCGCCTTCAGGCGTGGCGCGAGTAAGGATCGGCGTTTCCACGTCCAAGAAGCCGTTCTCGTCGAGGAAGCGGCGCACGGAGCTGGTGATGCGCGAGCGCAGGCGCAGCTTGTCGGCCATTTCCGGGCGGCGCAGGTCGATATAGCGATAGCGCAGGCGGGTTTCTTCGCCAACGTCGGAATATTCGTTCAGCGGGAACGGAGGGGTTTCCGATTCATTGAGGACTTCCAGCTCATAGCCCAGCACCTCGATGGCGCCGGAGGCCATGTTCGGGTTGACCGCGCCGGCCGGACGCAGGCGCACCTTGCCGCTGATGCGCACCACGTATTCGCTGCGCACGCGGTCTGCGGCGGCGAAGGACTGCGCGCGATCCGGATCGAAGACCACCTGGGCCATTCCCTCGCGATCGCGGATATCGAGGAAGATCACCCCGCCATGGTCACGACGGCGGTGCACCCAGCCGCAGAGGGTAATTTCCTGGCCTTCCAGGCTCTCGTTCAGTTGGCCGCAATAGTGGCTGCGCATCATGATGGTCGGTTCACTTATAGTCAGTCGTGTTCAGGCGGGGCCGCGTCACCGGCAGTGTGCAGCACCCGGCCAAGGGGTTCAACTCAGTCGGCCTTGTCGGCGCCAGCCAGGTTCTTCTTGGCGCCGGTCTTGAAGTCTGTCTCGTACCAGCCCGTGCCGCCGAGCCGGAAGCCCGCCCGGGACACCGCCTTCTTCAGGCTGGGTGCCGCGCATGTGGAGCAGTCGACCAGGGGCGCGTCGCTGAATTTCTGCATGGCCTCGAACGAGTGATCACAGCTTTCGCACTGATAATTGTAGAGGGGCATCTTGCGGTTGCTCGGCTAGAACGTGGCGCACGTGGCGCGGGTGGCTCAAACCCGGAATTATATCTGCTTAACCGCGCCCTCCTGCAAGCTCCGCGCTACGGGTTCATTCGCTGACTACGTTCATCGGCTCCCGCCTGGGGGACGGAAGGCCGGCCCGTTCCAACGCGTAGGCAACGCAGATCACCCTGACCAGGCCGCTGAAATTCTTGACCCCACCATGGCGCAGGTGTACCTCACGGTCGAGGTAGGAAAGCAACTGGCTCACCGTACACTGGTTTCGCTCGGCCATGCTCTGCAGGATGTTCCAGTACACCCGTTCCAGGCGCAGGCAGGTAGCGAAGCCATTGAGCCGCACTGATCGAGCGACGGGCCTGGCCAGCGCCATGTCGAAATCCTTGCGGAACGGATCGAGGGCGAGCTTGGCAGCCGGACAGCCGCCAGTCGTGGAGCACTTGATGAACATAGGACACCTTCCTTGGCTGTATGACATGCAGCGCCATGCGCACCGCAAGCTTATGAAAGCGCTAGCGAAGGCCGGGAAGGAGAGAGAGCGGCAAAGAAAAGGGTAGGAAAGGACGGCAACTGGGGGCTGAAAATTCGCCACCTGGCGGCACAAGGGCCGCCAGGCAGCAGCCGCTTATTTCTGTTCGAGCATGGCACGCAGCATCCATGCGGTTTTCTCATGCACCTGCATGCGCTGGGTCAGCAGGTCGGCGGTAGGCTCATCGCTCACTTTGTCCAGCAGGGGGAACAGGCTGCGCGCGGTGCGCACTACCGCTTCCTGGCCGGCCACCAACTGCTTGATCATGTCTTCGGCGGCTGGCACGCCTTCCGGCTCCTCGATGGAAGAAAGCCGCGCATAGGTGGAGTAGGTGCCCGGCGCCGGGAAGCCCAGCGCGCGGATGCGCTCGGCGATGGAGTCCACGGCCAGGGCCAGCTCGTTGTACTGCTCCTCGAACATCAGGTGCAGGGTGCGGAACATCGGCCCGCTCACGTTCCAGTGGAAGTTGTGGGTTTTCAGGTACAGCACATAGGTGTCTGCCAGCAGGCGCGACAGACCCTCGACGATGGACTTGCGATTTTCCTCGCTGATGCCGATATCAATTGCCATGGGGTTCCCCTTGTGTATGGAAAGATGTCTACCGGTGCGCCGGCTACTGTAGCAAGCCGTCCGTCGGGCCGCAGCCCTTCGCTGCGGCGCGCTTTTGTCACAGGCGGCCAAGACAGGCTGCGGGCCACGGGCCAGTCCAGATTGAATTGAGTCTGGCGGCCAGTTTCCTGTTAAATAGCCCGGTGTCACCAGCGCGTTACCAATCCCTTCGAGTCGCCGCTTTTTTTCTCGTTCCATGCGGTGGCCTGCGGGCGGTGCGCTGATGCATAGGCCCAACCCCTCCCGGTCGTCTTCCGTTCTGTTGCCATCGGCACGCTGCGGGGGCTGGCGCTTCTTGATCCTCTGGAAAACTGTGAGTCATAACCATGTTGAAAACCGTTCATCTGCTCACGGGCATCGGCGCTTTGCTGCTGGCTGCCCTTCCCGGCGTCCTGCCGGATGCGTTGCCCTACCTGTCCCAGTCGGATGCCTTTCACCTGGCGTTCATCGGCTTGGGCAACCTGCTGTTCGCGCCCTTGATTCCTCAGTGGAAACACACGCCGCGACAGACGCTGCAAGGCTTCGTCAGTGCCTTGCTGGTGCTGGCGGCGGTACTGCAGGCACTGGTGCTGTACGCGCCCATGCCATTGGTGGGCGGCGAGCCGGCCGCCTGGTTGGGACTGCTGTCCATGCTCGCCGCCGCGGTGCTGCAGCTCGCGGCGAGCCGTCCCAAGCGTCACGTGGCCGCGCCGCCGATCAACTACAACCCAGCCAACCGGGATACCGGCACCGTGAAGTGGTTCAACACATCCAAGGGCTTTGGCTTCATCTCCCGTGATTCGGGGGATGATATCTTCGTGCACTTCCGGGCCATCCGGGGCGAAGGCCATCGCGTCCTGGTCGAGGGCCAGCGCGTCGAGTTCTCCGTGATGAATCGCGACAAGGGCCTACAGGCCGAAGATGTCGTCGCCGCCGCCCCCGGGCGTTGATGTCACATCAGTAATGAGGGGGCGGCGGTTCCTCGCCGCCTTCCTCGAACTGCCCAGCCAGTTCCTTGTACCGCTCGATCAGTTGCCCCATCTGCAGGGCCAGGCGCTCCAGCTGACGCTGTTGATCCACTACCACCTCGTTCAAGGCCTGGATGGTATCGTCCTGGAAGGCCAGGCGGGTTTCCAGTTCGGTCACACGGCTCTCCAGCGTCATACCCCCTCCTCCCACCGCAAGCCTTCGATGCTCATGCTCTTTAGCCGCGCCTTGAGGGCCGCGAGCGCCACTTCGTCATAGGGTCGCGCAGGAAGCTTGCCCCAAATTGGGGCAGGCCATGCCACATCGGTGGCATACCGAGCGATTACGTGCACATGAAGCTGGGCGACCACGTTCCCGAATGCGGCCACGTTCATTTTGTCCGCGCCTAGCAATCCCTTGAGCCGCTGGGCCAGTTGCGCCGTCTCGCGGGCCAGCTGCAGTTGGTCTTCGGCGGCAAGCTCATGGATTTCGCTGATTCCTTCGCGGCGAGGCACCAGAATCAGCCAAGGGTAATTGGCGTCCCGGCTCAGCAGCAGGCGACATAGGGGAAAGTCCCCCAGCACCCAGGTATCGGCTTGCAAGCGGGCGTCGAGTTCGAACAAGGTCAGGTCTCCTCTACCTAGTAGGCGCGTCTGGCTGACGCTCCTTCAGCATACCGCAGCACGCCGAATATCGGTTGGTCAGAGGTTCCAGAGCTTCGTAAGGCCGCGCTGCCTTGCCTTGTCCGGACTTTGGGCTAGCCTCTCGAAGCACGTGCTACTTTTCGCACCATAAAGGCACACGGCGGTACTTATCAGTGCGGCCGAAACGTTATTCATCAACGAGTAACGTGACATTGGTAACACTGTTGTGAGATATCAAAGAGCACCATCTTAAAGCGCCTCAGCTGTCAAGGGGCCGAACAAGGGGGCTTAGACCCCGTGGTTTCAAGGGTTTTCCCGTGACTGACGACCAAAAGTGAAAAAAATGTGAGGCGGCGTCCGATTTGAGCACAGATGTTGCTATCTCTTTGCCAAGCCATAGGGGCAAGGGTTGTCAGGCCCGCCAAGCTGCCAAGCGCAGGCGGGCGAATCGACAGGCAACAGATTGAACGCGAGGGGATATGGGCCTCGACCCGGCAACGGGCGCTCTGGCCGAATCGCAGAACAACCAGGCAGGCGTGATCGACTCGCGCCCGAGAGAACAGCAAGAGCCGACCTGATAAAATCCAAGCGGCCGGCGGGACCTACTAAAACCAAAGGAGCAAGTCACGATGAGAGTGATGAAGTGGAGCGCAATCGCACTGGCAGTTACCGCGGCGGCGACCTCGCAGCTGGCCATGGCCGAAGCTTTCGTAAGCGACCAGGCCGAAGCCAAGGGCTTCGTTGAAGACAGCACCTTGAACGTGCTGCTTCGCAACTATTACTTCCACCGCGACAATCGGAACGGCGGGAACGATCAGCGTGACTGGACGCAGGGCGTCCATGGCGTATACAGCTCCGGCTTCACCACTGGCACGATCGGCGTTGGTATCGATGCCTTCGCCTACGGTGGTCTGCGTCTTTGGGGCCTGGACAAATATTCCGGGTCGGGCAACCTGACCGTGGACCCAGACAACGGCGACAACCACAGCAACTTCGGCAAAGCCGGTGCCGCTGCCAAATTCCGCATCTCCAAGACCATGCTGAAGATCGGTGACCAGCAGCCAAGTACCAGCCCGGTATTCGCCGTGGGTGGTAGCCGCCTGCTGCCACAAACCGCCAGCGGCATCACCTTGATGAGTAGCGAACTCCAGGGCCTGGATGTGGAAGCCGGTCACTTCTACTCGGGCACGAGCCAGAACACCACCAACCGTGATGGCGAGATCTGGTCGCAGTATGGTGGCGTGACTGCCAACACCGCCGACTATGTTGGCGGCCGTTATGCGTTGAATGATCAACTGAGCTTTGGCCTGTATGGCAGCAAGGTTGAAGACCTGTGGGACCAGTACTATGGCAACATCAACTACGTCCTGCCATTGGCTAACGACCAGTCGCTGACCTTCGACGTAAACTACTACCGCACCAAGGATGAAGGCAGCTCCGAGCTGGGCGACATCGACAACAACACCTACTCGTTGTCCACCGCCTACGCCTTCATGCCCGGCCAGACCCTGACCCTGTCGTTCCAGAAGGTTAATGGCGATACGCCGTTCGACTACATCGGTATTGGCGACAATAACAAGGGCGGCGACTCGATCTTCCTGGCCAACTCCATCCAGTACTCCGACTTCAACGGCCCTGGCGAAAAATCCTGGAAGCTGCAGTACAACCTGGACATGGCCAGCTTTGGCGTTCCAGGTCTGAGCTTCATGGCACGTTACGCCAACGGCTGGGACATCGACGGTACCAAGGTTGACGCCAGCAGCGCGTACGCTGGTTTGTACGGTGCTGACGGCAAGCATCACGAAACCAACGTCGAAGCCAAGTACGTAGTACAGACGGGCCCGGTCAAGGACATGTCCTTCCGTATTCGTCAGGCCTGGCACACTGCCAACTCCGACCAGGGCGAAGGCGACCGTGCCGAGTTCCGCCTGATCGTCGACTACCCGATCTCGGTCCTGTAATCGACACGGCGGTTCGCTATGCCTGAAGAGCCCGGCCTCCGCGCCGGGCTTTTCTTTGGCGCCGCTTGCTCCGTACAATGCCCAGCTATATCTGAATTCAGCAACCGACACGGCCTACCATGCGCACCAGTCAATTCCTGCTCGCCACACTGAAAGAAACCCCGTCCGACGCGGTGGTCATCAGCCATCAGCTGATGCTGCGCGCGGGGATGATTCGCAAGCTCGCCTCCGGCCTGTACACCTGGCTGCCGATGGGCCTGCGGGTGATGCGCAAGGTCGAAGCCATCGTGCGCGAGGAAATGAATGCCGCCGGCGCCCTGGAGGTACTGATGCCGGGCATCCAGCCGGCCGAACTGTGGCAGGAATCCGGCCGCTGGGAACAGTACGGCCCCGAACTGCTACGCATCAAGGACCGTCACGCCCGTGATTTCTGCGCTGGCCCTACCCATGAGGAGGTCATCACCGACATCGCCCGCAACGAGCTGAACAGCTACAAGCAGTTGCCGATCAACCTGTACCAGATCCAGACCAAATTCCGTGACGAGATTCGCCCACGCTTCGGCCTGATGCGCGGTCGCGAATTCATCATGAAGGACGCTTACTCCTTCCATGCGGACCAGGCTTCCCTGCAGGAAACCTACGACCGCATGCACCAGGCGTACTGCAACATCTTTACCCGCCTGGGCCTTCACTTCCGCCCCGTCGAGGCCGATAACGGCTCCATCGGCGGCGCCGGCTCCCACGAGTTCCATGTGCTGGCCTCCTCCGGCGAGGACGACATCGTCTTCAGCAATGGCTCGGACTATGCCGCCAATATCGAAAAGGCCGAGGCGCTGCCGCGGGAAAGCGCTCGCGGCGCGGCCACCGAGGCGCTGCGCCTGGTAGACACCCCGGACACCAAGACCATCGCCGCGCTGGTGGAAAAGTTCGGACTGCCCATCGAGAAAACCGTCAAGACCCTGGTGGTGCATGCCGCCGAGGCGGGCAAGCTCATTGCCCTGGTGGTACGTGGGGACCACGAGCTCAACGAGATCAAGGCCGCCAACCATCCTCTGGTAGCCAGCCCGCTGGTAATGGCCGGTGAAGCGGAACTGCGCGAAGCCATCGGTGCCGGCGCGGGCTCCCTGGGCCCGCTGAACATGCCCCTGCCCTGCATC
Source organism: Pseudomonas sp. DC3200b2 (assembly GCF_049895785.1). Classification (NCBI taxonomy): domain Bacteria; kingdom Pseudomonadati; phylum Pseudomonadota; class Gammaproteobacteria; order Pseudomonadales; family Pseudomonadaceae; genus Pseudomonas; species Pseudomonas sp. DC3200b2. The sequence goes on along the minus strand of NZ_JAFCTA010000003.1, from coordinate 51,092 downwards.
GTCGACCGCTCCGTGGCCATGATGAGCGACTTCGCCGTGGGCGCGAACATCGATGACAAGCACTACTTCGGCGTGAACTGGGAGCGTGACCTGCCGCTGCCGGAAGTGGCGGACCTGCGCAACGTGGTCGAAGGCGACCCTAGCCCGGACGGCCAAGGCACCCTGGAGATCAAGCGCGGCATCGAGGTGGGTCATATCTTCCAGCTCGGCACCAAGTACAGCGAAGCCATGAAGGCCCAGGTGCTCGGCGAAAGCGGCAAGCCAGTCACCATGACCATGGGCTGCTACGGTATCGGGGTGTCCCGCGTGGTCGCCGCCGCCATCGAGCAGAACCACGACGAGCGCGGCATCATCTGGAGCGATACCCTGGCGCCCTTCCAGGTCGCCCTGGTGCCGCTGCGCTATGAGACCGAGCAGGTACGCGAAGCCACTGATACGCTCTACCGGGAGCTGACCGCCGCCGGCATCGATGTACTGCTCGACGATCGCGACAAGAAGACCAGCCCCGGCATCAAGTTCGCGGACATGGAACTGATCGGCATCCCGCACCGTATCGTGATCAGTGATCGTTCCCTGGCCGAAGGCAAGCTGGAATACAAGCAGCGGACTGAAAGCGAAGCCCAGAGCCTGGACATCGCCGAGGCCCTGCCCTTCCTGCAGGCACGGCTGGGCCGCTGATTACAGGTAACGCGTTCATGTCGACACCTAGTATGCCGTGGCTTGGTGGCGTCGCCCTGTGCGGCGCCTGCCTGCTGGCCGGCTGTGCCAACCAGATGTCCCAGCGCAGCGAGCTCGAAGCCCGTACCGAGCGCAAGCCCATCGAGCATCACCTGGCCATCGATGCCGGGGATGCTCTGCTGGAGCAGCCCCAGCGGCGAATTCGGGTTACCGAACAGGCCACGTTCGAGGTCACCGACTTCGAGGTCACTCGCCGTTACGACCGCTATACGCCTTACCAGCCCTGGCGCGAGCTCTATGAAGTACCCTTGGGCGCGGTGGCCGTGGTCGCCGGCGTGGCGGCCAACGCTCTCAACGTGGTGCTGCTGGGGCGGCTGCCTGAAAACGTGACTCATGGCTGGATCAACTACGGGTTCGCCGGGCTCAATCCGCTCATGAACACCCAGTCCAACGGCCGCGCCGAACAGAACCTGGCCGCCACACAGGAAATCCAGAAGGACAAGCGCCAGGAAGTCACGGTCGAGCCTTGGGCCGAAAAGCCCCTGGAGGTCACCGCCGGAGCCGAGGTGTATGCCTTGAACACCGACAGCAAGGGGTACTTGCGGCTCAACCTGCTGGATGCCCCTTTCGCGGACCAGGAGTTGCATGACGTGACGCGGCTCGTGTTGGTAGCCAAGGATGACGACGGCACCTCCCGCGCCGACGCCACCGTGCAACTGAGCCCGGCCTTGCGCGTCAAGCTGGTGGAAGCTCACAAGCTGATCTACGACGACCTGGAGGACGACGAGGTAAGCCAGTGGGTATACCGGGTCAAGCGGCTTTCACAGCTGGGGTTGGAAGATGAAGCCAACGACCTCCAACAGAGCCTGCTGGAGCTGACACACAACGACCCGGAGCTGCAACGGGACTTCATCAAGGCCCTGGCCAAGGATGCCGGCCGCGCGGTCGATCTGTAAAACGCTGGCTGGTCGTGGCTCTCGATGGAAGCTAGCGCCAGCTAGCGAAAGGCGATCGACAGAGACTGAATTCGGCAGCTTTTCCACCTACAGGCCTGAGTCGAACAGCTCAAGTTGCGTCAGGGCGCCGCGCAGGTCTTCCAGGCGCACGCCTATTCCCAACAGACGGACGGGCTTGCTGCCTCTGGCGTAAGCCTGACTGACCAGGCTGCGGTAGCTGTCGAGGTCGCGCGCGGCGTTGGCCTGCTCCAGCGTGGTCTGGGTGAAATCATGGAATTTCACTTTCACGAAGGGCTTGCCCAGGCGATACCCGTCATCCAGCCTCTGCAGGCGCCCGGCCAGCGTCTCCATCAGCGCTGGCAACTTATCGAGGCAGGCGTCCAGACTCGGAAGGTCTTCGTCGTAGGTGTTTTCCACACTGACCGACTGGCGGCGGCTATCCACGTGCACGGGGCGCTCGTCAACGCCGCGGGCCAGCTGATACAGACGCTCGCCGAAGCCGCCGAATTCGCGCAGCAGGTTCAAGCGCGACCATTGCAGTAGATCCGAGCAACGTCGGATACCTAGCCGCTCCAGCTTGTCGGCGGTCACCTTCCCTACCCCATGCAGCTTGGAGACCGGCAACTCGGCAACGAATGCCTCGACCTGATCCGGCGTGATGACGAACAGCCCATTGGGTTTGCGCCAGTCGCTGGCGATCTTGGCAAGAAACTTGTTTGGCGCCACCCCGGCAGACACCGTGATATGCAAGCGCCTGGCGACATCCTGACGGATAGCCTGGGCGACACGGGTGGCGCTGCCCTGGAAATGGGTGGAGTCGGTAACGTCGAGATAAGCCTCGTCGAGCGATAACGGCTCGATCAAGTCCGTGTATTGCTGGAAGATCCCGTGGATTTCTCGGGACGCCTCTTTATAAGCATCGAAACGCGGTCGCACGATGGTCAGGTCCGGGCACAGCTTGAGGGCATGACGGGAGGACATGGCCGAGCGCACTCCATAAGCGCGCGCTTCGTAATTACAGGTAGCGATGACGCCGCGCCGGTCCGCCGACCCGCCCACGGCCAGGGGCTTGCCTGCCAGGCGGGGGTCGTCGCGCATTTCGATGGCCGCATAGAAGCAGTCGCAGTCGATATGAAGGATTTTCCGTTGCGCCATGACCGAACGAAACCAGTTGTTACCGGTGAATGAATATACAGTATCCAGGCTTTGTAGGCTTGTACTGCGGGCGCTCTACCATGCTCGACAAGGCTAAATTGTTGAGTGAAAAGCTTTTTTTCCAAAGTAAAGATTGACAAGGTCATCCATGTGCGTAGAATGCGCCCCACAGACGCGGGATGGAGCAGTCTGGTAGCTCGTCGGGCTCATAACCCGAAGGTCGTCGGTTCAAATCCGGCTCCCGCAACCAATCGAAGAAAGGCCACTTGAAAAAGTGGCCTTTTTTTCCGCTACCAAATATGGTTTTGGTGTGGAAAGGGTAGAGAAAAACATACCTGTGCCTTGACACGGAAAAGAATACCCCTATAATGCGCAACCACAGACGCGGGATGGAGCAGCCTGGTAGCTCGTCGGGCTCATAACCCGAAGGTCGTCGGTTCAAATCCGGCTCCCGCAACCAATCGAAGAAAGGCCACTTGAAAAAGTGGCCTTTTTTTATGCCTGTGCCAACCTACTGTGCACAGCTGTCTGAACAATGTTCGCTTGCAGCCTGCCGTTCAGCATGAGGTCGAGATCCGAACAGCGCCATTATTCGCAAAAATTTCATTTTGTGGGGATTGGTAAGTTGGCCGGATACCTCCATCCTGTCGCGCTCAATAGGCGAGGTCATTGATGCGCCCTGAAATGTCCGAAGTAAACGATACCGTAACGTCACCCGTTCCCCTTCCGCCTGCTCGCCTACGCTGGATAGAGCGCTTGAGCCAGTACCGTCAGCCGCTCGGCATTGGCCTGACCATCGTCCTGTTCGCCATCGCGCTCATTGCATGCCGCCGCATGCTGGTGGACATGGACCTGTACGCCCTTCATGACTCTATTGCCGCTACGCCTGCGAGCGCCTTGCTGGCGGCGCTTGGCTTCACCGCATTGGGTTTTGTGGTGCTGCTGGGCTACGAATGGTCGGCAGCCCGCTACGCCGGCGCCAATCTTGCGCCCAAAGCCTTGGTCATGGGCGGCTTCACGGCCTTTGCCATAGGCAATGCCGTGGGCCTGTCACTATTGTCGGGCGGGTCGGTGCGCTATCGCCTCTACGCCCGCCTCGGCGCAGGGCCCGCGGAAGTCGCGCGGATGACCCTCTTTGCGAGCCTCTCGCTGGGATGCGCCCTGCCACCACTGGCTGCCCTGGCGTGCCTGAGCGACCTGCAGGCCGCCTCCACAGCGCTGCGCCTGTCACCGGGAGCACTCGGCGCGCTGGCCGTGGCGGTACTGCTATTGACCACGGGCCTGGCGGTAGGCGTCTATCGACGCCGGGCCTCGGCTCAGCCGTTTCCACACAATCTGATCGTGCGGGCCGGCCGTGGCACCCTGCGCCTGCCTTCGCTGCGGTTGTGCTTCCTGCAACTGCTGATCACGGCCCTGGACGTCGCTGTCGCGGCCGCTGTGCTGTATTGCCTGCTTCCCGAAGCGCCCCCGTATGGCGCATTCCTGCTGGTCTATCTGCTAGCGCTGGCCGCCGGGGTATTGAGCCATGTACCCGGTGGCGTTGGCGTGTTCGAGGCCATCCTGCTGGCCGCCTTCGCCGACCAGTTGGGCGCCGCCCCCCTGGCCGCCGCCTTGCTGCTGTATCGCCTGATCTACGTGATGCTGCCCTTCCTCGTTGCCTGCCTGCTGTTGCTGGCAACCGAGGCCAAGCGTGTGCTTTTCGCCCGCCAGGCAATACGCGTGGCGTCCGGCCTGGCAGCCCCCATCCTGGCGGTGCTGGTATTTCTATCGGGCATGGTGCTGCTGTTTTCCGGCGCCACCCCCGAGATCGATACCCGCCTGCGACACATGGGCTTCCTGCTTCCTCACCGCCTCATCGACGCTTCGCACTTCGCAGCCAGTCTGGTAGGGGTGCTTTGCCTGCTGCTGGCTCAAGGGTTGCGGCGTCGCCTTTCAGCGGCCTGGATGCTGACCATGGTGCTGCTGCTGACGGGTGCCCTGCTGTCGTTGCTCAAGGGTTTCGATTGGGAAGAGGCCACCGTGTTGGTCCTCACCGCCTCCCTGTTGGCGGTGTTCAGGCGCGCTTTCTATCGCCCCAGCCGACTCATGGAGCTGCCCCTGTCGCCTTTCTACCTCATGGCGGCCGCCTGCGTGGTGGGCGCGTCCATCTGGTTGCTGTTCTTCGCCTACCAGGACGTGCCTTACAACAATCGTCTCTGGTGGCAGTTCACCCTGGACGCCGATGCGCCTCGGGGCCTGCGCTCGGCGCTGGGCAGCGCGGTATTGCTGGTGATAGTGGCGCTGACCTGGCTGCTGCGCACGGCGCGCCCGGTGATCCACCTGCCCAGCCAGGAAGAGCTGGAGCGGGCTCATCGCATTCTCATGGCCTCTCACCAGCCCGATGGCGGCCTGGCCCTGACGGGTGACAAGGCGCTTCTCTTCCATCCCGAGGACAAGGCCTTCCTGATGTACGCACGCCGGGGCCGCAGCCTGGTGGCCCTGTACGACCCCATTGGGCCGACCCAGCCCCGGGCCGAGATGATCTGGCAGTTCAGGGACCTGTGCGACTTCCATCATGCACGCCCCGTGTTCTACCAGGTGCGCGCGGAAAACCTGCCGTTCTACATGGACATCGGCCTCACTGCCATCAAGCTGGGCGAGGAGGCCCGGGTAGACCTGCGCCGCTTCGACCTGGACGCCAAGGGCAAGGAAATGAAAGACCTGCGCTATACCTGGAATCGCGGCACCCGGGATGGCCTGAGCATGGATATCTACGAGCCCGGCACGGCGCCGCTGGATGAACTGAAGGTGATATCGGATGCCTGGCTGTCGGGTAAGAACGTGAGGGAAAAAGGCTTCTCCCTCGGCCGTTTCAGCCCTGATTACCTCAAGCACTTCCGCATTGTGATCATTCACTTCCAAGGGCGCCCCGTCGCGTTCGCCAACCTGCTGGAAACTCACAGCCACGAGCTGGCCAGCCTGGACCTGATGCGTTCCCACCCCGACGCACCCAAGCTGACCATGGAGTTCATGATGGTGGGCCTGATCCAGCATTACAAACAGCAGGGCTATGCGCGCTTCAGCCTGGGCATGGTCCCGCTCTCAGGCCTGCAGCCGCGCCGTGGCGCGCCCCTGACCCAACGCCTGGGCTCGATGGTGTTCCGGCGTGGCGAGCAACTCTATAACTTCCAGGGGCTTCGCCGGTTCAAGGATAAATTCCAGCCGGATTGGGAACCCCGCTACATGGCCGTACCGGCGGGTCTCGATCCGCTGGTGGCCCTGGCTGACACCGCTGCCCTGATCGCGGGTGGCCTGACCGGACTGGTGAAACGCTGATGATTCGACGTTACTGGCGCTCGGCGCTGATCGCGCTGTTGATCTTGATAGTGGCTGCCGGGCTGATGTTCTGGTGGCTCAATCGTCCGGTTCCGCCAGCCACGGCGCAACCCTTGAAACTGAGCGATGGAAGTGACGCGACCCTGGTGACACCGGGCCAGCGCGTCAAGGTGGTGATGGCGGTGGCGGTTCCGGCCGACCAGGCATTGACCCAGCTACAGCTTACAGACCTGAGCCGCTCGGGCGCGGCGCGCATTCTTCAGGTAACCCTGCCCAAGGATGATTGCATCGCCCAGGGCAAGGCCTTCGAAGCGGCGCTGGCGCAGCTCGATGCCAGGCCTGATATCGTTGGCGGCATCGGCCCGGGGGCCTCCCTGGCCTGGCAGTGGCTGGCTGGACAGGACAATGACAAGGCGCGGGCGGTGTCGGTGGATTTCACCGTGGAACAACCCGGCTGCAAGAGGGAGGTGCCTAAAAGCGCTCCCCATGGCAAATGGTCTGTGGCCTGGAACGACTGGCCGGACGACGTCAGCGCGAGCTTCGTGCGTGGCCAGGCCAATGCCCAGAACAGCATAAGCGACTATGACGTCAAGCTACCGCAGTTACTCAAGACGCAACTGGCCCAAGCCATTCTGGGCGATGACCACAAGGGCTTGAAGATGCCGGTGGTGGAAGTGCCCAGCAAGCCTAACGACACCGTGACCCTGTTCCTCTCGGGCGACGGTGGCTGGCGTGACCTGGACAAGGAGGTGGCCGAGGACATGGCCAAGTCCGGCTATCCAGTGGTGGGTATCGATACCTTGCGCTACTACTGGCAGCACAAGTCGCCTGAAGAAAGCGCCGAGGACTTGATGGAGCTGATGCAGTACTACCGTCAGAAATGGGGCGCCAAGCGCTTCGTGCTGGCCGGTTACTCCTTCGGCGCCGACGTACTGCCCGCTATCTACAACCGCCTTCCGGCCGCCGACCAGGCCCGGGTCGACAGCATGATCCTGCTCGCCTTCGCCCGCAGCGGCAGTTTCGAGATCCAGGTGGAAGGCTGGCTGGGCCAGGAAGGCAAGGAAGCGCCAACCGGGGTGGAACTGGCCAAGGTGCCAGGCGCGAAGGTGCTTTGTGTCTACGGTGCCGAGGAGGCCGACGAAAGCGGCTGTACCGAAGCCACCCATACGGGCGAGAAGCTACAACTGCCAGGCGGCCACCACTTCGACGAAAACTACCCCGCGCTGGCCCAGCGGTTGATCCAGGCGATCAACCAGCGCAAGGGTTCCTGATGCCAGGGGAGCCTCGTTCGCCAGCTGGCGCTGGCTCTCCTGGTTGAACGGCCAGGACAGCCTTACATCTCCACCTGGGTACCCAGTTCGATCACCCGGTTCAGCGGCAGCCTGAAGAACCGCAGGTTGCCGTTGGCATTCTTGAGCATGAAGGCGAACAGCCCCTCCCGCCAGCGGGCCATGCCTGGCAAGCGTGAAGGAATCACGGTTTCCCGGCTGAGGAAATAGGTAGTCCGCATGGGGCCGAAGTCCAGGTCTTCCAGCTGGCAGAGCGCCAGAGCTCCGGGCACGTCCGGCTCATCCATGAATCCATAATGAAGGATCACCCGGTAGAAGCCTTCCCCGAAGGCTTCGACATCTACCCGCTCCTGCGCCGGCACCCGGGGTCTGTCTTCGCTCAGCACCGTCAGCAGTACGACCTGCTCATGCAACACCTGGTTGTGCAGCATGTTGTGCAACAGTGCATGAGGCACTGCGTCCTGGCGCGCCGTCAGGAATACTGCGGTGCCCTGTACACGATGGGGCGGCTGGACCCGAATGCTGCCAATGAAGATAGGTAGCGGCAGGCTGCCTTCATCGAGGCGATCGACCAGCAACTGCTTGCCCCGCTTCCAGGTTGTCATGAGGATGAACAGGGCGGACCCGGCCAGTACCGGGAAGGCCCCGCCCTGGAAGATTTTCGGCACGTTGGCGGCGAAGAACAGCATGTCGACCAGCAGGAAGCTGCACAGCAGTGGCACGGCGAATAGGGCCGGCCACTTCCACAGGCGCAGGATGACGGCCGCCACCAGCACGGTCGTGCAGAGCATGGTGCCGGTCACGGCCACGCCGTAGGCGGACGCCAGGGCACTGGACGACTCGAAGCCCAGCACCAGCAGGATAACGCCCACCATCAGAGACCAGTTCACCGCGCTGATGTAGATCTGGCCCTGTTCGCTGCTGGACGTGTGCTGGATATGCATGCGCGGGATATAGCCCAGCTGTATGGCCTGGTGAGTCAGGGAGAAGGCACCCGAGATCACCGCCTGGGAGGCGATCACCGTCGCCAGGGTAGACAAGCCCACCAAGGGGATCAGCGCCCAGCCTGGCGCCAGCAGGAAGAAGGGGTTGCGCGCCGCCTCGGGGTTTTCCAGCAACAGCCCGCCCTGGCCGAAGTAATTAAGCACCAGCGCTGGCAGGATCAGCGCGAACCAGGCCCGGGCGATGGGCTTGCGGCCGAAATGGCCCATGTCGGCGTAGAGCGCCTCGGCGCCGGTCAAGGCCAATACCACGGCGCCCAGTACGGCGACGCTGATACCCGGATGGCTGATGAAGAAGCGCACCATCCACAGCGGGTTGATCGCCTGCAGCACTTCGGGATGGTGTGAGATACCCCAGATGCCAAGCGCGCCAAGGACCAGGAACCAGCACACCATGATCGGGCCAAACAACTTGCCGATCCGGGCAGTGCCGTGTTTCTGCAATACGAACAGGCCGATCAGGATCACCAATGCAATGGGAATCACCCAGTGTTCAACCCCATCGAAGGCCAGTTCCAGCCCCTCCACCGCCGAGAGCACTGACACGGCCGGGGTGATCATGCTGTCGCCATAGAAGAGCGCGGCGCCCACCAGACCAAAACCCACCATGACCGCGCCGATGCGCGGGTAGCCTGCCACGGCGCGCCGGGCCAGGGACAGCAGGGCCATGGTGCCGCCCTCGCCCTGATTGTCGGCGCGCAGCACGAACAGGACGTACTTGATCGATACCACCCAGATCAGCGCCCAGAAGATCAGCGACAACACGCCCAGGACGCCTTCATGGCTCACGCTGACGCCATAACCACCCATGAAGACTTCCTTCAAGGTATACAAGGGGCTGGTACCGATATCCCCGTAGACCACGCCGACCGCCGCCACGAGCATACTCAGCGGCTTCGCGGCGTGCCCGCCTCCAGCCTCATTGCTTGCCTGAACCATCAACCTCTCCTACTGCCCTTTGAGCCGGCCGTCTGCCGTGCGGTAGTTATGCCCCTGGCGCGCAGCGTGACCTGGTGCCAGCCCGCGCGCGGGGGCGAAGCATAGCGCAGCGCTGGTCATATTTCCCTGGTTTAGCACTGGCGTTGCCGCGCGCGCATCGCTAGAATTGCGCACTTTTTGATCAGACGCGCTCAGCGCGCACCTGGGCCCGGCCACGGCCTTGCCCCACACCGAGGTTAGTCATGTCTACTGTCACTCCGCCCGCCGCCACTCCAAAGGTCGGCTTCGTTTCACTGGGCTGCCCCAAGGCCCTGGTCGATTCGGAGCGGATCCTGACCCAACTGCGCATGGAAGGCTACGAGGTCGTCCCCACTTACCAGGACGCCGACGTGGTGGTGGTCAACACCTGTGGCTTTATAGACAGTGCCAAGGCCGAATCGCTCGAAGTGATTGGCGAAGCCATCGCCGAGAATGGCCGCGTGATCGTCACCGGCTGCATGGGCGTGGAGGAAAGCGCCATCCGTGACGTGCATCCCAGCGTGCTGGCGGTGACAGGGCCGCAGCAATACGAGCAGGTGGTCACCGCGGTGCATGAAGTGGTGCCGCCCCGGCAGGACCATAATCCGCTGATCGACCTGGTGCCGCCTCAGGGAATCAAGCTGACTCCGCGTCATTATGCGTACCTGAAGATTTCCGAAGGCTGCAACCACAGCTGCAGCTTCTGCATCATCCCTTCCATGCGCGGCAAGCTGGTCAGCCGGCCGGTGGGCGATGTGCTGGACGAGGCCCAGCGCCTGGCCAAGGCGGGCGTGAAGGAACTGCTGGTGATCTCCCAGGACACCAGCGCCTATGGCGTGGACGTGAAGTACCGCACCGGGTTCTGGAACGGCCAGCCGGTGAAAACCCGCATGACTGAGCTGTGCGAAGCCCTTTCGACCCTGGGTGTCTGGGTGCGTCTTCACTATGTATACCCCTACCCTCATGTGGATGAGCTGATCCCCCTGATGGCAGCCGGCAAGATCCTGCCGTACCTGGACATCCCCTTCCAGCACGCCAGCCCCAAGGTGCTCAAGGCCATGAAGCGGCCAGCCTTCGAAGACAAGACCCTGGCCCGCATCAAGCAATGGCGAGAGATCTGTCCGGAGCTGGTCATTCGCTCGACCTTCATCGTGGGCTTCCCAGGCGAAACCGAGGAGGATTTCCAGTATCTGCTCGACTGGCTCACCGAAGCCCAGCTGGATCGTGTCGGCTGCTTCCAGTATTCGCCGGTCGAGGGCGCGCCGGCCAATCTTCTGGATGCGCCGGTACCGGACGACATCAAGCAGGAGCGCTGGGAGCGCTTCATGGCCCACCAGCAGGCCATCAGCGCGGCCCGTCTGCAGGCCCGCGTGGGCAAGGAAATCGAAGTGTTGATCGACGAGGTAGACGAAGACGGCGCCATTGGCCGCTGCTTCTACGATGCCCCGGAAATCGATGGCAACGTGTACGTAGACGCCGACCGACCCCTGCGGCCAGGAGACAAGGTGCTGTGCCGGATCACCGACGCGGATGAATACGACCTCTGGGCCACGGCAATCTAAGATCACGCGGGCTATAGTGTTGCTGGCACCTGTCAAGGAGACACCCGCCATGCCAGCAGCCTTTGCCCCAGCAGCCTTTAACATAGGCACTCCCAGCCGCGCCGAATACCCGGACCTGCTCAGGGTCTGGGAAGCCTCGGTGCGGGCTACCCATGACTTTCTCCCCGATGCCTACATCGTCGAGCTCAGGACGATCATGGCCGAGCGCTATCTGGACGCGGTGATGTTGGTCTGCATCCGGGACGCCAAGCGCCGGATCGCCGGCTTTGCCGGGGTGGCCGCCGGGCGCGTCGAAATGCTCTTCATTGACCCAGCCTATCGCGGCATTGGGCTGGGCAAGCGCCTGCTGTGGTACACCGTGGAACACTTCAATGCCCGGGGGCTGGATGTGAACGAACAGAATATCCAGGCACTGGGGTTCTACCTGCATGAAGGCTTCGAAGTGATAGGCCGCAGCGACGTGGACGGCATGGGCCAGCCCTACCCGCTTCTCCATCTGCGCCTGGCCATGCGTCCCGCGCGCTCGGCATGAGCAGCGGCTGGCGACGGCAGGTACACTATGCGCTTTGTTCGCGCTCAAGGCCTGAAGATCCATGATTCACAACGACGTGCTGCGCAGCTTGCGCTACCTGCTCAACATCAGTGATGGCAAGCTGGTGGACATTATCCAGCTGGGTGGGCTCAATGTGCCTATCGAAGCGGTACGCAGCTATCTCAAGAAAGAAGAGGAAGCCGGCTTCACCCGCTGCCCGGACGCGATCATGGGCCATTTCCTCGACGGGCTGGTCATTCACCGCCGCGGGCGAGACGACAGTCGTCCGCCGCAGCCCTTGCAGTTGCCGGTGACCAACAATGACATTCTGAAGAAGCTGCGCGTGGCCTTCGAGCTTCGGGAAGACGACATCCGGGACATCCTGGCCGACGTCGACTTCCCTGTCTCGAAACCGGAGCTCAGTGCATTGTTCCGCAAACAGGGCCATAACAACTATCGGCCCTGTGGCGACCAGCTGCTGCGTAACTTCCTCAAAGGCCTGACGGCTCGGCTGCGTCCCTGACATGGCTTATAGCGTTGTTCCGGTCGGCCATATACGGTCGTGCTTCAAGGAAAAATTCGCCATCCCCCGCCAGCCCGCCCTGGCCCCGGCCGCCCGCGGCTGCCTGGAATTGTCGCCGCCCTTCGACCGCACCGAAGCGGTGCAAGGGCTTGAAGGGGTCAGCCACGTCTGGTTGCTGTTCATTTTCCATCAGGCCCTGGAAACCGAGCCACGGTTGAAGGTCCGCCCGCCCAGGCTGGGAGGGAACCGCAGCATCGGCGTTTTCGCCAGCCGCGCTACCCACCGCCCCAACGGGATTGGCCAATCGGTGGTAAGACTGGACCGAATCGAGCCCGGCAAGCTATGGCTCTCGGGCCTTGACCTGCTCGACGGTACGCCGGTGCTCGACATCAAGCCCTATGTCCCCTACGCCGACCAGGTTCCGGAAGCGACCAACACCATTGCCGAAGCGCCGCCAGCCCTGCTGCCGGTAGACTGGGCCAGCGCAGCGCTGGCACAGGCGCGGTCCCACGCCCTTCGCCTTGACGAGCCCCTGGTGGCGCTGATCGAGCAATGCCTGGGGCAGGACCCACGCCCTGCGTATCAGGTACCCAACCCCGAGCGCACCTATGGCGTGAAGCTGTGGGATGTCGAGGTGCGCTGGCATTACCCCACCCCGGCAAGCATCCGCGTGCTGGAAGTATTCGCCCAGGCATGAAAAAGCCGCCCGGCATGACGCGGGGCGGCTTCATGGGCCAGCGGCCGATTATTTCTCGACGAAGGCCCGTTCGATCAGGTAATCACCCGGCTCGCGCATGCGCGGTGACACCTGCAGGCCGAAGCTGTCCAGCACGGCACTGGTTTCATCCAGCATGCTCGGGCTGCCGCAGATCATGGCGCGGTCATCCTGCGGGTTGATCGGCGGCAGGCCGATATCCGCGAACAGCTTGCCGCTGCGCATCAGGTCGGTGAGGCGCCCCTGGTTACGGAAGGGCTCACGGGTCACGGTGGGGTAGTAGATCAGCTTGTCGCGCACGCCTTCGCCGAAGAACTCGTTCTGCGGCAGGTGCTCGGTGATGAACTCATGGTAGGCGACTTCATTGGTGTAGCGCACGCCATGTACCAGAATGACTTTCTCGAAACGCTCGTAGGTTTCCGGATCCTGAATAACGCTCATGAAGGGCGCCAGGCCAGTTCCGGTGCTGAGCAGGTACAGGTGCTTGCCCGGCTTGAGGTCGTCGAGCACCAGCGTGCCGGTGGGCTTCTTGCTGATGATGATCTCGTCGCCTTCCTTCAGGTGCTGCAACTGCGAGGTGAGCGGGCCGTCCGGCACCTTGATGCTGAAGAACTCCAGATGCTCCTCCCAGTTCGGGCTGGCGATGGAGTAGGCACGCATCAGAGGACGACCGTTGGGCTGCTGCAGACCGATCATCACGAACTGCCCGTTTTCGAAACGCAACCCCGGGTCGCGGGTGCACTTGAAACTGAACAGGGTATCGTTCCAGTGATGAACACTGAGCACGCGCTCGTGGTTGAAGTTGCTCATTGAAAGAAAGGCTCCTGAAAACTCGGTACCCTGGCTGGCAGGCGCCGACGACGCGGCATGATTGCGCGGTATTCTAGATCGCGCCACAATATCTGTTAAATGAATTATCAAGATATACCTAATCGGTTATATAGATATGCGATTCACCTTGCGTCAGCTTCAGGTTTTCGTAGCGGTGGCCCAGCAGGAAAGCGTCTCCCGCGCAGCGTCCCTGCTAGCACTGTCCCAGTCTGCTGCCAGTACCTCCATCACCGAGCTGGAGCGGCAGTCCAGTTGCCAATTGTTCGATCGCGCGGGCAAGCGCCTGAGCCTGAACGCCTTGGGGCATCAGTTGCTTCCCAAGGCCGTTGCCTTGCTGGACCAGGCCAAGGAAATCGAAGACCTGCTCAATGGCAAGTCCGGCTTCGGCTCCCTGGCCGTGGGCGCGACCCTGACTATCGGCAACTACCTGGCGACCCTGCTGATCGGCAGCTTCATGCAACGGCATCCGGAAAGCCAGGTGAAGCTCCACGTCCATAACACCGCGCATATCGTGCAACAGGTGGCCCAGCACGAACTGGACCTGGGGCTGATCGAGGGCGACTGTCACCACGGCGACATCGCTGTTCAACCTTGGGTGGAGGACGAACTGGCGGTGTTTTGTTCCCCTTCCCACCCGCTGGCCAGCAAAGGGCAGGCAAGTCTCGAGGAACTGGTCAACGAAGCCTGGATATTGCGCGAGCAGGGCTCTGGCACGCGCCTGACCTTCGACCAGGCCATGCGTCATCATCGCTCGATGCTCAATGTGCGTCTGGAACTGGAGCATACCGAGGCGATCAAGCGCGCGGTGGAGTCCGGGCTGGGTATTGGCTGCGTATCGCGCCTGGCCCTGCGCGACGCGGTACGCCGTGGCAGCCTGGTCTACATCGCCACGCCGGAGCTTGACCTGGCGCGCCAGTTCTTCTTCATCTGGCACAAGCAGAAATACCAGACCTGCGCCATGCGGGAGTTCCTCGAATTGTGCCGCACCTTTACCGCCGGGGTTCGGCGCAGCGATGAGATAGTGCTGCAGCCCGTGGCATGAACCGGTTCAAAGCAGCACGATGGCCCAGACGATGGCGATCATGCTCAGGGCGATCAATTGCGCGGCGCTGCCCATGTCCTTGGCATTCTTGGACAATGGGTGGCGTTCCAGGGAAATGCGATCGACCGTGGCCTCGATGGCGGAATTGATCAACTCGACGATCAACGCTAGCAGGCATGCCATTACCAATACCGCGTGTTCCACCCGGCTGACATGCAGGAAAAAGCTCAGTGGAATGAGCAGCACATTGAGCAGCACCAGCTGGCGGAACGCGGCTTCGCCGGTAAAGGCGGCGCGCAGCCCGTCCAGGGAATAGCCCGCGGCATTGAAGATACGCTTGAGGCCACGCTGGCCTTTGAAAGGGGACATGGGTCGAGCCCTGGGATTTTGGTGCTGCACCTTACCTGATCGCCTCGCCGGTTGCAGCTGTCCTTCCTTAAACGCTGACGGTGGCCAGCTGTTGCAGCAATAGCGCTGCCTGGGTACGGGTGCGCACGCCCAGCTTGCGGAAAATAGCGGTAACGTGAGCCTTGATCGTGGCTTCGGAAACGCTCAGCTCGAAGGCGATCTGCTTGTTCAGAAGGCCCTCGCATACCATGGTCAATACGCGAAACTGCTGTGGCGTCAGGCTGGCCAGCCCCTCGCCGGCCGCCCGCGCCTGCGGCGTCACTTCCACCATCTCGAAGGCTTGTGGCGGCCACCAGTCATCTCCCTCCAACACCGCCTGCACTGCGGCCTGTATGGCTTCCAGCGGGCTGGATTTGGGAATGAAGCCGCTGGCGCCGAACTCCCGTGCCTTCACTACCACGGTCGCGTCGTCCTGGGCGGAAATCATCACCACCGGTACCTGTGGATATTGCCCACGTAGCAGCACTAGCCCGGAAAGGCCATAGGCACCAGGCATGTTCAGGTCCAGCAACACCAGGTCCCAGTCGCACTTGTCCGCCAATCGCGCCTCCAATTGGGCAATGCTATCGGCCTCGCGCACGCTGACCTCCTCGCCGAAGGCCAGGGTCAAGGCCTGGCTCAACGCGCTGCGAAACAGCGGGTGATCATCAGCGATCAGGATATGGTGGTGGCTGGCCATCGGAGGCGTCCTGTATGAACGGGCAAGGGCGGCCCGGAGGCCGTCAGCGGCGTGACATTTCGCCGCGGCTGAACCGGGGCCAAGCATGCCGAGGCCAGCCGGGGTGGTCAAGTTGCCTGCATTGGGGCACAGTCCGCGCTCCGGATATTGCCAAGGACGAATACGATGCAAGCCAATGCCCTGCGGGCCGACCTTCTCATGCTACTGACCGCCCTGATCTGGGGCTCGGGTTTCGTGGCACAGACCGCTGGCATGGAACATATTGGCCCATTCCTCTATTCAGGGCTGCGCTTTGCCCTCGGCGCGCTCTGCCTGCTGCCCTTGTTGTGCTGGTCGCTGCGCCAACGGCCGAACCCGGCCCCGGCGCCCAGTGGACACTGGAGGGCAGGCACCGCCATGGGCCTGGCCCTGGCCGTGGGCATCAACCTGCAGCAATTCGGCCTGCAGTTCACCACCGTCACCAACGCCGGGTTCATCACTGGCCTCTACGTCATAGTCGTTCCCGTGGTCGGCCTGTTCCTAGGCCATCGCACCGGCGCCGGTACCTGGCTAGGAGCAGCCATGGCCGTGGTGGGGATGTACCTGCTCAGTGTCAATGAACACTTCCAGGTCGCCCCGGGGGACTGGCTGCAACTGGCGGGCGCATTCGTCTGGGCCGGCCATGTGCTGCTGGTAGGCCAATTCGCCCGACACCATAACGTGATCCAGCTGGCTTGCATTCAGTTCCTGGTCTGCGCGCTGTTCAGCCTGGCCCTCGCGCTGGCCTTCGAACCCCTTGCCGCGGACGCTATCCTCGCCGCCCTGCCAGCCGTGGCGTACGGCGGCATGGTGGCCGCGGCGCTTGGGTACACCTTGCAAGTGGTCGCCCAGCGCCATGCCATCGCGTCCCATGCGGCCATCATCTTTTCCCTCGAAGCCGTCTTCGCGGCCATGGCTGCCACCCTCCTGCTCGGTGAGGTGCTGACCTTCCGCGGTTACCTGGGATGCGCCGTGATGCTGGCGGGAATGCTCACCGCCCAGCTGTGGCCTTCCCGCGCCCGCGCCGCTATGGCCTGATCAGCCACCCCCTGGCCTGGGCAAGTTACGCTTGGCTGCCAGATAGTGCGCGCTGAACCTGTCCAGCCAGCCGTCCAACGCCTGGGCGGCAAGCTCATCTCCCGCCAACGCCAGGCACATGGCGGCTACCTCTGCCGTGCAGAAGTGGTCGTCCCGTCGCGAGCGACGCAAGCGGTAGCGGGAAATTTCCTCTGGCGCCAGGCTCAGTACCGGAAAGCCGTCCAAGTAAGGGCTTTTCCGGAACATCTTGCGCGCTTCGGTCCAGGTCGCATCCAGCAGCACGAACAATGGGCGCCTGCCGATCAGAGGTTCCACCTGGCTGAGCACGCGGCTCTTGGGTTCAACGAACTCACCCGGGAACACCAGATAGGGCTGATAGGCCGGGTCGGCCAGCAGAGCGAGCAACCTGGGGTCCGCTTCCGTGCGTTGCCAGCCAAAGGCGAAGGTATCCGGCACCACATCGGCGATCAGCCAACCGGTGTTGGTGGGCTTGAGGGCTTCAACGTCATGCATGAGCAGGCACACCGCTGCCTGGGCTTGCACCCGGGGGCGAAGCGCACAGATGCAATGGCTGGGTATCACACGGCAATGCGGGCATCGGGCGCTCTTCGAGCCCCGAGCGATGAAGGGGCGAGTGCTGCGCGCCAGGCGTTCGGCACGCAGGTGAAATACGGCATGGGACATGGTACGGCCAAGGCGGGAGAAAGCGCGCATTCTACCACCGGCTTTTGTTCGTCGGCGTGGCCGACCGGACAGCGTATATACTGCCCAGGCCCTGGGCTGGAACATGGCCGGTTCGAACCGGTCCAACGGGCTTGCGCCCTGGGCGACATTCGACTGAGGAGGTTTCATGCCACGCTTCACCATCGCTCTTTCCCTGCTAATGGCGCTGCCCCTGGGCATGGCCCAGGCTGCTTCGCTACAAGAGTTCGGGCTTAGCAAGAAGCTCCAGAACGTAGCCCGGGAAAGCAGTGTCGGTACGCCCCGCGCCCTGAACGAAGACATCCTCGACCTGGGCTACACCGTCCAGGGTAACGAGCTGGTCGACCACCTGGCCGTGCGCCCAAGCTATGCCGAGCAGATGCGCCAGAACCCCCAGGATGTCTATCTTCAGCTGGGCGCCAGCGTTTGCCGCAACAAGGGCTATGTCGACCTGATGCGCAGCGGCGCGGTGATGCGCTATGACTTCGTAGAGAACACCAAGGCCAGGAAGCCAGTCGCCACTCACAGGTACACCGCCGCTGATTGTGGTCTCAAGCCCTGAGCTGTTCCCATCCAGGGTAGCGGCGCCTCTGCGAGGCCGTCGCTTTCCCACCAAGGAGAGGTTCAATGCCCTACCAGCACGACTCAACTCTGGGCCAGCACCTTACGGAGCTTGACCCTACCCTGCTCGAGCAGGTCGATGCCCAGTTGGCTCGCCTGGCGCCGGGCAGCCCCAATACCGACCTTTATCGGGACATGATATTGACCGCGCTGCGCATGGCCCATGAGGATCGCAGCCGCTGGCATGCCAAGATCACCTTGCAGACCGTGCGCGAGCTGGACAAGGCTTTCCGCGCCCTGGAACCCCATCAGGGGCGCCGCAAGGTCACGGTTTTCGGCTCGGCGCGTACACCATGGGAACATCCCGTGTATGCCCTCGCTCGTGAGTTGGGCGCTGCCTTGGCACGAGATGGCTTCATGGTCATCACCGGAGGCGGTGGTGGGGTAATGGCGGCCGCCCATGAGGGTGCAGGAGCTGAGCACAGTCTGGGCTTCAACATCACCCTGCCCTTCGAACAACAGGCCAACCCGACTATTCATGGGTCCGAGCGCCTGTTGTCGTTTCATTTCTTCTTTGTGCGCAAGCTCTTCTTCGTGAAGGAGGCCGACGCTATCGTGCTGTGCCCCGGCGGCTTCGGCACCCTGGACGAAGCGCTTGAGGTGATAACGCTGATCCAGACAGGCAAAAGCCCTCTGGTGCCCGTGGTGTTGCTGGATGCACCCGGCGGCACCTTCTGGCAGGACGCCCTGGACTTCGTGCAGCGCCAGTTGGAATCGAACCGGTACATCCTTCCCAGCGACCTGAAACTGATGAAACTGGTGCACAGCGCCCAGGATGCCGTGGATGAAATCAGCCAGTTCTACGCCAACTTCCACTCTTCTCGCTGGCTTAACCAGCAGTTCATCATCCGTATGCATCATCCATTGGCGCCGACCGCCCTCGCGCGTCTGGAAGAGGATTTTGCCGACCTCAAGCTTGGGGGTGAGTTCGCGCAGTTCGAGCCGGCACATGAAACCGCCGACGAGCCCGAACTGGCACACCTGACTCGCTTGGTATTCAGCTTCATCAGACGCGGCCAGGGACGATTGCGGGAGCTGGTGAACTTCATCAACCAACCGGAAAACTGGGCCAAACCCTGATATGAAAGGGGGCCGGACGCCTTGGCGTCCAGCCCCACTGTCAATCTCGCCCGCTCAAGAGGCGGCCGACCATGTCCATGGAATAGCCCCGATAGAGCAGGTATCGAGTCTGCCGCGCCCGCTCCTTGGCATCGCTTGGCGCGCGACCCTCGAACTTGCGCTCCCAGAGATCACGAAGCAATGCGGGCCAATCCAGCGCGCTTTCGCGCAATGCCTGGTCCACATCACTGCGTTGGAGACCTCGCTGAGTCAACTCCTCGCGGATACGGGCAGGCCCATGACCCGAACGCGCCCGATAACTGATGAAGCTCTCCAGGTAACGGGCCTCCGAGAGCAAACCTTCTTCGGCCAACCGATCCAGAGCACCAGCGATCAGCTCGGCGGGCGCGCCTTTTTGCCGGAGCTTGCGCTCCAACTCCACGCGCCCGTGCTCACGCCGCGCGAGCAAATCCATGGCGGCTCGGCGGACGGCAACAGGGGTATCAAGCACCAAGGTTGCCATTCACAGCCGCCAGAACAGGTCAGAAGTCGCTTTCGGCATCGACCGCTTCATCCGCAGCCACGGCACCGCGCTTGGCTTCAGGCGAAGGCGCGGGCGCCGCGCTCAACAGCTTGTCGCGGATCTGCTTTTCCAGCGCGGCCTTCACTTCCGGATTCTCTTCCAGGTACTTGGCGGCGTTGGCCTTGCCCTGGCCGATCTTGTTGCCCTGGTACGCATACCAGGCGCCGGATTTGTCGATCAGCCCGTTGGCAACGCCAAGGTCGATGATCTCGCCGTTCAGGTAGATGCCCTTGCCATACAGAATCTGGAACTCGGCCTGGCGGAATGGCGGCGACACCTTGTTCTTGACCACCTTGACGCGGGTTTCGCTACCCACGATGTCGTCGCCTTCCTTCACCGAGCCGGTGCGGCGGATATCCAGGCGAACCGATGCGTAGAATTTCAGCGCGTTACCACCCGTGGTGGTTTCCGGGCTACCGAACATGACGCCGATCTTCATGCGGATCTGGTTGATGAAGATCACCAGGCAATTGGCGGTCTTGATGTTACCGGTGATCTTGCGAAGGGCCTGAGACATCAGGCGAGCCTGCAAGCCCACGTGCATGTCGCCCATTTCGCCTTCGATTTCCGCCTTGGGCACAAGAGCCGCCACGGAGTCGACGATGATGACGTCCACCGCGTTGGAACGCACCAGCATGTCGGTGATTTCCAGCGCCTGCTCGCCGGTGTCCGGCTGCGACACCAGGAGATCGTCGACATTGACGCCCAACTTGCCGGCGTACTCCGGGTCCAGCGCATGCTCGGCGTCGACGAAGGCGCAGGTGGCGCCGGCGCGCTGGGCCTGGGCGATGACCGACAGGGTCAGGGTGGTTTTACCGGACGACTCAGGCCCGTAGATTTCAACGATACGGCCCTTTGGCAGGCCACCGATGCCCAGCGCGATGTCCAGGCCGAGCGAGCCGGTGGAAATGGCCGGGATGGCTGACCGCTCATGGTCACCCATGCGCATCACGGCTCCCTTGCCGAACTGACGCTCGATCTGACCCAAGGCCGCAGCCAAGGCACGCTTCTTGTTGTCGTCCATAGATATCCTCACGATTTCGACAAGGCCCACAGCGCGCGAAGCGCGGCCTGTATCTGGCCAATTACTGTATAAGTAGACAGTATTATACACGCCTTACGACGGCCGCCTACCCCTGAACGGGTTTTTCTCCATTGGCCAAGGCCAGTAATCCTTGGAGCGCGGCGACGACGGTTTGCTCCCTTACAGCCTGGCGATTACCGGGAAACTGACGCCGCGCGGCGAAGACTGCCCCGCCATCGGCCCAAGCCAGCCAGACCGTGCCCACAGGCTTGGCCGGCGAGCCACCACCCGGGCCGGCGATACCGCTCACGGCCACGGCAAAGCGAGCTTCGGCCCTGGCCGCCGCGCCGCGCGCCATGGCGATGACCACCTCCTCGCTGACCGCTCCGACCCGATCGAACACGGGCGCGGCAACGCCCAACTGCAATTGCTTCTGCCGGTTCGAATAGGTGACGAACCCGGCCTCGAACCAGGATGAGCTTCCGGCCACACGGGTAATCGCTTCGGCAATGCCGCCACCGGTACAGGATTCGGCCGTAGTGACCGATGCATCCAGTGCCAGCAGACGTTGGCCAAGGGTAGTGGCCAGATGGGTTATTTCATCCATGGAGAAAACCTCGAGTGGGCAGAGGGCAAGGTGCAGAGGGACTTTCCAACGCTCGCGGCCCGCTTGTCCAGCGTTCATGCGCAACCTGGGATGACAAAGGTCGGCATCTGGAAGACTAAAGAATGCCGCCCCGGTTGAGTCGGTCCTTTAAGCCAGGATGCCACAGTTTCGAGCCTGAAAAGCTCTCGCGTTTCGTCGCGTCGAGGGAGCCCGCCGGCCTAGGCCCAGTCACATTCAATGCGTGACCTAAACCAACCCCTGAGGAGTAAGGATCATGACCGACAAACAAGATAAGCAACAAGGCAAGATGACCGTGGAAGAAGCTGGTCGTAAAGGGGGCCAAGCCACGGCTGAATCCCACGGCAGCGAGTTCTATCAGGAAATCGGCAGCAAGGGTGGCCAGAACAGCGGTGGCAACTTCGCCAATGACCGCGAGCGCGCCAGCGAAGCCGGCAGCAAGGGCGGTCAGAACAGCGGTGGCAATGACCAGAAAAGCGGAGGCGGCAGCCAGAACAGCGGCGGTAACTTCGCCAACGATCGCGAGAAAGCCAGCGAGGCCGGGCGCAAGGGCGGCCAGAACAGCGGCGGCGGCAATCGCAACCAGCAATGATGCCAGGCGACTTGCCTGAGCCATGAGCGCGAGCCCGGCCTTGCCGGGCTCCTCTGTGATCCGCCCTAACCAAGCCCTGACTCAAAGGCTTCCAATGCCCGGATAGCGTCGGCCAGCCCTTTCTTTGCAGACGCGCTCATGCCTGAGCCCGTATCGGCATTCAATGACCAGGTGAAAACCTAGTACCATGGGCGGCTTCGTCCCATGTTGAACGTAGCCGAGCCAAGCCCCTGAATGTCTGACCTGTCCAACCACACCCCGATGATGCAGCAGTACTGGAAGCTCAAGCATCAGCATCCAGACCAGCTCATGTTCTATCGCATGGGCGACTTCTACGAAATCTTCTACGAAGATGCCAAGAAAGCGGCCAAGCTGCTGGATATCACCCTGACCGCGCGTGGTCAGTCCGCCGGGCAGTCCATCCCCATGTGCGGTATCCCGTATCACGCGGCCGAAGGCTACCTGGCCAAGCTGGTCAAGCTGGGGGAATCGGTCGTCATTTGCGAACAGATCGGCGACCCGGCCACCAGCAAGGGGCCAGTAGAGCGGCAGGTGGTACGGATCATCACGCCCGGAACGGTGAGCGACGAAGCCTTGCTCGATGAGCGCCGCGACAATCTGATCGCTGCCCTGCTTGGCGATGAGCGCCTGTTCGGGCTGGCTGTGCTGGATATCACCAGCGGCCAGTTCATCGTGCAGGAACTCAAAGGCTGGGAGCACCTGCTGGCCGAACTGGAGCGGATCAACCCGGTCGAGCTGCTGATCCCCGACGACTGGCCCCAGGGGCTGCCCGCGGAAAAGCGCCGGGGCTCGCGCCGACGCGCGCCTTGGGAATTCGAACGCGACACCGCCAGGAAGCTGCTATGCCAGCAGTTCGGCACCCAGGACCTCAAGGGCTTCGGCTGTGAACAATTGACCCTGGCCATTGGCGCCGCCGGCTGTCTGCTGGCCTATGCGCGTGAAACCCAGCGCACCGCCCTGCCCCACCTGCGCAGTCTACGGCATGAACGACTGGACGACACCGTGGTGCTGGACGCCGCTACCCGGCGTAACCTGGAACTGGACGTCAATCTCGGCGGTGGTCGCGACAACACATTGCAATCAGTGCTGGACCGCTGCCAGACGGCCATGGGCAGCCGCCTGCTCACCCGCTGGCTGAACCGCCCGCTGCGCGACCCCAAGGTACTCAACGCCCGACAGCGCTCCATCGCCTGTCTGCTGGAAAACTATCGCTTCGAAGGCTTGCAGCCGCGGCTCAAGGACATAGGCGACCTGGAACGTATTCTGGCGCGCATCGGCCTGCGCAACGCTCGCCCCCGGGACCTGGCGCGGCTGCGCGACGCCCTGGCCGCCTTGCCCGAACTGCAGAACCACATGGCTGACCTGGAGGCGCCACATCTGGCGCAATTGGCGACCATCGCCGGCACCTACCCGGAACTGGCGTCGTTGCTCGAACGAGCCATCATCGACACGCCGCCGGCGGTAATTCGCGATGGCGGGGTGCTCAAGGCCGGCTACGATCCGGAGCTGGACGAACTGCTTGCGCTGAGCGAAAACGCCGGGCAGTTCCTGATCGACCTGGAAGCACGGGAAAAGACCCGTACCGGCCTGGCCAATCTCAAGGTCGGCTATAACCGGGTGCACGGTTACTTCATCGAATTGCCCAGCAAGCAGGCCGAACAGGCCCCGGGCGACTATATTCGCCGGCAGACGCTCAAGGGTGCGGAACGCTTCATCACCCCGGAGCTCAAGGCCTTCGAAGACAAGGCCCTGTCCGCGAAAACCCGGGCGCTGGCTCGGGAGAAAATGCTCTACGAGGCGCTACTGGAAACCCTGATCGGCCACTTGGCGCCCCTGCAGGACACCGCGGCGGCCCTGGCGGAGCTGGATGTGCTGAGCAATCTGGCCGAGCGTGCCCTGACCCTGGACCTGAACTGCCCCAGCTTCGTCGATGAGCCGTGCATCCGCATCGACCAGGGGCGCCACCCTGTCGTGGAACAAGTGCTGACCACGCCGTTCGTGGCCAATGACCTGACCCTGGACAACCAGACACGGATGCTGGTGATCACCGGGCCGAACATGGGCGGTAAGTCCACTTACATGCGGCAGACAGCGTTGATCGTACTGCTGGCTCATATCGGCGCCTTCGTTCCCGCGGCGCGCTGCGAGCTGTCACTGGTAGACCGCATCTTCACCCGCATCGGCTCGAGCGACGACCTGGCCGGTGGACGTTCGACCTTCATGGTGGAGATGAGCGAGACCGCCAATATCCTGCATAACGCCACGGATGCCAGCCTGGTGCTGATGGACGAGGTCGGCCGGGGCACCAGCACCTTCGACGGCTTGTCCCTGGCCTGGGCCGCGGCTGAAAGGCTGGCTCAGCTCAAGGCATTCACCCTGTTCGCCACTCACTATTTCGAGCTCACGGTACTGCCGGAGAGCGAGTCAGTGGTAGCCAACGTGCACCTCAATGCTACCGAGCACAATGAGCGCATCGTGTTCCTGCACCATGTGCTGCCAGGGCCGGCCAGCCAGAGCTATGGGCTGGCGGTGGCACAGCTGGCAGGCGTGCCCGCCGCGGTGATCCAGCGCGCCCGGGATCACCTGGCTCGGCTGGAAACCGCCAGCCTGCCCAAGGAGCCTGCCAACCGCAAGCCAGGGAAGGCCCAGGTGCCGCACCAGAGCGACCTTTTTGCGCAACTGCCTCACCCAGTGCTCGATGAACTGGCCAAGCTCGATGTGGACAGCCTCACCCCCCGCGCGGCCTTGGAGCTGCTCTATACATTGAAGAACCGGGTCTAACGCGCAGCCCATCAAGCTGATAGAATCCCGCGCGGTTTGGGAAGTCCACCGTCAGTGGCCCGCGCGGGCCGCTTGTGGCGATCAGCCTGGCGCCAGACCAGCACCCCGAACCTGCCCGGGCCCAGCCGTGGGGCCCGAGACAGCCGCCTGAGGAGAGAGAGTGAAATGACCTTCGTCGTCACCGACAACTGCATCAAGTGCAAGTACACCGACTGCGTAGAAGTGTGTCCGGTGGATTGCTTTTACGAAGGCCCGAACTTCCTGGTGATTCACCCGGATGAATGCATCGATTGCGCCTTGTGCGAGCCCGAATGCCCCGCCCAGGCCATCTTCTCTGAAGACGAAGTGCCGGACGACATGCAGGAATTCATTGCGTTGAACGCCGAGTTGGCAGAGGTATGGCCGAACATCACGGAGCGTAAGGACGCCCTGCCGGAAGCCGAGGAATTCGATGGAGTGAAGGGCAAGATCAAGGACCTGGTGCGCTAACGCGGGCACTGGCTACTGGTTTTCTCGCAGGCAATAAAAAGGGGGGGTTAACCCCCCCCGTATCGTCGTCCCTGGTCCTTGTGCTTCCTACATCGTCCTGATGAATCGCGTCATGCGATGTCCTGGCTACCTTCCTGGCGGCCTGTGTCTGTCCCTAGACACAGTTCCAATAATAGGGTCTTGAGCCTGCCAGGCAAGCCACCCAGTTTTTCAAAAAAAGACCGAGTTCAAGGTGTTACAACAATAAAACGCCAGTTTATCAACGGATTAAGAATTCACTTAGTTCGTTAAAGAAGTTTTTCACAAGTTAAGATGGCGTTTGCTTACGTTAGATGTAAGCATTTTCCTACCCAAACTGTAGTCACGCTTCACCGGACATCGCCATGATGCCGGGGCAAAGCAGCTCCTGTCGCTTTTCAATTGGGCAAAACAAAGCCCGAAGCAAGGCTCCGGGCTTTATTGTCGCAGGCGAGCGTGCTACTGGAAAAGAGACTCGCTGGAAAGGCCATTGCGCTCGAGTATTTCCCGCAGCCGCTTGAGCCCTTCTACCTGGATCTGCCGCACCCGTTCCCGGGTGAGTCCGATCTCCAGACCCACATCCTCCAGCGTGCTGCTTTCATGGCCCCTGAGGCCGAAGCGACGGACTACTACCTCACGCTGCTTATCAGTGAGTTCCGAGAGCCATTGGTCGATGCTCTGCGACAGGTCGTCGTCCTGCAGGAGTTCACAAGGGTCGGTCGGGCGGTCATCGGTCAGAGTATCGAGTAGGGTCTTGTCCGAATCCGGGCCGAGGGAGACATCCACGGAAGACACGCGCTCGTTCAGCCCGAGCATGCGCTTGACCTCGCACACGGGCTTTTCCAGCAGCGCGGCGATTTCTTCGGGGGAGGGCTCATGGTCGAGCTTCTGCGTCAGTTCGCGGGCAGCGCGCAAATAGACGTTCAATTCCTTGACCACATGGATAGGCAGGCGGATGGTGCGGGTCTGGTTCATGATCGCCCGCTCGATGGTCTGGCGAATCCACCAGGTTGCGTAGGTCGAGAAGCGGAAGCCGCGTTCGGGGTCGAATTTTTCCACCGCACGGATAAGTCCGAGGTTGCCCTCCTCGATCAGGTCAAGCAGGGATAGACCCCGATTGACATAGCGACGGGCAATCTTGACCACCAGCCTGAGGTTGCTCTCGATCATTCGCTTGCGCCCGGCGGGATCACCTTTCTGGGAGAGCCGGGCGAAATGGACTTCTTCCTCGGGGGAAAGAAGCGGCGAGAAGCCGATTTCATTCAAATAGAGTTGGGTAGCATCAAGCGCGCGGGTGTAGTCAATGTACTTGTGCTGCTTGAGCGAGGAAGACTGCCTGACCTTGGGGCGTACCGCCGGTACCGGGGTATCCTCTTCAATGGCCGTGTCCAGGACGATGCCGGTTTCGACCAACAGCACCTCATCGTCGATGTCAAACTCCGGCGCTTCTCTATTAAGAGCCATTGTTATAGTCCCTTGCTGAGTTCGACCTCAAGCCCAAGCGCGCCTGGTTTCCATGGCTGCGCAGGAGCCTGTCCCCACTACGTGGTCAGCGACAGGCTGCAGCATCGATCAACGTCGCGGCAGAAATTGCATAGGGTCTACCGGTTTGCCCTGACGGCGAATCTCAAAGTGCAGCTTTACTCGATCCGTCCCCGTTGAGCCCATTTCGGCAATCGTCTGCCCGGCTTTGACTTGCTGCCCCTCCCGAACCAGTAGCCTACGGTTATGACCATAGGCACTCACGTAGGTATCACTGTGTTTGATGATCACCAACTCGCCGTAGCCCCGAAGTCCACTCCCGGCGTACACCACGGATCCATCAGACGCAGCGAAAACAGGCTGTCCCAAATCCCCCGCGATATCAATTCCTTTATTCAAACTACCGTTTGAAGCGAATTTGCCTATCAAGACGCCATTTGCGGGCCAGGTCCAACCGCCCGCCACCACTTCGCCAGCAGGGACGGGAGTAGGTTCCGCAACGCCTGGCGAAGCGGCGCCCGTGCCTGAAACCCCCGGTGTTGCGGGCGTGGCAGTGACGACTGGGCGACGGATGACGGTTGTGGTGCTGGAAGAGGACGTCGAGGTACTGCGGGTCACGACAGTTGCAGGTGCGCTGGTAACCGCAGCGGTGCCCCCTGACGCACCGTCGAAGCGCAGCGCCTGGCCCGGACGAATGGTATAGGGTGGCGGAATGTTATTACGGGCTGCCAGGGCCTTGTAGTCCCAACCATACCGGAAGGCGATCGCATAGAGGGTGTCCCCGCGCTTGACCACATATTGCCCTGTCGTGACCTGAGGACGCTGCGGCTGAGCCGCTCGGTCCACTACACGCACACCACTGCTGGGCGTGCTCGAGCAGCCTGCCAGCAAGGCCAGGCCAGCCAGGCCGATGAGCAGGCGTGCCTTCCACCGCGCGCCACAGCGCTGGCCAGTTACTATCAGACTCACCCGTTGCTCCCTTTGGATGGTGAATGAACGGCCGGCATTATAACCGAGCCTGAACGATGGCCAGGTCAGGAAAGCCATTATGAAACAGAAAGATGCCGCGAAAACCTACAGCCATCTCTGACCTGACAGGCGACGCGGAATTCCAACCCGCGGTCAGGCCAGCGGGCCGTTGAGCAAGGGGACGAAACGCACCGCGCCCAAGGTATGCCGTGCGTAGCCATGTTCTTCCCGAATAATGAGCAGCAACTGCTGCACATCCCCAGCGCCTACCGGTATCACCAGTCGCCCACCGGGGGCCAGTTGGTCCAGCAACGCCTGGGGAACGTCCGCCGCCACGGCGGTAACGATGATGCCATTGTAGGGCGCCAGGGCCGGCCAGCCTTCCCAGCCATCTCCCCAGCGAAAGACCACATTGCGCAGGTTGAGGCCCTGCATGCGCTCCTTGGCGCGATCCTGCAGCCCCTTGATGCGCTCCACCGAGAACACGCGCTCGACCAGTTGGGAAAGCACGGCGGTCTGGTAGCCCGAGCCGGTACCGATCTCCAGCACCTTGTCCAGGGGCCCCGCCGCCAGGAGCAGTTCGCTCATGCGCGCGACCATGTAGGGCTGGGAAATGGTCTGATTGTTGCCGATGGGTAGCGCGGTATCCTCGTAGGCGCGGTGGGCAAGCGCTTCGTCCACGAACAGATGGCGGGGGGTCCTGCGGATCACCTCCAGCACCTGGGCGTTGCAGATGCCCTCCTCTACCAGCCTGGCAATCAGCCGCTCTCGGGTGCGCTGCGAGGTCATGCCGATGCCTCGGTGCAACAGGTCGTCCTGGCCGCGCATCACCCTAGCTCCTCCAACCAGGCCCCGAGCGCCTCGAACGCAGGATAGAAGGTGCGATCCAGCTGCAGCGGGGTCACTGAAACGAAGCCTTGCAGCACCGCATGGAAATCCGTGCCCTGGCCGCCATCTTCGGCATCGCCTGCCGCCGCGATCCAGTAGCCTGGCTTGCCGCGAGGGTCCACCACCAGGCTGGGACGCGCCGCGCGGGCGCGGTGGCCCAGGCGGGTCAGACGTATGCCGCGCACCGCCTCGAGCGGCAGGTTCGGCACATTGACGTTGATCAACGTACGTGGTGGCAACGCAAGGCCTGCCTGGGCCTCGATGAATTTGCGGGCGAACCAGGCCGCTGTAGGCAGGTTCTCCAGCTGACGCGAAGCCAGTGAAAAGGCAAAGGCGGTATGCCCGCTGAATCGCCCTTCCAGGGCAGCGGCCACGGTGCCGGAATAAATGACGTCATCGCCCAGGTTGGCGCCCAGGTTGATCCCTGACACCACCAGGTCCGCCGCTTCTTCCATCAGGGCATTGAGCCCCAGGTGCACGCAATCGGCCGGGGTGCCATCAAGGCTGATGAAGCCGTTGTCCAGCACAACGGGGTGCAACGGCCGGTCAATGGTCAAGGCGCTGCTGCAACCGCTCCGGTCCTGGTCCGGCGCTATCACCGTGCACTGGGCGAAATCCGCCAGGGCGGCATGCAGCGCGGCGATGCCGGGGGCTGTGACCCCGTCGTCATTGGAGATCAAGATACGCATGGGCTTTCCGTCTATCCCGCCGGCACCAGATCGAACAGCTCACGAACCACGGCGGTGGCGAAGCATCCGGTGGGCAGGATGAAATCCAGTTGCAGAATGTCAGGCTGGGGATAATGCCACGACAAATCCCGGATGGGCAGCCGCAGAATACGCCGTTCGTGATCCAGGCCCGCCTCGGCAAGCCAATGGCAGAGCCGCGGCTCCCGAGCGGCGACCTGTTCTTCGAGTACCAGGGTGGTGGCCGAGGCGGGGCTGGGGCCGCCACCGAACAGCGGCCCGGTGGGATGCAGGTCCAGGGCCCGCAGCCGTGGGTCGCCGCACTCGGCCGGGCCGGCGGCGAAGAAGCTGCGGCTATCGGTGAAGGCCAATACATCTCCAGGCCGAGCCTGCTCCCAGCTGCCTTGGCCTACCCGCTCAGCGAGCACCTGGTTGAACAGATAGCTGCGGGCGCTGGATAGCAGACGCGAACGCAGGTTGCGCTGCGCGGGCAGCTTGCCCTCCGTAGCATAGTGCCGCGCCTGCGCCAGGTTGCCGCCTTCATGACCGAAGCGCTGCAGGCCGAAGTAGTTGGGCACGCCCTGGGCCTTCAATACCTGTAGCCGTTGCTCAACCGCGGCGGGATCAGCCTTCATTTCGGTGAGCCGCAACGAGAAGCCGTTGGCTGAATGCGCGCCTCGTTGCAGCTTGCGCGAGTGACGACAGACCTTCAGAACGGCCAGGCTGGCATCCTGGGCCGAGGCCAGGTCGGGGTCGGCCTTGCCTGGCAAGTGCAGGCTGAACCACTGCCGCGTCAGCGCCTGACGATCTTTGAGTCCGGCATAGCTGATGGCCTTGAGCGGCACGCCGGCGGCCTTCGCGAGGCGCCGGGCAGCTTCCTCGGTATTGAGCTCGCGCTTTTCCACCCATAGCCAAAGGTGTTCGCCCTCCCCGCTCAAGGGAATGTCCAGCACCTCGTTGACCTGGAAATCCTCGGCCGTGGCCTTGAGCACGGCTGTGCCCAGCGTCACCTGGTTGGCCCGCGGGCCTAGCAGCTCGGCCTCGGTCATAGGGCCATCAGCAGTGCAACGGCGTGCACGGCTATGCCTTCTTCGCGGCCGGTGAAGCCTAGCTTTTCGGTCGTGGTGGCCTTGACGTTGACGGCGTCGAGTTCCACTTGCAGGTCTTCGGCGATGCACTGGCGCATCCCGGGAATATGCGGGGCCATCTTCGGTGCCTGGGCTACGATGGTGGCGTCGACGTTCGCCACCCGCCAGCCCTTGCCGTGAATAAGCTCTACAACATGCCTGAGCAGCGCGCGGCTATCGGCACCCTTGAAGCGAGGGTCGGTATCAGGAAAATGTTGGCCGATATCCCCCAGCGCGGCGGCGCCCAGCAGCGCGTCACTGAGCGCATGGAGCAGGACGTCACCGTCGGAATGGGCTACCAGGCCGGCTCGGTGAGCGATGCGCACCCCGCCGAGGGTGATGAAACTGCCTTCGCCGAAGCGGTGGACATCATAGCCGTGGCCGATACGCATAGAAAAACGCCCTGTTCTGATCAGGGCGCGATTCTACCTTGGCTGGCGCCGCTTGGGCACCGCCAGGCGCCGCTCAGCCTTCGGCCAGGGCCTGGGCATGATGGCGCAGGTGGTCTTCGATGAAGCTGGCGATGAAGTAATAACTGTGGTCATAGCCTGCCTGCAGGCGCAGGGTCAGCGGATAACCGGCGGCCTCGGCGGCCTGCCGCAAGGCTTCGGGCTTGAGCTGGCTGACCAGGAAGTCATCCCGGTCGCCCTGGTCCACCAGCAGGGGCAAATGTTCCCTGGCCTGCCCCAGCAGCACGCAACTGTCCCATTCGCGCCATCGGCTGCGATCCTCGCCCAGGTAACGACTGAAGGCCTTCTCGCCCCAAGGGCAATTCATGGGGTTGCTGATGGGAGAGAACGCGGAGATGGCCCGATATCGACAAGGGTTGCGCAGCGCGCAGACCAGCGCGCCGTGGCCGCCCATCGAGTGGCCCGCGATGGACCGCTGGTCATTGGCCGGAAAATGCGCCTCGATCAGGGCAGGCAGTTCATGCACCACGTAATCATGCATCCGGTAATGCTGGGCATAGGGCGGCTGGGTGGCGTTGAGGTAGAAGCCGGCGCCCAGGCCGAAATCCCACGCGCCGTCCGGGTCCCCAGGCACTTCGGCGCCGCGGGGGCTGGTATCGCAGGTCACCAGGATAAGCCCCAGCTGGGCAGCCACCCGATGAGCGCCGGCCTTGTGCATGAAGTTTTCGTCGCTGCAGGTCAACCCGGACAGCCAGTACAGCACAGGCAGGCGACCGCCGGATTCGGCCTGGGGCGGCAGGTAGACCGCGAACACCATGTCGCAACCCAAGGTACTGGAGCGGTGCTTGTAGCGCTTGTGCCAGCCACCGAAGCTTTTCTGACAGGAAAGGTTGTCCAGGCTCATGGCGCTTCCTTTAAAAATGGACGACGCTACGAATGCTCTTGCCTTCATGCATCAGGTCGAAGGCCTTGTTGATGTCTTCCAGGGGCATCGTGTGCGTGATGAAGGTATCCAGGGGGATTTCGCCCTTTTCCGCCATGTCGACGTAGCTGGGCAATTCGCTGCGGCCGCGTACGCCACCGAAGGCACTGCCGCGCCAGACGCGCCCGGTCACCAGTTGGAAAGGCCGGGTGGCGATCTCCTGGCCAGCGCCGGCGACCCCGATAATCACCGACTCACCCCAACCCTTGTGGCAGCACTCCAGAGCCGCGCGCATCAGTTGAACATTACCCACGCACTCGAAGGAGAAATCCACCCCGCCATCGGTAAGGTCCACGATGACCTCCTGGATCGGCTTGTCGTAATCCTTGGGATTTACACAGTCGGTGGCGCCCAACTGGCGGGCGATCTCGAACTTGGTAGGGTTGATGTCCACGGCGATGATCCGGCTGGCCTTGGCCTTGACCGCGCCGAGGATGGCGGACAGACCAATGCCGCCCAGGCCGAAGATGGCTACGGTGTCGCCTGGCTTGACCTTGGCGGTATTGAGCACGGCGCCTATGCCCGTGGTTACGCCGCAGCCCAGCAGGCAGACCTTTTCCAGGGGCGCCTGCTTGGGTATGCGAGCCACCGAGATTTCCGGAAGCACCGTGTACTCGGAGAAGGTGGAGGTGCCCATGTAGTGGAACAGTGGCTTGCCCTGGTAGGAGAACCGCGTGGTGCCGTCTGGCATCAAGCCCTTGCCCTGGGTGCCACGGATGGCCTGGCAGAGGTTGGTCTTGCCGGAAAGGCAGAACTTGCATTGACGGCACTCTGGGGTATACAGCGGGATTACATGATCACCCACCGCTACCGAGGTCACCCCCTCGCCTACCGCTTCCACAATGGCGCCACCTTCATGACCCAGCACGGACGGGAAGATGCCTTCCGGATCCGCGCCGGACAGGGTGTAGGCGTCCGTATGGCAAACACCGGTAGCAACCACACGAAGCAAGACTTCACCCGCCTTGGGCAGGGCGACGTCGATCTCGACGATCTCCAGCGGTTTTTTCGCTTCGAAGGCGACAGCGGCACGGGATTTGATCATGGGACTTCCTCGGTTCGAATTTCAACGATAAGCACAGTGTAATTCAGCCTCCATACAGGGATAATCCGCCCATTCGGAAAACATTATTGCA
Source organism: Pseudomonas sp. DC3200b2 (assembly GCF_049895785.1). Lineage (NCBI taxonomy): Bacteria > Pseudomonadati > Pseudomonadota > Gammaproteobacteria > Pseudomonadales > Pseudomonadaceae > Pseudomonas > Pseudomonas sp. DC3200b2. The sequence continues at coordinate 18,198 of NZ_JAFCTA010000003.1, read as the reverse complement.
GGCAAGGGATAATCGTGAGCGCAGGTTGGGAGGGTATCGATGAATTCGTAGCAGTGGCCGAACATGGTCAGTTCAGCGCCGCTGCATCAGCCTTGGGCATGTCTTCGTCCCATGTCAGCCGCCAGGTCGCGATGCTGGAAGATCGCCTCCAGGCTCGTCTGTTTTACCGCAGCACCCGACGAGTCAGCCTGACAGAGGCGGGCCATACCTTCCTGCAGCATTGCCGACGCTTGCATGATGGCCGAGACGAGGCTTTGCGCGCGGTACATGACCTAGCCAGCGAGCCCAAGGGCCTGCTGCGCATGACTTGCGCGGTCGCCTATGGGGAGCGCTTCATCGTGCCTCTGGTCAACGACTATCAACAGCGCTACCCCCGATTGCAGCTGGATGTCGAGCTGACCAACCGGACGCTGGACCTGGTCGACGAAGGGCTGGACCTGGCGATCCGGCTGGGTCGGCTACAGGACTCCCGGCTGGTTGCCCATCGCCTGGCTCCGCGCCGGATGTATCTTTGCGCTTCACCGGCATACCTGGAACGCTACGGGCGGCCGCACAGCCTTTCGGAACTGGCGCGACACAACTGCCTGGTGGGCAGTTCGGACCAATGGCAGATGCTGCAGGAGGCCAAGGAGATCAATGTGCGGGTCAGCGGCAACTGGCGCTGCAACAGTGGCCAGGCGGTTCTCGATGCCGCGCTCAAGGGGATGGGCTTGTGCCAGCTTCCCGATTACTACGTGCTGGAACACCTGCACAGCGGCGCGCTGATGTCCTTGCTTGAACACCATCAACCCCCCAACACGGCTGTGTGGGCGCTGTATCCGCAGCAGCGTCATCTTTCGCCCAAGGTGCGCGGGCTGATCGAACACCTGCGCCAAGGTCTGGCCCAATGCGAGGCCTATGCCGTGGCGCCCTGAGGGCTTGGAGCACTTCAGCGCTTCAGCCAGGCCAAGTCTTCGGGACGGGTGACCTTGATGTTGTCGGCACGCCCTTCGATCAGGCGGGGCGCATGCCCTGCCCATTCCATGGCGCAAGCCTCGTCGGTAATGGTCACGCCGGCCACCAACGCATCGGCCAGCGCCCTTTGAAGGGGGCCAAGCCGGAACATCTGCGGGGTGAACGCATGCCATACCAGGCTACGGTCGAGCGTCTCGGCTACACGGCCCGTGGCATCCACCCGCTTGAGAGTATCCTTGGCAGGAACGGCGAGCAGGCCTCCCACCTCGTCGTGAGCCAGCTCGCTCAGTAACCGCTCAAGGTCATTGGCCGCCAGATTGGGCCGCGCCGCGTCGTGGACCAAGACCCAGTCACGGCTACCGGCGCCCAGTTCATTGAGCTTGAGCAGCGCGGCGAGCACTGAATCGCAACGCTCCTTGCCCCCTTCTGCTCTGTGGATGGAGGGGTGCTCGGCGTAGGCCAGGCCTGGCCACCAAGGGTCGTGGGCGGCCAGGCTGACGACCAGGCCACGAAGGTCAGGATGGCCAAGGAAGCACTCGAGGGTATGCTCGATCAGCGTCTTGCCGGCCAGGGTGAGGTATTGCTTCGGACGGTCGGCGCCCATGCGCGAGCCGACACCGGCGGCCGGGATCACCACCCAGAAAGGAACGGAAGGGTTCATTGTGTAATCTGGTAAAGGGTTTCGCCGTCCTTGACCATGCCCAGCTCGTGTCGGGCACGCTCTTCGACGGTTTCCATGCCTTTCTTGAGTTCCAGTACTTCGGCATCGAGTACGCGGTTACGCTCCAGAAGCCGTTCATTCTCGGCTTTCTGGTCAGCGATTTGCTGTTTGAGGTCGGCGGCTTGGGCAAAGCTGCCCGAGCCGACCCACAGCCGATGCTGCAGCCCTGCCAGCAAGAGGATGAGAACCAGGAACAACCAATAGGGACTGCGCATCGAAGAATCCAGGCTTGCCAGATAGCAATGAGCCTAGCGTGCGCCAGGCTCAGTGTGAAACAGATCCGAATACCGGAAAGTGGCGCCTCGGATGGGTTCAGGTGTATCCAAACCGGGAAGCCATGAAGACGGCAGTGGCCGGGCTTCCCCTTCCCTGCCGCCTTTTTACCACTTCCTGGTCAGCCGCGAAACTCGGCCCGACCACGATAAGGCGCGCGCTCGCCGAGTTGCTCTTCGATGCGCAGCAGTTGGTTGTACTTCGATACCCGGTCGGAGCGGCAAAGCGAGCCGGTCTTGATCTGTCCGGCGGCGGTGCCCACGGCCAGGTCGGCAATGGTGGCATCCTCGGTTTCACCGGAGCGATGCGAGATCACCGCGGTGTAGCCAGCGGCCTTGGCCATCTGGATGGCTTCCAGGGTCTCGGTCAGGCTGCCGATCTGGTTGAACTTGATCAGGATGGAATTACCGATCTTCTTGTCGATGCCTTCCTTGAGGATCTTCGTATTGGTAACGAACAGGTCGTCACCGACCAGCTGCACCTTGTCGCCGATCTTCTCGGTAAGGGTTTTCCAACCCGCCCAGTCAGACTCATCCATGCCGTCTTCGATGGAAATGATCGGGAACTGCTCGGTCAGCCCGGCCAGGTAGTCAGCGAAGCCGGCGGCGTCGAAGACCTTGCCTTCGCCAGCCAGGTCGTAGTTGCCATCCTTGTAGAACTCGCTCGACGCGCAGTCCAGGGCCAGGGTGACGTCATCGCCAAGGGTGTAGCCAGCGTTTTTCACAGCTTCGGCAATGGCTGACAGCGCTTCGGCATTGGAGCCCAGGTTCGGTGCGAAACCACCTTCATCACCCACCGCGGTGTTCAGGCCCTTGGCCTTGAGCACGGCCTTGAGGTGATGGAAGATCTCGGCACCCATGCGCAGCGCGTCGGCGAAGCTCTTGGCGCCTACCGGCTGGACCATGAACTCCTGGATGTCTACGTTGTTGTCCGCATGCTCGCCGCCGTTGATGATGTTCATCATCGGGACGGGCATCGAGTAGACGCCTGGAGTGCCATTGAGGTTGGCGATGTGTGCGAAGAGCGGCAGGTCCTGGTCTTCGGCGGCGGCCTTGGCGGCGGCCAGTGAGACAGCCAGGATGGCGTTGGCGCCCAGGTTGGCCTTGTTCTCGGTACCGTCAAGGTCGATCATGGTGCGATCGAGAGCCTTCTGGTCAGCCGGGTCCTTGCCCAGCAGCGCATCGCGGATCGGCCCGTTGATATTGGCCACCGCCTTGAGCACACCCTTGCCCAGGTAACGGCTCTTGTCGCCATCGCGCAGTTCCAGTGCCTCGCGCGAGCCTGTGGAGGCACCGGACGGCGCGCAGGCACGACCGATGATACCGTTGTCCAGAAGCACGTCGGCTTCCACGGTCGGGTTGCCACGGGAGTCCAGAACCTCACGACCTTTGATGTCGACGATCTTTGCCATTGTTATAAACACTCCAGAGTGGACGACTCCCCGCGACTCCTGTCATCGGTGCGGGGCCATTGAAAAAACCGCTGCTGACCCTCTAAACCGCGATCAAGCGGTCTCTATGATCGGAAAACCCTTGACCAGTTCATCGAGTGCCTTGAGTTGGGCAAGGAAAGGCTCGAGCTTGTCCAGGCGCAGGGCGCACGGCCCGTCGCACTTGGCGTTGTCCGGGTCCGGATGGGCTTCCAGGAACAGGCCGGCCAGGCCCTGGCTGATGCCGGCCTTGGCCAGGTCGGTGACCTGCGCGCGGCGGCCACCGGCCGAATCGGCGCGTCCGCCGGGCATTTGCAGCGAATGGGTGACGTCGAAGAACACCGGATACTCGAACTGCTTCATGATGCCGAAGCCGAGCATGTCCACCACCAGGTTGTTGTAACCGAAGCTGGAACCGCGCTCGCACAGTACCAGCCGGTCGTTACCGGCCTCTTCGCACTTGGTCAGGATGTGTTTCATTTCCTGAGGCGCCAGGAACTGCGCCTTCTTGATATTGATCACCGCGCCGGTGCGCGCCATGGCCACCACCAGGTCGGTCTGCCGGGACAGGAAGGCCGGCAGCTGGATGATGTCGCAGACTTCGGCCACCGGCGCGGCCTGGTGCGGCTCATGCACGTCGGTGATCACCGGCACGTTGAAGGTGCGCTTGATCTCCTCGAAGATCCGCAGCCCCTCCTCCATGCCCGGACCGCGGTAGGAATTCACCGAGGAGCGGTTGGCCTTGTCGAAGCTGGCCTTGAACACGTAGGGAATGCCGAGCTTGTCGGTGACCCTCACGTATTCCTCGCATACCTTCATGGCCAGGTCGCGGGATTCCAGGACGTTCATGCCGCCGAACAGCGCCATGGGCTTGTCGTTGGCCAACTCCAGGTTGCCGACGCGAATGATCTTCTGTGCCATGGTTCAGTCCTTGTTCCGCTGTGCCAGTGCCGCCTTGACGAAGCCGCTGAACAGCGGGTGGCCGTCGCGAGGCGTGGAGGTGAATTCGGGGTGGAACTGACAGGCCACGAACCAGGGGTGATCCTGGCCCTCGACCACTTCCACCAGGGCGCCGTCCCCGGAGCGGCCGGAAATGACCAGGCCCGCGTCTATCAGCTGCGGCAACAGGTTGTTGTTCACTTCATACCGGTGACGATGGCGCTCCACGATCACGTCCTTGCCATAGCAGGCGTGCACGCGAGAGCCAGGCTCGAGCAGGCATTCCTGGGCGCCCAGGCGCATGGTGCCGCCCAGATCGGAAGCTTCGGTACGGGTTTCCACGGCGCCGGTGGCGTCGGCCCATTCGGTGATCAGACCCACGACCGGGTGGCCGCTGTTGCGCTCGAATTCCGTTGAGTTCGCGTCGCTCCAACCCAGCACGTTACGGGCGAATTCGATGACCGCCACCTGCATGCCCAGGCAGATGCCCAGGTAGGGAACCTTGTTCTCACGGGCGAACTGCACCGCGCGGATCTTGCCTTCCACGCCACGCAGGCCGAAGCCGCCAGGGACCAGGATGGCGTCCACGCCCTCGAGCAGGCCAGTGCCCTGGTTCTCGATGTCTTCGGAATCGATGTAGCGCAGGTTCACCCGGGTGCGGTTCTGGATGCCGGCGTGGCTCATGGCCTCGATCAGCGACTTGTAGGCGTCGAGCAGCTCCATGTACTTGCCGACCATGGCGATGGTCACTTCATGCTCGGGGTTGAGCTTGGCGTCGATCACCTTGTCCCATTCGGACAGGTCGGCGCCGCCGCACTGCAGGCCGAAGCGCTCGACCACGAAATCGTCCAGGCCCTGGGCATGCAGCACGCCCGGGATCTTGTAGATGGTGTCCACGTCTTCCAGGGAAATGACCGCGCGCTCTTCCACGTTGGTGAACAGGGCGATCTTGCGACGGGACGAGGCATCCACCGGATGGTCGGAGCGGCAGATGAGTACGTCGGGCTGCAGGCCGATGGAACGCAGTTCCTTGACCGAGTGCTGGGTAGGCTTGGTCTTGGTCTCGCCAGCGGTGGCGATGTACGGCACCAGGGTCAGGTGCATCAGCATGGCGCGGCGGGCGCCCACTTCCACACGCAACTGGCGGATCGCCTCCAGGAACGGCTGGGACTCGATGTCGCCCACGGTACCGCCGATCTCCACCAGGGCTACGTCGGCATCCCCGGCGCCCTTGATGATGCGGCGCTTGATCTCGTCGGTGATATGCGGGATCACCTGGATGGTGGCGCCCAGGTAGTCACCCCGGCGCTCCTTGCGCAGCACGTGCTCGTAGACGCGTCCGGTGGTGAAGTTGTTGTTCTGGGTCATGGTGGTGCGGATGAAGCGCTCGTAGTGCCCCAGGTCCAGGTCGGTCTCGGCGCCGTCGTGAGTGACGAACACCTCGCCGTGCTGGAATGGGCTCATGGTGCCGGGATCGACGTTGATGTACGGATCCAGCTTGAGCATGGTGACCTTCAGCCCCCGCGCCTCCAGGATGGCCGCCAATGAAGCCGAGGCGATGCCTTTCCCCAATGAAGAAACAACACCGCCCGTGACGAAGATGTAACGCGTCATGAAAAACCCTAGAAGTCTGCGTTAAAGCGGTCGGAGCCGCCGGGGAAAGCGAAGGAAGGCCTGCCGCGGGGAACAGCGTTGCGCCCACGAAGACCCCAATGACCAGCGACATCCACCAAGCATCGTTCGAAAATCGGCCGCGTTCGTTCGTACCGGTGAAGCCCACCGGCGTTTGACTCGCTACGCATTTCAAGCATCGCCCAGCAGAAAGTGCTTGGTCATCGGCAGCTCCGGCGGTTCTACCACCCGCAGAAGCTGTATCAAGAAGGGAGGGTAGTCTACCGGAAAGCGCCTTTCATCTCAAACACCGGTCGTTCGTCGGTGGTCGCCAACGCAGTTCCCCCAGCCTCTTCCCCGCCCCATGAAGGTTGGCCACGGCCACCAATTCACCCTTGAGCCAGAGCAGCGGCAGGCGCGCGCGCACGAAGGCCGGCAGCCCGGCCTCATTGAGCAACCGTTTGAGATCACGGCGGCCGCGCCCGGGTATCAGGACGCTTTCCCCACCCTGGCGATAACGGACCTCGACCTGCCCTTCAGGTATCTGCCCCACCCAGCGCAGCTCACCATTGCCAGGCAGCGCCAAGGGCGTTGCCAAGTCTGTCCAGCACGCAGGAGCTGGCGGCCGGGCCAGCCAGGGTCCGCTGAGCCACCAGGCGCGGTCCTGCGCGCGACAGAGCGCGCCATCGGCCAAGCGCCAGATCGGGGTCGCGGCCTGGCCAGCATCGCGCAGGGCTTCCCATCCGGCCCAGTGAGCGGTATCCGGCAGCCGGCTACGGGTCGCCAGCCAGGCCTGCAAGGCGTTGCGCTGACGCGCCTGGCTCAGGTCACGCAAGGGCGCCAGGGCCAATGAGGGCAGCCCCAGCCAGGGAAGAGGCGCCCCCTGCTCGGCCAGGCGCAGGTCCTGCCTGGCCAACTCTTCGAGCAAGGCCAACCCTTCGGCGAAATGACCAGCGCTGCGGGCCAGGTTCGCCACGGCGCCAGGCCAGCGTTGTCGCAGGCGTGGAATCACTTCATGGCGCAGGTAATTGCGGTCGAAGGTCAGATCAGCGTTGGACGGATCATCCACCCACGTCAGGCCTACGGCCTGGGCATAGGCCAGCAAGGCCTCACGGTTCAGGTCCAGCAGTGGGCGTGCCAGGGCTCCCTGGCCCAAGGGCCGAGCCTTCGCCATGGCCGCCGCGCCCCGCACCCCGGCCCCACGCAACAGGCGCAATAACAGAGTTTCGGCCTGGTCGTCACGGTGCTGCCCGGTGAGCAGGACTTCACCCGGCGCCAGTTGCGCGGCCAGTGCCTGGTAGCGCGCCTCGCGTGCTGCCTGCTCGACACTGGGGCCCGCCTCGACCTTTACCGGCAGCGCCTGGTATGGCACCTGCAGCTCCCGGCACAGCTGCGCGCAGTGGCCGGGCCAGGCCGCCGCCGCGTTTTGCAGCCCATGGGCCACGTGCACTGCGCGCAAGGGCGGAAGGTTGTGGGCCTTGGCCAAGCTAGCCAGACCGTGCAGAAGCACGCTCGAATCAAGCCCGCCAGAAAGCGCGACCACCCAGCCCGGCGCTTGGCGCCAGGGCTCGAGCTGGCGCAGGAGATGGTGATGAAGGCTCGTCACAGCGCAACGGAACCCCTGTGGGAGCCAGCGAAGCTGGCGATTTCAGGAGACATCCAGGCCTGTTCGCCGACTGACGCCAGCGCCTACGAAAGGTTAGACGCCGTAGCTCATCAGGCGCTGGTAGCGGCGATCAAGCAGGGCCGGCATGTCGAAGCCCTTGAGCATGTCCAGTTGCTCCAGCAGCGACGCGCGCAGGGTCTGCGAGGCCTTGGCCAGGTCCCGGTGGGCGCCGCCCAGGGGTTCATCGATGACCTTGTCCACGATGCCAAGGCCCTTGAGGCGCTCGGCGGTGATCCCCATGGCCTCGGCGGCATCGGGTGCCTTGTCGGCCGTTTTCCAGAGGATCGAGGCGCAGCCTTCCGGCGAGATCACCGAATAGGTGGAATACTGCAGCATGTTCAGCTGGTCGCAGACACCGATGGCCAAGGCACCGCCCGAACCGCCTTCACCGATGACAGTGGCGATGATCGGGGTTTTCAGGCGGGCCATGACTCGCAGGTTCCAGGCGATGGCCTCGCTCTGGTTGCGCTCTTCGGCGTCGATCCCCGGATAGGCGCCGGGGGTGTCGATAAAGGTCAGGATCGGCATCTTGAACCGCTCGGCCATTTCCATCAGCCGGCAGGCCTTGCGGTAACCCTCGGGGCGGGGCATGCCAAAGTTGCGGCGTACCTTTTCGCGGACTTCCCGGCCCTTCTGATGGCCGATGACCATGACCGGCTGCCCTTCGAGGCGCGCGGTACCGCCAACGATGGCGGCATCGTCGGCGAAGTGACGATCCCCGTGCAGTTCTTCGAACTCGGTGAAGATCTGCGGGATGTAGTCCAGGGTATAGGGGCGGCGCGGATGACGCGCCAGGCGCGCGATCTGCCAGCTGGTCAGGTTGCCGAAAATGCTCTCGGTCAGCGTGCTGCTCTTTTCCTGAAGGCGAGAGATCTCATCACTGATGTTGAGCGAGTTGTCGTTGCCGACAAGGCGCAGCTCTTCGATCTTGGCTTGCAGGTCAGCGATGGGCTGTTCGAAGTCGAGAAAATTCGGGTTCATAGGCTTCCGTCTAGGGTCGACGGCCAGGCGGCCGGTTGATCCGTTTGGCGCCATACCATACGGAAGTGGCGCCTTGAGGTCGAGATGTAAAAAACAATGCGTCCGCGGCGCGGTGGCCCGGACCTTCGCCGGACAGGGCCGTACGCCCCCGGCTCAACGATAATTCAGGAAGACGTTCTCGCGCCCGAACTGGTCACGCAGGGCCTGGATGAGGCTGTCGGCCGGATCGATGCGCCAGGCCTCGCCGAACTGTAGCAAAGCGCGGGCCTCGCTGGAGCTGTAGTCCAGGGTTACCGGGCAGGCGCCCCGGTGCTTGCCAAGCAAGGTACCCAGCCAATTGATGCGGTCGCCGCCCAGGGCCTGGATGTCCACCTTGATCCGCAGGCTTTCGGCCAGTTGGGTGCGCGCGTCCTCCATGCTCAGGACACGCTTGACCCGCAGGCGCAGCCCGCCGGAGAAATCATCGTTACTCACCTCCCCTTCCACCACTACCACCGTGTCGGTCTGCAGCAGGGCCTGGGCGCTGTGAAAGGCGTCGGCGAACAGCGAGGCCTCGATCCGCCCGGAGCGGTCATCCAGGGTGATGAAGCCCATCTTGTCGCCTTTCTTGTTCTTCATCACGCGCAGTGCCACCACCATGCCAGCGATGGTCTGGGTATCCCGGGCAGGCTTGAGGTCGACGATCCGCTGGCGGGCGAAACGGCGGATTTCCGTTTCGTATTCATCGATGGGGTGGCCGGTGAGGTACAGGCCCAGAGTGTCCTTCTCGCCCTTGAGGCGCTCCTTCAAGGACAACGGGCGCGCCTTGAGATGATTGGCGTAGACGTCGGCCTCGGCGTCGCCGAACACGCCGCCGAAAAGGTCCACATGACCGCTATCCTGGGTACGGGCATCCTGTTCGGCCGACTTGATCGCCTCATCCATGGCCGCCAGCAGCACCGCGCGGTTGCGATCGATGTTCACCTGGTAGGCCTTGGGTTCGTCATGGAAATGCGGGCCGAGGCGGTCCAGCGCTCCGCTGCGCACCAGCGCGTCCAGGGTGCGCTTGTTGATGCGCTTGAGGTCTACCCGGGCACAGAAATCGAACAGATCTCGGAAGGCGCCGTCGGCCGCACGTGACTCGACAATGGCCTCCACCGGCCCTTCACCGACCCCCTTGATCGCACCCAGGCCATAGACGATGCGCCCATCGTCATTGACAGTGAACTTGAACTCGGAGCTGTTGACGTCCGGCGCATCCAGGCGCAGCTTCATGCTGCGCACTTCCTCGATCAGCGTCACCACCTTGTCGGTGTTGTGCATGTCCGCCGAAAGTACCGCCGCCATGAAGGGCGCGGGGTAATGCGCCTTGAGCCAGGCAGTCTGGTAGGACACCAGACCATAGGCGGCCGAGTGGGATTTGTTGAAGCCGTAGCCGGCGAACTTTTCCACCAGGTCGAAGATGTTGCCCGCCAGGTCCGCCTCGATGCCGTTCTTGGCGCAGCCCTCGATGAAGCCGCCGCGCTGCTTGGCCATTTCCTCCGGCTTCTTCTTGCCCATGGCGCGCCGCAGCATGTCCGCGCCGCCAAGGGTGTAGCCGGCCATGACCTGGGCGATCTGCATGACCTGTTCCTGGTACAGGATGATGCCATAGGTAGGGGCCAGCACCGGCTTGAGGCCGTCGTACTGATAATCCGGGTGTGGATAGGCCAGCTCGGCGCGGCCGTGCTTGCGGTTGATGAAGTCGTCAACCATCCCGGACTGCAACGGCCCCGGACGGAACAGCGCCACCAGTGCGATCAGGTCTTCCAGGCAGTCGGGCTTGAGCTTCTTGATCAGCTCCTTCATGCCGCGGGATTCAAGCTGGAAAACCGCGGTGGTTTCGGCTTTCTGCAGCAGGTTGTAGGTGGGCTTGTCGTCCAGGGGAATGAAGGCGATGTCCAGTGGCTCTTCGCCCGCCTTGGCGCGGTCGCGGTTGATGGTGCGCAGGGCCCAGTCGATGATGGTCAGGGTGCGCAGGCCGAGGAAGTCGAACTTGACCAGGCCGGCTGCTTCCACGTCGTCCTTGTCGAACTGGGTCACCAGGCCATCACCCGCCTCGTCGCAGTAGATGGGCGCGAAGTCGGTCAGCTTGGTCGGGGCGATCACCACGCCGCCGGCGTGCTTGCCTACGTTGCGCGTGATGCCCTCGAGCTTGAGCGCCATGGCCCAGATTTCCGCCGCCTCCTCGTCGCTGGCAAGGAAGTCACGCAGCATCTCCTCCTGTTCGAAGGCTTTCTCCAGGGTCATGCCGACTTCGAACGGGATCATCTTGGACAGGCGGTCGGCCAGCCCATAGGATTTGCCCTGTACCCGCGCCACGTCGCGCACCACTGCCTTGGCGGCCATGGAACCGAAGGTGATGATCTGGCTGACCGCATTGCGCCCGTACTTGTCGGCCACGTAGTCGATGACCCGGTCCCGCCCGTCCATGCAGAAGTCGACGTCGAAGTCGGGCATGGATACCCGCTCCGGGTTGAGGAAGCGTTCGAACAGCAGGTCGTATTCGAGGGGGTCCAGGTCGGTGATCTTCTGCACATAGGCCACCAGGGAACCCGCTCCGGACCCACGGCCAGGGCCGACCGGCACGCCGTTGTTCTTGGCCCACTGAATGAAGTCCATCACGATCAGGAAATAGCCGGGGAACCCCATCTGGATGATGATATCCAGCTCGAAGTTGAGTCGGTCCACGTAGACCTGGCGTCGGGCTTCGTAATCAGGCGTATCCTTGGGCAGCAACACGGCCAGACGCTCCTCCAGGCCGTCGAACGACACCTTGCGGAAGTATTCGTCGATGGTCATGCCATCGGGAATCGGGTAGTCAGGCAGGAAGTGCTTGCCCAGTTTCACCTCGATGTTGCACCGCCGGGCGATTTCCACGGTGTTGCGTAGCGCATCGGGAAGATCGCTGAACAGCTCGGCCATTTCTTCCGGGCTTTTCAGGTATTGCTGATCGCTGTAGTTGCGAGACCGGCGGGGGTCGTCCAGGGCGCGGCCTTCACCGATGCAGACCCGGGTTTCATGGGCCTCGAAGTCTTCGGCCTTGAGGAAGCGAACATCGTTGGTGGCCACCAGGGGCGCGCCCAGCCGGTCGGCCAGCGCCACCGCGGCGTGCAGGTAGTCTTCGTCGCCCGGGCGGTTGGTCCGCTGCACTTCCACATAGAAGCGATCCGGGAACACCTCCATCCAGTAGCGCAGTGCCTTTTCCGCCTGGGCCGGATCGCTGCCCAGCAACGCCTGGCCGATTTCTCCTTCCTTGGCGCCAGACAAGGCGATCACTCCGTCGCTGGCCTCGGCGATCCACTCGCGCTCGATGATGATCAGCCCGTTGCGCTGGCCTTCGATGTAGCCACGGGAAATCAGCTCGGTGATATTGCGATAGCCTTGGGCGTCCATGGCCAGCAAGGTGATCCGGCTCAGGCTGTCATCCCCGGCCTCGCCAGCCAGCCACAGGTCCGCGCCACAGATGGGCTTGATCCCCGCGCCCATGGCCGCCTTGTAGAACTTCACCAGAGCGCACATGTTGCTCTGGTCGGTGACCGCCACGGCCGGCATGTTCATGCCGCCAAGGGCCTTGACCAAAGGTTTTATCCGAACGAGCCCGTCGACCAGGGAGTACTCGGTGTGCAGGCGCAGGTGAACGAATGAAACCGACATGGGCGTGCTCGTGACTGTTGCTGAAACGAAGGGAGGGATTGTACCCATGGCCGGCCCTGATTGCATGATCCAGGGCTGGCCGCTGGGCTGCCTCAGGCTTCGACGAATTCCGCCAGGCCTGGATCACGGGCCTCGAAGGCCGCGCGCACCGGGGCGAAGGAGCGCCGGTGGATGGGGGTCGGGCCCAGCCGGGCAAGGGCTTCGAGGTGGACAGGGGTGGCATACCCCTTGTGGCTGCCCAGCCCATAACCGGGATAGATGAGCTCGAAGGCGGTCATCTCCCGATCACGGCTGACCTTGGCCAGGATCGAGGCCGCGGCGATGGCCGGCACCTTGGCGTCCCCCTGAACCACGGCGGCGCTGGGCACGGCCAGGGTTGGGCAGCGATTGCCATCGATCAGCGCCAGACGTGGGGTGACATGCAGCCCCGCCACGGCCCGCTGCATCGCCAGCATGGTAGCGTGAAGAATATTCAGGGAATCGATCTCATCCACTTCAGCCCGGGCGACGCACCAGCTCAGGGCCTTTTCACAGATCTCGTCGTAAAGGGCTTCCCGGCGCGCCTCGGTCAACTTTTTCGAATCGTTCAGGCCCAGGATGGGACGCGCCGGGTCGAGAATGACCGCCGCGGTGACCACGGCGCCACACAGTGGGCCGCGACCGACCTCATCGACACCGGCGACCAGCTCTTCGACCAGGGTGTAATCAAGGCCCATCTGTAATTGAGTAGGTTGCATCAGGCTGTTCCGGTCAACGTGCCAACAATTGCAACACCGCGTCGGCCGCCTGGTTGGAGGCATCCTGACGCAGCGTCCGGTGAATCGCATCGAAGCCCGCGGTCTGCTCGGCCGGATTGTCCAGCAGGGGCAGCAAATTCGCGGCCAGGGTCTCGGGCGTCGCCGCATCCTGCAACAGTTCCGGTACCAGCTTGCGCTGGGCCAGGAGGTTGGGCAAGGAAACATACGGGCTCTTGACCATACGTTTGAGCATCCACCAGGTCAACGGCGCAAGGCGATAGGCAACAACCATCGGTCGCTTGTAGAGCAAGGCCTCCAGGGTAGCGGTGCCGGAAGCGATGAGTACCGCGTCGCAAGCGGCGAGCGCCTGGTGCGATTGGCCGTCCAGCAAGGTCACGGGTAGCGGGTGCTCGGCCAGCAAGGCTTCGAGCTGGCTCCGGCGCTCCGGGCTGGCGCAGGGCAGAACGAAGCGCAAGCCGGGCCTGGCCTGCAACAGGCGCTTGGCCGTTTCGAAGAACAATCCGCCCAGGCGCCGTACTTCACCGCCGCGGCTGCCAGGCATCAAGGCCACCAGCGGACCTTCGACGGCCAGCCCCAACGTCCGCCGGGCGTGCTCGCGATCGGCCTGCAATGGAATCTGGTCGGCCAGCGAATGCCCGACGAAACGTACCGGCACGCCCTGCTCTTCATAGAAGCGCGCCTCGAAGGGAAAGAGCGTAAGCATCAGGTCACACCCTTCCCGGATCTTCAAGACCCGTTTCTGGCGCCATGCCCATACCGACGGGCTGACGTAATGCACTGCCTTGATACCGGCATTGTGCAAGCGGGCTTCGATTGCCAAAGTGAAGTCAGGCGCGTCGATACCGATGAACACATCCGGCCGCGCTTCGAGCAGGGTTTCGATCAACAGTTTGCGCCGGCCCAGCAGTTCGCGCAGGCGCCCCAACACTTCCACCAGGCCCATGACCGCGAGGCGCTCCATGGGAAAATAGGAGCGCAGGCCTTCGGCTTCCATCAGTGGGCCGCCCACACCGATGAAACGTACATCGGGTTCGCGGGCCTTGAGCGCACGCATCAGACCCGCGCCGAGAATGTCACCACTGGCTTCGCCGGCGACCAGGGCAATGCAGCGTGCCGGTGTTGCCATCAGCGCGTGATGCCCCGAGTGGCGTCGCGAATGGAGTCGACGAACAGGCCCACTTCGACGCACTCCTTGACCGCGTCCTCCAGCCGGGAGAGCGCCTGGTCAATGGTCAGCCCTTGGCGATAGACAACCTTGTAGGCGTTGCGCAGGGCATGGATGGTAGCGTCGCTGAATCCTCGGCGGCGCATGCCTTCGAAATTCATGCCGCGGGCTTCGGCCGGGTTGCCGAATACCGTGACGAACGCCGGCACGTCCTTGCCAATGGCAGTGCCCATGCCCGAGAAGCTGTGGCTGCCGATATGGCAGTACTGGTGGACCAGGGTATAACCGGACAGGATCGCCCAGTCGCCCACGTGCACATGCCCGGCCAGGGCAGTGTTGTTCACCAGGATGCAATGGTTGCCGATGACACTGTCGTGCCCCACATGGGCATAGGCCATGATCAGGTTATGATCGCCGATGGTCGTCTCGGACCTGTCCTGGATAGTGCCACGGTGGATGGTCACCCCTTCGCGGATGGTGTTGTGGTCGCCGATCACCAGGCGAGTGGCTTCACCCTTGTACTTGAGGTCTGGCGTGTCCTCGCCGATTGACGAGAACTGGTAGATACGGTTGTGCTTGCCGATGCGAGTGGGCCCGCGCAACACAACATGCGGCCCGATCACCGTGCCTTCGCCAATCTCTACCCCTGCGCCGACGATCGACCACGGGCCCACCTCGACGCCATCGGCGATTACCGCCGACGGGTCGATGATTGCACGAGGGTCGATCAAACTCATAGCTTGCGTTCCGCGCAGATGATTTCAGCCGAACAGACAGGCTTGCCATCGACCGACGCCTGGCAATCGAATTTCCAGATCTGTCGCTTGCAACTGATGAAACGGGCCTCGAGGATCAGCTGGTCGCCGGGGGTGACCGGCTGCCGGAAACGCAGCTTGTCCGAACCTACGAAGTAATACAGGGTGCCGTCAGCCGGTTTGACGTCCAGCATCTTGAAACCGAGGATACCGGCCGCCTGGGCCATGGCTTCGATGATCAGGACACCGGGCATGATGGGGTGCGCCGGAAAATGACCATTGAAGAAAGGTTCATTGATGCTGACATTCTTGTAGGCGCGAATGCGCTGGCTCTCGACGTCCAGTTCCACCACACGGTCCACCAACAGGAAGGGGTAGCGGTGGGGCAGGTATTCGCGAATCTCGTTGATGTCCATCATGTCGGGGAAAAAGCCTGTATGGAAGAGAGGGGGCGCGCACGGGTAACGGGGCGCCCACGTGCGGCACGCCTTTTTTCGGCAGCGCGGCTTAGCAGCGGCGCGCGGCCGATGATGAGTAGGGGTCAGCCATCTGATGACCCGTCCGGGCCCTGGGTCACCGCTTCGATCCGTTTTTCTGCCTGGGCGAGGCGGCGGTACATGTCATCGAGCTGGCGAATGCGCGCCGCGCTCTTGCGCCACTCCGCCGCCGGCTGCATCGCCGTGCCGGACGAATATGCGCCGGGTTCGGTAATGGAGCGCGTGACCATGGTCATGCCCGTTACGAAAACGTTGTCGCACAGCTCGATATGGCCTACCAGGCCGACCCCGCCGGCAAGCATGCAATGCTTGCCGATCTTGCTGCTTCCGGATATCCCCACGCATGCGGCCATGGCCGTATGGTCGCCGACCTGCACGTTATGGGCGATCTGGATCTGGTTGTCCAGCTTCACGCCGTTGCCGATCAGGGTGTCGGCCAGCGCGCCACGGTCAATGGCGGTATTCACACCGATCTCGACGTCATCGCCCACCGTGACGCCGCCGACCTGGGCGATCTTCCGCCACACGCCCTTCTCATTGGCAAAGCCGAAGCCCTCGCCGCCCAGCACCGCGCCGGACTGGATCACTACCCGCTTGCCCACGCGCACGTCATGGTACAGGGTAACCCGCGGGGCAAGCCAACCGCCTTCGCCGATCACGCTGCGCGCGCCGATGAAGCAGTGCGCGCCCAGGGTTACGCCCGGGCCGATGATCGCGCCGCTTTCCACCACCACGAAGGGCCCAACGCTGGCGCTGGCATCGACCTGGGCATCCGCGGCTATCACGGCGGAGGGGTGAACCCCCGCAGGCGCCTTGGGCTTGGGGTCGAATCGATGTGAAATGCGGGCGTAGGCCAGATAAGGGTCCGGCACGATCAGGGCATTGCCTTCGAACCCTTGCAGGTCTTCACGCTTGAGCAGGACAGCCCCTGCGCGGGTGATCGCCAGGTGCTTGCGATACTGAGGGTTTGCCAGGAAGCTCAGCTGAGAAGGGCCGGCCTCCTGCAAGGTGGCCAGCCCGTCGATCACATGCCCGCGAGCGCCGACCAGGTCGGCACCCAAGGCATCGGCGAGATCGCCGAGGGTGAGGCTTGTGGTGGTCATTACTTGCTCTGGTTCATGCGCTCGATGACCTGGCGGGTGATGTCGTACTGAGGCTTGACATCGATGACCGCGCCACGCTCGAGCACCAGGTCGAAGCCACCGGCCTTGATCACGCTTTCCACCGCGCCGTCGAGCTTGGGCTTGAGCTGCTTGAGCATGTCGCGGTCAGCGTTGGCCTTGGCTTCGTTCAGTTCCTTGGACTGGAACTGGAAGTCGCGGGCTTTCTGCTTGAAGTCCAGTTCCAGTTTCTCGCGGTCGCCCTGGGGCATCTTGTCGCCGCCCTTGACGAGACGGTCCTGGATGTCCTTGGCACTGCTTTCCAGGGCCTTGAGCTTGCTCAGCTGAGGGCCGAACTTCTTCTCGGCATCCACCGCGTACTTCTTGGCCGCGTCGGATTCGAGCAAGGCCATCTGGTAGTTCAGAACGGCAATTTTCATTTCGGCGAACGCCGGGGTCGCGAACATGGCCGCGGCCACGATTACCAATTGGGTCAGCTTGCGCACGATGATACTCCTGCGAATTCGGTGTGATTGGGCCAGGGCGCGACGCTTAGAACGTCTGCCCCAGCGAGAATTGGAAGATCTGGGTTTCGGCTTCTTCCGGCTTTTTCACCGGCATCGCCAGGCTGAAGCTCAGCGGGCCGAGCGCGGTGATCCAGGTCACTCCCAGGCCGACCGAGGCCGCCATGTTGGAGAAATCGATGGAGCCGCAGTCTTTCGTGGTCACAGGATACTTATCAGTGCCGGAGCCATACTGGCATTTCGAGTCGAAGACGTTACCCACATCCCAGAACAGGGAGGTACGCAGGGATTTCTGGTCCTTCACGAAAGGCATGGGGAACAGGATCTCGGCGCCACCGGTGATCATCACGTTACCACCGAAGGCGAGGTCATCCTGGTCGGGGTCGTTGATCGCCGGGGTACTGCGCGGCCCGAGGGTGCTGTCCTTGAAGCCTCGAACGGAGTTGAAGCCACCGGCGTAGTAGTTCTCATAGAACGGCAACCCATCGCTCGAGCCATAACCGTCGCCATAGCCCAGTTCGGTATGGAAGCGCAGGGTGTAGTTCTCGGTCAACGGCGTGAACAACTGGCCGCGGTAATCCAGCTTGTAGAACGACAGGTCGCTGCCCGGCGTGGTCGTTTCCAGGGTCAGACTCTGGGAATGACCACGGGTCGGCAGGGTGCCCCGGTTGAGGGTCGAATCCGACCAGCCGATGGACGCCTTGAAATTGGTGAAGCTGTCGCCTTCGCGATCGATGAAGTCGTAGATTTCGCCAACGGTGTAGGTACCGGTGCTGATCTCGTCCTTCTGTACGGTCAGGCCGAAGGTCAGGCGCGACGTTTCGCTGATCGGGTAGCCGAAGTTCATGCCCGCGCCCAGGCTGTCTACCGCGTAGCTGGCCACGTCGACGTCGAGGTCGTCGTAGTCGGTCTTGCGGTAGAAGGCGTTGTAGCCAAGGCTGACGCCATCCGGGGTGTAGTACGGGTCGACGAAGCTGAAGTTGTAGCGGGTCTGATACTCGGAGCGGGTGAGGCCAATGCTGACCTTGTTACCCGTACCCAGGAAGTTGCTCTGGCTGATGGAGCCGCCCAGAATCAGGCCCGCGCTCTGGGCGAAGCCCACGCTGGCGGTGATCGAGCCGGAGGGTTGTTCCTCCACCGAGTAGTTCAC
>NZ_JAFCTA010000002.1:0-799218 GCF_049895785.1 Pseudomonas sp. DC3200b2 | reverse complement strand
CATCACCCCGGACAAGAAGCACGTCTACATCACCATCAATATCAACGAAGGTGAGAAGTACAAGGTGCGCGAGGTCATGCTGTCCGGCGACCTGAAGGTGCCCGAGCAACAGATCCGCGACCTGTTGCTGGTCAAGCCCGGCCAGGTGTTCTCGCGCAAGGTGATGACCTCCACCTCCGACCTGATCACCCGCCGCCTGGGCAACGAGGGCTACACCTTCGCCAACGTCAACGGCGTGCCCCAGCCTCATGACGACGACCACACCGTGGACATCACCTTCGCCGTGGACCCCGGCAAGCGTGCCTACGTGAACCGCATCAATTTCCGCGGCAACACCAAGACCGAAGACCAGGTATTGCGCCGTGAAATGCGCCAGATGGAAGGCGGCTGGGCTTCGACCTACCTGATCGACCAGTCCAAGACGCGCCTGGAGCGCCTGGGCTATTTCAAGGAAGTGAACGTGGAAACCCCGGCGGTGCCCGGCACCGACGACCAGGTGGACGTGAACTACTCGGTGGAGGAACAACCCTCCGGCTCGATCACCGCCAGCGTGGGCTTCGCCCAGAGCGCGGGCCTGATCCTGGGCGGCTCCATCAGCCAGAGCAACTTCCTGGGCACCGGCAATCAAGTAAGCATCGGCCTCACCCGCTCTGAATACCAGAGCAGCTACAACTTCGGCTTCACCAACCCGTATTTCACGCCGGACGGCGTCAGCTTGGGCTACAACGTGTTCTACAAGAGCACTGACTACAGCAAGCTGTACGATGATGACGATGTGTCCTATTACTCCATCAATAGCCTGGGCACTGGCATCACGCTCGGCTATCCCATCAGCGAAACGTCCCGCCTGAGCTATGGCGTGTCGGTGCAGCATGACGCCATCGACCTGGGCACCTACAGCGCGGATGAGCTGTACGACTTCGTGCAGCGCGAGGGCAGCGAGTTCACCAACTTCAAGGCGACGGTGGGATGGTCCCAATCGGCCCTGAATCGCGGCACCCTGCCGACCAAGGGCTACTCCCAGAACCTGACGCTGATGAGCACCCTGCCGGGCAGCGACCTGCAGTTCTACAAAGTGGACTACTCAGGCCAGGTATTCGCCCCGTTGGGCGACAACCGGGCCGTACGCTTCCATACCAAGCTAGGGTACGGCAATGGCTACGGCGGCACCGACGGCCTGCCATTCTACGAGAACTACCTGGCCGGCGGGCTGAGCTCGGTTCGGGGCTTCAAGGACAGTACCCTGGGCGCGCGCAGCACCCCGGCCACCGGCGCTTACAGCAGCATGGGCCAGGCCTACTACAGCGACCGAGATACCGATGCCCTGGGCGGCAACATCATGATCACCGGCGGCGTGGAGTACTTGTTCCCGCTGCCATTCGTGAAGGACCAGAAGTCCGTACGCACTAGCCTTTTCATGGATGGTGGCAGCGTGTTCAGCAGCAAATGCTACCTGAGCACCACGCAAAGCTGCGGCGGCGTGGACTTCAGCGAAATGGCCGCGTCCCTGGGCGTGGGCGTGACCTGGTACTCCGCCCTAGGGCCGTTGAGCTTCAGCCTGGCGCTTCCGGTGAAGAAGCCCGAAGGGGCTGAAACCCAGGTGTTCCAGTTCTCCCTGGGGCAGACGTTCTAAAGGCCGTATAAGAGAAGCAGGTTGGCGGGTAATAGACAGCGCTTGCGGTATCAGGCTGCCAGGTGACGCCACAATTCGGCATCCAGCAACAGACAGGCGCTTGCGCAAGCGAGCAACGAAAGCCATTGGCCACGCGACAGCCCCATGGTTCAGGCCATCCACAGCCAGGCCAGGGTAACGGCCCAGCCGCACACGGCGGCACAGGTGCTTGCCAGCAGGAGGCGGTCGGCGCGCATGAAAGTCTGCGGCCTTTGCATTGAAACTGTGTGGTGATGAGTGCTGCGCATGATTCATTGTCCCCTTTTGTTATTCCACTTATCGGCGTATCGCAGCGGTTCTTTAAAGGGGAAATGAAGCGTGAAAGAAGAGCGATCATGGATTCCCGGCTGAAGAAATGGATCCGCAATAGTGCACCCAGTCATAGCGCTGGTTGAGCGCATCCAGCTTATTCCGACGCTTGGCTTTCTCGGGGCAGGCGTTGCTTCATCCGACGAATAGCTTTGCACTCAAACCCAGGCTCGGCAAAAATACTGTCCATGCATACAGTATCGGGCGAGCCCATGTATTACCAGATTACTCAAATGTACGTACTGGGCGTACCCAAGGATCTCAAGGCCATTCGGGCGGAGGAGGGGGTGCGAGGCGATGTGCAGGTGCAGCCGGCGCAATGGGGGCCCTTGGGGCGCTGGTCGCTGGCGGCAAGTCTGCGTACCTCGAGCGCCCATGAGGAGGCGCTTTTTCCCCCTCTCTACGATGTCGAGCTTGGAGGTATGGCAACCCTGGGTTTCATCCTTCGCGGAGTGGAGCAGGTCGAGGACCGTTTCTACCTGCAGGCCTGGCACTGCCGAGAAGCCTCCGGGCGCGTGCCTTGGCGGGTGTGCCCACGGTCTGAGCTCGATGGCCTTATATGAACGCGTAGGCTCAGCCTGCGCCGATCACAGAACTACCAAGGGTCAGCCGAGCCCGCCGCGGCATGGCGCAGCGCTTCCATGCGCTGCTGGGAAGCTGTATCGATACGCTCAGCCATTGCCTTGTGCTGGCCGAGGTTGACCAGCCCGAAATCCGTCAGGCAGCGCAGGTAGCCATTGGCACGGGCCGCGCTTTCCCGTATCTCGAGGAAATCCGAGGCCTTCTGCAGATTGTCGAGCATGTTTCGCCAAGTGGGTGTGTGAAGGCTGTCCAGAGGGGAGTTCGCCATTATCCGAGGTCCTCTTTACCTTGCATTCGACATTAAGTGTGGCGGCCAAGTGGCCGCCCACTCCCGATAAAGTCCATAGACCCACCTCTAGGGCGATAATTCCTGACCAGGTTTCAACGCCGCCAGGTGGCAGCAGGCGGGGTATGAACCGCGCTGGTCAATGCCCAGGCCAGTCCCATGCCTAGCGCAAAGGCCAGCGCCACGGCCAATGCGATCCAGAGCCAGCGCTTGGCACAGGGCGCGCGCGGCCCGGTGCGCGAGGGCACCTGACGCAGTTGTTCAAGCTGGGCCCGTAAGCGTAGTTCTTTCTGGGCAGCGATCCAGGCGTCGTGCAGGGCGCGTTGCTGGGGGTCGTTGAGCACCGCATAAGCTTCGTTCAACAGACGAACCACCCGCTCGGCCTCAGGGTCTTGCGGATGACGGTCAGGATGATGTTTTTGCATGAGCGTCTTGTACGCGGCGCGAATGACTTCCGCTGGAGCATTGCGCGCGACATGCAGGTTGGCATAGTGAGTAGGAATTTCGTGCATGCAGCGCTCCGTCCGGCAGCAGGCGTTGACCCGGCGAGCAGGGTATCGGCGCTGATACATCGAACTTTAGACAAGTGCCTGGCGTGTGCACCGGCGGTGCTCTGCTCAAAGGCTGGTATTTGGGTGAGACGCCACCTAGGCTGATAGCGGAACAGGTCTTGGAACAATTTCTCATGCGCGCCAAGCGTCGCTTGCTACCCTGGCTGTTATGCCTGGTCCAAGGCATCGCCATGGCCATCGAGGCGCCTACGGAACAGCCCACGCTCCGCTGGATGACTATCGACTTCCCGCCGCTGTTCATGGTGTCGGGGCCTGAACATGGCGTGGGCGACTACGCCCAGGGCGTCGCCGTGGCGAACCTGCCTGGCTACGAACATGTGCTGCAAGCCGTGCCGCCCAACTACCAGCGCATCGAACAGGAAATGAAGAACCGGGAAAATGTGTGCTTTGCAGGCTTCCTCAAAACGCCTGAGCGCGAACGTTTCATGACGTTCAGCGAACCTTACCTGATGATGCTGCCGGTACAGCTGTTCATCTCTGCCGGGCATGCGGCCCTGGCCCAGGAGAATGGCGCCGTGGACCTGCGCGGGCTGCTGGATACCGGTACCTTCCGCCTCGGCGTACTGGGCGGTCGCCGCTACGGTGCCACGCTGGATCAGGTGATCGACAGCTACGGCGAGCGCGGGCCGGTGTACCGGCGTTATTCCAAGGACCAACTGCGCGGCCTGATCAACATGCTCATGGCTCACGACCGGACTATCGATGGCGTGCTGGCCTACCCTGGGGAAATCACCTACTTGTCCAAGCAGGAGAGCGGCGTGCCGCGGCCGCTGCGCGCCTATCCCCTGCAAGGGGCCCCGGCAGCCATCTTTGGTTATTTTGCCTGCTCGCGCAGCCGCCTCGGGCAAGCCGTGATCGCCAGCATCGACCGCACCATTCCGCATATCCGCGCCGAGGTGGCCGCCCTCTATGCACGCGACCTGGCCCCCCCGGCCAGGGCCGCCTATGCCAGGCTGGTGTATGCCCAGTGGGGCATTCGCCTGCCCAAGGAATGACGGCGGCGGTTGAAGGTTGCGTTCAAGTTCATGCCCGTCGCGCCGATACAGCAATATCGGACCCGGCCTGCGCCTGTCGCCTATCAGGACCCTCACCATGCTAAGAAAAATAAAGATCGCCCACCGGACCCTGCTGTTCTTCGCCCTTGTAGCCATGCTCTTGGCGGGAGTCGGCATTTTCAGCCTGTTCCAGATGGCGACGATCCGGGCTTCCGGCGCCACGGTCGAGAACCATTGGATGAAAAGCCAGGCCACGGCGGACAACATCGCCCTAAGCTTTGCGCGCATCCGGGTCGAATCCCTGCGCCAGCTCGCTTTCAAGGATCCGGAAACCTACCGCAAGAGCGATGAACTGGTAAATGCCTCGATCCAGGACATCAAGCGTGGCCTGCAACAGTATGAAGCGCTGATTGCCAGCCCGCAGGAGCGTGAGGTGTTCAACGCGGCACGCGATACCTTTGGCCAGTATGCAAGCAAACTGGATGAGCGTCAGCGGAGTATCGCCAGCAGCGCGCCTGACAGCGTCATGGGCCCGATCAACCAGGCCCTGGCGGGCCTTGGCCCGGTACTCAACCAGAAACTGGCCGACCTTCGCGATTACAACCAGGTAGGCGCCCAGCAGGCCGCCGCCTATTCCGACGCCGCCTACGGTCGCGCCCGAGGTGTGATCATCGGCGCCATTCTGGTGGCGCTGGCCACGACCCTGGTACTGGCACTGGTGCTCACCCGCAGTATCATCGGGCCGCTGCGCCAGGCCATGGGCTTCGCCGACCGCATTGCCCAGGGCGATCTTACCGGTGCGGTCCAGCGTGACGGCCAGGACGAGGCCACCCAGCTGTTCGCCTCGCTGGGCAGCATGCAGGCCAACCTGCGCCAGACGATCGGGCAGATTGGCGAATCCTCTCAGCAACTCTCGGCTGCCGCGGAACAGATGAGCGCGGTGATGGAAGAGAGCACCCGCGGTATGCAGCGCCAGAATGCGGAGATCGAGCAGGCGGCCACGGCCGTCAATCAGATGACCGCGGCCGTCGAGGAAGTGGCTTCCAACGCAGTCTCCACCTCTGAAGCCTCCCAAGCGTCCAGCCGTTCCGCGGATCTGGGCCGTGGCCAGTTGACCGATGCCATCGCTTCGATCCAGTCTTTGACCGATGACGTCATGAGCGCCTCTGACCGCGCGGCGGCCCTGGCCGTACAGACCCGAAGCATCAGCACCGTGCTGGACGTGATCCGCGCCGTGGCTGAACAGACCAACCTGCTGGCCCTGAACGCTGCCATCGAGGCGGCCAGGGCAGGCGATGCGGGCCGTGGCTTCGCGGTGGTGGCCGATGAAGTCCGCGCGCTGGCCCACCGCACCGGGGAATCCACCCGTGAAATCGAAACCATGATCGGAAGCATCCAGCAGGGCACAGGCCTGACCGTAGATGCCTTGCAGCACAGCGCAGACCGCGCCCGGACCACCATGGAGAAGGCCAATGCCGCCGGCCAGGCCCTGGCGACCATCACCGAGGCCGTGGCCAGCATCAACGACCGAAACATGCTGATCGCCAGCGCCTCCGAGGAACAGGCTCAGGTGGCCCGCGAAGTGGATCGCAGCCTGGTGAGCATCCGCGATCTATCGATCCAGACCGCCACCGGGGCACAACAAACCAGCGTCGCCACCCATGAGCTGGCCCGTCTGGCCACTGACCTCAATGGGCTGGTCAAGCGGTTCAGTCTGTAGACACCGGGCCCGCGCGAGCTCAGCCCCGCGGCTGCGCCCGCTACACGGCGTCCGTTACACGGCGTCCGTCTCCTACACTGGACTGCACACCCTTGTAGGAGTGGGGCGAAGCTCCCGAACGGGGCTGTCCCCGCTACATGGCGTCCGTCTCCACCGCCCCGCGTATCGCTTCGAGCAGCATCTGGCAGGCCGGATTATCGTTGTCCGCGCGCCAGACCAGATGCAGCTCGCTCTGCACCCCCTCACCCAGTTGCATGGCCTTGAACACCACCTCCTTGAACACCACGGTAGTGGCGCAACGGGGCACCAGGGCCAAGCCCATGCCCGCGTTCACCAAGGCCAGAATGGTCAGGGATGAGCCCAGCCACTGCACATAGTTGGGCGTGACCCCGGCGGATCGGAACATCCCGGTCAGGAGTTCGTTGAAAGGGGCATAGGCGGCATGGGAGTACATCAGGAAGGCCTTCCCGTGGAGGTCCTGCACCTCCACTCGAGCACGCGCGGCCAACGGGTGCCCGGCCGGCAGCGCCAGCACGAAAGGCTCGCGCACCAGACGCTCGCTGGCAAAGCCAGGCTCATGGAAGGGTGCCCGGGCAATCCCCAGGTCGATACGGCGGGCCCGTAGCGCCTCGTGCTGCTGCGCGGTGTTCATTTCCGTGAGAGCAATGTTCACATTAGGCTGCTGCTCACGGGCTTCGGTGATCACCTTGGGAAGAAATTCATAGACCGCGCTGCCCACGAAACCGATGGTGACCGAGCCAATGTCTCCGGCGGCGAATCGTCGCGCGGACACCGCCGCCATTTCCGCGCGCTCCAGCAAGCTCTGGGCTTCCACGAAGAAGGCCCGCCCCGCGGCGGTCAGCGCCACGCTGCGCGTGTTGCGGGTAAGAAGGGCCACCCCTAGTTGATGCTCCAGCAGCTGGATCTGCCGGCTCAAAGGTGGCTGGGTCATGTTCAGGCGCTCCGCCGCGCGGCGGAAATTCAATTCAGAGGCTACCGCGGCAAAGCAGCGAAGCTGGGCAAGTTCGAACACTGATTCATTCCAGGTATCAATGGCTAGCAAAACTAGATTAGACCGCAACAATACAGGCGTCCATCATCTTCCCACAGCCCCAGCAAGCTGCCTTGCGACCAAAAGAACAATAGCGGGAGATGCCAGTGAACCAGTCCCTCAATGCCGTTTCGCCAGAGGCGCTCGCCCGGGCGGCGAGCAAGGTAAAGCGTCATGTATTGCCGCTTTTCGTGGTGATGTTCATCGTCAACTATATCGATCGAGTGAACATCGGTTTTGTACGCAGCCACATGGAAGCCGACCTGGGCATAGGCGCGGCTGCCTATGGACTGGGGGCCGGGCTGTTCTTCATCGGTTATGCCCTGTTCGAAGTTCCGTCGAACCTGCTGCTGCAACGCTACGGTGCCCGCGCCTGGCTGGCTCGGATCATGCTCACCTGGGGCGTGGCGGCCATGGCCATGGCGTTCGTGAAAGGCGAAACCAGTTTCTATGTATTGCGATTCATCCTCGGCGCGGCCGAGGCCGGCTTCTTCCCAGGCATCATCTACTACTTCACGCAGTGGCTACCAGGTTCCGAGCGAGGCAAGGCCATGGCCGTGTTTCTCAGCGGTTCAGCCATTGCGTCGGTGATTTCCGGGCCGGTGTCAGGCGGGCTGCTGAGCCTGGGCCTACCCTGGCTGCATAGCTGGCAATGGATGTTCCTCATCGAAGGTTTCGCCTCGGTAGTCCTGTGCGCCTTCGTCTGGCTGTACCTGCAATCCCACCCCCACGAGGCCAAATGGCTCAGCGCGCAAGAGAAAGAAGCGTTGATCAGCACCATCGCCGCCGAGCAGGCGGCCCGCGAGGCGGAACGGGGCGGGCGCCCGTCCGTGTGGCGCCTGCTGGCGGACCGGCAGATCCTGCTCTTCTGCTTCATCTATTTTTCCGTGGCCTTGACCATTTATGGCGCTACGTTCTGGCTGCCCAGCATGATCAAGAAGATGGGCAGCCTGGGAGATTTCCAGGTGGGCCTGCTCAATGCCATTCCCTGGCTGATTTCCATCGTCGCCATGTATGGCTTCGCCGCGCTGGCGAGCAAATGGCGGCATCAGCAGGCCTGGTGCGCGCTGACGCTGCTGATCGCCGCTCTCGGCATGTTCATGTCAACCACCGGCGGGCCTGTGTTCGCCTTCGTGGCCATCTGTTTCGCCGCCATCGGTTTCAAGGCAGCCTCGGCGCTTTTCTGGCCTCTGCCCCAAGGCTATCTGGATGCCCGCATCGCCGCGGCGGTCATTGCCCTGATCAACTCCATCGGCAACCTGGGTGGCTTCGTGGCACCCACCGCCTTCGGCTTCCTTGAACAGACCACAGGCTCCATCCAGGGTGGCCTGTACGGGCTAGCGCTCACCTCGGTACTGGCGGCCGTGGTGGTGATGTTCGCCCGAGGCAGACCCGGCCCCGGCCAACAGCCCGTGGGCCGGAACAAGCCCGAAGCCGCCACCGCCTGAAGCCAATGCTTGATATCTCGAAGGGAGTACCCACCTTGAAGATCATCCGTGTCACCGTCACCCCTATCGCCTTTCGCGATCCACCACTGCTCAATGCCAGCGGCATCCATGAACCCTGGGCGTTGCGCTCGATCATCGAGGTTGAAAGCGACAATGGCTACGTAGGCCTGGGCGAAAGCTACGGCGACGCGCCGGCCCTGGCTATCCAGCAGGCGGTGCGCGAACAGTTGATCGGCCTGGACCCCTTCGACCTTGCCGCCCTGCGCCGGATCGTGCAAGGCACGGTGGCGGCCCACAAGCCAGCGAGCCTGGCAGGCGCCGAGCTGGCACCCGGTTCACATGCCAGCAAGGCCGTGAGCAATGCCTATTCCGCGTTCGAAGTGGCCTTCCTGGATCTGCAGGCACGCTCGTTGAACCGCCCGCTGGTGGACCTTCTCGGTGGCGCGGTTCGTGACCAGGTGCCGTTCAGCGCCTACCTGTTCTTCAAATACGCCCAGCATGTGGACAGCCCCTATCCGGCGGACAGCTGGGGCGAGGCCCTGAGCGAAGCCCAGATCGTGGCACAGGCCGGACGCATGATCGAAGCCTATGGCTTCCAGAGCATCAAGCTCAAGGCCGGCGCCCTGGCCCCTGAGCATGAAGTGGCCTGCATCAAGGCCCTCAAGCGTGCGTTCCCCGGTCATCCCTTGCGCATCGACCCCAACGGCAATTGGTCCTTGGACACCGCGTTGCGCATGGCAGAGCTGCTCGGCGATGACCTGCAGTACTACGAAGACCCCACGCCAGGCCTGGACGGCATGGCTGAGCTGCACCGCCGAACCGGGCTGCCCCTGGCCACCAACATGGTGGTCACCGATTTCGATGAGCTGCGCCGCAGCATTGCCCTCGACAGCGTGCAGATCGTATTGGCCGACCACCATTACTGGGGCGGCCTGCGCGATACGCAGCACCTGGCCAAACTGTGCGCTACCTTCGGCCTGGGGGTCTCCATGCATTCGAACTCCCATCTTGGCATCAGCCTAATGGCCATGGCTCACGTGGCCGCCGCGACCCCCAATCTGGACTACGCCTGCGACACTCACTACCCCTGGCAGGAACCCGACGAGGAAGTGATCAAGGGCGGTAAGCTGCCTATTCGCAATGGCTGCGTGAGCATCACCAAGGCGCCAGGGCTGGGAGTGGAGCTTGATCATGATCAACTGGGCAAACTTCATGACCAGTTCCTGAGCTGCGGAATACGACAGAGGGACGACGTGCGTCAGATGCAGCGCTACAAGCCGGACTGGAAGGCGGTCAAGCCTCGCTATTGAAGCGATCCTGAAGAAAGCCAGCGACGGCTGGCAAAGGGCTTTTCCGCCCGGGAGCTATCCGTCGGCTGCACGGGCTCCTACAATCGGCGGGCTTGGCTCTCTACAACAATACAACAGGAGTGTTCGATGCAGCCCATTCGTCTTGGCCTGGTGGGGTACGGCAAGATCGCCCAGGACCAGCACCTGCCTGCCATTCGCGCCAACCCGATGTTTTCCCTGGAGGGGGTTGCGACCCAGGGCGCGCCTTGCCCGGGTGTGCCCAACTTCGGCACCCTTACCGAGCTGCTGGCGTCGCAGCCGAGTCTCGATGCCATCGCCTTCTGCACGCCACCGCAAGGGCGCTATGGTCTTGTCCATGAGGCTCTGAAGGCCGGCAAGCACGTGTTGGTGGAGAAACCGCCTTGCGCTAGCCTGGGCGAGGCCATGGCCTTGGTGGCCCAGGCCCGCGACGCCAGGCTCGCCGGCCTGTTCGCCTGGCATTCCCGGTTCGCTCCGGGGGTGGAGGCTGCTCGCGCCTGGCTCGTGGGGCGGCCGCTCAAGGCGGTGCGGGTGCAGTGGAAAGAAAGCGTTCGCAAGTGGCACCCGGGGCAAACATGGATCTGGCGCGCGGGAGGCCTGGGGGTGTTCGACCCTGGCATCAATGCCTTGTCCATCGTGACCGAGCTGCTGCCCACGTCCTTGTTCATTCAACAGGCCGAGCTGCGGGTACCCGCCAATTGCCAGGCCCCCATTGCCGCGACCATGGCCTTGCGTGACACCCAGGGGTTGCCGGTGAGCGTGGACCTGGACTTCGATCATGGCCATGACGAGCTCTGGCGCATTGAGCTGGAGGCCGAAGATGGCACCCTGCGCCTTGACCAGGGCGGTGCCGTTGTCACCCTCGACGGCATGCCAGTGGCGGTGTCGGAGGAGGGCGAGTACCCCGCGCTGTACCGGCATTTCCACGAACTGGTCCAGGCACGCGGCCAGGACATGGACGTGCAGCCCCTGCGGGTGGTGGCTGATGCCTTCTTCGCTGGGGAAAGAACGACCGTCGAGCCGTTTTACGAGTAGGCGGGCATTGCGGACAGAACTCTCCGAGGCCTCAGGTTTTCAAATCCTTCGAAACCTTCAGCCCCGGAGACTTCCATGAAATCCGATAACACCAGCGGCCGGCAGTGGCCTCGTCGTGACCGGCCCGAAGACGCCCGTGGCCTGCCCGGCCGCCCGGAAAACGCCGGAAGCGGCATCACCGGCTCCAGCGGCGGCAAGCCAGGCGAGGCCGCGCGCCCACAACCCACTACTCGGCAGGATCGTCAGAGTCGAGACGACGAAAACCTTGGGGCCGACTGAAGGCTTCATGAAGGCAGCGTTATCATCAGCATAGCGCTGCCGATTGCCAGGTTGTGACCAAAGCGTTTCGTTGGCCTGCTCATCCTATCCATATCGCCAACGGCCCTGGGCCGTTGGCGGGTCTTGTCATCGCCCCGCTCGACAAATGGCGCGCGGCCCCGTAGCGTTAGGGCGCCAGCGTCCACGATTCATCTCCACAACTTGCACGAGTGCTGCACATGACATTACCAGGCGCCCCCTGGGGCGATGACCGTCTACATGACCTGCGGGTATTGGTGGTTGAAGACGACGCGCTGGTCAGCATGTTCGTCGAAGCCCTGCTGGACGCCGTGGGAGTGGGCGAGGGGGTGCGCCTGGCCCATACGCTGGAGCAAGGGCAGTGGCTGGCTGAAAGCGGTAACTTCGACCTGGCGTTGCTGGATGTCTACCTGGACCACCAGCCGGTGTTCGGCGTTGCCCGCACCTTGCAGGCGCGAGGCGTTCCCTTTGCCTTCGTCTCTGGAAACCCGGGCGCCGAGGTCCAGGCTCAGTTTCCGGGTGTGCCGGTCATCCACAAGCCATTCCAGGCGGCGGAACTCGAGGGGGTGTTGCGGCAGTTGCTGGCGGCTTCCTTCGCGCAACAGCACCGTGTCTAGAAAGCCGCGGCCCATTTGTAACCCACGCCGTATAAAGACTGGATAGGGTCATCCCCCGGGCAAGCCTGGGCCAGCTTGCGCCGCAGGTTGCGCACGTGGCTGTCCACGGTCCGGTCGGTCACGATGCGCCGGTCCGGATACAGGTGGTCGAGCAATTGGTCCCGGGAGAACACTCGCCCCGGCGCGCTGGAAAGGGTATCCAGCAGGCGCAGTTCTACCCGGGTCAATTCCAGCGTCACGCCGTCGAAGCTGGCCTGGTGTGCCTCGCGGTCGATCACTAGGCGAGCGCCGCCGGGGGTGGGGCTGGCAATCGACGGCGCGCGGCGTAGGACGGCCTTCACCCTGGCGACCACCTCACGGGGGCTGAAGGGCTTGCACACGTAGTCGTCGGCGCCAAGGTCCAGCCCCTGCAGGCGGTCGCTTTCCTCCACCCGAGCGGTAAGCATGATGATGGGCACCGGGCTGAACGAACGGATGTCCCGGCACACCTCCAGGCCGTCGCGCCCGGGCAGCATCAAATCCAGCAGGACGAGACGCGGCCGATGGGTACGCACCGCCGCCGCGGCATCCAGGCCGTTGACCACGCAGAGGGTAGGGAAGCCCGCGGCTTCAAGGTAGTCGCGCAGAAGCGCGGCCAACTTGGGCTCGTCCTCGACGATCAGGATGGGCGCTTCCATCGCCTATACCGCTTTCGGCAGGCGCAGCGTCAGCCATAACCCGCCCAGGGGCGATGGGGCAGCGCTCAGCTCGCCACCATGGGCCTGGGCGATGCTGTTGCAAATGGCCAGGCCCAGGCCGGCGCCGCCGCTGGCTCGACTGCGAGAGCCTTCGCCTCGATAGAATCGCTCGAACAGCCTGGCCAGTTGCGCCGGTGTCACGCCGGGCGCGGAATCCTGAAAGTCCAGGCGCCAGTGGGCCTCTTGCTGAGCGAGGCCGATGCGCAACTCACCGCCGCGGTCTGTGTAGCGCAGGCTGTTCTCCAGCAGGTTATTCAGCAACTGCTGTAGCCGTGCAGGGTCGGCCTCCACTCGCAGCGGCCCGGGAATCGACGTCAGTGTCAGCGCGATGCCCCGTTCGGCATAGCGCTCCTGGAAGCTGCCAACGCACAGCGACACCAGCTGGGCCAGATCGCAGGGCTGCCTGCGGTAGGCGAGGGCGCCCACATCCGCGAGGGATAATTCATACAAATCATCCACCAGCTTGCTTAGCATGGCGACCTCTCCTTGCAGGGATTTGACCGATGCGGCGTCCAGGCGGCGCACGCCGTCCTCGATGGCCTCCAGCTCACCCCTGAGGATCGACAGAGGCGTACGCAGCTCATGGGACACGTCAGCCATGAACTCCCGACGCACTTGCTCGTTACGCTCCAAGGTATGAGCCAGGTGATTGAAGTCGGCGGCCAGTCGGCCCACTTCGTCCTGGGTCCTTACGGAAACTCGGCTCTGATACTCGCCGGCCGCCAGGCGATGGGTGGCCGCCGCCACCCGCTTGACCGGGGCCAGCAGGGTGCGGGATATCCAGGCTGCGATGAGCATGGCGAGCAGCAACGACACCAGGCCCATGGCAATACTGGTGCGCAGCTGGTATTGCTGGAAGCGCTCGCCGCCAGCCTCGGTCACGCTCTGGAAAGGGCTCACGGCTATCCAGCCGACAGTGCTGCCAGCCACGTCTATGGGCGCGAGCAAGGCGTCGTCACCGATAGCGGGATAGCCGGCTACCCGCTGATGCCGGGCGTCGAGTAGCGCCGTGCGGAACACGGTGCCTGTAAGGTCGGAGGCTGGCGGGATGCGCATTTCATGCTCTTCGGCGGTCGCCAGGGGGTCCGGCCGCAGCAGATCGAACCAGCGCTGGGGGTGGTGGCGGATAAAGTCCCAGTTGCCGCCTTCAGCGAGATAGGCCTGAGCCATGCGTGGCACCAAGGCGTCGACCCGCTGCATTGCCAGCTCGTTGAGATAGCCGACGAAGCCACGGGCAAAACTCCAATTGCTGGCCGCGCCCATGCTGACGATCACCAGCAGGACGCTGGCGAGCACGGCAAGGAAAAGCTTGCTGGAAATGCTGATTTTCATGAGTGCTACGCATCGTGAAGGCCCTGCTATTTAGGACGCCCCAGCCGGCTGATTCAAGTGCGGCGGGCAAACTCCATTTTCCCTGCACATTTGTCGGCCACCATTGCGCCGTGCCTTGCCATGTCCGGCGGGCTTTTTTCAAGAGCAGGAACAGATGGCTGAACGATCCAGGCGAACCCTCCGCATTCTTTTTGTCATAGCGGCCGCCGTGGCCATAGTGTTCCTAGGCATGGGTGTCTGGCGCTCGCTGCATGGCAACCAGAGCTCACCGGTGGGCGGCCCGCCCGCGGCTCCAGGCGGGCCGGGTGGCCCAGGCATGGCCGGCGGCAGCTCCGCCGCGGTGACGGTGGCGGTGGGGCAGGCCCAGCGTGAGGACGTCCCCGTCTATCAGACGGCCCTTGGCACAGTCGTGGCCAACGCCTCGGTAACTGTTACCAGTCGGGTGGACGGCCAGCTGCAAGCGGTGTATTTCACCGAAGGACAGCCTGTGAAAAAAGGCCAGTTATTGGCCCAGATCGACCCCCGAAGTTACCAGGCGACCCTGGCCCAGTACCAAGGAGACCTGGCGCAGAACCGGGCCCTGCTCAAAAGTGCCCAGTTGACCCTGGCCCGCTACCAACGGCTGTTCGACAAGGATTCCCTGGCCCGCCAGGACCTGGACACCCAGGCCGCCACCGTGGGCCAATACCAGGGCGCTGTGCAGGCCGACGAAGCGCAGATCGCCGCTGCCCGGTTGGACCTGGAGTACGCCCGTATCGTCTCGCCCATCGACGGCTACGTCGGCCTGCGCCTGGTGGACCCTGGCAACATGGTGCACGCCAGCGACACCACTGGCATCGTGACCGTGACCCAAACCGACCCCATTGCCGTGACCTTCAGCCTGCCCCAGGCGCAGTTGGCCGAACTGTTGCCCAAGCTGCGGGCTGGCCAGGCCTTGCCGGTACAGGCCCTGGATGCGCAGCAGGATCAAGCGTTGGCCACGGGCGAGCTTAAGTTCATCAGCAACGAGATCGACACCGCCACCGGCAGCATCAAGCTCAAGGCCCGGTTCTCCAATGCCGACCAGAAGCTGTATCCCAACCAGTTCGTCAACGTGAAGGTCCGCACTCAGGTCTTGAGTCAGGCGGTGACCGTACCTTCGGCCGCCGTACAACTGGGCGCCAGTGGCAACTTCGTTTACGTACTCGATACCAGCGACAAGGTTGTACGCCGTGCGATCACCAGCGGTCCGGTGACAGGAGATCGCACCGTGATCCTCGAGGGGGTGACCGCGAACGAGCGGGTGGTCACCCGTGGCATCGATCATCTGCGCGACGGTATCCAGGTCACGGTCGAACATGCCACCGAGGTCGCCGGCAGCGAGGCGCGTCCATGAACCCGTCACGCCTGTTCATTCAAAGGCCCGTGGCCACGGTACTGTTGATGCTGGCCGTGCTCTGTGCCGGCGCCTTCGCCTATCGCTTGTTGTCTACCTCTGCGCTGCCGGAAGTGGACTACCCGACCATTCAGGTCACCGCGCTCTATCCCGGTGCCAGCGCGACCGTACTGGCCACATCGGTGACCGCTCCTCTGGAGCGTCAGCTAGGCCAGATGGCGGGCCTGGAGCAGATGTATTCCACCAGTTCGGCGGGCGCCTCGGTGATAAACCTCAAGTTCGCCTTGAGCCTGTCGCTCGATGAAGCCGAGCAGGAAGTGCAAGCCGCCATCAATGCCGCCGACAGCCTCTTGCCATCGGACTTGCCCAACCCGCCCACCTACAAGAAGGTCAACCCGGCCGATACGGCGGTGATCACCCTGGCCGCCACCTCCGACAGCCTGCCGCTGACCCAGGTGCAGGACCTGATCAATACCCGGATAGCCCTGAAGCTGTCCCAGATCAAGGGCGTTGGCCTGGTCAGCCTGGCTGGCGGGCATCAGCCCGCGGTACGCATCAACGCCGACCCGGCTGCACTGGCGGCGCACGGCCTGACCCTGGAAGACCTCTACGACACCATCAATGACGCCAACGTCAACGGCTCCAAAGGCGGCTTCGACGGGCCGGACCATTCCATCACCATCGACGCCAACGATCAGCTGCGCGATGCCCGGCAGTATGGCGACCTGGTATTGAAGTACGAGAATGGCGCGGCCCTTTTCCTGCGTGACGTGGCCACCACCGAAGACGGCAGTGAGAACGCTTACCTGGCCGCCAGCGCCAACGGCCAGCCCGCCATCGTGATCAACGTGCAACGACAGCCCGGGGCCAATGTGATCCAGGTGGTCGATGCCATTCAGGCGCAACTTCCGAGCCTGCAGCAAGCCCTGCCGGACAGTGTGAAGCTGCAGGTGCTGGCTGACCGCACCCAGACGATCCGGGCGTCCATTCACGACGTGCAGTTCGAACTGGTACTGTCCATCGCCCTGGTGGTGATGGTGACCTTCGTTTTCCTGGGCAATATCACCGCAACCCTGATCCCCAGCGCCGCCGTGCCGCTGTCTCTGGTCGGCACCTTTGGGGTGATGTACCTGGCCGGTTTCAGTCTGAACAACCTCAGCCTGATGGCGCTGACCATCGCGACCGGATTCGTGATCGACGACGCCATCGTGGTGGTGGAGAACATTTCCCGTCACCTGGAAGAGGGCGACAGCCCGATGCAGGCGGCGTTGAAGGGGTCTGGGGAGATCGGCTTCACCATCATCTCGCTGACCTTGTCCCTGGTGGCGGTACTGATCCCACTGCTGTTCATGGGGGACCTGGTAGGCCGGCTATTCCGTGAGTTCGCCATCACCCTGGCCGTGGCGATCCTGGTGTCCATGGTGATTTCCCTTACCCTGACGCCGATGCTTTGCGCTTACCTGCTCAAGCATCTCAAGCCTGAGCAGCAGGGCCGCTTCGCCCGTTGGAGCGAACATCAGTTCACCCGTCTTACTCAAGCCTACGACCGCGGCCTGGGCTGGGTGCTGGCGCATCGAGGGCTGACCTTGCTGGTGGCCATCGGCACCTTCGCTTTGACCGCGGCGCTCTACCTGGCCGTGCCCAAAGGCTTCTTTCCGAATCAGGACACTGGGCTGATCCAAGGCTTCACCCGGGCCTCCCAGGATGTGTCCTTCAGCGAGATGGCCCGCCGACAGGCCGCGATGGTCGAGGTCGTCAGCCGAGACCCGGCCGTGGCCTCGGTATCTTCCAGCCTGGGCGTGGATGGCACCAACGCGACCCTGAACAATGGGCGCCTGCAGATCCAGCTCAAGCCATTCAGCGAGCGAGACGAGCGTGCCAACGAAGTGATCGCCCGGCTGGCCCAGGCCAGCCGGGCGGTGGCCGGCATCCGCCTGGACATGGTGGCGGCCCAGGACCTGAGCGTGGACGACCAGCTCACGCCTAGCCAATACCAGTTCACCCTGGACGACGCCGACAGCGCTCGCCTGGCCGTCTTGCTGCCCAAGTTGATGGCCGCGCTGCAACAACGCCCGGAATTGAAGGATGTCATCGATAACCTTCAGGACCAGGGCCTGGTCGCCTACGTCGACCTTGACCGCCAGGCCGCGGCGCGCTTCGGCATCACCGCCGCGGATGTGAACACGGCCCTGTACAACGCCTTTGGCCAGCGGCTCATCTCCACCATCTTCACCCAGGCCAACCAGTACCGCGTGGTACTGCAAGTGCCCGGCAAGTTCCAGCAATCCATGGCGGCCTTCGATCAGATCTACCTGGCGGCCGGCACTGCCAGCACAACCACGACCGCTACGTCCGGCTCGACCACTACCAGCACTACCGACAGCGTCGGCTCCGGCACGAGCAGCTCGACTGCCAGTTCCAGCGGCACGGCCAGTTCCAGCCTGGTGCGGCTGAGCAGCATTGCCAGGATCAGCCAGCGCACCGGCGCCCTGTCGTTGAATCGCCTGGGCCAGTTTCCAGCGGTGACGGTGTCATTCAACCTTGCTGACGGTCATTCCTTGGAAGATGCTCAGAAAGCCGTGGCCGAAGCGCTCAAGCAGGTGGACGCGCCTGCGTCCGTGACCCTGCGCTATCAAGGCGCGGCGGCGTCTTTCCAGCAGGCATCGGCCAATACGCTCTGGCTGATCCTGGCCGCGCTCTTGACCATGTACATCGTTCTGGGCGTGCTTTATGAGAGCTACATCCATCCGCTTACCATCCTTTCGACACTGCCATCGGCGGCGATCGGCGCGCTGCTGGCGTTGCTGCTCAGCGGCAGCGATTTCTCCCTCATCGCGCTGATCGGCGTGATCCTGCTCATCGGCATCGTCAAGAAGAACGCCATCATGATGGTCGACTTCGCCTTGCAAGGCAGGGCGGAGGGGCTAACCCCCCGTGACGCCATCCATCGTGCCTGCCTGTTGCGCTTGCGGCCGATCCTGATGACCACCATGGCAGCGTTGCTCGGCGCAGTGCCCCTGATGTTCGCCACCGGGGCGGGCGCGGAACTGCGGCGGCCCCTGGGCTTGGTCATCGTTGGCGGGCTACTGCTCAGCCAACTGCTTACCCTGTTCACAACTCCGGTGATCTACCTGGCCTTCGACGGCCTGGCTGAAAGACTGCAACGGTGCCTGCGCGTCCGGAGCACGGCATGAACCTGAGCCGCGTGTTCATCGCCAGGCCCGTGGCCACGGTGCTCTTGACCCTGGCCCTGCTGCTGCTCGGCGGGTTGGGCTATGGCCTGCTACCCGTGGCGCCGCTGCCCCAGGTGGACTTCCCCACCGTAATGGTGGAAGCCAGCTTGTCCGGAGCCAGCCCGGAAACCATGGCGGCGACCGTGGCCACGCCGTTGGAGCGTACCCTGGGGCAAATCGCCGGGGTTACCGAAATGACCTCCAGCAGTAGCCAGGGCTCGACCAACATCATTCTGCAGTTCGATCTGGACCGTGACATCAACGGTGCCGCCCGCGACGTGCAGGCGGCTATCAACGCCGCTCGCAGCCTGCTTCCCAGCGCGATGAAATCGCTGCCGACCTACCGCAAGGCAAACCCCTCCGATGGGCCGGTGATCATGCTGGCGTTGACCTCGGCGACCCGGGATGCCGGCCAGTTGTACGACCTGGCGTCCAGCCTGTTGCAGCAGAAGATCGCCCAGGTGCAGGGGGTAGGGCAGGTGTCGGTGCGCGGTGGTTCGCTGCCGGCGGTGCGGGTGGACGTGCAGCCGCAGCCGCTCAGCCATGCGGGCATCAGCCTGGCGCAGGTCAGCGATACCTTGAGCAATGCCACCCGCAACAAGCCCCTGGGCGCGCTGCAAATGGGCGAGCAAAGCTGGGCCATCGAGGGCAACCAGCAGTTGGAGAGCGCAGCGGACTACCAAGGCCTGGTGGTGGGCTACCACAATGGCGCCGCTGTTTACCTGCGCGACGTCGCCAAGGTCTACGACGCCGTGGAAGACGTGTATGTGGCCGGGTACTACAACGGACAGCCCTCGGTGACCCTCGGCGTTACCCGCTCGGCCGGGGCCAACATGCTCGACACCATAGACGCAGTAAGCGCGCTCATGCCTGCGCTACAAGCCATGCTGCCCGGCGATGTGCAACTGGTGAAGGTCATCGACCGCTCGCCCACCATTCGCGCATCGCTGCGCGACACGGAAGTTACCTTGCTGATCGCCGTGCTGCTGGTGGTAGCCGTGGTGTTCGTGTTCCTGCGCAACCTGCGCGCGACCCTCATTCCCGCGGTGGCCTTGCCCGTGTCCCTGGTCGGTACCTGCGCGACCATGTACGTGCTGGGGTACAGCCTGGACAACCTGTCGCTGATGGCGCTGATCATCGCCACGGGCTTTGTGGTGGACGATGCCATAGTCGTGCTGGAAAACATCGCCACCTACCAGGAGCGCGGCATGCGCCCCCTGCGGGCGGCCTTGCAGGGGACTCGGGAAGTGGGTTTCACCGTGCTGTCCATGACGGTCTCCCTGGTAGCGGTGTTCATTCCTCTGCTTTCGATGGGCGGCATCGTCGGGCGACTTTTCCGCGAATTCGCCGTAACCCTGAGCATCGCCCTAGGCCTGTCGATGCTGGTGTCCCTGAGCATCACGCCGGTGCTCTGCGTGGCGTTTCTGCGCCCGGCACCCTCGGGCAAGCAAGCGCCACGCCTGTATCGGGCGATCGAAGCCGTGCTGGATGACCTGCAGGCGCTTTACCTGAGCGCGCTTGGCTGGGTCATGCGGCATCGCTTGCTGACCCTGTTCAGTCTCTTGCTGACACTGGTCTTGAATCTCTACCTCTATACGGTAGTGCCCAAGGGGTTTTTCCCGGCCCAGGATACAGGCGTTCTGATGGGCGCCATCCGGGCCGACCAGAACATTTCCTACCAGGCACTGAAGCCCTACATCCTGGAAATTTCCCAGGCCATGGCCAAGGATCCGGACGTGGCCGCGGTCATGGCGTCGACCGGCAGCGGGGGCTTCGGCTCGCGCAATACGGCGCAGTTGTTCATTCGCCTGAAGGATTTCAGCGAGCGACAGGCGACGGCGCAGCAGATCGCCAACCGGTTGAGCAACGCCTACAGCATGCATGCGGGCATCCAGATGTTCGCCATGCCCATCGAAGACCTGCACATCGGGGGGCGCAGCGCCAACGCCACCTATCAGTTCAGCCTCCAGGCCGATGACCTGGCCCTGCTACGGACCTGGACGCCCAAGGTCGAGCAGGCGCTGCGTCGCCTGCCCCAGCTGACCTCGGTGGATTCGGACGCGCAGACCGGCGGCCAGGAGGTGATGCTGGAAATCGACCGCGCTGCCGCGTCCCGGCTCGGCGTCAGCGTGGATGATCTGGACAGCTTCCTGGGCAACGCCTTCAGCCAGGCCAACGTGGCCACGGTTTATCGCACGCTGAACCAGTATTACGTGATCATGGACCTGGCTGCCCGCTACAGCCAGGACCCCAGCGTGCTCAGCGAGCTGTACCTGATCAACGACCAGGGCGCACAAGTACCGTTGAGCGCCATCGCCCGGTTCGCCAGCGCCGAGGCGCCCTTGTCCGTCGCACACGCCGGGCAGTCGGCGACCAGCACAGTAGCCTTCAACCTGGCCGACGGGGTCACCCTCGAAACCGCCCAGGCCGCGGTCAAGGCAGCATTGCAACAGATCGGCCTGCCGTCCCAGGTGCACGGCAGCTACTCTGGCACGGCTGCCGCCAGCGCCTCGCTGGCCAGCAGCATGCCGTGGCTGATTCTCGCCGCGTTGCTCGCAGTCTATATCGTGCTAGGGGTGCTCTACGAAAGTTACATCCACCCCCTGACCATTCTGTCCACCTTGCCATCGGCCGGGTTGGGGGCACTGCTATTGCTGCAGATCACCGGTACCCAGCTCACGGTCATTGCCTTGATCGGCATCCTCCTGCTGATCGGCATCGTCAAGAAGAACGCCATCATGCTGATCGACTTTGCGCTTGTCGCTGAGCGCCAGCTGCGCATGGGCCCCGAACAAGCCATTGTGGAGGCCTGCCGACAACGGCTGCGACCGATCCTGATGACCTCCCTGGCAGCGTTCTTCGGTGCCTTGCCCATGGCCCTGGCTAGCGGCGGCGATGCCGACCTGCGGCGTCCCCTGGGCCTGGCCATCTGCGGCGGCCTGGCGCTGAGCCAGTTGCTGACGTTGTTCACCACGCCTGTGCTGTACCTCTATTTCGACCGCTTGAGCCGCGTCACTCGCCGCCAGTGGAATCTGCGAATCCGCCGCCTCGGCCCTGAGAGTCTTTCATGAAGTTGCCTGCCCTCTGCCGTTTCGCCCCTTCACTGTTGCTGCTCGCCATGCTGGGCGGGTGCATGGTGGGGCCAGATTACCAGCGCCCCAGCGCCGCCGCCCCGGTGGCCTTCAAGGAGGCCGCCGGCTGGACCGCCGCCGCGCCCAAGGATGATCAGCCCAAGGGGCGCTGGTGGACGGCCTATCACGATGCCCAGCTGGACGGCCTGATGGACCAGGTGGCGCTGAACAATCAGAACGTGGCGCAGTACCAGGCCCAGTATCAGCAAGCCCTGGCATTGGCCCGGGCTTCGAAGGCCGAGCTGTTCCCCAGCCTGGACGCGACCCTGGCCAGCACCCGCAGCGAAAGCGCCAGCACCTCCTCCGGCACGGCCGGCCAATCCGGGGCAGGCAATACCCATCAGGCGACGCTCAGCGCCAGTTGGGAGCTGGACCTCTGGGGTAAGCTACGGCGAACGCTGGAAGAGAACCGCGCCAGCGCCCAGGCCAGCGCCGCGGACCTGGCTGCCGCGACCTTGAGCGCGCAGTCCGAGTTGGCCCAGGATTACTTCAAGCTGCGTTTGCTCGACCGGCAACTGGAACTGTATCGGGCTACGGTGTCGACCTACGAGCGATACCTGAAGGTGGTGCAGAATAAATACGAAGAGCAGATCAGCTCCCGAGCGGACTTGGCCCAGGCCCAGACCCAACTTGAAAGCGCCCGGGCCACGCTGCTCGACTACCAGTGGCAGCGCGCCCAGTATGAACACGCCATCGCCTTGCTGATCGGCAAGGCCCCGGCAGAATTCAGCCTGGCGGCACGCCCGGCGGGCGGCCAGGACGCCTGGGCCTGGCATATACCGGCCATCCCGGTGGCGCTCCCCAGCCAGTTATTGGAGCGTCGCCCGGACATAGCCGCGGCCGAACGTGAAGTGGCCGCCGCCAATGCCGCCGTGGGCGTCGCTACGGCGGCCTACTACCCGGACCTCACCTTGAGCGCCAGCGCAGGCTACCAGGCCAGCAGCCTGAGCACGCTATTCAATGCCCCGACCCGCTTCTGGTCCATCGGACCCTCGTTGACCGGCAACCTGCTGGATTTCGGTGCCACCCGTGCCAGCGTGGACCAGGCCCGGGCCAGCTACGAGGCCCAGGTCGCCGCCTACCGACAGACCGTGTTGACAGGCCTTGGCGAAGTCGAGGATTACCTGGTGCAACTGCGAACCCAGGAGCCGGAACTGGCCGCTCGTACCCGCGCTGTCGCCGCTGCCGCCGAGTCCGCCCGGGTCACGGTCGACCAATACGAAGCCGGGAAAATCGACTACCTGGATGTGGCCACGACCCAGGCTACCTTGCTCAGCCAACAGGAGAGCCTGCTGAGCCTGGTCAGTACGCAACTGGTCACCAGCGTGGAACTGATCGTGGCGTTGGGTGGAAGCTGGTAGGCGACGCGCCTGAGGGCGCGCTGGCCTTACTGGCCTTCGCCTTTCTTCTTGGTGCGGTCGGTTTCGTATTGGTTCTCGTACTTCTTCTCCGACTTGCCCGGCTTCTGGTCTTCGGCCCGTTGTTTCACCGGGCCCATGTCAAGGAGGCCGCCACCTTTGCCCTTGTTGCTTTCAGGGGTCTCATTGGCCCCGTCACGGATCTCGGTGTGCACACCTGTGTCATGCTTGTGCGCGCTGTCATCGGCTGCCAGGGCATGAGCGGTGAACAGCGAGGTGGCCAGGTAGAGGCCGGCCATGGCCTGTTTTTGGAACTTCATCGTCTACTCCTAAGGGAACCTGAAAGCGTCACGGCTTAGCGCCGCTACTGTTCTAACCGACAGCCGATGCCAGGCGGTCGTTCCCTGGAAAAGTCCTCGGACCCCCTTAGGCCGGCGCCGCGCTGGACGTCACCGAGACTTGCCCGAAGCGTGCGCGATAGGCCGACGGCGCCAGCCCGCTGTGCTTGCGAAAGGCCAGCCGGAAGGCTTCCATCGAGCCGTAGCCGCAGCGCTCGGCCAGGCGTTCGAGGGGCAGGTTGCCGGTTTCCAGCAGCTCACGCGCCAGGGCCAGGCGTGCCTGCTGCAACCAGGCCTTGGGGGCCATCCCCGTGGCTTCGTTGAACCGGCGCAGGAAGGTGCGCTCGCTCATCAGGGCGCGTTCGGCCAGGCTGCTTACGGTGATGGGCTGGTGCAGGTGCCGTCTGGCCCAGTCCAGCACCGGAGTCAGATCATTGCGAGCGTCCTGAGCCACTGGCGCCGGAATGAATTGCAACTGCCC
The DNA here is from genome assembly GCF_049895785.1 of Pseudomonas sp. DC3200b2. NCBI lineage: Bacteria > Pseudomonadati > Pseudomonadota > Gammaproteobacteria > Pseudomonadales > Pseudomonadaceae > Pseudomonas > Pseudomonas sp. DC3200b2. Next base: position 775,321 of record NZ_JAFCTA010000002.1, on the reverse strand, counting down.
GCCACCGCGCTGCGGCGCCATCACCAGCCGACGCGCCACGCTGTTGGCCACCGCCGTGCCGAAATCCCGACTGACCAGATGCAGGCAGGCGTCGATCCCGGCGGCGCTGCCCGCGGAAGTGATGATCTGGCCGGCGTCCACGTAGAGTACGTCAGGGTCCACTTCGATCCCCGGGTAGCGTGCCGCCAGCTCCGCCGTGTAGCGCCAGTGGGTGGTGGCCCGCTTGCCATCCAGCAAGCCCGCCGCCGCCAGCACGAACACACCCGAGCAAATCGACAGCAGGCGCGCGCCGCGCTGCTGTGCCCGGCGCAGGGCCTCCAGCAGCGCGGCGGGAGGCGCTTGCTCGCGGCTGCGCCAGCCGGGAATCACGACCGTGTGGGCCTCGTCCAGCCCATCCAGCCCAGCGTCGGCGAGCACCTGGATGCCGCCCATCGCTCGCAATGGGCCGGCATCCGCCGCAAGAATCCGATGTTGGTACCAGGGGAATTCGAACTCCGGCCGCGCCAGGCCGAAGATCTCCACGGCTATGCCGAATTCAAAGGTACAAAGGCCGTCGTAGGCGAGGATGGCGACTATGCCGGATGTGAGAGGGAGCATTTTGGCGCAAACCTGCCGGTGCCTGTCAGAACCGCCACTTTAGCCACAAGCGCCAGGGAAATACAGTGGGGCCAATTCATACAGGAGCATGACCATGACCAGCCTCGTCAGCCATACCCCAGCTGCCTTGCCCAGCGTCGCCTTGATGCACTTCAGCAATCGCCTGGCCTTCGAGACCGACTGCTCGGACGTGTATCACAGCCAGCTCGGCGGCCAGGTCGACTACGTCCTGGTGGATGTACGCAGTGCCGAAGCCTTCGCCGCGGGGCACATTCCCGGCGCCATCAATCTCCCGCAGCGCAGCCTTACCCGGGAGGGCCTGTCCGGCTATGGGGCCGACACGCTCTTCGTGGTCTACTGCGCCGGCCCCCACTGCAATGGCGTGCACCGCGCCGCCGTGCGCCTGGCGGCGCTGGGCTTCAAGGTCAAGGAAATGCTCGGCGGCATCACCGGCTGGCTGGATGAGGGGTTCGCCTTGAGCGCCGAGGACTGCGTGACCTTGAGTTGCGGTTGCGCCTAGAGAGCTAGAGGATGCGGCATGGTGCCGGCAAAGGTCTTCGCGAGCTCCGCCTTCGGCTCCGCCCGTCTCCTACAGGACGTTGCTGTCTGTGTGGGTTACAGGGCGTTGAGCTATGCCTTACAACGAACATCCGCGGCCGTCACCCGAACTGCCGCCGATACTGATCCGGCGTCAGCCCGAGGCGATCGTTGAATGCCAGGCGCATGTGGCGGGTGCTTCCAAAGCCGCTGCGAAAGGCCACTGTCTTGAGGGGAAGGTCACCGGTTTCCAACAGTTGGCGGGCGCGGTCGACTCGGGCGCGCTGAATGAACTCCATGGGCGTGGTGCCGGTTTCCCGGTTGAACTGCCTGGCGAAATGGCGCGCGCTCATGGCCGCGAGGCTGGCCAGGCGTTCGACATTGAAGGGCTCTTCCAGATGCTCCAGCACATAGCGCTGCACCTGGGCGATGGGCGAGTCGTCCATCGCCAGCTCAGCGACCAGCGGGCTGAATTGCGCCTGGCCGCCTTGGCGTTGCATGACTACCAGTAGCACCTTGGCCACATCCAGCGCCACGCCACGCCCGTGGTCTTCGCTGACCACGGACAAGGCCATGTCGATCCCGGCGGTAATGCCCCCGGAGGTCAACAGGTTGCCATCCTTCACGAAGATCCGGTCGGTTTCCAGCGTCACCCGGGGGTAACGCTGCTTCAACCGACTGATGTAGTGCCAGTGAGTGGTGATGCGACGATCGTCGAGAAGCCCGGCCTCGCCCAACATGAAGGCACCGGTGCAGATGGACCCATGGCGACGCGAAGCACCGGCGGCGTCCCGCAACCAGGTGAGGTCGGTCTGGTGTTGCCCGTTATAGGCCCCCGGCCCGCCGGGTACCAGCAGCAGGTCCCAGGCCAGCGGTGCGTCTTCCAGCCGGAGGTCGGCATGCAAGGTGATACCGTTCGAGGCTCGTATACGGCTCGCCGGGGCGGCAAGGGTGGTAATGCGGTAACCCTGCTCCTGACCCAGGTAGCGATTGGCAATGGAGAACACTTCCGCGGGCCCGGCCATGTCCAGCATGAGCATGTCTGGGTAGAGCAGGATGGCGATGTCTCTCATGGTCGAGTCCCCGGATGCGCCGCGCAGCGCAGGCGGGGGCACTATAGCAAGCCTGGGCGGTGACTCGGCAAGACTTCGGACTAAGCTGGACCCCACGGCCTAGACATTGCGGGCGGCCGCCAGGGTGTCTGCCAGGTGAGTCCAGTCGAAGGGCTCGAGCTGGTCATAACTGAGCCCCAGGGCGGCCATGGCATCCACCAGGCCTCGTTGTGACTGGACCGTGGCCTGGCTCATGTGGGGTGTGATGCCAACATCGGCTGTTGTCTTGGCCACTTCCTCCATTTCCTCGGCCCGGCGTCTACCGTGCTCGGCGATGCGGCTTATCAGGTAGTGAGGTTGCGCGCCGTCCCAACCCATCTCTGGAAAGCTCTGGTGCAACGAACGCAACACTTCCGTCTCGGCGCCATAGCGGCGAGCGGTAGCCATGGATTCCGCCGTTAGTGCCTCCAGGCCCTTGATCATGATGCTGCGGCACATCTTGATCGCCGATGCCACGCCTATCGCATCGCTGACTACTCGTGCGTTCATGCCCAAGGCCAGGAGCCGTGGCGCCAGCTCGGCGGCCTGGCCGCCTCCTAGCAGGATCGGCGTTTTCAATCGCTTGGGAGGCACCGGCGCCATGACCGCCGCGTCTATATAGTGTGCGCCGCCGGCCTCGATCAGCCCACACGCACTACGCTTGGTATTAGGGGCCACGGAATTGATGTCGATGAACACCTGGCCGGCACGCAACAGCGGCGCGACTTCAGCGGCCACCTCGAGGGCTGAACCGGCAGTGACGGCGCTAATGACCCAGTCGGCGCCTTGCGCGGCTTCGGCGGCGGTCAGGGCCAGACGCACCTGAGCTTGCTCGGCCTTGGCCAGCAAGAGGTCGCGGTTGGCCGGCATGTTCACCAAGCGGTCGTAGGCGGCGACGGTACAACCTTGAGCCGCCAGGTCGGCGCCAAGGATGCCTCCGGCTTCGCCGAAGCCGATCAGGGCGATCCGCGGCAGGGTAGCAGTGCTCATTTCAATTCCTCCTTCAGGGGCAGCGGCGTTTCGGCTGGGCCAGGCAGGGGCGCGCCGGCATCCCGGGCACAGGCTTCGAAACGCTCGCGGTCGAACAGGCCTTCCCAGCGGCTGATCACGATCACCGCCACGCTGTTGCCGATCACATTCACGGTAGAGGTAGCGATGGCCAATACTCGATCAATCCCGAACAGCAGTCCGATGGCGCCGTCCGGTAACAGCTTCACCGACTGCAAGGTGGCCGCCAGCTTGATCACCGCGCCCCCGGCCGCGCCAGCGCCGCCCTTGCTGGTGAGCAGCATCACGCCAAGCAGGCTCAGCTGCTGGCCCAGGGACAGACTGGTATCAGTGGCCTGGGCCAGGAAGCCCAGCCCGCAGGCCATGTAGATGCAAGCGCCGTCGATGTTGAAGCTGTAGCCGGCCGGCAGCACGAACCCCACTACCGCTTCGTCGCAACCGGCTTTTTCCAGCTTGGTGACCAGACGCGGAAAGGCGGCTTCGCTCGACGCCGTGCCCATCGCGATGATGGCTTCTTCCTTGATGACCCTGAGGATCTTGAACAGCGATAAGCCTGCCAGGGCGGCCACGCTGCCCAGTACCAGGAAGATGAAGATCAGCACGCTGGCGTAGTAGGTGAGGATGTAGCGCAGCAGGTAGAGCAGGGTGGAATGGCCGTAGCTGCCGATGGCGGCCGACATGGCGCCGAAGGCACCCAGGGGCGACAGCCGCATGATGTAACCCAGCAGCTTGAACACCACCGTCTGGCCTTCGTCGAGCAGCTTCAGGCCTATCCAGTCCGGTTTGGCGCAGGCGGCCAGGGCGATACCTACCAGTACCGATACGAAAAGCGCGGGGAGAATCTGGTCGCCAACGAAGGCCGATACCAGCGTCTTGGGGATGATCGCGAGCAGGAAGTCGATCGTGTTGAACTGGCTGTCCGCCAGCTTGGGTACGGCGTGGGACAGGTTGCCGTCCAGATTGGCATGCAGGCCGGCACCTGGCTGTACCAGGCTGACCACCACGAAACCGACGATCATGGCGAGGGTGCTGACGACTTCGAAATAGATCAGCGTCTTCACGCCGATCCGCCCGAGCCGGCGGAAGTCGCCGATGTGGGCGATGCCCCGCACGACGGTGAAGAAGATGATCGGCCCTAGCAGCATTTTGAGGAGGGCGATGAAGGCCGTGCCCAGGGGTTGCATCTTCACCGCGACCGAAGGCGCAAGCAGCCCCAGGGCGATAGCCAGGACCATGGCGATCAGAACTTGTATATAGAGTTTGCCTAGCAATTTTTTCATTGAAAGACCTTCGCGTGTTGTTCTTGTTGTCTGCAGCAGCGGGTCAAACAAGTGGGGGGATTACCGGCCTAGGGCCACACCCCCCGGGGTATCTGCACCTTCCCGTCATACAGCAGCCGGGCCGTGCGCAGCAGGCCACAGCCGGCGATCTGGCCGTTGTCCAGGTGCAGCTCGACAGAGAATTCACCGCCAGGATGCTCGACGGACAACAGCGGTCGGTCGCCCGTGGGAACGAAGGCGACCGCCTTGGCCACCCCGCCTTCGAGCAGACAGGCCGAGGCCACGCTCACGGCTGCGAACACACCGATTGAGGCATGGCAGCGGTGGGGGATGAAACTGCGGGTATGAATGGCCCCGCCGTCACGCGGCTCGGCCACCAGGCACATCTTCGGCACGCTGCGCTGGCTGACATCGCCCAGGTTCATCAACGGGCCAGCCTGCAGCCGGATGGATTCGATCCGCGCCTTGAGCGCTTCGTTGGCGTCCAGCTCGGCCGGGCTCTCATAGCCGGTAACGCCCAAGTCGCTGGCCCGCAGCACGATCACGGGCATGCCATTGTCGATGCAGGTCACCTCTACGCCGTCGAACAGGTCAACGGCATTGCCGGTGGGCAGCAGGCTGCCGCAACTGGACCCGGCAACGTCGGTGAACTCCACCAGCAGCGGGGCGGCGGTGCCGGGCACGCCGTCGATCCGCGCGGCGCCTGCATAGCAAACGGCGCCGTCCTGGGTCGGCACCTGGGCAATCGCGATCTGGCCGGTATTGACCATATGGATACGCACCAGGGTCAACTCGCCCGTGGCCGGCACCAGGCCCCGCTCGATGGCGAAGGGGCCAACCCCGGCGAGGATGTTGCCGCAGTTCTGCCCGTAGTCCACCCGCGGCTCGGCCACCACCACCTGGCCGAAGAGGTAGTCCACGTCGGCGTCCGGGCGGGTCGAGGGCTGGATAATGGCCACCTTGCTGGTAAGGGAGTCCGCGCCACCGATGCCATCGATCTGGCGTGGGTCCGGAGAACCCATCACCGCCAGCAGCACCTTGTCTCGCACCTGTGGGTCTTGTGGCAGGTCACTGGCCAGGAAGTAGGCGCCCTTGGAGGTGCCTCCACGCATCATCAGACAGGGAATGGCGCGTTGGCTCATCTCATTGCTCCAGGTCTTCGAGGCGGTCCACGTAGCGCAGGCCCTTCTCGGCCAGGCGCGGGCGCATGTTGTAGATGTCCAGCCCCAGCTCGCCAGAGGCCAGCCGCAGGCGCTTCTGTTCTTCCACGTCAGCGCGCTTGCGCGTGGCGGCCAGTACTGGTTCGACCTCGCCGCGACGGACAACCACCACGCCGTCGTCGTCAGCCACGATGGCATCGCCCGGATGGATCAGCTGGTCGCCGCAGACCAGCGGAATGTTCACCGAGCCCAGGGTTTCCTTCACCGTGCCCTGGGCGCTGATTGCCCGCGACCATACCGGGAAGCCCATCTCGCGCAAGGTGCGGGAGTCGCGCACGCCTGCGTCGATGACCAGCGCGGCCACGCCGCAGGCCTTGAGCGAAGTGGCCAGCAGGTCGCCGAAATAGCCGTCGGCGCATGGGGAGGAGGGCGCCACGACCAGGATGTCGCCGGGCTGGCACAGCTCGACCGCCACATGGAACATCCAGTTGTCCCCTGGCGCCACCAGCACGGTCACCGCGCTGCCGGCGATGCCGAAGTCCTGCTGGATAGGGCGAATGTCTCGACGCAGCAGGCCCTTGCGGCCTTGGGCTTCGTGAACCGTGGCCACTCCCAGGGTGGCCAGCTGCTCGATGGAGGCGGCGTCGGCCCGTTCGATGGTCCGTACCACCACGCCGGTCTTGCCGATCAGCGCGCTCATCCCAGGTTCTCCGTTACCCGTGGGAAGACGCTCTGGTAGCCTTCGCCATAGATGATGTTCTTGGTGGACGTGATGCCCACGTTGCGCTTGGCCTGCACGCCGCGCTGGAGGGCGACGCGGGTGTAGTACTCCCAGAGGTGCTCTTGGCCCGCCATGCACTGGATGGCGGCATACTTCTGCTCCCAGACCGAGGTGATATCCAGCAGTACATCCGGGCACCAGCCGCACTGCTCGGGCTGATGGGGCTCGAAGCTGTAGACCGGCGGCGCGCCCACGATCTTCTGGCCTGGGTCGAAGCCTTCGGCCTGGGCAATGATGCGGGCTTCCTCGGCCAGGGCCAGGGCGCGGGGGTGGTCGTAGTTGTACGGGTCCAGCCGCGAATGGCTGAGCACGAATTCAGGCAGGATGCGACGGTAGACACGGGCCAGGCGCAGCAGGGCCTCGTTGTCTATCTTGAGCGGGTAGTCGCCCAGGTCGAAGAATTCGACAGTGGCCCCCAGGATCTTCGCCGCCGCTTCGGCTTCCCGTTGGCGGGACTCCTTGACCTTGGCTTCGGTCATTTCCGCGCCTTTGCGCCATAGTTTGGCGGATTCGCCACGCTCGCCGTAGGACAGGCACACGATATGAACGTCATAGCCTTGCTGGGCGTGCAGGGCGATGGCGCCACCGGCGCGCCAGACGAAATCGGCGGAATGGGCGCTGACCACCAGCGCTGTTTTCTTGTTGGATTCAGACATGGACGGCTCCTCTTGCGATAACCAAGGTTTGCATGCAGCGCCGCGCTGGCATAATGCGATGGCTTGCGACTGGTATGCGTTTTAATTATCGAATTTTAGGGGGGCGGCCTCGGCTGGCCCGGGTGATCCGATGGACGTGCCAAACCTTATGCAAATCCGCGCCTTCGTGCGGGTTGCCGAGCTGGGGAGTATTTCCCGCGCTTGCGAAACCCTCTATCGAGCGCAGTCCGTGGTCACCCGGGCAGTCGCGGACCTGGAGCAGCGGCTGGGCGCGGTGCTGTTCGAGCGGCGCGCCAATGGCATGCTGCTGACCGAATACGGCAAGCGGGTGTTGCCTCGGGCCCGGGCGGCCCTGGCCGAGCTGGCGCGCGTGCCGGTGTTGCTGGGTGACACCTCGGGGGCCGAGCCTCTGTACCTGCTCAACGGGCGACGCCTGGAAGTGTTCGTGCGGCTATGCGCGAGCCGGCATATGCAAACCGTGGCCAGCCACTTCGGCCTGACCCAGCCAGCGGTCAGTTCCGCGCTCAAAGTACTGGAAAACGGCAGCGGCCAGGTATTGTTCGAACGCACGCCCCGGGGCCTGCTGCCCACCCGGATCGCCACCGACATCCTCGTGCCGATTCGCCGCGCCCTGAATGAGCTGCGCCACATCGATGCGGACCTGGCCGCCCTGCGCGGCAGCCTGGAAGGGGTAGTGACCATCGGCGCACTGCCGCTGTGTCGAACCCGCATTCTGCCCCAGGCCATCGCCGCGCTGCTGCAAGCCCATCCTCAGGTGCGCATCGCCACCCACGAGAGCCCATTCGAGTGGTTGGCCAGTGAACTCAGGGCCGGTGACCTGGATTTCATCCTCGGCGCCTTGCGGCCGAGCGAGTACGCCTCGGACCTGCATGGCGAGGCCTTGCTCAATGAGGAAATGGTGGTGCTGGCGCAACGGGGCCACCCCTTGCTCGACCAGGGTGTAAGCCCTGCCGACCTGGCCAATGCCCGCTGGATCCTGCCACGGGCGGCTACTCCGGCGCGTCAGCTGCTCGAAGGCTTCTTCGAAGCCATGGGGCTCGAGCCTCCGGTACCCGTGGTGGAAACCGGTGACCTGGCGCTGATCCGCGGCCTGTTGCTGAGTTCGGACATGCTCACGGCCGTATCGGCACATCAGCTTGAATACGAGATCGCCAACGGCAGCCTGCAACGCCTGCCACTGCAGCTGCGCCACACCAGCCGCGCCATTGGCCTGATCCATCGGGCCAACGCCTTGCACTCGCCCGCGGCCCAGGCGCTGATGGAGGAGATTCGCCGGGTGGTGGAGAAGACCTGAGGCCCGGGCGGGGTAAAGAAAAAGCGAGCCACGCCGACCCTCGAGGGTGTCGTGGACCCTGGCGAAGGCGGGTGTGGCTAGCGAAGTCATTGGGCTGTCATCGGTTGACCGGCGGTGGGGATACCGCTGTCGGCCGATTCGGGAGCTTCGCCCCTTTCCTGCATCAGTGACCAATCAACCTTTGGCCGCCGGCTCCTTGCCCGCCACCGAATACAGCACCTTCTGATTGCGGGTGGCCTGGAAGTCTTCCAGGCTCTGGCCGCGCATATTGGCGTAGATATGCAGGTTGGTGACGCCTACCACGGCACCCAGTTTCTCCAGCAGGAAGAAGATCACGCCGTAGTGGATCATCCCGCGCCAGTCGCGACGGCGAACCAGTTCGCGTTCTTCTTCGCTGAGCTGATGCTCGGCGAACAGGGCCTCGGGTTCATCGCGGAAGCGCTCGCGGAACTCTGGCTTGATCAACTGGTGCAGGAAGCGGTTCAGGCGATAGCCCTTGGCACTGCGGGCCAGATCGAAGGGGTAGGTGCCCTTCAGCGCTTCGATCCCCTTGAGTTGTTCGCCGGCCTTGGCCCGATAGCGCTCGGCCAGGTCGACCGGCAACGGCCGGGCCTGGTTCTCCAGTATCAGGGTGGCGATACCGGTCATCGAGGGCAGGTAGTAGCCGTGGTGGAGCAGGTCCACATTGGCGGACAGGGCCCCACGCATGATCAGCCAGGTGACCACTTCGGCGCCTTCCAGGCCGCCAAGGGTGGCGAATTCGGCGATGCTCATCTGGGTCAGAGGCTCGGGGTCGTGCACCAGCGAACTGAGGAACTGCGCGTCCCAGTCGGTGTTGTTGAAGCCACAGCGTTCACCGTGCACCTGATGCGAAACACCCCCTGTGGCCACGATGGCGACATCGATGTCTTCCGGGAAGCTTTCGATGGCCCGGCGCAGCGCCTTGCCCAGCTTATAGCAGCGGCTGGCGCTCGGAATGGGGAACTGCAGTACGCCCATCTGCAGCGGCACCACCTTTACCGGCCAGCCATCGGTGTGCGGCAGCAGGGCCGACATCGGGGAAAACAGGCCGTGGTCGATGGGCTTGTCCCGGAAGAACGACATGTCGAACTCCTCGGCCATCAGGCTTTCCCCGATATGCCGGGACAGGGCCGCATGACCTTCGATGGCCGGCAGGTCGCGCGGGCCACCGCCTTCGTCCGCGACTTCGTAGCGCTCGTCCACACCCAATGCGAAGGCCGAGTAGTGGTCGAAGAAAAAGGATGTCACGTGGTCGTTGTAGATATAGAAGAGGACGTCAGGCTTGCGCTCTTCCAGCCACCGGCAGATGGGGCCGAAGTTTTCGAAGATCGGCGCCCAGGCAGGGTCGTTCTGCTTGTTGTGGTCCACCGCGAAGCCAATGGTGGGTGTGTGCGAAACCGCGAGGCCGCCGATGATTCGTGCCATGACTATTCCTTACATCAATGAGTTGCAACAGGCTGCGCGGTGCTGGCCTCGGCGCGCCGGGCGGCCTTGGCGTTAGCCAGGATCGCCAGCGCGGCGAACAGGGCCGGTACCGCGAGCAGAACGAAAAGCGTGACCAGGCTCAAGCCGAGGGCCAGTACCACGCCGCCGATGATCGAGCCGAAGATGGCGCCGAAGCGGCCGATGCCCAGCATCCAGCTCACGCCGGTAGCCCGTGCTTCGGTAGGGTAGTAGCCCGGCGCGAACGCATTCAGGCCGGTCTGCGCGCCGCTCATGAAGAAGCCCGCGGCGGCGACGCCTACCATCATCAGCGTAGATTCGAGTCCGGCAAAGCCAAGCGAAGCGATGCACAGCGCACCCATGGTATAGGCGCCGGCGATGACGCGGTTCGGCTGGCGACGGTCCATGATGAAGCCCACCACCAGGGCGCCAACGGTGCCCCCGATCTGGAACAGGCCGGTGGTGCGAGCCGCTTGCTCTACCGAGATGCCGGACTCTTTCATCAGGGTCGGCAGCCAGCCCATGGTCAGGTAGATCACCATCAGGCCCATGAAGTAGGTGGCCCACAGCGCCAGGGTACCCATGCGGAAGCGCTCGCTGAACAGGGTGGAAACCGGCGCGCGCCGGATTACCTGCGGCTCTGGCGAGGTGAACTGCTCCGTGCCGGTGAAGCGGCCGCCCATGCGGTTGAGCAGCTTGGCGATGGCCTGGGCTGGGGCATTCTTGACGACCAGGAAGCGGGCCGACTCCGGTAGGAACAGCCAGAGGAAGGGCACCAGCAGCAGCGGCAGGATGCCACCGACCATCAGCACCGAATGCCAGCCATGGCTGCTCAGCAGCCAGGCGGCCACGAACCCGCCGGCACCCGAGCCCAGGTTGAAGCCGGTGAACATCAGAGTGATCAGCAATGAACGATAACGCTCCGGCAGGTATTCGGAGAGCAGGGTGGTGGTGTTGGGCATGGCCGCGCCCAGGCCGATACCGGTCAGGAAGCGCAGGATGGCCAGCTCATAGGGATTACGGGCGAAGGCACAGGCCACGCTCAACACCGCAAAGCAGGTGACGGCGCATAGCAGGACTTTCTTGCGGCCGAAGCGGTCGGCATAGGGGCCGGCGAGCATGGCCCCCGCGGCCAGGCCGAACATGGCCGCGCTCATTACCGGGCCGAAAGCGGCCTTGCTCAGGCCCCAATCCTGCATCAGGGCTGGCGCGATGAAGCCCATGACGGCGACATCGACCCCGTCAAAGAGCACGATGAAAAAGCACAGCACGAGCACGAGCCATTGTTGCGGTGAAACCGCACGCTCATCGATCCACTGTTTCACGTCAACGCGTGTGTTGCTTTGCATGGAGGCCACCCTGAATTGTCATTGTTTTGCTGCCGGTCGAAGCGCCGGCATCCTCGCCTGGGGAAAAGGCGGATAAGGCAAGGTAATGGCCCGACACGGGGCTTGTCGTCTGCGAAGCGTTACTGCGGGTATCGCTTTTTTTTATCAGGGCTCGATAGAGATTGCCGTCGCGACTGGCGGGCGCAGCGGCGATGCCTTCCGATAACCGGTCTACAGCTTGTCGCCGCTGCGCCGATAGGAGGTTTGACAGCCAATCGAAGCGGATGGAGGAAGCGGCCATGGCGACCGCGGCAAGCGAAAAACGTAGTGGACCCGAGCTGACCCTGGGTGAGCGCACCCTGGCCCTGGTGGGTTTCGGTATTCCTTTCAACGAGGTGCTCGGGCAGCCCCGGGAGTTTCTGGTGGCGGACTTGCCCTACCGGCTGACCGCAACCATGAAGGGTGGCCGCATCGCGGTTCGCGTGCGTTGAATGGTTCGGGCTGGGCCGGCCGCGTGCCGCTTCGCTAGCTCCCACCATCAGCCTGTTCTGACGCCGCTCAGCCGTCTTCAGGCATAGCGCGCGACCGGGGTGGGAGTCAGCGACAGCTGACGAACTGAGGTATTCAGCGAGCGCTGACCTCGCTCACCATCACTAATGTAGCAGTTGAGCAGAGTGATCGGGCCGCGGTGTTGATGCCCTGGGCTGCGTAGCCCAAGGCAAGTCATGCAAGCGAAGTGGTGAATCACACCACGGTCATTCCGCGCTCGAAGGCTTCTCCCAGAGGTTGATCTTGCCTTCGACGGCGAAGCGGTCGATCTCGATCAGTTCCTGTTCGGTAAAGTCCAGACGCTGCAGCGCGGCCACGTTTTCCACGATCTGCTCCGGCCGACTGGCGCCGATCAGCGCGCTGGTCACTCGCGGGTCACGCAGGGTCCAGGCCAGGGCCAACTGCGCCAGGCTTTGCCCGCGGGCCTTGGCGATCTCGTTGAGCGCGCGGACATGGGCCAGGTTTGCCTCGGACAGGTGATCGGCGCGCAGCGACTGGCCGCCCGGCCGGTTGACCCGGGCATCGTCTGGAATACCGTTGAGGTATTTGTCCGTCAGCAGGCCCTGGGCCAGGGGCGTGAAGGCGATGACTCCGGCACCCAATTGCTCGGTGGTTTCCAAGAGGTCTTTTTCCACCCAGCGATTGAGCAGGTTGTAGGCCGGCTGGTGAATCAACAAGGGCACTTTCCACTCGGCCAGCAGGGCAGCCATTTCCCGGGTCTTGCTCCCGGAATAGGAACTGATGCCTACATAGAGGGCTTTGCCTTGCCGCACGGCGGTAGCCAGGGCGCTTGCGGTCTCTTCCAAGGGCGTATCCGGGTCGAAGCGGTGCGAGTAGAAAATGTCCACGTAGTCCAGGCCCATGCGCTTGAGGCTTTGGTCCAGGCTCGCCAGGACGTATTTTCGCGACCCGCCGCCCTGGCCGTAGGGGCCAGGCCACATGTCCCAGCCAGCCTTGGTGGAAATGATCAGTTCGTCGCGATAGGCGTGGAAATCCTCGCGCAGCAGGCGCCCGAAATTGATCTCGGCGCTGCCGTAGGGTGGGCCGTAGTTGTTGGCCAGGTCAAAATGGTTGATGCCCAGGTCGAACGCGGTCCGCAGCATGGCGCGCTGGCGCTCGATAGGGGTGCTGTCGCCGAAGTTATGCCATAGTCCCAGGGAAAGGGCGGGCAATACCAGGCCGCTATGGCCCACGCGGCGATAGGGGATACGTTCGTAGCGGTCAGCGCTGGCGCTATAGGTCATGGGAATCCTCTGAGGGCGAGCTCAACTGTAGTGGCGGTTGGCTGGGCGCCGCAGCCCTAGATGCTCGCGCAGGGTGCGGCCGCTGTAGGCGGTGCGGAACAACCCGCGGCGTTGCAGCTCAGGCACCAGCAGCCGGACTACGTTTTCCAGGCCTGCCGGCAAGTGCGGCACCAGAATATTGAAACCATCGGCGGCCCGCTGTTCAAACCAATCCTGCAACTGGTCGGCAATCTGGATCGGGGTGCCGACCAGGCTGAAATGCCCACGTCCGCCGGCGATGCGCTTGCCCAGCTGCGCCAGGCTCAGGCCTTCGTCCCCGGCCAGGCGGCTCAGCAGCGCCTGCCGGCTGCGTTGCCCGGACTCGGTCACGGGCAGCTCCGGTAGCGGACCGTCGGGCGGGTAACCGCTGAGGTCGAAGTTGCCCAGCATACGGCCCAACAATGCAATGCCCACCGCGGGCTCGACCAATGCCTGCAAGCTGGCGTCGATCGCCTGGGCCTGCGCTTCGCTTTCGGCCACCACCAGGTACACCCCAGGCATGACTTTCAACGAGGCCTCGTCCCGACCCTGTGCAGCCAGGCGGCCCTTGAGGTCGGCATAGAACCGCCGCGCCGACGCCAGGTCGGGCTGGGCGGTGAACACCACCTCGGCCGTGCGCGCGGCCAGGGCCAGGCCTGCCTCGGAAGCACCGGCCTGTACCACCACTGGCCAGCCCTGGGGTGGCCGGGCGACGTTCAGCGGGCCGCGCACCCTGAAGAAATCTCCGGCGTGGTCCAGTGAGCGCGTCCGGCCCGTGCGGTAGTACTCACCGCTGATTTTGTCGCGCACAAAGGCGTCATCGGCCCAGCTGTCCCAGAGGCCGGTCACGACCTGATGGAACTCTTCAGCTCGCTGGTAACGCTCGGCATGCCCCCAATGCGCTTCACGGCCGAAGTTGAAGGCTTCAGCCGCAGCGTCCGAGGTCACCAGGTTCCACCCGGCGCGGCCGGCGGACAGATGGTCCAGGGAGGCGAACTTGCGAGCCAGGTGATAGGGCTCGTTGTAGCTGGTAGTGGCGGTGGCGACCAGGCCAATGCGTTCGGTAGCCCCGCTCAGGGCTGCCAGCAGCGTCAGGGGCTCGAAGTGGTCCGAGCGCGCCATCCGGCTGGCCGTCTCGCCGGTGGCGGCGGCCACGCTGTCAGCCACGAACAGCAGGTCGAAGCAAGCGCCCTCGGCCAGCCGGGCCAAGTCGCGGTAATGGTTGATGTCCAAACCGGCATTGGCCGGAACCTCGGGGTGGCGCCACGCCGCGACATGGTGACCGGTGGCCATCAGGAACGCGCCCAGGCTCATTTGCCGTGATGAGGTCATGATCAGAAATCCTTGCGCACCTGGACACCGAAGTAGCGACGGTCGTCCCGGGGAACGGCCCGGTAGATGTAGCCGGTGCCACTGGCCAGCAGGGGAGAATACGACTTGTCGGCCAGGTTCTTGGCCAGCAGGGCGACGCGCCAGCCGCTATCGTAGTCCGCCAGCGCGGCGCTGGCGTTCCAGATGCCATAGGCGCCTTGCTTGGTGTTGGGGTTCTGGCTGATGTCGTATTGCACTTCGCTTTGCCAGCTGTAGTCGGTGCCCAGTTCCAGATCCAGGCCGTTGTCCAGGGGAATGCTGTAGTCGGCCCGGGCGTAGCCTTTCCAGTCCGGGCTGAAGGGCAGGGGCTTGCCATTCACGTTGCAGGAGGCCGCCGCGCCCGCCGGGCAGCCGAATTCATCGATGCGTGCGTGGGTATAGGCCAGGGCGGCGGACAACTTCAGTTGCCGCGTGGCTTGCAAGGCCAGGTCCAGCTCCGCGCCCTGGCTGGTGACGCTGCCGGCGTTGATCAGCCGCGTCACCACCTGCCCGGCCACGGTGTCATAGAAATTGGCCTGGTAGTTGTCATAGTCGCTGTGGAACAGCGCCGCATTGGCGGTCAGCCGGTCGTTCCAGGCGGTGGCCTTGATGCCCAGTTCCCAGGTATTGGACGTTTCCGGCTTCAGCGGATCGGTGTCCCTGGGCTGCATGTTGAAGAACACGTTGTAGGCCGGGCCCTTGTACCCTCGCGAATAGGTCAGGTAGGTCATTACCTGGTCGGTGAGGTCGTATTGCAGGCCGAGACGACCGGACCAGCCGTCCTCGTCCACCGAGCCGTCGCTACTGGTGCCTGGCTGGATGCCGCTCACGGTAGTGGCGGAAGTGGATACCCGGCGATGGTCGTAGGAGAGGTAGTCATGGGTGAAGCGCAGGCCGACGATGCCGCGTAGCCTTGAACTGAAGTGCAGGGTCGTCTCGCCGAAGGCCGCCACGCTGTCGCTGGTGGTGCCATAGTCGGCCACGCCACGCTCTGTGATGCTGGTGGTGACCAGGCTACGACGGTAGGTTTCGTCATCCTTGGCATGCATGTAGTACAGCCCTGTGACGTACTCGGCGAACTGGCCCTTGGGCGAGGCCAGGCGTAGCTCCTGGCTGTACTGGTCGTAGCTCAGGTTGCCCTTGTCTTCGGTGCCCGGGAAGGCGCTGCTGATGGTCGAGAGACGGTCGCCGTCCTGCCATTGAGTGTTGTCCCAGCCACGCCAGGCGGTGATGGACGTAAGGGTATAGGCTCCGAGCGACCAATCGGCCTGGACTGACAGACCCTTGTTGGTGTCTTCGACGTGGCTGCGGTAATCGCTGACGATGTTCTGGTTGTGACTGCTGGCGCTGACGGGGGACAGGGCAGTACCGAAGGCTGGGGTCAGCACCTGGCTGATGACGCCGTTGGCCGTGTCGTCATGGGCTGTCGTGTAGTCGGCGACGAGCGTGACGGTCAGCGTGTCCGAAGGGGTGTACTGCAGCTTGCCGCGGGCGCCGCGGTGGTTGTAGCCGTTGACTTCCTGGCCGTTGACCTTGTTGTCGACATTGCCATCGTAGCTGCTGACCAAGGTAGTCAGCGAGCCCTTGAGCCGGCCTGGAATCAGCGTGCCGCCAATGCCAAAGCGGGTGCGGCTTTCATTGCCGGTGTACCAGCCCTGGTCGATGTAGCCGTGGAAGCCATCCTCCGGGTTCCTGGTAACAATATTGAGTACGCCGGCCGAAGCGTTCTTGCCGAACAAGGTCCCCTGGGGGCCACGCAGCACTTCCACGCGGTCGATGTCCAGCAGGTCCAGGGTCGCCTGGCCAGGCCGCCCATAGACCACCCCATCGATCACCGTGGCGACGGTGGGCTCGACACCAGGCGAAGTGGAAATGGTGCCTACGCCGCGAATGAACAGGGCGGTGTCCTTGTTCGAGGCGTTGGTGCGGAAGTTCAAGGTAGGCACTTGCTGGGCCAGGGCCGCGACGCCGTTGCGATTGTCGCGCTCGAGTTGTTCTCCGTCGACTACCGTGACCGCCACCGGCACCGACTGCAGGGTTTCCTCTCGCCGGGTTGCGGTCACGGTGACGGCTTGCAGCCTCGGCGTCTGCGACTCCGCTTCGCTGCCTGCTTCGCTTGTGGCCTGGACCTCCTGTAAGGCCGACAACGACAGTACGGCGCATATGACCTGTGCCAGATGAGACGGCCTGAGAGCTTCCCTGTTTGAATGATGCATGCTGTGTTCGCTCGCGTGAATGCCGATAGCCTGCGGTTCGTGGACCGCTCCAGAGTGCGCTTCGGGGCATTCGCTCGAGCGAGTAGCGGGGCCGATGGGT
Organism: Pseudomonas sp. DC3200b2; assembly: GCF_049895785.1. NCBI lineage: Bacteria > Pseudomonadati > Pseudomonadota > Gammaproteobacteria > Pseudomonadales > Pseudomonadaceae > Pseudomonas > Pseudomonas sp. DC3200b2. Next base: position 758,627 of record NZ_JAFCTA010000002.1, on the reverse strand, counting down.
TAGCGCGGACGACCCTATCCTGAGAGCGGATTGTTATATCGTCCAATAATAAAGAAGTATCTGCTTATAACTAATATGAGTAGGTATAAGGCGTCTCGAGATAAGGACCTAGCGGAAACCCTTGACCCTCACACGACGGCCCTCCCATGACGCATAGCTCTATTGGTTATAAACAAAGCATATATAGGAACTTCAAAGCATAAATTCATGCGTGCATGATCGCCTCCTGACGTCGATCCGGATGACCTCGGCGGATGTCCCCCGCCATCGAACAAGGAGCTTCATTCATGGCCGCTGCTCAATCTGCCCCACGGGCGGTTGCATCGCTGCCCGTGCCTTCGCCTCGCTCAAGCCTGGCGTCGGTCAGGCAACCCACGACACTGGCGCATTCAGCCTTGCAGGTAGTGCCACGCACGCCACTGAGTCGTCGGGAAGCCTGGCTATTGGGCGCGCTGGCAGCAGCGCTGCACGGAAGTGTTCTGTACTGGGCCGTGCAGTCGCCTCCACCCGTCCTTCCGGTAGTGCCGCCTCAGGTGCCGCCAATGACCCTGGAGTTCAGCCAGCCCGCGCCGCCAGTGGCAGCATCGCCCATGGCTTCGCCGCCCGTGGCCGCACCCGCCCCGATGGAAGCGCCAACCCCTGTGGAGGATGAGTTGGCCGCCAAGCCAGTGTCCAAACCAGCGCCAAAACCCAAACCCGTGGTCAAGGCCCCGCCGAAGGCGCAGCCCGAGCACGCCAAGCCTGCGCCGGCACCTATTTCTTCCCCGGCTCAACCAGCGCCTGTGGCACCTGCTCCAGTCGCGGCGCCGGCACCGGCCGCGCCCCCGGCGCCCACGGCTGTCACGCCGCCTTCGGCCAGCGCCGGCTACCTCAAGAATCCGGCGCCTGCGTATCCCGCCCTGGCGCAGCGCCGTGGCTGGGAAGGCACTGTACTGCTGCGGGTACATGTAACGGCCAGCGGTAGCCCGTCAGACATTCAGATCCAGCAAAGCGCGGGTCGCCAGCAGCTCGACGAGGCGGCGGTGGCCGCGGTCAGGCGCTGGAGCTTCGCGCCCGCCAGGCAGGGTAGCCAGGCGGTGGATGGCTGGGTCACGGTACCCATCGATTTCAAGATTCGCTAACCCACATTCACCCGGTTCGAGGATTTCATCATGGCACTTGCAGCACCCACCGCATCCGTCGAAAGCGGCGTCATCTGGCTGCTGATCGGCTTTTCTATCCTGACCTGGGGCCTGGCGTTGCTCAAGGCCGCGCAGTTCGCGCGCCTGAAGGTCCAGGACAAACGATTCTTCAAAGGATTCTGGGCTGCTCCGAACCTTGAGGCAGGCGCCGAGCTGAGTCATAGCCAGCCAGGCGCCGCGGCCCGAGTCGCCCAGGCCGGCTACGCCGCCCTGCATACCGGTGACGGGCAAGGCCCCAGCGACCTGGCTCACGCGATCAATCACCAGGACCGCCTCGAGCGTTCCCTGCGACAGCAGATCGTGCGAGAGCGACGCTCTCTGGAAACGGGGTTGGCCGTGGTCGCCAGTATCGGCAGCACATCTCCGTTCATCGGCCTGTTCGGGACGGTCTGGGGCATCATGGAAGCGCTCAAGGGCATCAGCGCTGCCGGCTCGGCAAGCCTGGAAACCGTGGCTGGTCCCATAGGCGCGGCGCTGGTGGCCACCGGGGTAGGCATCGCCGTCGCTGTTCCGGCGGTGCTGGTCTACAACTATTTCCTGCGCAGCCTGAAGGCCAAGGCCGCCGACCTTGACGACTTCGCCCATGACTTTTACAGCCTGGCGCAGAAGACAGCGTTCAAGGTACTGGCGCACCCCAGCGCCCGCAAGGCAAACCCGGCTGCGCAGGCCGTGAAGGAGGCGATCTGAAATGGCGTTTTCTACCCAGGACAGCGATGAGATATTGAGCGAAATCAACGTCACGCCCTTGGTGGACGTAATGCTGGTGTTGCTCGTGGTCTTCATCGTCACCGCGCCGCTGCTGACCAATGCGATTCCTATCGACCTGCCCAAGACCGAAGCGGTGGCGCCGGCGCAGCAGAAGGCGCCCCTGGTGGTGAGCATCGATGAGAAGGGCCAGTGGTTCGTGGACAAGGACGCCATCAGCGTTGACTTGCTAGAACACAATCTGCGCGCCGCGCATGAACGCAACCCGGACGTCAAGGTGCAATTGCAGGCAGACGCGGCCGCCAATTATGGCGCGGTAGCCAAAGCCATGGCCTCGATCGAGCGCGCCGGCATCACCAGGCTGTCGGTGATCACGGCGCGCTGAAGACACCACCTAGGCCTTCAAGGTTGCCATGTCGATCACGAAGCGGTACTTCACATCGCCCGCGATCATGCGGGTGTAGGCTTCGTTGATATTGCGGATGTCCAGCATCTCGATATCGCACGCGATGCCATGCTCGGCGCAGAAATCCAGAACCTCCTGGGTTTCGGCGATGCCACCGATCAACGAGCCGGCCAGTACCCGCCGTTTGAGCACCAGGTTGGCGGCGTGAAGGGCGGGGTCCACGGGTTCGATCAGGCCCACCAGGATGTGCGTGCCGTCGAAGCGCAGCGTTTCAAGGTAGGGGTTGAGGTCGTGCTGTACCGGAATGGTGTCGAGCAGGAAGTGGAAACGCCCAGCGGCGGCGGCCATCTGCTCGGGATCGGTGGACACGATCACATGGTCGGCGCCCTGGCGGCGAGCCTCCTCGGCCTTGCTGGCCGAGCGGGTGAACAGGGTCACTTCGGCACCCATGGCCTTGGCGAACTTGATGCCCATGTGGCCGAGTCCGCCCATGCCGAGGATGCCGACGCGGTCGCCTGGCTTGACCCCGTAGTGCTTCAAGGGGGAATAGGTGGTGATGCCGGCGCAGAGGATAGGCGCGGCGGCGGCCGGGTCCAGCGAGGCCGGTATATGGACCACGAACTCCTGGCGAACCACGATGCTGCTCGAGTAGCCACCCATGGTGTTGCTGCCGTCCACCCTGTCCGGGGTGGCATAGGTCATGGTCGGGCCTTCCAGGCAGTACTGTTCAAGGTCGGCGGCGCAAGCCTCGCAATGCTGGCAGGAGTCCACCATGCAACCCACACCCACCAGGTCGCCTACCTTGTGCCGGGTGACCCTGGGGCCGACCTCGGTGACCCGGCCGACAATCTCGTGGCCAGGCATCAAGGGGTAGACGGCGATGCCCCATTCGTTGCGTGCCTGATGAATGTCCGAATGGCAGACCCCGCAGTAGAGGATGTCGATGACCACGTCGTCGGGGCGTGGAGCGCGACGGTTGAAGGTCATGGGCGCCAGGGGCGCGGTAGGCGTTTGAGCGGCGTAGCCGATGGCGGTGTACATGAGAGGCCTCCTGGTCAGGCTGGAACAGACGATCATTGTCCAGGCCGAGTCCATTGCCGACGATGGACAATCCTCCGGTTGTGATGCCCATTCCTCCGAATCTTGCGCCGTCCCGCTTCTTGCGCGCGCCCTTTCTGCGAAGATAACCGCGTTCATTCCTCCGTAGCCCTTACATGTCCGTCACCACCTTTTCCGAAGCCAACCGCGCGTTGGCACAGCTCATCGAGCCGTTGGCCACTTGCCCCGGCTTCCTGGATACGGCCGTCCCTGGCGTGCAGGTGCTCAGCTGGGACCACTATGTGGCCAGCAGCCCGCAGATCTATGAACCCAGCCTGATCGTGCTCGCCCAGGGCAGCAAGCTGGCTCGTCTCGGTCCGCGGACCCTCGAATACGGCGCCGGTCATTACCTGGTACAGGCGCTCTCGGTGCCCTTCATGTGCGAAACCTTCGCCACGCCCCGCATGCCCCTCTATGGCGTGGCGGTATCCATCGAGCCGGGCATGCTTGCCGAACTCATCCAGACCATGGGCGTGCCGGCCGACGTCTCGGTGCAAGCGCAAACGCCTGAATCCATGACCTCCGCCCGGCTCGACGCTGCCATGCGCGAGGCGCTGGAGCAATTGGTACGCTGCCTTCACAACCCCGTCGATGCCCGGGTGCTGGGCAAGGGCAGGGTACGTGAAGTGCTCTACGCGGCATTGCGCGGCCCGCAGGCCGGTGCCTTGCGCGCGCTGATCGAGCAGCATGGCCATTTCGCCCGCATCGGCGCCGCCTTGCAGTACCTGCGTGACCACTATGACCAACCCTTGACCGTCGAACAGCTCGCCGAGCAAGCCACCATGAGCGTTTCGACCTTCCATGAGCACTTCAAGCGCAGCACGCTGTTGTCGCCTTTGCAGTACCTCAAGCGCTTGCGTCTGCTCAAGGCCCAACAGATGCTGGCAGGCGAGGGAATGAGCGTGGCCCAGGCGGGGCTTCATGTGGGCTATCAGAGCGCGTCTCAGTTCAGCCGGGAATACAAGCGCTACTTCGACCGCAGCCCCGGCCAGGAGCGAGCACCGCTGGCCGCGCTGGCGGGATGACGCTATCGCAGACATAGGAAAAGCCAATCGCGCTCCTGGAACGGCCCTGGAAGCCCCGTGTCAGACGCCTGGCGCACTGGCACGGCTGGCGAGCGACCCTGTCTGCGCAAGCCTGGGCGGGTTTGTCGCCTTGCTGGGCCAGTGCTAGGGTTTTTCCAACGTGCCGCCGTGACGGCGCGACAATGATCAGCCATATGAGGAGCAGTACATGAGCACCGAGTCAGAAAAAACCGGTGGTGGGTGCCCGTTCGGCCATGGCGCGCCTCGGCGCAAGCCGGGCAACCGGGACTGGTGGCCGGAAGCGCTGAGCCTCAACGCGCTGAACCAGCACTCCCCGCGCTCCAACCCCTATGGCGGGGATTTCGACTACGCGGCGGAATTCAAGACCCTGGACCTGGACGCTGTCATCGCCGACCTGCATGCGCTGATGACCGACTCCCAGGACTGGTGGCCGGCCGACTTCGGCCACTACGGTGGCTTGTTCATCCGCATGGCCTGGCACAGCGCTGGTACCTACCGCATCACCGACGGTCGTGGCGGCGCGGGTGGCGGGCAGCAGCGTTTCGCGCCCTTGAACAGCTGGCCGGACAACGCCTCCCTGGACAAGGCGCGCCGGCTGCTCTGGCCGATCAAGCAGAAATACGGGCGCAAGCTTTCCTGGGCCGATCTGTTCATCCTCACCGGCAACGTGGCGCTGGAGTCCATGGGCTTCAAGACGTTCGGTTTCGCGGGGGGGCGGGCTGATACCTGGGAGCCGGAAGAACTCTATTGGGGCCCGGAAGGTACCTGGCTGGGCGACGAACGCTACAGCGGCGAGCGCCAGCTGCATCCAGGCCTGGGTGCGGTGCAGATGGGGCTGATCTACGTGAACCCCGAAGGCCCCAACGGCAAGCCGGACCCCAAGGCCTCGGCCATCGACATCCGCGAAACCTTCGGCCGCATGGCCATGAACGACTATGAAACCGTGGCGCTGATCGCCGGCGGGCACACCTTCGGCAAGACCCACGGTGCCGGCGACCCCTCCTTCATGGGCCCTGAGCCGGAAGGGGCGGTGATCGAGGATCAGGGGCTGGGCTGGCGCAGCAAGTTCGAAACCGGTGTTGGCGCGCACGCCATCACGTCCGGCCTGGAGGTGATCTGGAGCCAGACGCCTACGCAGTGGTCCAATTACTTCTTCGAGAACCTGTTCAACTTCGAATGGGAACTGACCAAGAGTCCGGCTGGGGCGCACCAGTGGGTAGCCAGGGATGTAGGCGAGATCATTCCGGATCCGTTCGACCCCGACAAGAAGCGGCGCCCGACCATGCTCACCTCGGACCTGGCCCTGCGCTTCGACCCCGTCTACGAGAAAATTTCCCGGCACTTCAAGGATAACCCGGACGAATTCGCCGACGCCTTCGCCCGCGCCTGGTTCAAGCTCACGCACCGGGACATGGGGCCACTGGCGCGCTACCTCGGGCCGTTGGTGCCCAAGGAGGTGCTGATCTGGCAAGACCCTATCCCTGAGCGCGATCACCCTGTGATCGACGAGGCGGACATCGCTTCGCTCAAGCAGAGGATCCTCGGGCTGGGCTTCAGCGTCTCGGAGCTGGTGTCCGTGGCCTGGGCCTCGGCAGCCACTTACCGTGGGTCGGACAAGCGCGGCGGGGCCAACGGCGCGCGGATCCGCTTGGCGCCTCAGAAAGACTGGCCAGTGAACAATCCGCCACTGCTGGCGCGGGTACTGGAGAAGCTCACCGCGCTGCAGGCCGAGTTCAACAGCGCGGCCAGCGGGGGCAAGCGTGTGTCCCTGGCGGACCTTATCGTGCTGGCCGGTTGCGCGGCGATCGAGCAGGCGGCGCAGGCCGGTGGAGTCACCGTGGCTGTGCCCTTCACCCCGGGCCGGATGGACGCCGCCGAGGAGTGGACCGATGCGCACTCCTTCGAGGCATTGCGCCCCGTGGCCGACGGCTTCCGCAACTATTACCACGAGTCTCATTTCATGGCGCCGGAGGAAGCCCTGGTCGACAAGGCTCACCTGATGGGCTTGAGCGCGCCCGAGATGACGGTGCTGGTGGGCGGCATGCGGGTGCTGGGCACCAATGCCGACGGCGGCAAGGAAGGGGTCTTCACGCAACGGGTCGGCACCCTGTCCAACGACTTCTTCGTCAACCTGCTGGACATCAACAATGAGTGGACGGCCACCGAGCAGAAGAATCGCTTCCAGGGCCTGCACCGCAAGACGCGCCAACCCACCTGGACCGCCACTCGCGTGGACCTGATCTTCGGCGCCCAGTCGGAGCTGCGCGCCCAGGCTGAGGTGTATGGCTGCTCCGACGGCAACGAGAAGTTCGTGAACGACTTCGTCGCTGCCTGGAACAAGGTGATGAACGCCGACCGCATGGACATCGGCAAGCCCGAAGACCTGTTCAGCCAGAAGCTGTCCACCACCCCCGCTGTGTAAAAGGCCGCGGCAGCCGTTCAATCGTCATGCACCCATGGCTGTTGGCTAGCTGCCGCCAGCTTCCGAATCACTCGGAAGGCTTGGCCTCCTGGCTCAGGCGCCGCAGCAAGGCGTCAGCGGTGGCTTCGGACGAGGCCGGGTTCTGCCCGGTGATCAGGTGGCCGTCTTCCACCACGTAGCTACCCCAGTCCGCGCCCTTGGAATAGTCCCCACCATTGTTCTTGAGCATATCCTCCACCAGGAAGGGGACCACCTCGGTCAAGCCTACTGCCGCTTCCTCGCTGTTGCTGAAGCCGGTGACGCGCTTGCCCTGGACCACCGACTGGCCTTCCGGGTTCTTTACCCCCTTGAACACGCCGGGCGCGTGGCAGACAGCGGCCACCGGCTTGTTGGATGCGTAGAAGGAGGCGATCAAGGTTTGCGAGTCCTTGTCTTCGGCCAGGTCCCAGAGCGGGCCGTGGCCGCCCGGGTAGAACACGCCATCGAAATCATAGGGGTCGATTTCGCCAAGAGGCAGGGTATTGGCCAGGGCCTGTTGGGCTGCGCTGTCCTGGCCGAAGCGGCGGGTGGCCTCTGTCTGCGCGTCGGGCTCATCGCTTTTAGGGTCCAGAGGCGGCTGGCCGCCCTTGGGCGAGGCCAGGGTCACAGTGGCGCCCGCGTCCACGAAGCGGTAATAGGGCGCGGCGAACTCTTCGAGCCAGAACCCCGTCTTCTTGCCGGTGTCGCCCAGTTGGTCATGGGACGTGAGCACCATCAGGATTTTCTTCATCAACAAACCTCCAGGTAAATGAAGCGGCATGACCGCGTTTCGCTCCTGATTCTGAGGCTGTCCGGCGCCAGACGTTCAGCCGGAGGCGGCCTGTGGCCCTTGCATCAGGTCGGCCAGGGCCTGCTCGGCCTGCCGGCCAAGATTCCGGGCAGCGGCTTCGAAGGCTGCCGCGGCGGCGGGGTCGGCGAGCAGGGGAAGGTCCTCGGTCACGTTCAGCAGCAGGGCGCGCAGGTTCGCGTGCAGCATCAGGCCCCCGGCCAGGAGGTCGCAGCGCAAGCCCTTGGCCGCCAGCGGTAGCGCTGTCCTGGCCAGCTCCAGGGCACGCAGGGTGTCGGCGGCGGCGTGGCAGGCGCCTTCGGTCATGCGCCGGACATCGGCCTGGCGCAGCGCATCCTCCGGCGTGGTGTGGGGCAGGTCGTCGATGAAGCGGCCGAAGGCGCGCATATCTCGATCGGCGTGGGCGTCGAGCGTGGGCTGCAGGCTACGGGCCTGTTCCAGCAGTCGAGCCAGCGCCTCACTGGGCTGCCGCTCCAGGCTCTTGGCGAGGGCCATGGTGATCAGGGCCAGTGCCAGGCTGGCCCCCACCGCGGCCGTGGCGCCACAACTTGGGACTGCTTCCTGGCCGGCCAGGGCGTCGCGAAACCGGGCCAGCGGCCAGGCCCAGACTGTGGAGGGAATAGAGGCAGGCTTGCTCATGAGGGAAGACTCAGTCGAGGGGTGTCTATCAGAGCCACGAACATGGCGAAGATTGCAGGTATCCCATCGGACAATAAACCTTGCAAAAATGTTACACAGGCTATGCCGCTCGCTGGCGGAAGGCTATCATCGCCGCCGCGCTCGCGCGCCGCATAATCACAAGCCTGATAAGGAACGCAAATGAAGCAGTGGGTCACGGCCGGGGTCGGCCTTGGATGTTCTTTGGTCTGTGCGCTTCCCGCCTTGGCGGCGCAGCCAGACGGCACCCGGTTCGGCCTGGAGATCAAAGCCACCGCCCAGAGCGAGGGCGACCGTGACCTGGGCACCGCCGCCCATGGCGATGTCAATGGCTTTGGCCTGGACCTTCGTCCTTGGGCTGCCTTCCAGCGTGGTGCCTGGAGCGGCTATGTCCAGGCCCAGGCGGTGACGGCCACGGATATCGTGGAAACCGATACCCTGCAGCAGAACACCAGCGAATCCACCTCCAGCCGCGGCAACGACCGTCAGGCGGACAAGAGCTATCTCGCCTTGCGCGAGTTCTGGGTCGGCTACCGTGGGCTTACCGCGTATCCGGGAGAGTTGCTGAAATTCGGTCGTCAGCGCCTGCGCAACGATGACGGCCAGTGGCGTGATACTAATATCGAGGCCCTTGCCTGGACCTTCGACACCACCCTGCTCAAGGCCAACCTGGGCACTGCTCAGCGTTTCAGCGACTACCGCACCGACCTGAGCGAACTGGCCCCGACCGACAAGGACCGCCTGCACCTGTTCGGTGACGCCGCCTGGCAGTGGCGACCGGGACAGTGGATCGGCGTGCGTGCCCATCACAGCCGCGACAACGGCAACCTGGATTACGCGGCGGTGGGCCGTGCCAGCGACCCGCTGGACAAGACCGAGAACGGCGACCTGACCTGGTTCGGCCTCGAGGCCAGCAGCGATGCCTACCGTACCCGCGGCAACACCAATACCCTGAACTATTGGGCCAGCGTCACGGGCCTGAAGGGCACCCGCGAGAAGGTCAATAGCCTGGACAGCACCGGCAACCTGCCGAGCGAGCGCAGCAGCAGCGATCACCTCAGTGGCTGGGCCACTGACCTTGGCCTGCGCCTGCGCCTGGACCCTTCCTGGCAGGTCGGCGCGGCCTACGCCCGCGCCAGTGGTGACTACGAGCAGAACGGCCTGCAGAGCAACCGCTCGACCTTTACCGGCACCACGTCCCGGGTACATCGTTTTGGCGAAGCCTTCCGGGGTGACTTCAGCAATATCCAGAGCGCCACGCTGTTCGGCTCCTGGAACCTGCGTGAAGACTACGACGCCAGCCTGGTGTATCACCGCTTCTGGCGCGTCGACGGGGACAAGGCGATCACCAGTCGCGGGGTAACGGCCTACGATAACGACTACGATGACGCCACCGGCGCGCTCTTGTCTTCCAGCAGCCTGCCACTGCGCGACGGCGAGAAGGACCTGGGGCAGGAAATGGACCTGGTGGTGACCCGTTACTTCAAGCAGGGGCTGTTGCCAGCAGGCCTGAGCCAATCATTGGATGAGCCCTCGGCGCTGGTCCGCCTGCGCGGCGGCGTCTTCAAGCCCGGCGATGCCTACGGCAGCCGGGTGGACAGCTACATGCACCGGGCCTTCGTGGATGTGATCTGGCGGTATTGATCCGGAGCAGCCCGCCTGGCGGCGGCTGCCCCGTCATGGGCGAACGATGGGCACTGTCAGCATGCGCTGCAGTGCCCGGCTCACATCGTTGTGGCACTGGTCGCTCAAGGTCCCGGGGTATTGATCGAACATGTGCGGCACTCCGGGATACACATGCAGTTCGACGGGTATGCCGGCCCGGGATAGCTTCACGCCGTAGGCCAAATCTTCTTCCAGAAACAGGTCCAAGGCACCGACGCAGATGAAGGTGGCGGGTAACCCGTCCAGGCGCTGAGCCAATGCGGGTGAGTACCAGCCTCTGTGAAGGTCAGCCAGGGGGTGCTCGCCCCGGTAGCAGGCCCAACAGAACTGATTGGCTGGTGCGTCCCAGCTGAACGTGCCGGTGCTGGAGTTGACGGCGGTGTCGGGCTGGCCGGTGCGGTGGTCAAGCATGGGGTACACCAGTACGCAGCCGCAAAGAGCATGAATGCCTCGGTCGCGGACCAGGAGCGCCAGGCCCGCGGCCAGGCCCCCGCCGGCGCTGTGGCCCATGAGGGCTACCCTGGTCGGGTCCACGCCAAGCTCAGCGCTGTGGTCGAATAGCCAAGCCAGGCCGGCATGGCAGTCTTCCAAAGGGATGGGAAAAGGGTGTTCCGGGGCCAGGCGATAATCTACAGCCACGATCAGCACGCCCAGGTCCGTGGCCAGATCAGCCAGGTAATCGTCCTGCATTTCCGGACAGCCCAGCACGAAACCGCCTCCATGAAGGTAAAGCACGGCGGCCAGCCCTTGCTCGCCAGGCTCGCACATCGGCCAATACAGGCACAGCCGCAGCGATTCAGAGCCCGTAGTGATCCAGCGCTGCTCGGCCCGGGACTGGGCCGCCGGTTTGAACTCGGCGTGGACCCGAGCACGGATGGCCGGCAGGTTGGCCATGCTCCAGTGGCTGTGCGTTTCATTCTGGAAAAAGCGGTAGTCCGGGTGCAGCAGATCAGCGGGGTTCATGCCTGGGTCATTCCTGTGGGGCGGGCGCTGCCGCGCCCGCAAGCCTTGGAGGCTACAGCCATGCCTTGATCTGCGCGCTCACCGCGATGGTGGAAATCCCGTAGCGGTCGTGCAAGGTGGGGAGGGCGCCAGCGTCCAGGAAGGCATCGGGCAAGGCGATCTGGCGGAAGGTGGGCGTTACGCCGTTACGCAACAGCAATCCCGCTACGGCTTCACCGAGACCGCCGACAATGGAGTGGTTCTCGGCGGTAACCACGAGCCGCCCGGGCTTGCGGGCCTCGGCCAGGATGGCCTGCTCGTCCAGCGGCTTGATCGTAGGCACATGTAGCACGGCCACGTCTACGCCATCGGCCTGCAAGGCCTTGGCGCTTTCCAGGGCGCGCATGGTCATCAGGCCGGTCGAGATGACCAACACGTCCCTGCCGGTACGCAGCGTCTTGGCCTTGCCCAGTTCGAATCGGTAGCCGTACTCGTCCAGCACCAGCGGTACGTTGCCTCGCAGCAGACGCATATAAACCGGGCCTTGATGCGCGGCAATGGCCGGCACGGCCTGTTCAATTTCCAAGGCATCGCAGGGGTCGACGATCATGAGGTTGGGCATGGCCCGGAAGATCGCCAGGTCATCGGTGGCCTGATGGCTTGGTCCGTAGCCCGTGGTCAGGCCGGGCAGGCCGCAGACGATCTTGACGTTGAGGTTTTCCTCGGCGATCGCCATGCAGATGAAGTCATAGGCCCGTCGGGAGGCGAATACCGCATAGGTGGTGGCGAAGGGCAAGAACCCCTCGCGGGCCATGCCCGCCGCCGCGCTCATCAGCAGCTGCTCGGCCATGCCCATCTGGTAGAAGCGATCCGGGTGCGCCTTGGCGAAGATATGCAGGTCGGTGTACTTGGAGAGGTCGGCGCTTAGGCCAACGATTTCAGGGTGCTCCTGGGCCAGGGCCGCCAGGGCGTGGCCGAAGGGCGCTGGCCGGGTAGCCTGCCCCTCGGCGGCGATGGAAGCGATCATGGCCGAGGTAGTGAGCTTTTTCTTCGGGGCGGCAGCCTGGGAGGTGCTGCGTTCGTTCACGGTGTTCATGCGTGTTTACCTTCTTCCAGGTGGTTCAGGGCCAGGTCCCACTCGTGCTCATCAACCCGGATGAAATGGGTTTTTTCCCGCGATTCAAGGAAGGGCACGCCCTTTCCCATGCGGGTGTCGCAGATAATGACCCGGGGCTGGGCGCCAGGGTGTTGGCGGGCGGCGTCGAACGCGGCCACCAGGGCGTTCAGGTCGTTGCCATCCACTCGCTGGGTGAACCAGCCGAAGGCCTGCCAGCGGTCCACGATGGGCTCGAAGGCCAGTACCTCGCTGGAATAGCCGTCGGCTTGCTGGTTGTTCACGTCGATGATGGCGATGAGGTTGTCCAGCTTCCAATGAGAGGCCGACATGGCCGCTTCCCAGGTGGAGCCTTCGTTGAGTTCGCCGTCGGACAGCAGGTTGTAGACGAATGAGTCCGAGCCCTTGCGCTTGAGCCCCAGGCAAGCCCCGACGGCAATGCCCAGGCCATGGCCCAGGGAGCCGCCAGTGATTTCCATGCCAGGGGTGTAGGCTGCCATGCCTGACATGGGCAAGCGACTATCATCGGAGCCGTAGGTTTCCAGCTCGTCCAGGGGGATCACCTGGGCCTCGATCAGAGCTGCGTACAGGGCTATGGCGTAATGCCCGATGGACAGGTAAAAGCGGTCACGGCCTTCCCATTCCGGGTCTTCCGGGCGGTAATCCATCGCATGGAAGTAGGCCACCGCCAGCAGGTCGGCGGCGCCCAGGGCCTGGCCGACATAGCCCTGGCCCTGGACCTGGCCCATGCGCAGGGCGTGACGGCGGATGTTATGGGCGCGCTCGACCAAGCTCAGGCCTGGTGTTTGTACAAGGGTAGCGGTCATGGTGGTAACTCCAATACTCAGCGGTTGACCGAAGCGGCGGGAATGCGCAGGACCAGCGTGGCACCCACGCAAAGCACGCCTGTGATCAGGTACATGCCAATGGCGCTGGAGCCCGTCGCGGTGGTCACCCAGCCAATCAGATAGGGCGAGCAGAAGCCGGCCAGGTTGGCGAAGCTGTTGATGCCCGCGATGCCCGCCGCGGCGGAAACGCCGCCCAGCAAGGTGGTAGGCAGCATCCAGAACAGTGATGAAGCGGACAACACACCGGCGGCCGCCAGGCACAGGCTAAGCACGGACAGCACCAGGTTGTTCCCTAGCCAGGCGGCCAGCGCCAGGCCGACCGCGCCGGCGATCATCGGTAGCACCAGATGCCAGCGGCGCTCCTGATGCTTGTCGCCGCTGCGCCCCATCAACAACATGGCAACGATGGCGCAAACGTACGGCAGGGTCGTGATCACACCTATGCGCGAAGGGTCGGCCACCCCGGCGTTGCGGATCAGCGTCGGCAGCCAGAAGGTCACCGCGTACTGGCCCATCACCACGCAGAAGTAGATGGCTGCCAGCAACCAGAGCCGCTTGTCGCGGATAAAGGCCCCCACTGAGGCATGCGTGACCTTGCGGCTGTTGTCTTCGGCCAGTTCGCTGCTGACCAGGGCTTTTTCATCCTCGGTCAGCCAACTGGCCTGGTGCACGCCGTCCTTGAGATAGGCCAGTACCGCCAGCCCGACGACCACGGTTGGAATGGCCTCGATCACGAACATCCATTGCCACCCGGCCCAGCCATGGAAGCCTTGGAAATTGGCCATGATCAAGCCGGACAGCGGCCCGCCGATCATCCCGGACAGTGGAATGGCGATGAACCAGAGCACTGTCATGCGGGCACGGCGATAGGAAGGGAACCAGTAGGTCAGGTACAGCAACAGCCCGGGGGCCAGGCCGGCTTCAGCGACGCCCAGGAGAAAGCGCAGGGCATAGAACTGCCAGGCGGTTTCGACGAAGGCGAACATGGCCGAGATGATGCCCCAGGAAATCATGATGCGGGCAATCCAGCGCCGCGCGCCAACCCGATGCAAGATCAGGTTGCTGGGGACCTCGCAGAGGAAGTAGCCCAGGAAGAACACCCCGGCGCCAAGTCCGTAGACGGTCTCGCTCAGGGCCAGATCGTTCATCATCTGCAGCTTGGCGAAGCCGACGTTGACCCGGTCAAGGTAGGCGCAGAGGTAGCACAGCATGAGGAACGGCATCAGCCGCCAGGCGGTCTTGCGGTAAGCGTTGGAACGCACGGCCGACGCTGCCGTGAGGGGCATGGTTGTCAACATGATGGTCGGGTCTCTTGTTGTTATTGACCTGGGCGACCGGCCCAGGACGCTTTGCGCCATGCCGGGCGAAGCCGGCCTAGCGGATCAGTGGATCAGCATTCCTCCGTTCACGTCCAGGGTCACGCCAGTGAGGTAGGCGGACAGGTCGCTGGCCAGGAAGAGGGCGGCGTTGGCCACGTCCTGGGCGGCCCCCAGGCGGCCCAGCGGAATGCCTTCGATAATGGCGTGGCGGCGGTCATCCTGCATCAGGCCGCCGGTGATGTCGGTCTGGATCAGGCCGGGCGCGATGGAGTTGACCCGCACGTTGTCCGCGCCGAACTCCCGCGCCATCGCCTTGCCCAGGCCCAGTACCCCGGCCTTGGCCGCGCTGTAGTGAGGGCCGCCGAAGATACCGCCGCCGCGCTGGGCCGACACCGATGACATGCAGACGATGCTGCCGGCCTTCTGCGCCCGCATGCTGGGGAGTACCGCCTGGGACATCAGCAGGGTGCCACGCAGGCTGACGTCCAGCACCTTGTCGTAGTCGGACGGGCGGATGTCCAGCGTCTTGATGGGTTGTGTGATACCGGCGTTATTGACCAGTACGTCCACCCGGCCGAAGTGCTCCAGGACCCGAGCGACGGCCTGGTGTACACCGGCTTCGTCCGCGACGTTGGCGGCCAGGCCCAGGTGGCCTTCACCGAGGGTAGCGGCGGCATCACGAGCGGCGGCTTCGTCGAGGTCGATGATGACCACTTTGGCGCCGTGCTGGGCAAAGGTCAGGGCGGTAGCGCGACCGATGCCACGCTCGGATGCGGCGCCAGTGATGATTGCGACTTTGTCTTGCAGTAAACCTTCGACAGGCATGGGGGCATCCTCTGATTATTGTTGTGGGTCGAGCCATGAAACGTTGACTCAGGGTGAGCTCCATCCGCCTGATGAGCCATGCCGCAACCTTCATTGAGTGCTGAAAAAAATTCATGCCTTGGCGCTGAGCGAGTGATTCAATAGCCGCACCCCTAGCACCCAGGAAGCTCTTTATGCCGACCCAGGACCAGCCCACCCCAGAGCTACCCCCACTCAAGGCCATCCAGGCATTCGAGCAGGCCGCCCGTTTCGGCAACCTGGCCCGGGCCGCGGAGGTGCTGGGGCTGACGCCCTCGGCGGTCAGCCATCAATTGGCCAAGCTCGAAGCCCTGGTCGGCCGCCCCTTGTTCGTGCGCGCCGCGCGGGGCGTGTCGCTGACGCCGGTAGGGGAGCAGTATTTACGTGATGTGAGCGGTGTCTTGCACAGCCTGACCGTAGCCACCGAGCGGGCCGCCAGCGACCTGAGCCTGGACTGCCTGCGGCTGCACTCGGCGCCCAGCTTCGGCCTGCTGTGGCTGATGCCTCGGCTGGAGGCGTTTCGCCTGGCCCATCCGGACATCCAGATCAGCCTCTCGTGTTCTTATGAATCCCTCCATTTCAGCCGAGACCAGATCGACGTCGACATCCGCCACGGCGCGCCCAACTGGCCCAGCTATGAAGTACGCACGCTGCGCCATGAAACCTTCGCGGTGCTCGCATCGCCCAGGCTGCTCGCCCGACGCCCGGTGGCTACCGCCCTGGACCTGCTAGGCAGTGACCTGATCCTATCGGAAGCCACGCTGTTGCGATGGCCTGAATGGTTTGCCCAGCACGGACTGGCGCGGCCCGAAAAGCCCTATGCACTGAGTTTCGACCGCTCCTACATGACCCTGGAAGCCGCCAGCCACGGACTAGGCTTCGCCTTGGAAAGCATGTTGCTGGCGCAGAAATACGTTGCCTGCGGAGCCTTGGTGGAGGTAATGCCTGAAGCTTTTACCGCCCCGGTGGCGGCTCACCACCTGGTGTTTCCAAGGGCCCATTCGAGCTTTCCAAGGGTGCGTCGTTTCCTTCAGTGGATGGAAACCGAGATGGGCCATGGCTTTGCGTTCTGAGGCAGACGCTCTCGGCGCTGAAGGAGGCAGTGAAACTGCCGAATGACAAACATCCGAGCAGCTCCACGATTGGGGCTCAGTTCACACTGTGGGAGGCAGCGAAGCTGCCGAATGGCCAACACTTCTCAGCGGCTATTCCCCAGCTGGCGCTGGGTCCTACCAAGTACTCTTTCGGTTGAGAACTCACAGAACCTGCCGATACAGCGCCAGCGCATCGTCGAACGCCAACGGCCGAGGATTGTTCACCAGCAGGCGGGTCTGCTTCATGGCGTCTTCTGCCAGTTGCGGCAGGTCCCTCTCGCCGATGCCCACCTCGCCCAGGCGAGTAGGCAGGCCCAGGCGGCCGGGCAGCTCGCTGAGCCAGCGGATCAAGCCGTCGGCGCCAGCTACGCCCCCAGGCAAGAGCGTGGCCAGCTCTGCGTAGCGGTCCGCGCAATGGCTGGCGTTGAAGCTCAGCACGGCCGGGAGTACCAGTGAATTGGAGAGCCCATGGGGCACGTGGAAGCGAGCGCCCACCGGATAGGCCAGGGCATGTATGGCCGCCACCGGTGAATTGGCGAAGGCCATGCCCGCCAGGGTGGCGCCGAACAGCATCGCTTCCCGCGCCTGCAGGTCGCTGCCGTTGGCGCAAGCGGTTTCAATATGGTGGCTGAGCAGGCGCAGGGCTTCCCGGGCCAGGCAGTCGGACATGGGGTTTTTCAAGCGAGCGCCGGTATAGGCCTCGATGGCGTGGACCATGGCATCGATACCTGTAGCCGCCGTGCCCTTGGTGGGCAGCCCCAGGGTAAGGGTGGCGTCGAGCACGGCGCTGTCGGGCAGCAACCAGGGAGATACCACGCCCTTTTTCTCTCCCTCGCCAGTGGTGACGATGGCCACCGGGGTCACTTCCGAGCCGGTGCCCGCGGTGGTGGGCAGCAATATCAGCGGCAAGCGAGGGCCGCTGGCCTGATTCACCCCATACAGCTGGCTCAGCGGCTGGGAACCGCCGGCCAGCAAGGCGGTGAGCTTGGCGACATCCATGGGGCTGCCGCCACCGATGCCGATCACGCCCTGCACGCTGGCTTGGCGAGCCAGGCTGGCGGCGGCTTCCACCGTGGCGGCGCTGGGGTCGGCCTCTACCTCCAGAAAAAGCTCCACCATCACGCCGCAGGCCTCCAGGCTTGCCAAGGCAGGTGCCAGCAGGCCCAGGCCATGGACGCCCCGGTCCGAAACCAGCAGCACCCGTGTCAGGCCCTCACGCCGGGCCCGCTCACCCAGGCGCTGCGCCCCGCCCTGCGCAACCTCAAGGGTTTTTACGTTCTGGAACACAAAGGGCTGGGTCATGGCTGCGGTCCTTGTTGTTATGAAAAAGCCCCGGCCAAAGAGACCGAGGCTTTTCATTCAAGCACAGCTGTAGCGGCAGGGCTCAGCCGGTGGCGCGATCGACCACAGGCGCCTGTTCTGGTGGCTGCATGCCGGCAGCACGCCAGCGGACCTCGGTGATACCGAACTTTTCCGCCATGGGCTTGGACGTGCGCTTGATCTTGTCGTGACGATGACGTGGGATATGCCCCACGCCAGCATCGCAACTCGCCCAATGCCACGCTTCGGCGTTGTCCATACGGTCGAGGCGAATCACGAAACTCTTGGGCGCGCCATGGAGGCGATAGTCGATGACGAATAGCGTTGGCGTAGGCATGTGCAATCAGTCCCCTTGATCATTACCGACTTAACGGAGCCTTCAAGGGCGCGCAAAATTCCATCGAATTTACTAACGGTACAGTTTGCTCCGATATACGGCAAAAATCAGGCGAAAAAGTGGCATCGTGCCAGTAATGCCAGGGCTGCCAGCATCCCGATCACGGCAAACAGTTTCTGCAGCAGGGGCCCGCCCAGACGCGGCGCCAACCAGCGTCCGAGCACCAGCCCAGCTACCGCTCCCGAAGCGAAGGGCAGGGCAATGTCGACCGGTACGTGACCACTGGCCACACTGCCCGTGCCCGTGGCCAAGGCGACCAGCGCGATCACCGCCAGGGAGGTGGCTACGATGCTGTCCATCTCTAGGTCAGTGAAACGACGCAGGGCCGGAACGATGACAAAGCCGCCGCCGACCCCGAGCAGGCCGGACAATAGCCCCGCCAGCCCACCGGTGATCGCCAGTGCGCGGGCGCAGGGTAGGGTCCAGTGCAAGCGGCCGGAATTCGGGTCCAGATGGCAAGGGCAGGGCGCCCGGACGCGCGCTTCGTTGCCGGCGCCGCGCCACAGCCGCAGGCTCACCCAGGCCTGGACCACGCAGAAACAGAGCGCCAAGGGCAAGGCGGGCAGGCGGTGGCCCAGCCACAAGCCGACAGGTGCAATGGCCACCCCACAGGCGGCGATCAGCCCTGCCGCACGGTAGCGGACCATGCCCTGCCGCAGACCTATGAGGGCGCCCAGGCCAGCAGCCAGGCCCACGGCCAGCAATGCGATAGGGGCTGCTGACGCGATGCCCAGGCCCAATCCGAATACCAGCAAGGGCAGGGCAAGCACGCCGCCCCCGGCGCCGGTCAGGCCCAGGACAAGCCCCGCCAGGCCGCCGAGGGCCCCCGCCAAGGGTACAGGACTCACGCTGGATCCGCCGTGGTAGGCCGGGCCAGCCATTCATGGCCCTTGAGCATGCCATGCCAGTACAGCCAGGGTAGCCCTTTGGCCTTGAGCCACCAGGCCAGCCGGCTGGGCTCCGTGCCCTTGATCAACCATTGAGGGAACGAGGGCGCCAGGGTGCCGCCGTAGCCGAACTCGGCCAGCACGATACGCCCACGCTCAACGGTGAGCGGGCAGGCGCCATAGCCATCGTAGCTGGCCGGCCCCTGGGCCTCGCCCAACGCTGCCGCCACGTTGTGCGCTACTACAGGCGCCTGCTTGCGTGCCGCTGCGACCGTCTTGGCGTTGCTGGTGCCAATCGCATCACCCAGGCCGTGGATATTGGCGTAGCGGCGGTGGCGCAGGCTGTGCGGGTCAACGTCGAGCCAGCCCGCCGTGTCGGCCAGTGGACTTTGTCGTAGGACGTCCGGGGCGCATTGCGGCGGTACCACGTGGAGCATGTCGAAGCGGCGCTCTTGCTGAAGGGTTCGGCCCTCTTCGTCGGTGACCTCGAAAAGGGCCTGCCGGCTCGGGCCGTCCACCGCCACCAGCCGATGGCGCAGGCACAGGTCCACCCCGTAGCGGTCAATGTAGCGGCGCAGCGCCGGAACATAGGCGGGGACACCGAACAAACTCGGGTTGGCAGTGAGAAATTCCGCTTTCACCGCGCCGAGGCGATTTTTACGCCGCCAGTGGTCGCAGGCCAGATAAAGGGCTTTCTGGGGCGCCCCCGCGCACTTGATCGGCATGCCGGGCTGAGTGAACAGCGCGCGGCCCTGCTTGAGGGCCCGGGTCAGTTCCCAGGTATAGGGCGCAAGGTCGTAGCGGTAGTTGGAGGTCACACCGTTTTGGCCCAGGGTGGAGGGCAGGCCGTCGATGGCGGCCCAGTCCAGCTTCAGGCCGGGGCAAAGGATCAATTGCCGGTAACTCACTTGGCCATGGCCGGCTATTTGAAGCCGGTTGTGCTCGGGCTCGAAGCCGGTGACCGCGGCGGGCAGCCATTTGGCGCCCCGGGGGATCAGGGTCGCGGTTTTTCGCCGGGTACTGGCCTGATCGAAGACGCCCGCGCCTACCAGGGTCCAGCCGGGCTGATAGAAGTGCTCTTTGGCCGGGTCTACCAGCAGCAGGTCCAGGTCGGGGATGCGCTTGAGCAGGCTGGCGGCGGTTGCCAGGCCGGCGGCGCCAGCGCCGACGATGACCACGTCGTGGCTGAGGTTGGGTTCGCTCATGGGGCGTCCTTGAGAAGGTTCAGGGGAATGCTCAGATAACGCACGCCATTGGCTTGCGGCGCGGGCAAGCGGCCGGCTCGTACGTTGACCTGTACGGCCGGGAGCATCAGCGCTGGCATGCCGAGCGTTGCATCGCGTTGCTGGCGCAGGGCCACGAAGCTGGCTTCGTTGGGGCAGGCTTGCAGGTGCAGATTGTGGGCACGCTGTTCGGCGACGCTACTGCGCCACACCAGGGCGCGCCCGTTAGGCCGGTAGTCGTGGCAAAGCAACAGCTGGGTGTGCCCGGGCAGGCTCAGCAAGCGCTGGATCGAGTGGTACAGGCAGGCCGCGCTCGCACCAGGGAAATCGCAGCGCGCGGTGCCATAGTCCGGACTGAACAAGGTGTCTCCTACGAACGCCAGGGGCGCATCCGAGCCGTCCAGCACGTAGCTGACACAGGCCGGGGTATGCCCCGGCGTGTGCAGTACTCTTAGGTTGAGCCGGCCCACCTGAAAGCGATCCTCGTCCGCGAACAGCCGATCGAAGGGGCGACCCTCCAGGCCATGACCATCGGCAGAGGGAAACCAGCGTTCGAAGGTCGCTTGTACCTGGCCTATCCGGTCACCAATGCCGATGCTTCCGCCAAGCGCCTGCTGGAGGTAGCTGGCAGCGGTCAAGTGATCGGCATGGACATGGGTTTCCAGGATCCAGGCCAGTCGGCCGCCCAGCTCCTGCACCCGCGCGACCAGGCGATCAGCGCTGGTAGTGTCGGTATGGCCAGTCGCCGGATGGTAGTCCAGCACCGGGTCCACCACGGCGCAGGCCTGAGTGGTCCGGTCCAGCAAGAGATAACTGAGGGTAGAGGTAGCCGGGTCGAAGAACGCTTCCAGCCGGTAGCTCTCTGTTTCAATGAAATCCATAAAGGCCCTGTCGGCGAAGCCGGTGATACAGCGGGGTGTCAAGAAGCGTGCCACCCTCGGTAGTGGGCGATAGCCCCGAGCCGCCAGGGTAAAGGAGCAGGGCTGTGACAAGGACTGCCAGCAGCTTGGCAGAACGCTGGCAGTCAGTGGCAGTTGTTGGCAGTATGAGCGCTCGCTCATCCAGACACCGCCGCAATGACCTTCGACCCCTTAGCACTGAGTGCCTACCTGGAGCACGACCCTTTGCCCGCCATTGTGCTGGACCTGGACTACCGCATAGTGGCCGCCAACCCGGCCTATCGACGCCAGTTCGGTGTGCAGGGCAGCGCGCCCTTGGGCCAGCGCTGCCATCAGGTTTCCCATGGCTACAGCGTGCCCTGTGACCGGGCCGGGGAGCATTGCCCCATGCGCAAGGCTCGGGAAAGCGGCCTGCCGGAACGGGTGCTTCATGTTCATCACACGCCACGTGGCCCGGAGCATGTAGATGTGGAGCTGCGCCCGCTGCTGTCGCCGCAAGGCGTTGTGATCGGCTATGTGGAGCGGCTGCGTTCCTTGGCGGTGGCCGCCGCGCAACCAAGCGAGCATGGCCTGGTGGGCAGGGCGCCTGCGTTCCAGCGGGCCCTGGCGGACCTGGAGCGCGCCGCGCCCTCACAGATCCCCGTGCTGTTGCTGGGAGAATCCGGCACCGGCAAGGAGCTGTTCGCCCGCGCCCTGCATGCCTCCAGCCCCAGGGCCAACGGGCCGCTGGTGGTAGTGGACTGTACCGGACTGAGCGAAACCCTCTTCGAAAGCGAACTGTTCGGCCATGAGAAAGGGGCCTTCACCGGCGCCGCGACGCGCAAGACCGGGCTGGCCGAAGCGGCTCATGGCGGTACCTTGTTCCTGGACGAAATCGGCGAAGTGCCGCTGGCCACCCAAGCCAAGCTGTTGCGCCTGATCGAGTCAGGCAGCTTTCGCCCGGTGGGCAGCCTGCGCACCCTGCATGCGGATTTCCGCCTGGTGGCCGCCACCCACAAGCCGCTGGAACAGATGGTCGCCGCCGGCAGCTTCCGCCAGGACCTTTACTATCGCATCAACGCCTTCACCCTTCGCTTGCCCGCCTTGCGCGAGCGAGTCGAGGACTTGCCCCTGCTGATCGACAGCCTGTTGCGCCGCAGCGGCGACGGCGCCGCCTGGCGAGTGGACCCCGACGCCATGGCCTGGCTGCGCGGCCATGCCTACCCGGGCAATATTCGTGAGCTGCGCAACCTGCTCGAACGGGCCCGGCTGCTGGCCAGTGATGGGGTAATCCGCCGCCGCGACCTGCCGGAAGGTACGGGCCCCGTCCCTTCGCCACAGGGCGAACGCGATGCGCTGGCCAGGGCCGTCGCCAGTTTCAGCGGCTCGCGCAAGGCCCTGGCCGCGCATCTGGGCATGAGCGAGCGGACCCTGTATCGACGTCTCAAGGCCCTGGGGCTGGAGCTGTCCTGACGGCTGGCAGGCTTCAGGCCTCGACCGGCTTTTGTAGCAACCAGGCACCCTCGTGCTCGCGCACCAGGCCACTGGCGGTCAACAAGGGAAGCAGGCGCGGGTGCAACTCGGATTCGACGAAACCTTGCACCGCCGCCAGGTCCAGCGCGCCGCTCAGCGGCAGCTCTTGCTTGGTGTAGGACAGCCAGGCTTTCTTCAGCACCAGCAATACATCGCTGGCACTGGTATTGGCGAAGCGCCGGTGGCCTTGGCCGTCCGGGAAAACGAAGGTGTGCCGGTGGCTGTAGCCTGTTTCGTCTCCACCGGCCTGGCCGCACCGGACGCAAGAGCAGGCCCCCTCACCGAAGGCCTCGCGCAGGTAGGCGTTGAAATCGACCACAGGCTTGAGGGACAGGCGCTTGTCCACTTCGAAGAGGTCGGCGGTGAGTTTCTCGAGGGTGGACAAAAAGGCCTCCGGAGGGTGTAGGTATGGGCCGGGCACCTTAGCAGAGCTGTTCGAAGGCTGTAAGGGCCGGGGGGATGTAGCTGGTCGGTGTGTGGCCTCGGAAGGCCGGTGCGTCAGCTGCCGCTGACTTCACCGATTGAACTGAACCGCTGATGTCGATATGGGCAAGTGTCAGTTCAAGCGTCCGGGCCCGTTTGCTCAGCGCTGAGTTCAAACTGTCGATGCTAGAGCGAATGTGGCGCGAGAGCTTGTCTTTGCGCCAGGTCGTGGCGATTTTCAAACCCTGCACTTACTGAGCGCAGCCATCGAGCGAATACATCGGCTAATACAATCATGATCGGATCAAGATAAGCCTGGGCGGCTTCGATCCCTGTAGCGTACAGGGCTCAGGCTGCGACAGGCTAACTACTGAAATGTCCAACAAATAGGGTTCAGTTCATCAGGTGGGAGCTAGCGGCAGCTAGCGAACCTTGCTCAATGGCAGATACGCTGCAAAGGCGAACCTTTAGTAGCGCTAACGCGCAACGAGCCATACCCACAACGCCCCTCAACCCACCCGCCCACCCAACACCTCAGCCACCCAATCAGCGATGTAGTGCCCGGCATTGATGCTGTTGTCGAAGCTGGAATGCTGCACGCCGCCCTCTCGCTCGGTGAAGATCTTCAGCTCTCGCCGTGGGCTGTTCACCAGTTGTTCGTAGGTGCGATGCGCCCATTTGAGCGGGATTTGTGAATCCTTGGAGCCGTGGGTAACGAGGAAGGCCACCTGGATACGGTCCAGGATGCCGTCCAGGTGTACCTGCTCGGCGATGGTCATGAATTCGTCCATGTCTTTGGCGCCCCATACCCAACGCACGTGGGCCCAGTAATGAGGCACGGGGAAATCACCTTCCTTTTCCAGGCGACGCTTCTGCACGTCCCGCCAGTCATGGTTGGCACCCCACACCACGCCGCAGGCGAAGCGCGGTTCGAAGGCCACTGCCCGTGGGCAGTAGTAGCCGCCCAGGGAAACCCCTTCCATCCCGATGCGCTTGGGGTCCACATCCTGGCGGGTTTCCAGCCAGTCCACCACGCGGCTGGCCCAATGTTCGCTGTCGTAGCGTGCCGTCAGGTTATGCAGCCGCAGCGCCTCGCCAGTGCCGGGCTGGTCGATGATCAATGAGGACACGCCGCGCTTGGCCAGCCAGGCCGGCAGGCCCACCCGGTATTTCATCTCCTTGGTGGAGTCCAGGCCGTTGACCTGAACCAGTAGCGGCGCCGGCCCGCTGACGCCTTCGGCGCGCACCAGCAGGCCGGACAGGTGGGCGCCCTCGTAGGGGATCTCCACCCGTTCGCAGTTTTCCCGCGACAGGTCCACGCCCCGGGCGAAGGTGGCCAGGAAGCGCCGGTACAGCTCAGCGCGGCCCGGCGCGCCATGGGCCTGAAGCCGCTCGCAGGTCAGGTAATAGGTGGCGGCGCGGTTGTATTTCTCCCCCGCGGACAGCATGCGCCCCGCGGCTTCGTCTTCCTCGGCCAAGCCGCACAGCTTGTCGGCCATGTTCGCCCAGGTCTCGCGGAAGGCTTCGGTGCCGGCCTTGTCAGGCTGCTTGGCGGCCTCCTGCAAGGGGGCGCACATCTCTTCGATCTCGCCCATGCGGGCGCCCATCTCGATGGCCAGGTCCACCGACAGGTTCCAGACGTAGTTGGTGGGGAAGTACTTGAACATGCTTGTTGTCCTTGTGGGTTCAAACCTGGGCGCACCCTAATCAGCCAGCGGAGCGCAGGGCCAATCGAATGTGGGGATGGGAGGTATCGCGCTATCCACTAGGTGAGCTATCTCGCTCGCTGATAGCTCCTATCCCGACACACGATTGGTCACCCGCGCCATGACGCTTCAGGCTCTGGTCCCACTCGGCCCAGGCCGATATCCAATGACAAGAACGGAGTGGCACCCATGAATATCATCGGCCTTGAAGCGCTGGTGTTCGGCGTCGACGACCTGCAGGCCTGTACCGACTGCCTGAAGGACTACGGCCTGGAACCGGTGGCGCTGGACGCCAATGGCGGTCGGTTCGAAGCCCTGGACGGCACCGCGATCATTCTGCGGCGCGCCGACGACCCCAGCCTGCCGCCGGCGATGGGTCCGGCGCCGTCGCTGCGCGAAACCCTCTACTCGGTGCAAAGCGTCGAGGACCTGGCCGCCATCGAAGATGAACTGGCCCGGGATCGCGCGGTGACCCGTGACGCCGAGGGCGGCCTGCACAGCGTGGACGACCTGGGCTTCCACATCGGTTTCCAGCTCACCCGCAGGCGCCCGTTCGACGCCCCGGCGGACCTGACCAATGCCCCGGGCAGCGCACCGCAACGGCCGCTCAACCAGGTGGGCATCAGCCCGGACATGGCGGCGCGCCCGCGTACCCTGTCGCATGTGGTGTATTTCGTGCCGGATTCGGCCAAGGGCGCGGCCTTCTACACCGAGCGCCTGGGTTTCCGGATCACCGATACCTTCGAAGGGGTGGGACCCTTCATGCGCCCGGCCGGCTCGGATGACCACCACTGCCTGTTCATGATCCAGACGCCACCGCACATGAAAGGCTGCGAGCACTTCACCTTCCACATGGGCAGCGGCACCGAGGTACTGCTGGCCGGCCAGCGCTTCGCCGCCCAGGGCTGGACCAGCTTCTGGGGCCCGGGACGCCATCTGTTCGGCTCCAACTGGTTCTGGTACTTCAACAGCCCGCTGGGCTGCCATATCGAATACGACGCCGACATGGACAAGCATGACGACGCCTGGGCGGCACGGCTGGCGCCCATGTCGGCCGACAACTCCCAACTGTTCCTGTTCGCTCATCGGGAAAAGTGGGCACCGAGCGGGCCGCCACCGAAGCGGGGTTGAGCCGTGGCGGGCCTGACACGCCTGTGTGCGCTCGCCGAGCTGAGCGAAGGCGTATCCCGGGGGTTCGACCCCTGGGGCGCCGGCCACGATCAGGTGTTTGCCTTGCTGCATCAGGGGCAGGTGAGGGTGTATCGCAACAGCTGCCCTCACCTGGACGTGCCGCTGGAATATCGCAAGGACCGTTATCTCTCCGCCGACGGTGCCTGGATCATCTGCTACGCCCATGGGGCACGCTTCGATCCGGCCGATGGGCGTTGCGTGTACGGGCCTTGCCTGGACGAGCACCTGAGGGCCTTGCCACACAGAGTGGAGGACGCCGCGGTCTGGCTGGAAGGTTGAAAGCGCGCCAGCGAGGTCAAGCGTGGGTGTGAGGTATCGGCCACGGCGATACATCCCATCCCAACACGCGATTAGTCAAATCGGTGCCCGATACGCCGTAATGCCGATCAGCCCAGCTGACCTGAGCCCTGCGAGCGCTGGCGCCCAAGACAAACAATAAGAACAAGCGAGTCCAAGCATGAAACCAGTGAACAAGGTGCTGATCGTGGGCGGTGGGATCGGCGGCCTCTGTGCCGCGATATCCTTGCGACGCCAAGGCCTGGATGTAGACCTGATCGAGCTCAAGCCGCAGTGGACTGTCTATGGCGTGGGCATCATCCAGCAGAGCAATGTGGTTCGGGAGATGGCCCGGCTGGGGGTACTCGATGCCTACCTGGGCGCTGCCTATGCCTTTGAGGACGTGGCCATCTACGGGCCTCAGGGCCAGACCCTGGCGCGCATCCCCGGGCAGCGCCTGGCCGGCCCGGAATACCCGGCCAACGTCGGCATTTCCCGCCTGGCCCTGCACCATGTACTCAGCGACACGGCTGCCGCCCTTGGGGCGCGCATTCGCCTGGGCCTGGCGTTGGAAAGCCTGGAGCAAGACCCTGAGGGCGTCGATGTACGCTTCACTGATGGCAGCCAGGGCCGCTATGACCTGGTGGTAGGCGCCGACGGCCTCTACTCGCAGATCCGCGGCCTGTTGTTCGGTGACCGCTACAAACCACGCTTCACGGGCCAGGCGGTGTGGCGCCACAACTTCCCCCGCGCGCCCCATATCGATCACCTGGCGAACTTCCAGAGCGCCGCGGGCAACGCCGGGCTGGTGCCCCTGGCCGGCGACCTGATGTACCTGTTCCTGACCTCTCACGAGCCGGACAACCCCTGGATGGAGCCCGGCACGCTCGCCGAACAGATGCGCGCTCGTCTGGCCGGCTTTGGTGGCCTGATCGGCGAGCTGCGCGAGCAGATCCACGACAATGCCCAGGTGGTGTACAAGCCCATGGAAGTGGTGTTCGTGGACGAGCCCTGGTACCAGGGCAGGGTGCTGCTGATCGGTGATGCCGCCCATGCCACCACCCCGCACCTGGGCCAGGGCGCCGGGATGGCCATCGAAGACGCGGTGGTGCTGGGCGAAGAACTGAGCCGCGGCGGCAGCCTGGCGGACCAGCTGCAAAGGTTCATGGCGCGACGCTTCGAGCGCTGCAAGTTCATCAGCGAGCAGTCGATCCTGGCGGGGGACAAGGAGATCGCCCAGGACCATGGCTTCGACCGCATCGGCCTGGTGAAAGGGATGCTGGAACGTACCGCCGAACCCATCTGAGTTCGTTTTCCAAGCCCTACAAGAACAATTAGAGAGGGAACACCATGATCGTTCGTACCTCACGGCTTTCGCCGCATGGGGCCGGGGCGCGCCGCGCCCGTACCCCGGCCCTGACCCTTGCCGCCGCACTGGTGAGTGTCGCCGGCCCGACAATGGCTTTCGAGTTCGATAGTGGCAACCCGGACTTGCGCATTCGCTGGGACAACACCCTCAAGTACAGCGCCGCCTGGCGCACCGAAGGGCAGAGCAACCGCCTGACCGAAGGCAGCGCGGCGCTGAACCTGGACGACGGTGATCGCAACTTCGACAAGGGCCTGATCTCCAGCCGGGTCGACCTGCTCTCGGAGATGGACATCACCTACCAGAACGTCGGCGCCCGCGTCAGCGGCGCCGCCTGGTACGACGATGTCTATAACCGCAATACCGACAACAACGCCGCCGACCGCAACAACAGCCTGGACGGTGATGATTTTCCCGAGGCTACCCGCACCCTGCACGGGCGCAAGGCCGAACTGCTCGACGCCTTTGTCTTCGCCAAGGGCGACCTGGGCGACATGCCGGCGTCCGCTCGCCTGGGCCAGTACGCGATGCAATGGGGCGAAAGCCTCTTCTACGGGATGAACGGCATTGCCGGCGGCATGGCGCCGGTGGATGTGGTCAAGGGCCTGTCGGTGCCCAATACCCAATTCAAGGAGTTGATTCGGCCGGTCAAGCAAGTGTCCGGTCAATTGCAGCTGACCCCGGACATCAGCCTCGGCGCCTATTACCAGTTCGAATGGGAAGCCAACCGCTTGCCCGCCTCGGGCAGCTATTTCTCGACAGACGACTTCTTCGCCGACGGCAACCAGCGGCTGTTCGTGGGTGATGCGCTTTTCCCCGGCGGCCAGCCTCTGGCGTTCTACCGGGGTAGCACCAAACAAGCCAGGGATTCAGGGCAGGGCGGCCTGCAGCTGCGCTGGCGTACCGAGAACTTCGATTACGGTATCTACGCCATACGCTTCCATGACAAGAGCCCGCAGCTAGTGGTGCGTCCGGATTTCGCTCACCTCGACCCTGTCAGTGGTTACGCCGGCCAGTATCAATGGGTCTACCCGGAAGGCATCGAAGCCGTGGGCGCCAGCTTCTCCACCACCCTGGACCAGTTCAACGTGGCCGGCGAGCTTTCCACCCGCTGGCATCAGCCGCTGGCTTCCACCCTGCAGCACGCTCTGGTCGGTGGCGAAGACGCGTCCAACGACGCCGACGAAGCCGTCTATGCCACTGGCCGCACCCTGCACGCCAACCTGTCCTGGCTGGCCAGCCTGGGCCCTTCGTTCGTGTCCCAAGAAGCCAGCTTCGTCGGGGAGCTGGCCTGGAACCGAGTGTTGAGCGTGACCCGCAACGCCGATGCGGTGGATCCGAACGCCGACCGCGACGCCTGGAGCCTGCGCACCGTCTACGAGCCCATGTACCGGCAGGCGTTTCCCGGCTGGGACATCAGCGTGCCCGTGGGCGCCAGCTACACCCATGGCGCCTCCATGGCCCTGGGCACCGGCTTCGGCGCCAACCGCGGCGGCGACCTCAACATCGGCATCAAGGGCAACTACCTCAACACCTGGAACCTGGGGCTGACCTACACCCACTACTACGGCCGCAGCGACACCTTCCTGGATGCCAGCAGCAACTACACCTTCGAGCAAAGCCTGATCGACCGCGATTTCCTTGCCTTCAGTGTCAGCCGCACCTTCTAAAAACAAGAGGACCGTCCATGAACCTCCGTCATCGCCTCAGTGCCCTGTCTTTCGCCTTGATGGGCGCCCTCAGCCTGGCTGGCCCTGCCCAGGCCGCCGTCAGCGCGGCCGAAGCCGATACCCTGAAGACCACCCTTACGCCCTTGGGCGGCGAGCGCGCCGGCAACGCCGACGGCAGCATCCCGGCCTGGAACGGTGGCCTGGCGCAGGCCGGCGGCGGGGAGGGCAAGCGCAGCGACCCCTTCGGCAGCGAAAAGCCTCTGTTCACCATCAGCGCCCAGAACATGGCCCAGTACGCGGACAAGCTGTCCGAGGGCACCAAGGCCATGCTCAAGAAGTATCCGGACAGCTACCGGCTCAATGTCTACCCCACGCACCGTACCGCGGCCGCGCCCCAGGCGGTGTATGACGCTACCTATGCCAACGCTACCCGGGCCAGGCTGGTTGAAGGCTCGGCCGGCGCCATGCCGGAGAACGCCCAGGGCGGCATCCCCTTCCCGATCCCCAAGGCCGGAGTGGAGGTGATGTGGAACCACCTGTTGCGCTGGCGCGGCGCCTCCTGGCACGCCAATTTCACCCAATACCTGACCACTGCCGATGGCAAGCATGTGCTGACCAACGATTCCCGGGCTGACATGCAGATGCCCTGGTACCTGCCCGACGGCGGCAAGCAGGACGGCACCTTCTGGACGATCCGCATGATCAACGATGGCCCGCCCCTGCGCGCGGGCGAGGCCATCACCGGGCGCGAGAACCTCAACGCCGACAATGCCGGGGTCTGGACCTACCTGCCAGGCCAGCGTCGGGTGCGCCGCCTGCCCAACGCCTGCTGTGACACACCCACGCCTGCCACCGCCGGGGTAATGAGTTTCGATGAACTCTATGTGTTCAATGGGCGCCTTGACCGCTTCGACTGGAAGCTGGTGGGCAAGAAGGAGCTGTACATCCCCTACAACGCCAACAAGGTATTCACGGTGGCCAACCCCACCGACCTGCTGGCCGACCACCATCTGGACCCGGCCGACCTGCGCTGGGAGCTGCACCGGGTGTGGGTGGTGGAAGCCACCCTCAAGTCCGGCAAGCGCCATGTGATGCCGCGCAGCACCTACTACCTGGACGAGGACACCTGGGCCGCCGTGCTCGGCGAGCGCTACGACGCCCAGAACCAGCTCGCCAAGGCCTTGTGGACCACACCCGTCGTGCTGCCAGACCTGCCCGGCGTGGTAACCCTGACCAACGGCTTCTACGATTTGCTCTCCGGCGCCTGGTTTACCGGAGACATCTTCGCCGGGAAGAGCGAGCAGTACCGGGTCGTCAATGCCTACAAGGACAGCGTCTTCACCCCGGACGCCCTGGCCGGCGAAGGCGTGCGCTGAGATGGCCCGCATGGGTTTGATCGGTAGGCTGATCATGGTCGTGGGCCTGGCCAGCTTGCCGTGGGCAGCCACTGCGCGAGCCAGCGAAACGCAGGCTCCGGCCCAGGCGGCGCCGGGGCTGCATGGGGTGCTGTTGGACATCACCCGCGCCGGTGACCGGCTGGTGGCCGTGGGCGAGCGCGGCATCGTGCTGCTTTCGGATGACAACGGCGTTGCCTGGCGGCAGGTGACCGTACCGGTAGGCAATACCCTGACCGCGGTGCGCTTCATCGATGCCCGGCGCGGCTGGGCAGTCGGGCATGCCGGCGTGGTCTTGCACAGCGAGGATGGTGGCGAGCACTGGGCCCTGCAGCTCAGCGGCGGCGAGGCGGCGCAGCGGGAACTGGACGCCGCCCGCGCCGCGGGAGACGAGGCGCGAGTCGAATCCGCCAAGCGACTGGTGGCCGATGGCGCCGATAAACCCTGGCTGGCAGTAGATTTCAGGGATGCCCGCCATGGCCTGGTGGTAGGGGCCTACGGCCTGGCCATGGCGACCGCGGATGGCGGCGCCAGCTGGCAGTCCTGGATGGGGCGCCTGCCAAATCCTCAGGGCTTGCACCTCTACGCGGTGGCGCGCCAGGGCACGGAGCTCTATCTGGCTGGGGAACAAGGGCTGCTCCTGCGTTCCAGCGACGAGGGCGGCCACTTCGAGGCGTTGCAAGCGCCTTATGACGGCAGTTTCTTCGCGCTCCAGCCATTGTCGGACGGGCGCCTGCTCCTGGCCGGCCTGCGTGGCAGCCTGTTGGCCTACGACCCGCACGCAGCCCGGTTCCAGAGCCTGGAAAACCCGCTGCCCATTTCCATCAACGCTGCCCTGACGGCGGCGGGCAGCACCCTGGTCATCAACCAGGCCGGCAACCTGTTGCGGGTCAATGGCAACGGAGCGGCCACACCTGTGCCTGTCGCGCCTGGAGCGCCGCTGACCGCGGCCACCCTGGCGGGTGACGGCGCCCTGGTCGCGGTCGGCTTCGCCGGACCTCGCCGCCTGGCGCTACCGGCCAACCCCACACCTTCCGCGGAGTAAGCGATGCTCAGCCATACCCACGCCGGCAACGACACCCAAGGCGGCCGCCTGGAAGACTTCGACCCAGCCTCTGGTGCCTGGCTGGAACGTGCCCTGTTCAACCACCGGCGCCTGGTGCTGGTGCTTTGCCTGCTGGTCACCGCCGCGCTGGGCTGGCAAGCGACCCGCCTCACCCTTAACGCCAGCTTCGAGAAAATGATTCCGGCCGAGCACCCCTTCATCGCTCAATACCTGGCCCACCGCCAGGAACTGACCGGGCTAGGGAACGCAGTGCGCATCAGCGTGGCCAACCGGGACGGGGATATCTATGACCCGGCCTACCTGGCCGTGCTGCAAAGGCTCAGCGATGAGCTTTACCTGTTGCCTGGCGTGGATCGCGCCTATATGCGCTCACTGTGGACGCCTGCGGTGCGCTGGGTTGGCGTGACCGAAGAAGGCCTGGAAGGCGGCCCGGTGATTCCTGACGGCTACGACGGTGGCGCCACCAGCCTGGCGGCACTGCGGCAGAACGTGCAGCGCTCCAACGAGATCGGCCAACTGGTCGCCTTCGATCAGCGCTCCAGCCTGGTGTACCTGCCCTTGCTGGCCAACACCGCCGATGGCAAGCCGTTGGACTACCATACCTTCGCCACCCAGCTGGAGGCCTTGCGCGCCAAATACCAAAGCGAGCATATCGAGGTCCGCATCACCGGCTTCGCCAAGGTGGTCGGAGACCTGATCGATGGGCTGGCACAGATCCTGGCGTTCTTTGCCGCCGCCATCGTCATTACCGCCGGGGTGCTGTGGGCCTACACCCGCTGCCTGCGCAGTACCCTGCTGGTGCTCTGCTGCTCCCTGGTAGCGGTGGTCTGGCAGCTGGGATTGCTGCCGCTGCTGGGCTTCGAGCTTGACCCCTATTCGGTGCTGGTGCCCTTCCTGGTGTTCGCCATCGGCATCAGCCATGGCGCGCAGAAGATGAACGGCATCATGCAGGACGTGGGCCGGGGCATGCACCGGCTGGTCGCGGCGCGCTATACCTTTCGCCGGCTCTTCCTGGCAGGGCTTACCGCGCTCCTGTGCGACGCGGTGGGCTTCGCCGTGCTGATGCTGATCAAGATCCAGGTAATCCAGGACCTGGCCTTGATCGCCAGCCTGGGCGTAGCGGTGCTGATCTTCACCAACCTCATCCTTCTGCCCATTCTGCTTTCATACCTTGGCGTAAGCGCCAGGGCCGCCCAGCGCAGCCTGCGCGGGGAATGTAGAGGGGAGGAGGGCGATACGGCACCGCCCGCCGGGCTCTGGGCCGTTCTGGATCGCTTTACCCGCCCTGGCCCGGCCAAGGCGGTGGTAGGCATCTCGGCCCTCATGGCGGTAGGTGGCTATTGGGCAAGCTTGCACCTGAAGGTAGGCGACTTGGACGCCGGCGCGCCAGAGTTGCGCGCGGACTCTCGCTACAACCAGGACAGCCGCTACCTGAGCGCTCACTATGGTGCCAGCAGCGACCTGTTCGCGGTGATGGTGAGCACGCCCCCTGGGGGCTGCGCCAACTACGACACCCTGCGCCGGGTAGACCGCCTGGATTGGCAGTTGCGGAGCCTGGAGGGCGTGGATTCCACCAATTCGCTGGCCTTGCTCAATCGGCGGGTGCTGGTGGGCCTCTCCGAAGGCAATCCCAAGTGGTACGAGCTGGTGAACAACCAGGCCACCTTGAACATGGTGACCGCGGGCGCGCCGCGGGGCCTGTACAACGAGGATTGCAGCCTGCTCACCCTGTACGCCTACCTCACTGACCACAAGGCCGACACCCTGGCCCGGGTCGTCTCCAGCGTGCAGCGGTTCGCCCGGGAAAACGATAGCGAGCAGGCCCATTTCCTGCTGGCTGCGGGCAATGCCGGCATCGAGGCGGCCACCAACATCGTGGTGCAACAGGCCAGCCGGGAGATGCTCTGGTGGGTCTATGGCGCCGTGGTGCTACTGTGCCTGGTGACCTTCCGCTCGTGGCGAGCCGTGGTGTGCGCCGTGTTGCCCCTGGCCCTGACCTCGGTACTGTGCGAGGCGCTGATGGTGAGCCTTGGCATTGGCATCAAGGTAGCGACCCTGCCGGTAATTGCGCTGGGCGTGGGCATAGGCGTGGACTACGCCCTCTATGTGATGACCATAGTGCTCGCCGAGATGCGCCAGGGCGCCAGCCTTTCCCAGGCCTACCAGCGCGCCCTGCGCTTTACCGGCCGGGTGGTGATGCTCACCGGCGTCACCCTGGCGGTAGCCGTGGGCACCTGGATCTTCTCGCCCATCAAGTTCCAGGCAGACATGGGCGTGCTGTTGGCCTTCATGTTCCTTTGGAACATGGTCGGTGCCCTGGTGCTGCTACCGGCCCTGGCCTGCTTCCTGTTGCCGGGCGCGCGTACCAGCGCCGCGTCCCAGGCCGCGACCGTTTCTTCCCCTTCGAACGCCCGAGCGCGGCGTGCTCCGGGCCATGCCCTGCCACCTCAGACTTTGGAGGCCCGCCATGAAGGCTGAACCCACGGCCCGTTGGCCCCAAGCCACTCTCCTGCTGCTGGGCAGCTGCCTGCCGGTGCTGGGCGCCGTACTGCTGGCGCCGGTGCTGCCACGGATGCAGGCGCATTTCGCCGAAGTCCCGGGGGCCGCCGTGCTGGTGCCGCTGAGCCTGACCTTGCCGGCCCTCGTGGTGGCCTTGCTGGCACCCTTCGCCGGGATCATGGCCGACCGGGTGGGGCGCAAGCCCTTGCTCTGCCTGGCCCTGGCGCTCTATAGCCTGTGCGGGCTGCTGCCACTGTGGCTGCCCTCGCTGGCCGCGATCGTTGCCAGCCGCGCCGGTATCGGCCTGGCCGAAGCGGCCATCATGACCGCCTGCACCACCCTCATGGGCGATTATTACAGCGGCCCCCGGCGGCAGCGCCTGTTCGCCCTGCAAATGGTCGTCACGTCGCTTTCCGCGGCGCTTTTCATGGGCGTGGGCGGTGTGCTGGGCGCTCAGGACTGGCGCGCGCCGTTCTGGCTCTATGCCTGCGGCCTGCTGTTCCTGCCCTTGGTATGGCGGCTGCTCTGGGAGCCCAAGCCATCGACCCTGGCCAGGCCGGAAGAGCCCGCGGGCAATGCCTGGTCCGGATTGCAGGGCTTCTATGGGCTGGCGGTCATTGCCGGGGTGAGCCTGTTCATCGTGCCCATCCAGGGTGGTTTCCGCCTGGGCTTGCTCGGGATCGAAGACCCCGCGGCGATAGGTGCCACCATGGCGGCGAACCAGCTGGGAGTGGTCGCCGGCGCCCTTGGCTACCGCTGGCTCGGCCAGCGTACCCGACGGGCGCTGGTTCTGGCTTTCCTCTGTGCTGGCAGTGGTGGTGCCTGGCTGGCCCTTGCCACAAGCCAGCCGGCGACGGCCGCGGCCGTCACCCTCAATGGCCTGGGCGTGGGCATGCTGTTGCCCACCTTGATCGGCGCCATCATGGCCAGGGTACCCTTTGCCCAGCGCGGTCGCGCCAGCGGCCTGTTCACCGCGGCCATATTCGCCGGCGAGTTCGCCAGCCCTTTATGTGTACTGGCGCTCAATGGGGGCGTTCTGGACCAACTGCCTCGTGCATTGCTGATCATCGCTGGGGCCCAGTTGCTGATCGGTGCCACCTGCCTGGGCCTCGGCCGGTTGCTCGGGCCTGGCACGGCCCGGCCTGGCGAGGCCCGCTGCGTAACCAACCAGCCCGCCACCTCGACACAGGAGCTGCTATGAAACTTGCTACCTTGAAGAACGGCCACCCGGACGGAAGGCTGGTAATCGTCGATACCTCGCTCAACCAGGCCGTGGACGCAACCCCCGTGGCCGCCACGCTGCAACAGGCCATTGAAAGCTGGGACGCTTGCGAGGGCGCGCTGCGCCAGTTGGCCACGCGCCTGGCCCGTGGCGACTGCCCGGGTGCCTTCACCTTTGACCCCCAGCAGGCCATGGCGCCACTGCCCAGGGCCTACCAATGGTGCGATGGGTCGGCCTTCATGAGCCACGGCGAGCTGATGCAGAAGGCCTTCAACCTGCCGCCCATCGAAGGGGCGGATCGGATACCGCTGATGTATCAGGGCGCCGGAGATGACTTCCTCGGGCCCCACGACGACGTTCGCTTGCCCAGCCAGGCCCATGGCATCGACTTCGAAGGGGAGTTCGCCGTGCTCGTCGACGAAGTGCCCCTGGGCTGCGCGGCAGAGCAGGCGCTGGGCCACGTCAAGCTGATCCTGCAACTGAACGATGTGAGCCTGCGTGCCCTGGCACCGCGAGAAATGACCACCGGTTTCGGCTTTCTCCAGGCCAAGCCGTCGTCGGCCTTCGCGCCCTTCGCCGTGACCCCTGACGAACTGGGCGATGCCTGGCGGGACGGACGCGTCCAGTTGCCCTTGCAGGTGCATTGGAACGAGCAATGGTTCGGCGAACCCCATGGCGGCCAGATGACCTTTGGCTTCGATCAATTGATCGCCCATGCCGCGTTCACCCGCCGGCTTGGGCCCGGCACAATCATCGGCTCCGGTACGGTGAGCAACCGCAACCGGGACGCGGGGTCTGCCTGCATTGCCGAGCGCAGGGCCATCGAGATGATCACGAGCGGGGCCCCGAGTACAGGGTTCATGAAGTTCGGCGATCGCGTCCGCATGGAAGCTCGTGGGCTGCAGGGTGAAACCCTGTTTGGCGCCATCGAGCAGCGCATCGCGCAGGCCTGAGGAACAACCATGCGTGTTCTGATTACCGGAGCCAACGGCTTCATCGGCCAGGCCCTGAGCCAGCGCCTGTTGCGCCAGGGCCACCTGCGCGGGGAGCGCCTGACGCTGTTGCGCCTGCTGGACACCGAGTTTTCCGAGACCTTCAGCGATGAGCGAGTGCGTCAGCATGCCGGTAGCGTAGCGGACCCTGTACTGTTGCGCAGAATACTGGCCGACGGTATCGACGTGGTCTTTCACCTGGTCAGCATCGCCGGCGGGGCGGCCGAAACCGATTATGGACTCGGCTATCAGGTGAACCTGCTGGCCAGCCTTGAGCTGCTGGAGCAATTGCGCTGTGCCGCAGGCTGTCCGGTGCTGGTGTTCGCCAGCAGCGTGGCGGTGTATGGCGCCAGCCTGCCGTCGCGCATGGACGAACAGACGGTGCCACAACCGGCGCTCAGCTATGGCGCGCACAAGCGAATGGTGGAAATCGCTGTCCAGGACCTGGCCCGGCGCGGCGAAGTGGACGGCCGTGCGTTGCGCCTGCCGGGCATAGTAGCGCGTCCATCGGGGCAGCAGGGCCTTAGATCCGCTTTCATGAGCGACCTTTTGCACAGCTACGCGGCGAATCGGCCTTTCACCTGTCCGGTGTCGCCCGAAGCGTCGGCCTGGTGGATGTCCTTGCATTGCTGTGTCGACAACCTGCTTCGAGCCGCCGAGATCGGCGCCTTGCCAGCTCAGGCCAGTCGAGTGTGGCAACTGCCCGTGCTGCGCCTGACCGTGGCCGAAGTGGTCGCGGCCTTGGCCGCGCGCTTCGGCAATGAGCCACGGGCGCGGCTGAGTTTCCGACCCGAGCCTGAACTGGAGCGGCTGTTCGGTGCCTTTCCGCCCCTGCGCACGCCCCAGGCGCGCGCCCTCGGGCTGCACCACGACGGGAATGCCGCTGCCCTGGTTCGCAACGCCCTGTTGTCCATTCCTGCGCGCCCGCGCGTCCTACCCGGGAACCTTGCCTATGAAGCCTGAACGGCGTTTCGTCGACCTTTCGGTCACCCTGGAAAACAACCCCTATACCGATCCGCCGCCCTTGCTGCCGCGTATCGAGTACAGCGATCACCAGCAAGGCTGGCCGGAGATGGCCGCCATGTTCCCAGGGCTGACCCTGGAACAGATGCCAGGGGCCGAGGCCTGGGCGGCCGAGCGGCTGGTGATGACGACCCACAGCGGTACCCATATGGACGCCCCCTGGCATTACGCTTCGACCACCGACGGTGGCGCCCGGGCCTGGGGCATCGACGAACTGCCTCTGGAATGGTGCCTGCGCCCCGGCGTAAAACTGGACTTTCGCGCTCTGGCGGACGGACATGTGGTGACCGCGGCCGAAGTGGCGGCCGAGCTCGATCGTATCGAATACCGTTTGCGGCCGTTGGACATCGTACTGGTCAATACCCGGGCCGGGGACCTGTTCGGTCAGCCGGGCTACCTCGATGCCGGCGTCGGCATTGGACGGGAGGCCACTCTCTACTTGCTTGAACAAGGCGTGCGGGTGGTCGGCACCGATGCCTGGAGCTGGGACGCCCCCTTCAGCTACACCCGCCAGCGCTTCGCTGAAACAGGGGATGCATCCCTGATCTGGGAAGGACACAAGGCGGGGCGGGACGTCGGCTATGGCCAGATGGAAAAACTCGCCAACCTGGCGCAGTTGCCGCCCCATGGCTTCACCGTCAGTTGTTTCCCCTACAAGATCAAGGGCGCCAGCGCCGGTTTCGTTCGCGCCGTGGCCATCTTCGATTGACGGCCGCAGCCATTCATCCGTGATTGTCGGGCGGGCAGGGAATTTCCGGACAGTGCCGAGGCTCGAACCTCCACGACAAAGCGGATTCGAGTTGTTCTTTTATGACTGCCTTGCAAAACCTTGCCTGCTCGAAGTCTCAACCCATGCCAGTCACCACGCCGGCCCGGGACCTCTATAACGCCCTGATGCGCCAGCCCAGCGCGCAAAGCCTCGAGGCCGCACGGCAGTACCTGGACGAACGGCTCGAGGAGGCCGCTCAATTGGGCGGCGGGCTGCCTGACAATCTTGACGATCTGGACGCCTGGGTGGGTGAAAACGCCGCCAGGGTCGCCGAGCAGTATGCCAACTACCTCAAGGCCCGCCACGAAGGTGCCCCACGCCGGTTCTTCAGCAACCGCTCCCATGCGCTGTTCTTCCTTCGCGCCGTGGCGCCTACCAAGCTGGTCGACGGTGCCTGGTTGTACGGCACCTTGCGTCAGTGGGCCGACGGTCGCTATCACGGCTTGATCCGCACCTACCTCGAGGAACTGGGCGATGGCGAGCCGGCCCAGAACCATGTGGTGTTGTACCGCAAGTTGATCGCCGACCTGGAGTGTGAGCCCCAAGGCGACCTGGACGACAGCTACTACGTGCAGGGCGCCATCCAGCTGGCCTTGGGCGCGCTCGGTCATGAACTTCTGCCCGAGGTGATAGGTTTCAACCTGGGCTACGAGCAGCTGCCGCTGCACTTGCTGATCACCTCGTTCGAGCTGAATGAACTGGGCATCGACCCTTACTATTTCACCTTGCACGTGACCATCGACAACGCCAGTACCGGCCATGCCCAGAAAGCGGCACAGAGCCTGCGCGAGCTGATTCCGCTGAACGACCGCGAAGCCTTCATTCGAAGGGTGAGGG
Organism: Pseudomonas sp. DC3200b2; assembly: GCF_049895785.1. Classification (NCBI taxonomy): domain Bacteria; kingdom Pseudomonadati; phylum Pseudomonadota; class Gammaproteobacteria; order Pseudomonadales; family Pseudomonadaceae; genus Pseudomonas; species Pseudomonas sp. DC3200b2. Next base: position 719,789 of record NZ_JAFCTA010000002.1, on the reverse strand, counting down.
CCGGCTACCAGCTCAACGAGCTGGGGGCCGGCACCACCGCAGCCATCGCCGCCTTCGATCTCGAAGACGAGCTGGTGGCCATGCTTGAACGCAAGCAAGTCTTCGCCCAGCACATGCATTCCGACTACTGCAAGATCGAAGGTCGCACGGTCAACCAATGGCTCGCCGAGCCGGGTGGCATCCGTCCGTTCCTGGCGGCGCTGGAGCGCAAGGACTGGATCAAGCGTCAGGCAGACCCCTCGCAAAGCCGCTTCTGGCAGCTCATCGATGGCCCGGGCGCGGCCATGTTCGGCGTGTTCAGCGCCTACGAAAAGCAACTGCTGGCCGATTGGATCGCCGACGGCCATGTGCCGGAAGCAGGGCAGCGCCGGGGCAGCGATAACCCCTTCCGCCTGAAATTCCGCCAGCATCCGCTGGCGACCTCCCTGGCCCAGGCCGGCGGGCCCAGCGTCGAGGAACGGGCCGAGGTCCAGGCGGCCCTGGCCCAGGCGGGGCCCAAGTCGCGGCTGGAACGCTTGTTGCCCTTCATGGCTCCGCAATGTCATGCGACCCCGAGCGGCCTTTATGCCACTCGCTTGTTCGCCCGCGAGCTCGCCGGCGAAGCGGGGATCAGCCGATGAATATGTTGAAAGCCCTTGAGGAGGTGGAACAGGTCGACGGTGATGCCGCGCTCTTGACCCTGGGCGGCTATCTGGCCGAGGCGGGCTATGACTTCATCACGCCGACTCCCCTGACCCACCAGCGCAATCTGGACCGACGTGGCGGGCCCGCCGAGGACCTGCGCGACATCTTCGGCTGGAACCGCCCCTTCACGGCCGAGCGGTTGCCGGACACCCTGTTCGCTACCTTGGGTGCCGGGCAGCTCATCACTGAGCAGGCGCCTGGACAGTGGCGTAGCCTGGTGCGCTGTTCCAGCCTCGGGGAGCTGCGCCTGCTGCACTCCGGCTATCCGACCGAGGCGGCCGACGCGGTGTTTTTCGGCCCGGACACCTACCGTTTCGCCCGTTGCATCCGCGCCCATCTGGAGGCTCGTCAAGCCCCGCCGGCCCGTGCCGTAGACATCGGCTGCGGCAGCGGCGCCGGCGCCCTGGTGATCGCCACGGCCTGCCCGCAGGCAAATGTGTGGGGTACCGACATCAACCCCAGCGCGCTGCGCCTGACCAGGATCAACGCGCGACTGGCAGGAGCGGCTAACCTGACGCCCGTCGCCAGTGATGTACTGCGTGATCTACGGGGGGAGTTCGACCTGATCGTGGCCAACCCTCCTTACATGAAAGACCCCAAAGGGCGCGCCTACCGGGACGGCGGGGCAGGGATGGGCAGCCAGCTCTCGTTGCGCATCCTCGGCGAAGCGGTGCAGCGCCTGGCCCCGGGCGGCACCTTGCTCTTGTATACGGGCGTGGCGATCCAGGCAGGTGAAGATCCTTTCCTCGGCCAGGCCCGCCAGCTGCTGGAGGCCTTTCCCGGACAATGGCGCTACGAAGAGTTGGATCCGGACGTCTTCGGCGAAGACCTCGAGCAGGAGGGCTATGCCCAGGCTGAACGCATCGCCGTGGTGCTGCTGGAAGTTCGCCGCCAGCCCTAGCCTCGATTCTGAACAGGAGATGATCGTGAACACGCCTCTTTCCGCCCAGACCATCGAAACCATCAAGGCCACCGCGCCCGCCCTGCAGTCCCACGGGCTGGCCATCACCACCGGCATGTATGAACGGCTGTTCGTGGACCCGGAGATCAAGCGCCTGTTCGACCAGGCGGCGCAGATCTCCGGTGAGCAGCCCAAGCGCCTGGCGGCGGCGATCCTGGCCTTCGCGCAGAATGTGGACCGCCTGGAACGCATCGAGGGCGCGGTGGAAAAGATCTGCGAACGTCATGTGACCACCCAGGTAAGGCCAGAGCATTACGACGCCGTCGCCGCCGCGCTGCTGCCGGCCATCAAGGACGTGCTCGGGGAGGCCGCCACCGAACCGGTGCTCAAGGCCTGGGGCGAGGCCTACTGGTACCTGGCCGGCATCATGATCGAGCGGGAGAAACGGTTGTATGGACAGGCGGCGGGGTGAGCGGGACCAAACTTCTCAATGCGTTGCAATGAACATTCGTTGTAGTGCCCGATCCGAAGATTTTTCGCTAGCTCCCACCGGGATCACCTCACTGCCCGGCAGGAGGAGGGCAAAGCCCCCGAATGCGATGTAACGCCTTTACCGTCTTGCTTTAGCCCGGCCAGTTCTGAATCACTTCCCATAACCTCGGGTCATTGAAATCTTCTACCACCAGGTCCGCCCCGGCGGCCACTAGGGTCGCTTCGCTCTGGCTGGTGGCCAGGCCCACGGTATAGAGGTTGGCCGCCTTGGCGGCGGTGAGCCCGGGGATGGAATCCTCGAAGGCCATGGCGGCTTCGGCATTGGCTTGCAGGCGTTGTAGCCCGGTCAGGTAGGGCAGTGGGTCCGGCTTGGCCCGTGCCAGTTCTTCGGCGACGACGATGCTGGCGAAGGCCTGCTGCAGACCCAGGGCGCCGAGCATATGGTCGGCATTGGCCCGGGGCGCGTTGGTGACTACGACCCGGCCGATACCCTTGTCCTGGGCATAGGCCAGCAGCGTCGTCAGCCCGGCAATGGGCTCAAGCTTGTTGGACAGGGCGCGGAAGCGGGCTTCCTTGCGATCGGCGAAGGCACGGTGAAACGCCAGGTCCCGGTCGGGGAAAAGCAGCGCGCACATCTGGGGGTTGGCGCGGCCACTGCATAGCGCTTCGAAGTCTTCTTCACCGAAAGGGCGCTGGTCCTCTTCCCAGAGCAATTGCTGAATGGCCACCAAATGCAGTTTGTCGGTATCGGTCAGGGTTCCATCGAGGTCGAACAGCAAGGCACTGAGCATGAGCGCATCCGCGGGCGAAAAGAAGCCGAGCGTATCAGGCCAGCCTGGCATTGCTCAAACCGGCCTTCATTGACATCACCGGTCGGCGGCTCGCGGTTGAAGGCTTGGACGGCTGTATGTATAACCAGCGCCATCTTACCTGGACAGCCTGCCGTGAACGCTCTGGACAATCCCTTCTACTACCTGGAGAACTTCGAGCAGGCGTTGTCCTGGTTGCGGTCGCGCTACGAAGACGTGCTCGATGAACAAGAGCACGCTTTCCTGGCCGGGTTCGTCGGCCTGCCAAGGTCGTCGAGGGCCTTGCTGGTCCGCCTGATCATGCGCAAGGGCCAGCATTTTCGCTGCAGCAAGCTGTGCTATGCAGAGATCGGTGACCTGGCAGAGGCGGCGGCCCCATTGCTCGACCAGGGCTGGCTATCGGCCGAGGTACCCCTTGCCTTGCATGAACTGTTCGACCTCTTTGGGAAACCTGAGCTGCGCGAATGCTTCAGCGCTCACCGCCTGGCGCCGACAGGCCGCAAGGGTGACTGGTTCGAAACCCTGGCGCCCATGCATGAACAGCGCGCTACCCTGCGCCAATGGTGGCCCGCCTGCGCCGACGACGTCTGGCTGCTGACGGTACGGCCTCTGTGCGAGCGGCTGCGCATGCTGTTCTTCGGCAATCTGCGCCAAGACTGGTCTCAGTTCGTGCTGGTGGAGCTGGGGTTGCAGCGCTTCGAGCCAGTGGACTTTCCCTTGGCGTCCAGGGCCATCCGCCATCGCGCTGACTTGAGCGTGGCCATGGGGCTGGCCGCCTGCGCACAGGTGCTGGAGGAGGGTACGGCGGATGAGCAACTGCTGGTCACCTTGCACGGGCTGGCCTCTGACAATCCCTGGTTGGCCAGCCGCCAGCAGAAGCTGCTGTTCCGCGTCGGTCAAGGCTACGAGCGTGAAGGGCGCTGCGCTGAAGCGGAGTCGCTCTATGCCCGGTGCCAATGGCCAGGGGCGCGTCTGCGCCGGTTACGCATGCTTGAGCGTACCGAACGCTTCAGCGAGGCCCTGGCATTGGCGGAAGTAGCCAGCCAGGCACCGGAAAGCCCGGCGGAAGCACAGGGCCTGGCGCGTCTGCTGCCGCGCGTGCGTCGGGCGCTGGGAGCCCCAGTCAAGCTGCGTCGGCGAGCCGCCCCGGTGGAACGCCTGGACCTGGAACTGCCTTACCATGACAGTGTCGAGCGGGCGGTGCGCGACGCCCTGGCCGAGGCGGACGCGCCTGTGGTGTACGTGGAAAACACCCTGTTCACCGCCCTGTTCGGGCTGCTCTGTTGGCCCGCCTTGTTCGCGCCCTTGCCTGGAGCCTTTTTCCACCCGTTCCAGGCCAGCCCGCTGGACCTCTACCAACCGGATTTCGCCCAGCGACGGGCCGGGCTGCTGGATGCCTGCCTGGGCGAACTGGACACGGGCGCGTACCGCGACACCATCGTGCGTCGCTTCGCCGAGAAATTCGGGGTGGCCAACCCGTTCGTACACTGGGGCGCGATAGCGCTTCCCCTGCTCGAACTGGCGCTGGCCTGCATCGCGCCGCGGCACCTGAGGCTCTGCTTCGAACGTTTGCTGGAAGACCCGAAAGCCAACCGTGCCGGCATGCCGGACCTGATCCAGTTTTATCCGGCGCGTGGCGACTACCGGATGATCGAGGTCAAGGGCCCTGGAGACCGCTTACAGGACAACCAGCTGCGTTGGATCGCCTTCTGCCAGGAGCATGGCCTGTCCGTGCTGGTCTGCCATGTGCGCTGGGAAGCGGCCGCCGAGACCGCGGAGCCGGCATGACCTTGAGCGTGCCCGTGCGTGCCCTGTGTGAGTTCACCGCGCGCGAGGGAGACCTTGACTTGCGCTTCACGCCATCGCCCAGCGCGCTGGAAGGCATCGCCGGTCATGTGAAGGTGACCGAAAGACGTCCTGGCCATTACCAGCGAGAGCTGAGTCTCGCCGGAGAATGTCGTGGCCTGCAGGTGCACGGCCGAGCCGATGGCTACGACCCTCTCGATGGCTGTCTGGAGGAGATCAAGACCCACCGCGGCGACTTGACGCGGCAACCGGCCAACCAGCGCGCATTGCATTGGGCTCAGGCCAAGGTCTACGGCGCTCTGTTGTGCGCCAGTCAGGGGCTGGGGGCGCTCAAGCTTGCGCTGGTTTACTGGCATGTCGACCTGGAACAGGAAACCCGTTTCGAACGCTCCTGCACGGCGGCTGAGTTGCAGCGATTCCTTGAGCGGCAGTGCGAGGCCTACCTGGCCTGGGCGGCACGCGAGCGAGCCCACGGCCTGGAGCGCGACGCCTACCTGACGGCACTGGCATTTCCGTACCCCAGCATGCGCCCTGGCCAGCGGCACCTGGCTGAAACCGTATACAAGGCTGCCAGTATCGGCCGCTGTGTACTGGCTCAGGCGCCCACCGGCATCGGCAAAACCCTGGGCACGCTCTTTCCCTTGCTCAAAGCGTTGCCGCGCCAAGGCCTGCAGCGGGTGTTCTTTCTCACCGCCAAGACCCCGGGCCGGCAACTGGCCCTGGATGCGCTGCGCTGTCTTCACGCCGACAATGAACGGGCGAGGCCGTTGCGGGTGCTGGAGCTCAGTGCCCGGGAGAAAGTGTGCGAGCACCCCGGCAAGGCCTGTCACGGCGACGCCTGTCCCTTGGCCAAGGGTTTCTATGATCGCCTCCCGGGCGCTCGGCGGGCCGCGGTCGAGTGCGCTACTCTGGACCGCGCCACCTTGCGCGAGCTAGGCCAGGCCCATGGGGTGTGTCCCTATTACTTGGGCCAGGAGATGGCCCGCTGGGTTGACGTGGTCATTGGCGACTACAACTATTACTTCGACCTGAACGCCTCGCTGTTCGCCCTGGCCCAGGCCCAGGAGTGGCGCTACGGAGTCCTGGTCGACGAGGCGCACAATCTGGTAGATCGCGCCCGCGCCATGTACAGCGCCAGCCTGGACCCACGGGTGCTGGCGGCCCTGCGCGAGGCGCCCCTGGAAGGGACGGCCTCGGCATTGCGCGGGTTGACCCGTCAATGGAATGCCCTTGCCAAGGCGCAGGGTGAAGGCTATCACTGCCTGACGGAGCTTCCCGGCCCCTGGTTGAGCGCGCTCCAGCGCTGCCTTGGCTTGATAGGCGAGCGCCTCAATCAGGATCCCGCCGGGGTGCCCGCGGCCTGGCTGGACTTTTACTTCCAAGGGCTGCAGTTCACCCGGGTCGCCGAGCTGTTTGGCCAGGCCTATCTCTGCGACCTGGAAGTCTCGACGTTCAGGCGCCGCCTCGGCGCCCGGGTAAACCTGCGCAACGTGGTTCCAGCCGGGCAGCTGGCGCCGCGCCTTGCGGCCGCGCGCACCTGCGTGCTGTTCTCCGCGACCTTGAGTCCGGCCCATTATTTCGCCGACCTGCTGGGTTTGCCCCAGGGCTGGGCGTGGGTCGACGTCGCTTCGCCCTTCAAGACCGAGCAGGTCAGCTTGCGCCTGGCTGCCCAGGTGTCGACCCGCTACGCCGACCGGCAAGGCTCTCTCGACAGCGTGGCCCGTATCATCGCCACACAGTACGAGGCGCGGCCGGGCAACTATTTGGCGTTCTTCAGCAGCTTCGAGTACCTGAACCAGGTCGCGCGCTGTCTCGAGGAGCGATACGGGGCCGTGCCGGTACGCTGTCAGCAGCGGGGCATGGACGAGCAGGCGCGGCAGGCCTTCATCGACGGTTTCCGCGCCAATGGCCGCGGGGTGGGCTTCGCTGTCCTGGGTGGGGCCTTTGGCGAAGGCATCGACCTTCCGGGCGCGCGACTCATTGGCGCCTTCATCGCTACCCTGGGGCTGGCCCAGGTGAACCCGGTCAATGAGCAATTCAGGCAGCGCATGCAGGCCCGCTTCGGCCAAGGCTATGACTACGTCTATCTGTATCCTGGCTTGCACAAGGTAGTGCAGGCGGCCGGGCGGGTGATACGCAGCGAAGATGACCAAGGCACCGTGGTGCTGATCGACGACAGGTTCGGTGATGCCCGGGTGCGTCGGCTGCTGCCGGGCTGGTGGCCGGCGCCCGTGCCGATCGAGGCGTAACCCCTGGCGCGGATCATTCCCGTCGCGTGACGGTCGAATCGTCAGTAAACTGCCACCGATTGATACCATCCGAGGTTTTGCATGACGCACAGTCCGCTAGCGGGCAAGCCGGCACCGGCCGAATTGCTGATCGATATCCCCAGCCTGGTGACCGCCTATTTTTCGCGCAAGCCCGACGCCTCGGTGACGGGGCATCGCGTGGCATTCGGCACGTCCGGCCACCGCGGCAGTTCGTTCGACAACAGCTTCAACGAAGACCACGTCCTGGCCATCAGCCAGGCAATCTGTCTTTATCGCACGGCCAAGGGCATAGACGGGCCGCTGTTCCTGGGTATCGATACCCACGGGCTGTCGACCCCGGCAGGCGTTACCGCCCTGGAAGTGTTCGCCGCCAATGGGGTTGAGGTGATGCTCGCCCAGAACGACGAGTTCACACCCACCCCGGCGCTGTCCCACGCGATCATCTGCTACAACCGCGGGCGCACCCAGGGTCTGGCGGACGGCGTGGTCATCACCCCCTCCCATAACCCGCCCCAGAGTGGGGGATTCAAGTACAACCCGCCCAATGGCGGCCCGGCCGACAGCGACGTGACCAAGTGGATCGAGGCCAAGGCCAACGAACTGCTCGAAGGCGGTCTGTCCGGGGTGCGGCGCATCAGCTACGAGCGTGCGCTGCGGGCCGGAACTACCCACCGTCACGATTACCTTGGCGCCTATGTGGCCGACCTGGAAAACGTGATCGATTTCGAGGTGATACGTGGCGCCGGCCTGAAGCTCGGCGTGGATCCGCTGGGCGGGGCCGGCGTGCATTATTGGCCAGCCATCGCCGAGCGCTACAAGCTAGACCTGACCGTAGTGAATCGCTTTACCGACCCGACCTTCCGCTTCATGAGCGTCGATTGGGATGGGCAGATTCGCATGGACCCTTCCTCGCGGGACGCGATGCAGGGTTTGATCGGCCTCAAAGAGCAATACGACGTTGCCTTTGCCTGTGACCCCGATCACGACCGCCACGGCATCGTGACCCGCAGCGGCGGCCTGTTGAACCCGAACAACTACCTGGCAGTGTCCATCGACTATCTGTTCCGCAATCGTCCTCAGTGGCGCGCCGATGCCGCCGTGGGCAAGACGGTGGTGAGCAGCGGGCTGATCGACCGCGTCGCCGCCAGGCTGGGACGCAAGCTCTATGAAGTGCCGGTGGGCTTCAAATATTTCGCCGCCGGGCTGTTCGACGGCACCTTGGGCTTTGGCGGCGAAGAAAGCGCCGGTGCGTCCTTCCTGCGCCGCGACGGCCATGTCTGGAGCACGGACAAGGACGGCCTGATCCCTGGCCTGTTGGCTGCCGAAATGACCGCGCGGCTGGGCAAGGACCCTTACCAGCTGTACCAAGCCCTGGCCAGTGACTTGGGCCAACCCTTCGCCACGCGGGTGGATGCGAAGGCCGACGCCAGGCAGAAAGCCGCCCTTGGCAAGTTGTCGGCCGAGCAGATCACTTCCACCACGCTGGCAGGGGAACCCATCGAGCGCATCCTGGCGAAGGCGCCGGGCAACGACCAGGCGATCGGGGGCCTGAAGGTCATGACCGCCAATGGCTGGTTCGCCGCGCGCCCGTCCGGAACGGAAGACATCTACAAGATCTACGCCGAGAGCTTCAACGGTGAGGCACATCTTCAACAGCTGGTGAGCGAAGCACAGCAATTGGTGGACTCCGCTATCGGCGGGTGATCTGCCGGGGCCAGCCTTTGAGCTTGGGGTCACGCCCAAGCTCTCATGACTTCTAGAAAGGCTTCGCAAGTCATTGAATTTGAAAAATATTATTTCATTATTCTCGAAACTACCTGAACTGGCGCGCTATGTCGTCGAAACTTATCGCACAGCCCACCGAAACAATGTTCCCAATTCATCGTTGCCGCCAGAGTCACCGCCGCCGCCCAAGCGGCACTCGCGAGCACGAACCGGTGTACCCACGATTGCTCCCCGAATAGCGCCCACAGGGGGGGCGGCCGAGGCCGGGCCGGAATCTTATTTGTTCGCCGATCTGCCGCCTGGGGTTACCCCAACACTGCGCAAGCGAATGAAAGTCGATGCAGCGCAGCGCCTGCCGGCGCATGCCCAGCCATCGGCCAGCCAGTGGAAGTTGATACTGAGCAATGACATCAGCACCTGCGTAGTCGCTGGCGCCGGTTCTGGCAAATCCACGTCATTGGTGTTGCGCATTCTCTTTCTCGTGCAGTACCTGGGCGTGCCCTTGAGCGAGATCAGCGTCGTGACCTTTACCCGCGCTTCCCGGGAAGATTTCATCTGGCGTCTGGTAAAGCTGTTCGAAGCATGGGAACGCCCTTTGTCTTCAAACGAAGCTCGCGCCTGCGTAACCACGTTCCACGCCGCTGTCCTGGCCTGGACACGGAGCCTGCCTGGGCTGGAACAGGCACAAGCCTTTGAAACCCTTGGCACAGGAAAGGAGACCGAGGCCTTTTCCCTCCGGGTCAGCGCGCAGCAGCGAACCGAGCTCAATGCCTGCTACCACGATCTTATGAGCACGGATGCAATATTTGCGTCTGCCATTGAGCGCCTGCGGCTGCAAGCGGCTCAACTAGGGAGGCTGCCCAGCGATCATCCTAGGGTGCAGCGAAGGCTGCTGGCGATACAGCCTGCAGCCGAGCGTGATCAGGAATTGACCGACCTGATCGAAGCTCAGTGGAAGCAGGCAGGACATTGGCCCTTACCAGGCATCGTCGCGGAGCGCCGATTCCATGACATTCTTGGCCAGCGGTTCCAATGCCATGGCTATCTCGAGGGCACCGATACCTGGGTTATCCTGGGAGCGGAAGAACCCTTTGCGGAGCGGTCACGTCCAGGCGCCGCCCTGTCCATGCGGGCGGAATGGGCGGTAAAACGAACCCTGTTTCAAGCATTCTTCGATAAACCATTGATTTGGCTGGATGGTTACGCAGATTTCAGCGGCGCGAGCAGCGCCGAATCGCAGGGGCCTGGAATCGAATTCGCCTTGGCGGGGGAGTCTCAGCGCCAGCCGCTGCTCGATGCCTTCGTAGCCATGGCAGGCTTTGTCGAAAACCTGGGCCTGGAGGTAGCAAAGGTGCCATCGGGCATAGAGCTGGAAGCCGACAGGCCATTCTTCGACGCGCTGGGGCGATTCTGGCCTGCGTTCGAACATCGTCTACGTCAGCAGCAGCCACCGGTACTGACCTATAACCGTATGTTCGGCCTGTTCAGCTCAGCCAGTGAACACCTGCATCGATTGCCAGCATCACGCCTCGCCAGCCTGCGTAATTTGATGGTGGATGAGTTCCAGGACATCTCGCCACGGATCGCCAACTGGCTGCGGGCAGCCTTGGCTGAGCGCTTGCGGCGGTCGCCACAGGCCGGAGCGAGCCTGGTGTGCGTAGGCGATGATTGGCAATCGATCTACGGCTGGCGAGGCAGTTCGCCCAGCTTCTTTCTGAAGTTCGAGCAAGTATTCCCTGCTCCACGAAGCCGTAGGCTAAAGCTAAAGGAAAACTTCAGAAGTCATCAGCAGATCATTGATGCGGCTGAATTTCTTGTCAAATTTATTGCGACCATTCCAGGCAAGGGGGCGGTAGCGGCCGGCCTGTCCGGCGAGCTTGAAACATTGCCTCGGGTTCAGGTCCATGAGCGCAACGCCGAAGCGGTCCTGGCATTGTTCGAGCGCCTCTCACAGCAGAAGGCTTCGGTCCTGGTGCTGTATCGTCAGGCCAAGGATGACCCTCGCAAGGACCCTGTGCTCAAGGCCTTCTTGACGGCCCAGGAGCGGGAGGGTGGCCATGAGCGTCAGTTTCGTTGCATGACGATTCATGGCGCCAAGGGCCTTGAATCAGATGTGGTGGTGTTGTTGGGCGATTGCGACAGTCGTCAGGCGCCAGGCAGTCGGGACCGTCTATACCAGATCGCCGGCCTGGGCGCGACCGGCGACCCGGCGCCCTACGTACAGGCGCAGGCCGAGGAGGCGCTGCGTCTGGCCTATGTAGCGATCACCCGCGCTGCACGTGAAGTCCATTGGTACCTCGATGCCCCGGATTCGAGCCAGGAAGGGGGCGCGGCGGCCAGGGCGGCTCAGGCTCCCACCCAGTTCGAGCGCCAGCGGGGCGAGACCGGCGTAAACGCTCTCAGCCGCACGCGCGCAGAGACTGAGGCGGAATGAAGGCTTCGAGTTCAGCCTCGACGGCCTCGATCATGCGCTCCACGTCCGCGGCGTCCATGACGGTGGCGCAAGGAATGCCGGCGATGGCGATCAGGGTTTCCCCGCTGTGACGGTCGAACAAGCGAGCCACCATGCTGCTTGGGGCATCCATGCTGCCTTCGAAGCCCAGGGGATGAAAGTGCCAGCGCATGACCTGGCAGGCATTGGGAAAGGTCATCTTGTTCATGGTGCTTACCTCTGCAACATGCCTGTGCGAGCCGACGATACCAACCGGGGTCAATCAAACATAGCACCCTGACGGTGACGGTATTGTGTTTTTTTCGGACAGACTGGCACTTTTTTACATTTAGTTGATCGTGATCAGTCCTGGAAGGATTCAGCATGGCGCAAGCGAAGGCTGGAAGCGTCGGGGGCACTTTATATGGCGGTGACGCTCAAGATTGCTTGCTCGTGAGCCGATAGCCTGATCAGTGCCCGTCTCGGGCCACGCCGGGCGGCCGGTCGCCGCGCTCAGGGTAGATTCGTCATGGCCATCAGAACCCTCAATATCGCTCCGCGAGCCTTTCTTGGCTTCGCTTTCATCGCCGCGTTACTGATCGGCCTGGGCGGTTTCGCCGTGGACCGCATGGGCGCCATCCGATCCGCCGCCGCCGCCATGGAGCACAACGAACTGCCCAGCATCGGTTACCTTGGCGACCTCATGGAAAATGTGCTGCGCTTGCGCATCACCTCGTTCCGTGTGCTGGTCAATCGGGAGCCAGCGGCCTTGGCCGAGACCCAGACCCGCATCGCTACCCTGGTCGACAAGGTGGCGCAGGCTCGGGCGCGATATGGCGCATTGCCCAAGGGTGAGCAGGAAGGCAGGCTGTTCGATGCCTTCGAGGCTACCCTCGATACCTACCTGGCCGCGCAGAAGTCAATGTTGGAGTTGTCTGGCGCCGATCGTCTGGAAGAAATGCGGACCTTGATCAATACTCGGATCAAGGCCGGTACCGACCAGATGGGGGACCAACTGCGCGAACTGGTCGCGGTCAACAAGGCCGAAGCGGTCAATGCCAGCGCGGCGGCCGGGGACCGCTATCGTCAAGGCGTCTGGACCGTCATCGGCGTGGCACTGGCCGCTTGCGTGTTGACCGTGGTGCTGGCGCTCTGGCTTACCCGCAGCATCGTCTCTCCCTTGAATCATGCCATACGGGTAGCCGACGGTATCGCCAAGGGCGACCTGAATCAGCCTATCGTCCAGGTGGGTGAGGATGAGCCGGCGCGCCTGCTGGCAGCACTGGGCAGGATGCAGGCCAGCCTGCGCCAGACCATGGACGAGGTGACCCGGGCCGCCGACCGCCTGGCCGAGGCTGCCGCCCAGCTGACCGGCACCACGGCTGAAGCGAACCGGGGCCTGGGGCGTCAGAACAATGAAATCGAACAAGCCGCCACCGCGGTCAACCAGATGACCGCGGCCGTGGAGGAGGTAGCGCGTAACGCCGTTACGACCTCCGAGGCTTCGGAAGGGTCCCAGCGCATCGCTGACCAGGGCCGCGAGCGCGTCAGTGAAACCGTGACGGCGATCCAGGCGATGACTACCGATGTCCAAGCCAGTGCTCGCCTGGTGGAAGGGCTCGCGGCTCAAGGCCGGGACATCGGCCAGGTGCTGGACGTCATCAGGGCCATCGCCGAACAGACCAACCTGCTGGCCCTCAACGCTGCCATTGAAGCGGCCCGGGCAGGCGAGGCAGGCCGTGGCTTTGCCGTGGTAGCCGACGAAGTACGCGCCTTGGCTCATCGTACCCAGCAATCGACGCGGGAAATCGAGCAGATGGTCGGCGGTATCCAGGCTGGCACCGGCCAAGCCGTGCAGGCCATGCAGCAGAGTACTCAGCGCAGCCAGCAAACCCTGCACAAGGCGCGCGAGGCTGGCGTCGCCCTGGCGGACATCAATGCCGCCATCGCCCGGATCAATGAACGCAACCAGGTGATTGCCAGTGCCTCTGCGCAGCAAGCGCTGGCGGCGCGTGAGGTGGATCGCAACCTGGTGAACATCCGAGACCTGGCCAGCGGCACCGCGCAGGGCGCCACGCGGACCAGCCAGGCGAGCGAAGAGTTGTCTCGCCTGGCCGATGGCCTCAAGGCCATGGTCGCCAGGTTCAAGGGCTGACTGCTGGCTTCAGAGCGCTCGGCTGACCTTGATCACCGCCAGGTTGGCGGCCTGATCCTGGCCATGGATGGCCAGCAGGGCCTGCATGGCCTCGGCCTCGGTGCCATCCTCCAGGTTGGCGAAGTCCCAACGGCGTTGGCCGTCCAGGGTGTAATGGATGACGTAGCGAGTCATGGCTGCTCTTACTTGAATGATGACGGCGAGCGTCGGATGATCTTGATTGAATGCTTGAATGGCGCCTGCCTGGCTGCCTTGTTCAGCGTGCTGCCCGCCGTGTCCACGGTGATGTTCCAGTAACCGGTGCTGGGCACCGTGATTCGTGCCGGGAAGCGATCGAAGGCCCCGCCGTGGTAGGTATGACGAGCGCCATTCTTGAACGCGCGAAAGTTGGCATCGCTCATCAGGCGAATATTGCAGCGTTGGGAGCACTCGATGACCACCAGGTCGTCTTCATTCAGGTGCTCGCGCTGGTGTGCGAATTTCATGCTGGCTCCAGGGGGCTTCAAGGCGCGAACCATAGCACGACGCGCCAGGCTCACCCAAGCGGGAGGCTGGCGAACGTTCTTGCCGGGGTACGGTCCTAGCTTCTTTTCTGGAGGTAGACATGAAGGCAAGAGGGTTGTTGCTGGCCATGCTCGTACTCGGTGGTTGCGCCACGGTCGAGGACATCGAACATAGCCACGAGACCATGGACGTGATTTCCGGGAAAGACCCAAAGGACTATAGCCAGTGCCTGGCCCGTGAACTCGCCGATACGCGCAATCCAGTGACCGTGGAGCGCAAGGGCAGCGGCTATCGGGTGATCGTGCCCCGCAAGCTTTCATCCGGCGCCGCCGCAGTGGTGGACATCGAGGAGCGCTCGGGCGGTAGCGCCATCAAGGTCCATGAACGGCTTTCCAACTTGCCGTTGCGGTTCAAGGATGTACAGAAGGCAGCCACTGAATGTATATCGGGTTGATTGCGGCAGCGAAGCGGAACTAACGCCTGAGGTTTTTTTCTATTGAATCAGCAGCCGCTCCGAAGCAGCCATTGTAAGCCTCGTAGCGCGTGATTAGACTGCGCCGAACTTGTACGTAACGCCCTTAGAACCAAGGACACCTCATGATCAAGAAATGCTTGTTCCCGGCAGCCGGCTACGGTACCCGCTTCTTGCCGGCTACCAAGGCCATGCCGAAGGAAATGCTGCCGGTGGTCAACAAACCGCTGATCCAGTACGGCGTCGAGGAAGCGCTTCAGGCAGGCTTGAACGGTATTGCAATCGTTACCGGGCGTGGTAAGCGTGCGCTGGAAGACCATTTCGATATCAGCTACGAATTGGAAAACCAGATCCGTAACACCGACAAGGAAAAATACCTGGTCGGCATCCGTCGCTTGCTCGACGAGTGCAACTTCTCCTATACCCGCCAGACCGAAATGAAAGGCTTGGGCCATGCCATCCTCACCGGCCGCCCGCTGATCGGTGACGAGCCCTTCGCCGTGGTGCTGGCGGACGACCTGTGCGTCAACCCCGAAGGCGACGGTGTGCTGCAGCAGATGGTGAAGCTGTACAATCAGTTCCGCTGTTCGATCGTCGCGATCCAGGAAGTGGACCCGCAGGAAACCAGCAAGTACGGCGTTATTGCCGGAGAAATGATCCGCGATGATATCTATCGTGTGAACAACATGGTGGAAAAGCCCAAGCCGGAAGACGCGCCTTCCAACCTGGCGATCATCGGCCGCTACATCCTCACGCCGGACATCTTCAAGCTGATCGAGGAAACCGAGCCAGGCAAGGGCGGCGAGATCCAGATCACCGACGCCTTGCTCAAGCAGGCCAAGGATGGCTGTGTCCTGGCCTATAAGTTCAAGGGCCAGCGTTTCGATTGCGGTAGCGCCGAAGGCTACATCGAAGCCACCAACTACTGCTTCGAGAATTTCTACAAGAAAGGCCAGCTGTAAGTCTTGCCTTAGGGCTACCCGCAGCGCCTTGAACGCCGCCGTCCTGTGAGGACGGCGGCGTTTTCGCATCAGGAGTTTTTTTATGTCATACGACTATGATCTTTTTGTAATAGGCGCGGGCTCGGGCGGGGTAAGGGCCGCTCGATTTTCCGCCGGTTTCGGCGCTCGTGTTGCCGTCGCCGAAAGTCGATATCTAGGCGGCACTTGCGTCAACGTCGGCTGCGTACCCAAGAAACTGTTGGTCTATGGATCGCACTTCGCCGAAGACTTTCACGCCGCCTCGGCTTATGGCTGGGAAGTCGCCAAGCCCGGTTTCGACTGGGCCACGCTGGTCTCCAACAAGAACAAGGAAATCGAGCGGCTCAACGGCATCTATCGCCACCTGCTCGGCAATAGCGGGGTTACGATTCTCGACGGGCACGCGCGCATACTTGACCCGCATACCGTAGAGGTAGGAGGCCAACGCTACCGTACAGAGCGTATCCTGATCGCCACCGGGGGCTGGCCAGCGATTCCAGACCTGCCCGGGAAGGAACATGCCATCAGTTCCAACGAGGCGTTCTTCCTGGAGCGCTTGCCCGAGCGTGTCATCGTAGTGGGTGGTGGCTATATAGCGGTGGAGTTCGCAGGCATTTTCCACGGGTTGGGTGCCCAGACCACACAGTTGTATCGAGGTGACCTCTTCCTGCGCGGCTTCGACCAGGGCGTGCGCACCCACCTGGCGGAGGAACTTACCAGGAAAGGGCTGGACCTGCGCTTCAATGCAGATATCGCCCGCATCGAAAAACATGGCGGCACGCTCCAGGCTCACCTCAAGAACGGACAGGTGTTGGAGGCCGACTGCATTCTCTATGCCACCGGCCGGCGACCGATGCTCGATAACCTGGGCCTGGAAAACACGGGAGTCACCCTGACCGAGCACGGTTATATCCAAGTCGATGAGTACTACCAGACGCAAGAGCCTTCCATCCTTGCGCTTGGCGATGTTACCGGTACGGTACAGCTGACCCCGGTGGCCCTGGCCGAAGGCATGGCCGTAGCGCGTCGGCTTTACCGGCCTGAACAGTATCGCCCGGTGGACTACAGCAATATCCCGACAGCAGTCTTCAGTCAGCCCACCATCGGCACCGTGGGCCTCACCGAGGCCCAGGCACGTGAAGGAGGGTATGCGGTGCGCATTTTCGAAAGCCGTTTCCGGCCCATGAAGTACACGCTGACGGATATTGCGGAACGTACCTATATGAAGCTGGTAGTCGATGCGCAGACCGACCGCGTGCTCGGGTGCCACATGGTCGGGCCTGACGCCGGCGAGATCGTCCAGGGGCTCGCCGTGGCGCTCAAGGCAGGGGCCACGAAGGCCATTTTCGACGAAACCCTGGGCGTACACCCCACGGCCGCCGAGGAATTCGTCACGATGCGCACCGCGGTGGGTGAGTGAGCGCGGGCTCAAACCTGGGAGAATGGGTAGAAGTAAGGCGGTTCGGCGTCTGGGTTCAGGCCTAGTTTGTCCAACGCCGCGCGCCGTTGTCGGCTGATGGTTTTTTCGCTGCGCGATAACCGGGCCGCGATGGTTCTGCCATTGTAGCCGGCGTCACTGAGCGACAGCACTTCCCGCTCCCTTGCGGTGAGAGGATGTGCATTGGCGCCGCCCCAATGGTGCCTGCTGAGATAACGGCGATCGAGCAGTGCTTCGAAACGGGGGCTCACGGCCAGTCTACCCCGCGCGGCCTCGCGCAGGATGCGAACCAGATCGGCCAGGGTGCTGCGCTTGTCGAACAGGCCCTTGGCGCCCGCCGCCAGGGCAGCGCCAAGTACTGTTGGTTGTAACGAGGCCGTCATGACAACCACGGCCAGCCGCGGGAAGCGTTGGGCCACCTGCCGGATCAGCAGATGGCCTTCGAGGCCGCCCGGGTCAGGCATGTACCAGTCCATCAGCAGCAAATCACAATCCCGACCCCTGAGGCAGGCAAGCACACCGGTGCCATCAGTGGCGGTAGCCGCGACCCTGAAGCGCTCACGTGGGAGCCGCTCCAGCCAGCTGCGTAAGCCGTGCAGCGCCACAGGATGATCGTCGGCGATTACAAGGTTCAGCCCCATATGGTACTTCCCTCTGGATACTGTGCCTTAATTGAGGTTGATCAGGTTGTGCTCCAGGGCGAGCAACACGGCGACGTGTCGTGACTTGACTCCAAACTTTCGGCGAATATTGCAGAAATGGAAGTTGATGGCCGATTCGCTGCAACCAAGGATGCGTGATATTTCCCATGAAGACTTTCCGCGTGCGCTCCATTCCAGGGCGGCGGTTTCCCTTTTGGTCAAGCGTACAGGCTCGGGTTGCTGGAAGTAGGTGGCCAGGGTAGTGCTCAGCATGAAGTAGCTCCCGTGAGTGATCGACAGGTCCCTAGGACATAGGGCGTAGTGGCTTGGCCTTGGCGGCCCTGCCTTGCGATGGCGATCACCTTAAAACTCGGATCACGGGAGCAATGTAAGAAAATTCGCCGGTAAACCACTGATTTTTCGACAGCTTTTCAGGCTTTTCAACCCGTCTGAAGGCAATGCGATTCGGGTGAATCCCCATGCAGCCATGCCAGGCCGATGCCCTGGCCAGTGCTGTAACCTGCTTTACGCACGCTCAGGCTTAAGATACAAAGCCGTGCTGCCACATGCTTTCGCGGCTTGCATCTCGCGAGCGGTGCTCATAGGCAAAACCAATGAGCAACATGCGGATTGCCAATGAGCGTCCCAGAGCATTCGTGGCTAAGATTCACCCAGTCGCAACTACATACCAAGGAGATTCACCGATGCCTATCATCAACAGCCAGATCAAGCCCTTCAAAGCCCAGGCCTTCCATAACGGCAAGTTCGTGGAAGTCACCGAGGCCGACCTGAAAGGCAAGTGGTCTGTGGTGTTCTTCTACCCCGCAGACTTCACCTTCGTCTGCCCGACCGAACTGGGCGACCTGGCTGACAACTATGCCGAGTTCCAGAAGCTGGGCGTGGAAATCTACAGCGTGTCGACCGACACTCACTTCACTCACAAAGCCTGGCACGACACCTCGGACACCATCAGCAAGATCCAGTACCCGATGATCGCTGACCCGACTCACGTGATTTCCCGCAACTTCGACGTGCTGATCGAAGAAGCCGGTATCGCTGACCGTGGCACCTTCGTGATCAACCCGGAAGGCCAGATCAAGATCGTCGAAATCACCGACGGCGGCATCGGCCGTGACGCGCTGGAGCTGCTGCGCAAGGTCAAGGCTGCCCAGTACGTGGCCGCGCACCCGGGCGAAGTCTGCCCAGCCAAGTGGAAAGAAGGCGAGGCTACCCTGGCCCCGTCCCTGGACCTGATCGGCAAGATCTAACTGTGACTCGGTACTGGGCGGTGAGCCGCCTTCACTGAGCGTCAACTCCGCCCACGAAAGCGCCCGGGCGTCGTCGCCTGGGCGTTTTTGTTTCAGAACCGAATGCAAGCAAGAGGACATCGCCCGTATGTTGGACGCAAATCTCAAATCCCAGCTCAAGTCTTACCTGGAGCGGGTCAGTCAACCGATCGAGTTGGTCGCTTCCCTCGATGACGGTGCGAAATCCCGCGAACTGTTGGAACTGCTGCAAGACATCAAAAGCCTGTCTTCGCTGATCACCCTGCGCGATGATGGCAATGACGCGCGCAAGCCGTCTTTCACGATCAATCGCCCGAATGGGAACATCAGCCTGCGCTTCGCTGGTCTTCCCATGGGGCACGAATTCACTTCGCTGGTATTGGCCCTGCTGCAGGTAGGCGGGCATCCGTCCAAGGCCGGCGCCGATACGCTGGAGCAGATCGCCGCCCTGGAAGGCGAATTCCGCTTCGAAACCTACTTCTCGCTGTCGTGCCAGAACTGCCCGGACGTGGTCCAGGCACTCAACCTGATGGCCGTGCTCAACCCGTCCATCAAGCACGTGGCCATCGACGGTGCGCTGTTCCAGGCCGAAGTCGAAGAGCGTCAGGTGATGGCGGTACCTAGCGTGTACCTCAATGGCGAACCCTTCGGCCAGGGCCGCATGGGCCTGGAGGAAATCCTGGCCAAGCTCGACAGCAACGCTGGCGCCCGTCAGGCCGAGAAACTGAACGCCAAGGCCCCATTCGACGTACTGGTCATTGGTGGCGGCCCCGCCGGCGCTGCGGCGGCAGTGTATGCCGCGCGCAAGGGTATCCGTACAGGCGTGGCCGCCGAGCGCTTCGGTGGTCAGGTGCTCGATACCCTGGCCATCGAGAACTTCATCTCGGTGAAGGAGACCGAAGGCCCCAAACTGGCGACGGCGCTGGAAGAACACGTCAAGCAGTACGACGTCGACATCATGAATCTGCAACGTGCCGAGCAGTTGATCCCAGGCCGTGATGGGGACCTTCATGAGGTGCGTTTCGCCGGTGGCGCCTCGCTCAAGGCTCGTTCGGTCATCATCGCCACCGGTGCGCGCTGGCGGGAAATGAACGTGCCTGGCGAACAGCAGTACCGCAACCGCGGTGTCGCCTATTGCCCCCACTGTGATGGCCCCTTGTTCAAGGGCAAGCGCGTGGCGGTGATCGGTGGCGGCAACTCGGGTGTCGAGGCCGCGATCGACCTGGCCGGTATTGTCAGCCAGGTCACCCTGATCGAGTTCGACAGCCAGCTGCGCGCCGATGCGGTATTGCAGCGCAAGCTGACCAGCCTGCCGAACGTGAAGGTGATCACCAGTGCGTTGACTACCGAAGTCAACGGCGACGGGCAGAAGGTCAACGGCTTGACCTACAAGGACCGCCAGACCGGTGACCTGCACAAGCTCGAACTGGAAGGTATCTTCGTGCAGATCGGCCTGCTGCCCAACACTGACTGGCTCAAGGGCGCCATCGAGCTGTCCGGGCGTGGCGAGATCATGGTCGATGCCCGTGGCGAGACGGACCTGCCAGGTATCTTTGCGGCTGGCGACGTGACGACGGTGCCTTACAAGCAGATCATCATCGCGATGGGTGAGGGCGCCAAGGCCTCCCTGGCCGCCTTCGATCATCTGATCCGTACATCGGCACCCGCCTGATCCGCCCTGCGTGGTACTGGAACGGCCGGTCATCCCAGGGATGACCGGCCGTTCTGCGTTCAACGCCGGCGTATTCGACACTTCTGACCTAGGGAACGGTCCAGCCTGCTAGCACTCTGATGTATCACCAGCGTGAAGCGTTCGCGACCGCGCATGTATCGGGAGGAGCGTCGGTGATTCCAAAGCATGAGGTGATCAAGATCATCCAGTCCAGCTTCTTGCCGCTGCACTGCAGTTGCATGGTGCACGACGGCGGAACGATCACGATCGAGGTCACTGACCCTGCCAATGGCCACATCGATTTGCTGGTGGTAGGGGTGCCTCTGGCTCCGCTGACCAATATCCGGGCGATCTCGAATCTGGTGGCGGAGCTGCGGCAGGAGTTGCAGGCCAATCAGGAGTGGTTCGCGCGCGACAAACGACAAGGAAGCTGGCCGCAGCGTTAGGAGTTTTCCTTGTGGATCAGGTACATCACATAGGCGAACGAACCCAGTGTGCCGGCGACGATGGCAAGCATGATCAGACCGTCCATTTGGCTATCCTCGTTAGGAGCTGAAGAGGGCTTCATGATGCGCTTGCCTGAGTTTGGATAACAGCAGCAGATAGTCGATAAAAAAGCGTATCAGAATAATGATGACCACCCCTCGCTGAAACGAAGCGGGTGGCCTAGAGTGCAACCAACCATTAGGTAAATGAGGGAACGACATGCGGCGGCTAACGACGATGATGGGCTTGATAATGCTGGCCGGTTGCGCCAGCAAGGCGGCGGACCCGCGCGCGCCTCTGGACGCTACCACGGCCAAGAGCGCGGAGGTGTATGTCCAGTGCCTGGCGCCCAAGTGGTCGGCCTTCAAGCCTGGTCTGCGCCAGGAGGAAACTCCGACGGGCTACAAGCTCACCGTGGAAGCTGCCTATACCGCTGCGCCAGCCTGGGCTCAGGTGGACCGCGCTGGCCAGGGAGCCCAGGTACGGGTCTTCCTGCCGCCTGATTGGGCTGGCACCAACGGTTGGACCGACATGGCGCGTGACTGTCTCTGAGGGCTTCATGGCCGCGTCGTGCCCTGGAGGCACGGCGCGGTCAGGGCCGATGCCGTGCCGAAACTGCCGGGCCGATTTTCCGGGCAAGCCAGAGATCGATCGCAGGCCCCTGCCGTGCCGCTAGGCTATTGATCCGCCTTACTGTACGCTCGCGTGGCATTCACGCTAGTCAGGAGGGCGGGGTGAAGTTCAGTAACGACGAGCGTCGCGCCGGCCACCAACGCATGGCCGAGGAACTCGCCGAATGGGGCCGTCAATGGCGTTTGGAAGCGGACATGATCCGCTGTCCATACTGCCATAGTGTCCAGTTCGCCACCCAGGCTGACCGGGCCTTCCTTCACGATCCCGGTTGCGCCGCCAGTACCCTTGGCGAGCAGTATCCCTGGCGTAGCCTGGCCTGGATTCTACGCAGCCTCTGAGACACTCGTCAGTGCAGGAGCTTCAGCCCGATCAGCCCGAGCATGATTGCCAGCGCCGGGCGCAATACCCGATCCGGCACGCGCCCTGACAGGTGGCTTCCCAGGTAGATGCCCGGCAGCGAGCCGATCAGTAGATGGCCCAGTAGCGACCAGTCCATGTTTCCCATGCCTGCATGGCCCAGCCCCGCGACAAGGGTAAGCGGTACCGCATGGGCGATTTCCGTGCCCACCAGGCGGCGCGTGGCAAGGAAGGGGTAAAGCATGAACAGGGCAACGGTGCCGAGGGCTCCGGCACCGATGGAGGTCAGCGATACCATGGTGCCGAGCACGACCCCGGTAACGACCGTGCAGGCGTTCAGGCCTTTTGGGCTGAGGCGATAACGATCGCCGGCATGGCGGCTGGCGAAGGCCAGCAAGGGGCCGCGCAACAGGATCGCCAGGGCGGTAAGAAACAGAACGTACGCCAGGGCCGTGCGAATCAGGCTATTGAGTGCCTGGGTGTCGGCGTTGAGGTTATGCAGCAGCCAGAGCGTGACTGCGGCCGCCGGCACACTGCCCAGGCTCAACCAGCCGGTGATGGCCCAATCGATATTCCGATTGCGCCCATGAACCCACACACCGCTGCATTTGGTAATGGCCGCGTAGAGCAGATCGGTGCCCACCGCGGTGGCGGGATTGATGCCGAACCACAGCAGGATGGGTGTCATCAGTGAGCCACCCCCTACGCCGGTCATGCCTACGATGAAGCCAACCAGCAATCCCGCGATGGTGAACCCAAGAAAGCCCATATCCATTCTTTGTGCGACCGTTATAACCGAACCGGCAGGCAGCATAACCAGAATCCATATAGCGGACTATAACGATATCGAATTTGCTTATGCAGGTGGGTTATTAGTGCGACGGAACTGATGCGCCTCTGTGGTACTCCACTGGAAGCTGGCACGCTGAATGTGCAGCCTGGTTCCAGAAGCTGAACGCACCTGGGACCCGACGCGCAGCCAGACAAGGCTGATTACGAAAAGGAGAACCCGCATGAGCGAACAAGACAAAAAGCCTGATGACACACCGGCCCATTCACGGCCCGAAGAGCGAGACCGGCTCAAGGATTACAACAAGGATGGCATTCCACCAGGAAGCTGTTGAGCCTCAGGATATAAATGGCTCGGCGATCAAAGTCGGCCCCTGGCTGACGTCTGTTTCGCGCATGAATTCCCAGAGCCTGCCTCGCAGCCAGCGCTCGGCCGGGTCATTGTCCAAGGCGCCGCGCCACGCCATGCTGACGTCGAACCGAGGGGCGGCAAAGGGAAGTGGCTCGGCGCGTACCCCGCCCTGTGCGACCATCGCATCGGCTACATAACCGGGCACCGTGGCCACCAGCTCGGTACCAGCGAGCAAGATGGGCAGCGAACTGAACTGCGGCACGGCGAGCTTTACCCGACGAGTGCGGCCCAGGCGCTCCAGCTCGGTATCGATAAAACCACACAGGTCGCCTGCATAGGAGACCAGGGCATGAGGGCGGGCGCAGTATTCATCCAGGGTGAGCGCGGGTTCGCCGTCTTCTGCGCGTAGAAGAGTAGGGCGCTGATGACGCAGGAACTTGCGCTTCGCATTGGCGGGCAAGTCGCGCGTATAGCTCACTCCCAACGAAATTTCACTCGAGGCGAGCAGGTGAGGCATTTGCCAATAGTCCACGCGGCGAATGACCAGTGTAATGTCAGGCGCTACTTCGCGTAGCTTGCGCATGCAGGCGGGCAAGAGGCCGTACTCCACGTCGTCGGAGAGGCCGATACGGAAAGTCGCCTGGCTGGTAGCGGGTTCGAACCCCGAGCTGTGGCTCAAGGCCGATGACATGGCGTCCAGTGCCGGTGACAGCTGGGCGAGTATTTCCTCGGCCCTTGCGGTGGGTTCCATGTGTCGGCCAGTGCGAATGAACAGCGGATCGTCGAACAGCCCGCGCAGCCGATTCAGCGCGGCGCTGATGGCTGGCTGGCCCAGGAACAGCTTTTCCGCGGTTCGCGTGACGTTGCGCTCGTGCATCAGGGTTTCGAAAACGATCAGCAGGTTGATATCAGCGCGGCGCAGGTCGTTGCGGTTCATAGCGGCCCCGGCAGTCCAGGCGAAGGAGCCTGGAATCATGCCAGGAGATCAGCGCCCGCGATAGAACGGGCGTGATTCTGTGAGCAAGGCAGGCAAGCTCAGGCAGGCTGTGCCTGGGACAGTGGCCGCGCCACCTCTTCCAGCGAGCGCCGCTCCGCGGCCACGCCCATCAGCGCCTGCACCACCCCGGCGATGATCATCAAGGCGGCACCGATGAGGTAGCCAATCAAGACATTGCCACGGTCGTGGCTTTCGATCAGCGCGCCGAACAGGGTGGGGCCGACGATGCCGCCCAGTCCGGTGCCGAAGGCATAGAACACCGCGATGGCCAGGGCCCGGATCTCCAGCGGGAAGGTTTCCGCCACCGTGAGGTAGGCCGAACTGGCAGCCGCGCTGGCGAAGAAGAAAATCACCATCCAGGCGATGGTCTGCTGGGTGACGGTGAGCATTTCCTGCTGGAACAGGTAGCCAGAGATGGCCAGCAGTACACCGGAGAGTACATAGGTCGAGCTGATCATCACCTTGCGACCGACCACGTCGAACAGCCGCCCCAGTAACAGGGGGCCGCAGAAGTTGCCCAGGGCAAAGGGCAGAACGTACCAGCCAATATGTTCGGAAGGTACATCGTAGAAATCAGTGAGTACCAGGGCGTAGGTAAAGAAGATGGCGTTATAGAAGAAGGCTTGCGCGGTCAGCAGGGTCAGGCCGACCACGGCGCGGCGGCGATGCACCACGAAGAGCGTGCTGAATACCTCCTTGAGCGGCGTATGGTCGCGCGCGTGCAGGCGCAAGGGTTTGCCTTCCGGCGGTGGCAATCGATGCCCTTGGTCATGGAAGTGCTTTTCGATGTTGGCGACGATACGTTCAGCTTCCTCCGGCTCATTGTGAATCATCAACCAGCGAGGACTTTCCGGGACCCAGAGCCGCATGAACATGATGACCAGGCCCAGTACCGCGCCGATGCCGAAGCACAATCTCCAGCCAAGGTCGCCGCCCACGATGTCCGGGTCCAGCAATACGATCGAGCCGGCCGCGCCAAGGGCGGCCCCTACCCAGAAGGTGCCGTTGATGGTCAGGTCGACCCAGCCGCGATAGCGCGCGGGAGTGAACTCCTGGATCGTGGAATTGATGGCGGTATATTCGCCGCCGATTCCTGCGCCGGTAAGAAAGCGGAACAGCAGGAAGCTCCATAGGTTCCAGGAGAACGCAGTCAGCGCGGTGGCGCCTACATACAGAAAGAGCGTGATGAAAAACAGCTTGCGACGGCCCAGGCGATCGGTAAGCCAGCCGAAGAAAAGCGCGCCCAGCACGGCTCCGGCAATGTAGACGCCACCAGCCAGGCCGATGTCGGCGTTGGTCATCTGCAGCGCCGGGCTGCCTTTCAAGGCGCCGGATACCGAACCGGCCAGGGTGACCTCCAGGCCATCGAGCAGCCAGGTGATCCCCAGGGCGAAGACCAGCAGCGTGTGGAACCGCCCCCAGGGCAATCGGTCCAGCCGCGCCGGCAGGTCCGTCTCGTAGATGCGTTCACCATCGCCCGTTCCTTGGTTGGCATGGCCCTTAACCGGCACTTCCCGACTGGTCATCGCTTGCTCCTTATGGGTCCGGCGGCTCGCCCGCCTAAGCGTTGAGAGTGGATCCGCAAGGCCCGAGTTCAAACGATACGGAAGGCACTTTTACCGCTGCGCTGGGTCAGTTCAGCATCGGTGGAAAACAAGGAGACCTTTGATGCCTTCAAGGATGAGCGTAGCAGTGCCTGTAGCTTCATTGATCGCCCTGGCGGGTGGCCAGGACGCATGGGGGCTGGAGTTTTCCGGTTATGGGCGCATAGGCGTCGGTGGCTCCAGCGAAGGGGGCAAGCAATCGTGCTTCCAACTGCCGGGCGCACCCATGAAGTACCGGCTCGGGAACGAGTGTGAAACCTATTGGGAGCTCGAGCTCAACCAGGAGCTTTACCGTGGGGCCGATGGCACCGTCATCAAGGTGGACGGCATGGCCAGCCTCGCCGAACAGTACAATCACGCCCCGGTTTTCACCGATGAAAACGGCACTGTCCGATTGCCCCAGGCCTGGGCCAGCATCCAGTCGCCCAAGCTCAACGATGCCACCGTCTGGGCAGGTCGCCGCTACTACAAGCGTCACGATATCCACATCGGCGACTTTTACTACTGGAACCCCAGCGGCACCGGCGTGGGTATCGATAACTACAAGCTCGGGCACTATTACCTGAGCTACGCCTTTACCCGCGAAGACACCATCGACCAGAAAGACAAAGCCAACCGCCATGATTTCAACTTGGGCGGCATCCAGACCAATGATCATGGTGATCTGGAGCTGGGATTGAGCGTGATTCAAAAAGCAGGTCAGGTGGAAGGGGCGCATGGAGGCTGGTCGTTATCGGCGGAGCACGACCAGGACGGATTCCTCGGTGGTGAAAACCGTTTCGTGGTGCAGTATGGTGAAGGTCCCGGCATCGGCCTGGGGCAGACCGGTGAGCTGACGGCCTCACGGGATACCAAGACCTGGCGCGTGCTGGAGTCACCCATGTGGCAGATCACGCCCAACTTTGGCGGCATGCTGCTGGCAGTCGTGCAGAAGACCAAGGCGCCGGAGAACAACGGCATGACCTGGTACTCCTTCGGCGTTCGGCCTTCCTATGCCTTCACCGACCATTTCAAGCTGGTGGTCGAATACGGACATGACCAGATCGACCCTGACAGCGGCGGAACCCGCAAGCTGGACAAGTTCACCATCGCCCCCACGCTGAGCATGGGTCGGGCGTTCATGACACGACCCGAGTTGCGCCTGTACTACACCTATGCACGTTGGAACCGGGCCGCCCAAGCCGCGGCCGATCCTGGAACGGCGCTATCGGACAGCGGCGTCTTTGGTTCTCAGCGGCACGGTTCCAACTTCGGAGTACAGTTGGAAACCTGGTGGTAGTGGTCACGCAGCTGCCGCAGGAGCGTTCAGTCTGCTCGCACGTTTCGCCCCCGCCCATGGCCGACGTCACCGCCACTTCAATGGGCAATGTCCTCCAGCGCCAGGTTACGGGTGCGCGGCCCGAACAGGGCGATGGTGAGCATCACGATCGCCATGCTGGCGACAATGAACCCCAGCACACCCGGCGTGCCCCAGTGGTCGAGGAAAAAGCCGATCAGCAGGCTGCTGAATACCGTGGACAGTCGACTGAAGGAATAGCAGAACCCGACTGCCCTGGCGCGAATATGGGTAGGGAACATTTCGCTCTGGTAGGCGTGGTAACTAAAGGTCAGCCAGGCGTTGGCAAAGGTCACCATGACGCCGCAGGCCACCAGGCCGAACGCCGAGTCCTGGTAGGCGAACAGGCTACCGAAGATCACGGTCAATAGCGCCGAGCCTACGATGCCCCATTTGTTTTCCAGCCGATTGGCCAGCCCCATGCACAGCAGTGGGCCCAAGGGGTAGGCGAGGGTGATGATGAAGGCATAACCCAAGCTGTGTGCGGTCTCCATGCCCTGGCCGTTGAGCAAGGCTGGCAACCAGTTGCCGAAGCCAAAGAAGCCGATGGCTTGGAAAATGTTGAACACGATCAGCATCAGGGCGCGACGCCCGTAGGGCGGCTGCCAGATATCGGTGAAGCGGCCTTTGGCCTCCACCCCGATCGACTGCGCCACTGGCTTGGGCAACGGCCTGCCCAGATCATGTGCGCAGCGGGCTTCCAAAGCGCTCAGGGCTTGCTCCGCTTCGTCCAGTCGCCCCTGTTGGGCCAGCCATCGCGGCGACTCGGGCAAGCGCTTGCGCAGCCACCATATGAAGAGCGCGAATACCGCGCTGGCCAGGACTACCCAGCGCCAGCCGGCAACGCCGAAAGGCGCCTGCGGTACCAGCCACCAGGACATCAAGGCCACCGCCGGCACCGAGAGAAATTGTACAAAGAAAGCGAAAGCGAAGGCCGCGCTGCGCAGGTGCTTGGGCACCAGCTCGCTCAGGTAGGTATCGATGGTGACCAGCTCGATGCCCAGGCCGATGCCTACCACGAAGCGCCATAGGATGATGCCCATGGCGGTGCTCTGTAGGCCCATCATGACCGTGGCCGCCGTATACCAGATCAACGCGAAGGTAAAGATGGCGCGGCGACCGAAGCGGTCCGCGATGGGGCTGAGCAGGCTGGCGCCAAGAAACAGGCCAAGGAAGGTCGAGGCGGCGAAGGCGGCCTGGTCCGACACGCCAAACGCGCCCTCGGCGCCTTTCTGGAAAATGCCCGCCTGGAACAGCCCCGGGCTGATATAGGCTGTCTGGAACAAATCATAGAGTTCGAAGAAACCGCCAATGGAAAGCAGTGCAATCAGTCGCCAGAGGGTAGCCACGGAAGGCAGGCGATCAATGCGCGCGGAGATGCCAGCGGCGCGTTCAGCCAGCGATGAAGCTTGATAGGAGGAAGGCATGGGAATGTGTCCGACAGTCAAGACGGCATAATGCTACCGAACGGGGTAGAGAAAAAGATTGCTGATCCTTGCTGTCTGATTAGATTCTGCGCAATCGGATTTCCTAAAGTACACTAATCGGAGCAACAAGCATCGAGCTTCAGCGTCCAGTGCCATTACCCTTGATGCCCGGGTCGATGCGGCTTTGAACTTGTATCAATTTTGATGATTTTTACCATTGCGGTAATGAAATTCCGTAATTGAGTCACGGGCGTAACATGTCTTCCAAGCAGTCAACTCCACTTGCACAGGAAGCCCTAACATGAAAAGCCCCATTGCCTTCAGTCTCGTCATTGCCCTTATGGCCAGCGGCAGCGCCTTTGCCCGCTCACACGCCGAGCACCCGTTGGACCGTGTCAGCGCACTGGAAAGTGCCCAGCAACAAGTGATCGCTCAGGACGGCAGCGATCGGCAGCTCAACACGGTTGCGCAGGACGGCGCGGAGCGCAAATTGAACGACGTAGCCCAGGATGGTGCTGATCGCACCTTGAACGACGTGGCTCAGGACGGTGCCGAGCGTCAGCTCAACAGCGTGGCTCAGGATGGATCAGACCGTCACATCGGCACTGCCGCCTGACGCCTGAGAAGTGTCAACCAGCCCGGCCGTGCGCCGGGCTCGACTTTTATACCTGTTTCAGTCCTTGCGCATTGTTTCCCTTTCCGTCAACGCGCCGCCCCGGCGATTGGGCAGCCGCTCGACGGGTTCGCGACCCACAGCTCGATGGTGCCGCTCATGGTCTGGGCCAGCCGGTCGATCAATTGCTGGTGAGCCAGCACCAACTCGCTAAGCCCGCCGCTCGTTGCCTGCCTTAGCACGCTCGAACAGGTCAGGTTACGCCGCCCATGGGTCGCCGGGTCACTCAAGCCCAGGCTCCACACCACATCGATCAGGGCGTATTGTCCGGGCACGGTCTCGAAACGGCGTACGTCCGGGCGCACGCTCAGCACAGGCAGCCCACCGGCGCGTGGTAGCCCCGCGACGTCCCGCGTGCCGAGCCGTTGTTCGAGCCGTTGGGTGAGTGCGTCGTGGAATTCGTCAGCCAGGGGCGCGCCCCAACGCTCGCTCTCCAGGATGGCGAGGCTGCCTTCGCCCTGGCGAATCACCAGCTGCGGCTGGTCTACCTGAACCGGCATGCGCACTTGCTGCATCTCGAACTGATAGCCTGGCGCGGCGGCGGGGAGATGCCCGGGCTGGTCCTGGGGCGCCAGCAGGGTATGGTATCCCGTCGGGGTAGAGGCGCAGGCGGCGAGCAGCACTGGCAAGCCCAGCGTTCGAACACGGGCAAGAATGGCGTTCATCGGGCTTCGGACTCCCTGGACGTGGATGTGGTGGAGCGATAGGCATCAGGCTGACCCTCGCGGGTGCGCCCACGGATCAGCGCCTCCGGATGACGGCCCAGGTAATCGGTCAGTGCCCGCACGGACTTGGCGGTGCGCTCGACTTCGCCCAGCGCATCGCCCAGCTGCTGACGCTGCGGAGAATCTTCGCCCAGGGTCTGCTCGGCCGCGGCCAGGGTCTTGCGGGTCTGTGCCAGGGTGTCGTTCAGCTGCGGCAACATGCTGGTGTTGACCTGCTGCAAGGTTTTGCTCATTTCACTCAGGCTGCCGTTGAGGTTGTTGGCGATCTGGTCCAGCGGCAGCTTGCTGAACTTGTCCACCATGGCTTGCAACTGCTCCTGGAGCTTGTCCAGGCTGCCGGGAACCGTGGGGACCTGCAAGGGCCGCGCCGCCATGTCGAAGGCTACCGGCGGTGCCTTGGGCACGAAGTCCAGGGATATGTACAGCTGGCCGGTGATCAGGTTCGCCGTGCGAGCCTGGGCACGCAGCCCCTGCTTGACGAAGGCGGCCATCAGCTGTGCCGAGCGTTCATCGTCTTCAGCGCCCCATTGGGAGAGGATCTTCTCATGGGCCTTGCCCAGGCGCGCCGGGTAGATCACGGCACCCACCATGGTCGGGAAGGTTTTTTTGTCCAGGTCGTAGTCCAGGTCCACGGATACAACCCGCCCGAGGTTGACGCCGTGGAACTCCACCGGAGCGTTGACCGCCAACCCACGCAACGCCTGGTCGAAGCGCATGCGAATGTAGCGCGGCTCGCCATCGGGTGGTGCCAGTGCCGATTCCTGATCGTCATAAAGCTCGAACTTGGCATGTTCCGGCGCGGCAGTGTTGTCCGGACTCCAGCGAGGCTCCACAAAGGCAATGCCCCCGGCCAGGATGGCAGAAACCGATTGAGTGTTGACCTTCAGCCCATTGGCCCCAAGGGAGACGTCAACGCCGCTGGCATTCCAGAAACGCGAGTCAGTGGTCACGTACTGGTCATTGGGGGCGTTGACGAAAATCTCTACGTCGACCCCCTTGCCATCTTCGGCCAGCTCATAGGAGATCACTTGGCCGACCTGGATGCGCCGGTAATAGACCGGCGAGCCGATATCGAGTGATCCCAGGTCTTCGGTACGCAGGGTGAAACGCCTGCCGCGCTCGCCATAAGTGATGGCGGGCGGTGTTTCCAACCCCACGAAATCTTTGCGGCTGTCCTGGGCCGACCCGGCGTCGGCACCGATGAAGGCACCGGAAAGAAGCGTGTCGACGCCGGATACACCCTGGGCGCCAATGCGTGGCCGCACCACCCAGAAAGTGGAGTCGGCCGCGGTGAAGGCCTGGGCCGAGGCATTGAGTGCCACGCTCGCCACTACATGGGAACGGTCCGGTGCCAGTTCGATATCCGTTACCCGACCAATCACCACGTTCTTGTATTTGACCTGGGTCTTGTTGGCCTCAAGCCCCTCGGCGGTCTGGAACTGGATATTGATGGTGGGCCCGGCCGACAGGCTGTCATGCACCAGCATGGACAGCCCGACCAAGGCTGCCGCGATGGGCACCAGCCATACCAGCGATACATTGAACCGCCGTTTGCGTACGGCGGGCGCCGTTACGCCAGCAGGCTCGGCGGGCTGTCCTTGCTCAGTCATCGTTTACCTCAGCATCCCAGATCAACCGGGGGTCGAAACTCATGGCGGCGAGCATCGTCAGCACCACCACCAGGCCAAAAAAGAGAATCCCCAGGCGGGGCTCAATACTGCTTAGCGCATTGAATTGGACCAGCGCGGTGACCAGGGCCACCACCAGTACATCGAGCATGGACCAATAGCCGATCAGCTCGATGAAGCGGAACAGCCTCGACCGTTCCCGCATCGCCCAGCGGCTGCGCTTCTGAACGGTTATCAAGAGAAAGCCCAGGATGAAGAATTTCAGCGACGGCACCACCACGCTGGCGAAGAAGATCAGCAGGGCGATGTCCCAGGAGCCGCCTTCCCAGAACTCGATCACCCCGCTCATGATGGTGTTCTCGCTGGCATTGCCGAACATGAGGGTATTCATCACCGGCAGCAGGTTGGCGGGTATGTAGAAGATCAGCGCGGCGATCAGGAAGGCCCAGGTACGCGCCACGCTGTTGGGCTTGCGGCGATGCAGGGAGGATTGGCAGCGCATGCAGTGCTGGCCAGCCAGGGGGCAAGCGTTGCCACAGACATGACACAGTTGCAGGCCCGCTTCAATGGCGTAGGGCAGGTCGCTCATGGCAGGCGCCCTTCGAACTGGCGCCACAGATAACGTACCTGGCGGCTGCCCAGGCTGATCAGCAGCACCGTAAGCATGGCCAGGGCCCACAGGCCGACACCCGCGTGCACATCGAGCATCCCCCCGAGCTTGATGATGGCGACCAGTATGCCCAGCAGGCATACCTCCAGCATGCTCCAGGGCCGCAGGTGCTCCAGGGTACGCATGCACAGGCGGAAACCTGGGGCGACTCGGTCCAGGCAGGCGTGTCCCAGCACCCAGCAAAGCAGGGTAACCTGCAGCAATGGCGCCAGTATGATGGTCAGGCCGGTGACCGCGGCCATGGGAGTGATGCGCCCCTGGTTGAGCGCTTCCACCGACTGCAGCAGGGTAGCCGCATTGCTCAGGCCTTCCAGGCTGATCGAGATGACCGGAAAGGCGTTGGCGAACACGAACAGAATGGCCGCGGTCAGCGCAAGGGCAAACTGCTGCTGGGTGGTCGAGCGACGTCCCCGTTCCAGGACCGCGCCACAACGCAGGCACGCGCTGCTCTCGCCAGGCCGCAGGGAAACGGGGCGGTACAGCGTGTCGCAATGCTCGCAGATAAGCCAGGCAGGGGCGATTGGAGGGGTAGAGGGCATGGGGCAGCATTCTCTTCAAACTGAGGGCCGCTGTCTATGGAAGCCGCGCGCCTGAAACTTGGAAAGCGCCAGCGGGGAAAATATCCCGCCGCGGCAAGGCAAAAAGCCTTGCCCGCTGGCCGCGGTGTGCGCATGCTCGCGCAAAACTGACGAAGGCAGGGATAGCATGGCTGCGGTATTGGGGATCACTTCGCCCATTTTCATTTTGATCGGCCTGGGTTACTTGTTGCGCCGGTTCGACCTTGTCAGTAGCGAACAGGTGCGTGGGCTAGGCGCCTTCGTGATCACCCTGGCGCTGCCTTGCCTGTTGATTCAGGCTCTGGGGCAACGCCCGATCGGGCAGGTGCTCGAGCCCGGCTACCTGACAGCCTACGCCCTGGCCTCGCTGCTCAGTTTCGCGCTTGGCTGGGCCGCCTTCAGGCGCGGCGGCGCCAGCAGGACGGATGCGGCCATCGCCGGGCTGGGCCTGTGCGTGGGCAACACTGGCGTGATCGGCTATCCCGTTGCCCTGATGGTCGCAGGGCCTGGCGCGGCCGTCGCCTTGGCGCTGACCATGCTGCTGGAGAACCTGCTGCTGGTGCCACTGGGCCTGGCCCTCGCCGAGGCGGGGCGTGGGCAGGGAGGAGGCGCCAGGCGTATTCTGGGGGAAACCCTGGCGCGTCTGAGCCGTAATCCGCTGATCATCGGTATCGTGCTGGCCCTGATGCTGTCCGTTACCCGCTGGTCGGTACCGCCACCTGTGGCGCGCGTCATCCAGCTGCTGGCCGAGGCATCGGTGCCGGTCGCGCTGGTGGCCATTGGCGGGGTGCTATACGGCACACCGGTCGGCGGGCATCTCCGGCAGATAGCCGGTGTGGGTCTCGGCAAGCTGCTGTTGCATCCGGTACTGGTGGCTGCCGCCATGTGGCTCGTCGGCGGCGTCGAAACCCAGCTGGCGCTGGCGGGAGTGTTCCTCGCCGCGGCTCCGATGATGAGCGTGTATCCCATCGTGGGCCAGCGCTTCGGTCTGGAAGAGCGGTGCGCGGCCACTCTGGTGATGACCACCCTGGGTGCTTTTGTCACCATGAGCGCCTGGTTGGGTTTGGCGCGGTCACTGCCCTAGTGGCGCGTTGTCTAACGCGCGCCTCGCTTGAGCAAATGCCTGAGCCCTGCCATGACCAATACGGCTACCGCCGCCCAGATAGCGGCGTAGGTGGGCCATTGCTCAGGGGCGATGGTTTCGCCAAGCATCAGCGAAACCGCCACCAGCAGCACCGGCTCCACATAGCTGAGCAGACCGAACAGGCTGAACGGCAACTGCCGGCTCGCCAGAACATAGCTGACCAGGGCCAGCGCGCTGATCATCCCGAGGCCGGGAATCAGCCACCAGAGCGCTGGGTGCTGGGCCAGGTCTGCGTCGCTGAGCGGGCCGGTGCGAACGAAGTAGAGCGCGGCAGGGGCCATCAGCAGCATGTCGGTCCACAGGCCGCCGAGGTGATCGGTACGCAGGCGCCGCCGCAGAATGAAATAGGCCGGGTAGCCCAGGGTGACCAGCAACGTCTCCCAGGCGAAACTGCCGTGGCGCGCCAACTCATGCCCTACACCCAGCGCGGCCAGGGCCACGGCGATCTTCTGGGGGCGGGACAGCGACTCGCCCCACAGCAGCTTGCCGGTCAGCACCATCGCCAGCGGCAGGAGGAAATACCCCATGGAGACTTCCAGGCTGCGGCCGTGCAGGGGCGCCCAGAGGAACAGCCAGAGCTGCACGCCCATCAGGGCGGACGTGGCCATCGACCCGAGCAGGCGTACCGGTCGCTGGGCGATGCGTCGCAGTACACCCGCGGCCAGCCGCCAGTCGCCAGTGATCAGCAGGAACAGAGTAACGCAGGGTAGGGTCAGCAACATTCGCCAGCCGAACACTTCTTCGCCGGTCAAGGGCTGAAGGAACGAGGTGTAGTAGTACATCAGGGCAAACAGCGACGATGCGAGAACGGATGCAGCGATGCCTCGGAACACAAAAACCTCTATTGGCTAAGATCAGGGCGCGGCGGGGCCGGCACGTTACCCTAGCGCGGCGCAGGATGCCAGTTGCTTGGCCTCCGGGCGGGCATTGCTTATATAGTCGATGAATGCATCGGCGTGCATGGGCCGGGCGAACAGGTAGCCTTGCAGGTAAGCCACGCCATGGCTGGCCAGGTAGGCTTGCTGGGCTGCGGTCTCGACGCCTTCGGCAACCACGTCCAGCCCCAGTTTCGCGCACAGGGCGATGACGCTGTCCACGATATGTCGGCTAAGCGCCTCGGTGTCGATCATCGCCACGAAGCGCTGGTCGATCTTCAGGTAGTCGACCTGGAACTGCTGTAGATAGGCCAGGCTGGAATGCCCGGTGCCAAAGTCATCCAGAGCGATCTTCACACCCAGCTCTCGCACCGCGGCCAGCCGCTCCAGGGTTTGCGCGGTAGGCACGATCAGTTCACGCTCGGTCAGTTCAAGTACCAATTGCACATGGCCCTTGGGAAACTGCTCAAGGAACTCACGGCAGTCCTCGACCAGGGTAGGCGCCTCGCAATGGGCGGCCGTGAGGTTGACCCCCACATGGAAGCCAGCCTCCAGGCAGGGAACCTGCGGTGCCAGGATCGCAGCCGTCTGGCGCAGCAGGTCACGGGTCATGGGCACGATCAGGCCGCAGCCTTCGGCGTAAGGGATGAACAGGTCTGGCCGGATGAGTCCATCTTCCGGATGCTGCCACCGCATCAACACCTCCAGGCCTGTGCAACGTCCGTCGTCGCTGGCAACGATGGGCTGGAAGAAAGGAATGAACTCGCCAGCGGCCAAGGCGCGTTCCAGCTCCTGGCGCTGCGAACCCGCGCGTTGCCGCTGCCAGTACGTGCCCAGCGCCGCTGTCAGGCCCAACAGCCCCAGCAGTGCCAGGATGGGTGCGTCCCTGAGCCACTGCCGCTCGGTGGCGGACCGCGGGTAACCACTGAGGATGGAAAACGGATAACGCGTGGACGCCGCCATGCTGGCGCCCACCTCGAAGCGGGGTGGCTCGTTGGCTGCTACCCTGCCATCCGCCTTCAGCCAGGCCGGGCCTACTTTCAGGATCAACTGGCTACCCGGCTCGGCAACGGCCAGGGCGTTGCCCAGGTGCTCGGCATCCACGGTGGCCAGAGCCGAACCCTGGGTGGTGGGATGGCGATAGACCAGCAACGCACGGCCCGGGGTCACCCGGTCGGCGGCGAACAAGCGCAAGCGACCAGCCACGAAATCGCCAGCGGCCAGGGCTTCGCTGTAAGGGCCCTGCAATGAAGTGCAATACACGGCGTCGGGGGTGGCAAGCGCGGTACTGCGCACGTAGGGGTTGCCGGTCACCTGACGTCGCAGTTCCAGCACCGCCTGCTCGCACGGCTGGCCAGGAAGGGCCGCCAGTGCCTGCGCGGCGGCGGCCGCGTTGTCCAGTACCCGCTCCAATGCAGCCACGGCCTGGGCGGCTTGAAACCTCGACTGGCTGGCAAGATTGCGTTCTGCCTGCCAACCGAGCAAGGGGAGGCCGGCAGCCAGCGGCAGGAGGGCGATTGCGGCCAGGCCTAGCCAGTGGCCAATGGATAGGTGAGGCTTGCGGCGAAGCGGCATGGCAGGCTCCAGTCAAGGCAGTGGGCTGGCGCTGGTCGCGTCGTAGCCCTGGGCTGGCGGCATGATAGACGTATGTTGACGAAAGTGCTTGGGCGCTGTGCGCCCTTGCATTCCCAGCCCCGCGCATCGACAGCGGAACCGATGGGCAAGCGTCACTATTTGGCGGAGCGCTGCATTTGAGGAGAAAATTACGAGGACAAAGCGGATTACGGTAAGTAGAATCCAATTACGCATAAAACAATAAGGCCAGGCGGAGGCCCTCGGATGCACTCATTCGGTTTCCAGTTGCTGCTGGGCGACCACCTGTCGCGAAGTACCCGCGGGCTGCCTGGCGCGCCACCTTTCGATGCTCGTTGAGTACCGGTTCATTCCATTTACTACGAGCGTTCGATCATGCCTGATATCTTTGAAAACCCCATGGGCCTGCAAGGCTTCGAGTTCATCGAGTTCGCTTCACCCACTCCGGACGTGCTGGAGCCCGTTTTCGCCATGATGGGCTTTACACATGTGGCCAACCATCGTTCCAAGCAGGTCCGCCTGTATCGCCAGGGCGAGATCAACCTCATCCTCAACAGCGAACCACAGAGCGTGGCTTCCTACTTCGCCGCCGAGCATGGGCCTTCGGCTTGCGGCATGGCGTTCCGGGTAGCCAATGCCCAGCAGGCCTATGCCAGGGCGCTGGAGCTTGGAGCCCAGCCGATCGAGATCCCCACCGGGCCGATGGAGTTGCGGCTGCCTGCGATCAAGGGCATTGGCGGCGCGCCCCTGTACCTGATCGACCGCTTCGGGGAAGGCAGCTCCATCTACGATATCGACTTCGTGTTCCTGGAAGGGGTAGACCGGCATCCGCGCGGAGCGGGCCTGAAAATCATCGACCATCTGACCCACAACGTGTATCGCGGGCGGATGAGTTACTGGGCCGGCTTCTACGAGAAGCTGTTCAACTTCCGCGAGATCCGCTACTTCGACATCACCGGCGAGTATACCGGGCTGACCTCCAGGGCCATGACCGCGCCCGACGGGCTTATCCGCATTCCGCTGAACGAAGAGTCCTCCAAGGGCGCAGGGCAGATCGAAGAGTTCCTCATGAAGTTCAATGGTGAGGGTATTCAGCATGTGGCCTTCCTCACCGACGATCTCATCGCGACCTGGGACGCACTGAAGGCCTTGGGCATGCGGTTCATGACGGCGCCTCCGGCTACCTATTATGAAATGCTCGAGGAGCGCGTACCTGGTCACGGCGAGCCCACCGAAGCGCTGCGCAGCCGCGGCATCCTGCTGGACGGTGCCAGTGAGGCCGGCGACAAGCGCCTGCTCTTGCAGATATTTTCCGAAACCCTGCTTGGGCCTGTGTTCTTCGAATTCATCCAGCGAAAGGGTGATGAAGGTTTCGGAGAGGGCAACTTCAAGGCCTTGTTCGAATCCATCGAGCGAGACCAGGTTCGTAGAGGCGTTCTGCAAACATCATGAAGGGTTGAGGCAGCAGGGTGACAGCTGCCTCCTGGCCTAACGCTCAGAGTTCGCGTCGTGGCCGTGTCAGCAGCCAGTGACACAGCCCGCCGCTCAATATGGACCCCATCATCAGGGTACCGAGCACCGTGGTCAGCTTGCCGGTGAGCAGGTTCACCAGGTCCTCGGCCGATACACTGCTGTGCATGGCATAGTCATAGCGGGCCGACAGGGTCTGCGCCCGGTAGCGGGGGTTCTGGCGAAGCTCCCCTCTCAGCAGTGAGCCGTCATCCCAGAGGTACATGCCATTGACGTTCATGGCTACATCCGTGCTGCCGCTGAGAAGGTCCAGTCGATCCACCAGTACGCGGTTGTCTATCAGCACCTCCACGCCATGGGTGCCATCGTCATGGAGCGAGCGCAGGGTGCCATGGTCCTGGACGCGGTTCTCCGGATGCTGGAGTGTCAGGGTCGAGGCGCGGAGATTACCCGGCACGGAGCGGTTCGGCCCGGCAGGCGCGCCAGTAGTGCCGCTGACGCTGTGGCAATAGGGTTTGCCCTTGTACAGTAGACTGGCGGAGCGTACCCAGGGGTTTTCACTGACGACGGCGCGCAGCCTGGGCAGGACCGTTTCACAGCGCTGCCCCAGTAAAGGCACCAGGGCCTCGGAAGTACCTGTGACTTCGTCCAGTACCCGGTCGATACTGGTGACCGCGGCCTGGCCGATGGTGATGTTCTGTTTACGCAAAGCGTCGTCGACCATCGCCCAGGTCAGTCCGAAGCCTGCAATGAGCGGCACGGCCGCCGCGCCAAGCGACCAGGCCAGCGCCGCGCCTGTAGAACGATGTGGGCCTGTCATGAGCATGTCCATCCTCAGCTGCCGTTGATATGACGCAGCCTAGAGACGGGCCCTTGCCCCGAAGAGGCCTGGTGGGCGATTGTCGCCATGGGAAAGCACGAGATGCTTTGAAGGAATACGCCTGACGTTGGGAGATTTATTGACTTGCGACAGGGAACGGATCCGTTTGATTGCGGTTGCCGGCTGGTTGGTCAAGAATGGCCCTGTCGTTGTGCTCAAGGCCTAGCCGATGCTCCAGTCAAAGATGTTGTCCTTCCCTTATTCGCAAGGTGCGATGAGCGACCGGATTCGTAGCTATCCATGGCAAGACAGCCCCTTGGGGCGTTGGCAGGACTGGCCGGATTGCCTCAAGCACGGGCTGTTCTCCATCCTCGAATCGCGCTTCCCGCAGTGTCTTATCTGGAGCGAGGCCCAACACACGTTCTACAACGATGCCTTCGCCGGTCTTTTGCACCAGGGCGCGCCCGTGGTGGGGCAACCCTTCGAGGCCTTATGGCCACACGCAGGGCCCCGCCTGGCGCCCATGGTCGCTCGCGCTTTCGCCGGGCTGGCCTGCCAGGATGAGGACCATTGCCTGCCGGCCGAGCGCAATGGGCACCGGGAACCCGCCTGGTATACCTTCTCCTTCAGCCCGCAACGGGATGCCCAGGGCCAGGTGGTAGCCGTGCTGGGCACCGTGCTGGAAACCACGGCTCGGGTCCAGGCCGAGCGCGACCTCAAGGCATTGGCCAGCCAGTTCGAGCGGGAGATAGCGGAGCGTACGGCCGACCGTAATCGGCTATGGCAGCTTTCCACCGACATCATGCTGGTAACCCAGGCTGACCTGGTGATAACCGCAGCGAATCCGGCCTGGGAGACGGTATTGGGCCGCACCGAGGCAGAGTTGCTTGGCAGCAGCATCCTCGATTATCTGCATCCCGATGACGTGCCGGTATGCCAGCGGGCCGCGCAGGCATTGGCGCAAGGCCAGACGCTTCGCGACATGGACCGTCGCTTGCGACACAAGCGTGGCGGGTACCGCTGGATCAACTGGGCAGCCGTGCCTGGGGGAGGCTTTTACAATGCGGTAGGCCGCGACGTGACGGTTGAGCGCGAGCGCGCCGCCGCGCTGGAACAGACCGAAGAACTATTGCGCCACAGCCAGAAGATGGAGGCGGTGGGGCAGCTCACTGGCGGATTGGCCCACGACTTCAATAACCTGCTCACCGCTATATCTGGCAGCCTGGAATTGATGAGCAGGCGTCTCGAACAGGGCCGTACGGAGCAACTGGAACGCTACATCGCTTCGGCCCGTGGCGCCGCCGAAAGGGCCGCGGTACTGACCCACCGGCTACTGGCCTTTGCCAGGCGACAGACCCTGGATGCCAGGCCGGTACCGGTGGCGGCATTGATCGAAGGGCTGGAAGCCTTGATACAGCAAACCTTGGGGCCGAGCATCCACTGTATCTGGGAGCTCGGCAATCCGGCCTGGTGCGTGATGGCCGATCCGAACCAGCTGGAAAGCGCCCTGTTGAACCTGTGCATCAATGCCCGGGATGCCATGCCAGGGGGTGGTAGTCTCAGGCTCGGCTGTGCGCTTCACGAGCAACGAGCCGAGGCAACCGGTGGCGAGGCCCTGGCGCCAGGTGCCTATGTAGTGATCCGGGTCACCGATTCGGGCACCGGCATGGGGCCCGAAGTGCTTGCCCGCGTATTCGACCCCTTCTATACCACCAAGCCCATGGGCCAGGGCACAGGGCTCGGGCTTTCGATGGTCTACGGCTTCGCCCGGCAATCCGGCGGGACTGTGCGCATCCAGTCCATACCTGGCCAGGGAACCAGCGTCGATATCTATTTGCCCAGGGTTGCCGCGGCGGGGGTAGCACCCGCCGAGGTTCCAAGCTCGCCCGCGCAACCTGCTCAGGCCTCGGAAACCGTACTTCTGGTTGACGATGAAGCCGAGATCCGTTCGTTGCTCGCTGAAACCCTGCGAGGACTCGGCTACCAGGTGGTGTGCGCGGCGGATGGCGCGGCGGCGTTGGATGAACTTCGGCGCCCCGCGACTATAGACATTCTTGTCACAGACATAGGATTGCCGGGCGGGCTCGACGGTCGTCAAGTGGCGCAGGCCGCACGCAGCCTACGCCCTGGCCTGCCCGTGCTGTTCATCACCGGTTATGCCCAGCAGCCCGAGAGGCCGCAGGGCGGTCGGGATCAAGGGATGGACACGCTGACCAAGCCCTTTTCCCTGGAAGAGCTCGGGCGACGTGTCAGTCAACTGCTGGGTCATCCGGCCGCAGGATAGCGCTTGGTATCGGTGCTTTTCGCTGCGGGCTCGTTGTCGCGTGCCTGTTGGGGTTGGGCCGTGGAAACCTGGTCTTTGCCCTTTGCGGTCTTGCGCTCCAGCACCAGGTAAAGCAGGCAGGCGATGGCCAATGGAAGCAGGAAGTACAACGCCCGATAGGCAATCAGCGCGGCCAGCAAGGCCCCCTTGGAATATTGCCCCTGCAGCAGCGAAATGAAGATGGTTTCCAGTACTCCCAGCCCCGCGGGAATGTGTGTGATCACGCCTGCGATACTGCTGATCAGCAGAATGGCCAACACCGTCAGGTAATCGACCTTTTCTGGGAGCAGCGTGAAGATCAATGCGCCCATCAGCGCCCAGTTGCAGGCGCCGGTCGCTGCCTGCAGCGCGGCCAGGCGGAAGGACGGAAGGGTGATTTCCTGGTTGCGCACGCGCCAGGTCCGACGCTTGGAAAAGCGACAGGCCAGCAGGTAGGCGCAACCGGCCAAGACCATCGCTACGCCGATCAGGCGCAGCCCGGTGGTACCTATCTTCACGCTATCAGGCAGGGCAGGCAGGCCCATGGCGAATACCACGCCGCCTAGCAGCAGATAGCCAAGCCAGTTGGTGATCAGGCCCAGGCTGAGAATCTTGGTGATGGTGGTTACGCTCAGGCCCAGCTTGCCATAGAGGCGGTAGCGCAGGGCGATCCCACCCACCCAGGAACTGAGGTTGAGGTTGAAGGCGTAGCAAACGAAGGCCAAGGGCAAGACCTTGCTGGTAGGCAGGCGATGCCCTGTATAGCGACGCGAGATCAGGTCGTAGGAACTGAACACCAGGTAGCTGAGTAAAGCCAGGCCACCCCCAATCAGCAGTGTACTGAGCTTGTATGAGCGCAACGCATGGGTGACCTCCGCCCAGTCCAGGTTGCGTACGAGCATGAACAGCAGTACGGGCACCAGAATGAAACAACTCCAGGTCATCAGCCGCTTGGCCCATAACCATTTCTTCGAGCGTGGCTTGCGTTGACCGCCTGGGTTGCTGGCCTCGGCGGCTGGATCCACGGGGCGGTTCATAGGCTTTTCCCAGGGTTGAGGGCGTTGCCGGGCTCGGCCGTCTCGTTGACGGTCGTCCAAGGCTTGAGCCGTGGTGAATGGGCAGGTAAGAGGCCGATCCAGGCCGGGAAATGGCGCAGGAAGTGGAAGCTTAGGAAGATCAGCGGTGCTCGCCACCAGTAACCACGCAACACGCGTTGCAGAGTGATGCTTTTGCATTCCTGTTCAGCCAGCTGGCTGAGGTGAT
The DNA here is from genome assembly GCF_049895785.1 of Pseudomonas sp. DC3200b2. NCBI lineage: Bacteria > Pseudomonadati > Pseudomonadota > Gammaproteobacteria > Pseudomonadales > Pseudomonadaceae > Pseudomonas > Pseudomonas sp. DC3200b2. The sequence goes on along the minus strand of NZ_JAFCTA010000002.1, from coordinate 677,822 downwards.
CGTAGAGCCGTTCATTGAACGCAGCGTCGTCGATGACCAGGTTCGCTTCCAGGTTCAACGACAGGCTCAAGGGGTCCAGGTTACTGGAGCCTACGGTGGACCAGCGTTGATCGACCAGGGCGACCTTGCCGTGAAGCGGGCGAGTGGTGTATTCACGGATGACCACGCCGTCGCGTAGCAAATAGTTGTAGAGCAGCCGGGAACACAAGCGAACCAGGGGCATGTCCGGCATGCCCTGCAGGATCAGTGTCACCTTTACACCGCGGCGCGCGGCGTTGCGCAAGGCCCGCAGCAGGCGATACCCGGGGAAGAAATAGGCGTTGGCGATCAGGACTCGCTCGCGGGCGCCCTCGATGGCCTTCAGGTAATGGGCCTCGATGTCATTGGTATGCTCGTTGTTGTCGCGGATACTGAGCAGCATCCGCGCCCGGGCGCTGTCGGGTTGCAGCGGTACCCGCTCGGTAAGCCAGGGCTTGGGCTCGCGCTTGACCCGGCTGGTCTGGTCCATCAATGCCAACGAGGCGCGGTGCAAGTCTGCCACGATCGGCCCACGTACCTGGACGGCATAGTCCTGTTTGGCCATGGGGCCGAAATCGCCCAGATGGTCAGCGCAAAAGTTGATCCCGCCAACGAAGCCGATCTCACCGTCCACCACCACGATCTTGCGATGCAGCCGGCGGAACAGGTTGGTACGCATGCCCAGCATCGGCTTGCTCGGGTCGAATGCCAGTACCCGGACTCCCGCCACGGACAGGTCATGCAACGTCTGCGGCGACAGTTCGGCGCTGCCATATCCATCCACCAGCACTTCCACCCGTACCCCGCGGGCGGCGGCTGCGGTGAGTACCTCTTGCAGTTGGCTGCCCACCTTGTCATCGCGCAGGATGAAGGTCTCGATCAGCACTTCTTCGCGGGCCTGGGCGATGGCCTCGAATACGCTGGCGTAGAATTCCTCGCCATTGATCAATAAGGCGATGGCGTTGTTGTCGCGCCAATGTTCGCTCACAAGCGTACCTCCACGGCCAGGGGGACATGGTCGGACAGATGCGACCAGGGTTTGCGCGACAGTGCCAAGGGGGCGTGGGCTGTGGCATTGCGCAGATAGACGCGGTCCAGGCGCAGCAGGGGAAAGCGGGCGGGGAAACTCCGCGCAGGCGCGCTATGGGCCTGGGCGAAGGCTTCGAGCAAACCGCGGCTGGCAAGCACCCTGTCGGCTTGCTGACGCCAGTCATTGAAATCGCCAGCCACGATCACTGGCTCATCGGCCGGCAGGCTGTCCAGCAATTCGCAGAGCAGTTGCAATTGTCGCTGGCGTTGGCTTTCGCGAAGGCCCAGGTGAACACAGATGGTATGCACCTGTTCATGCCCGGGCACCGCCAGCACCGAGTGCAGCAAGCCGCGCTCTTCCTGCCCGGCGACGCTGACGTCATGGTTTTTGTGATGAAGGATAGGAAACTTGGAAAGCAGGGCATTGCCATGCTCGCCATCGGGGTACACGGCGTTACGTCCGTAGGCGAAAACTGGCCAGATGCTATCTGCCAGGAATTCATATTGAGGGACATCGCTCCAGTTGTCATAGCGCTCGCCATGACGCCGGTGCACGCCTAGCACTTCTTGCAGGAATACTACGTCCGCGGACGTCGCGCGCACGGCTTCGCGCAGCTCGGGCAGCACGAAGCGCCGGTTCAATGGGCTGAAGCCCTTGTGGGTATTGACGGTGAGAATGTGCAGGGCATGCACGGGCGGGGCTTGTTCCGGAAGCACATCCGCGGCCGTGACCTGCTCATCCCGAGGCCGGAAATCCTGTGTTGCCATCGGCCAAGCTCTCCAAAGCGGTCGGTTAACGGTCCTGATAGTCGGACTGACCGGGTCTGGGATGGTTCAGCGATCGGCGGGAGCTCACCGGCGGCGCGAAGTGAACCTCCTGGATCAGTGGATCTATCGCTCGAAGCACTGTACGCCGATGACATCGGCCAGTCTGATCAGCCCGTCATGGCTGATGCTCCAATCCTGGGGCTGGCTTCATATGACCTCACCGGCATCTTCTCTAATACGGCATAGGGATCGGATTTGCTGCCTGCGGACCGCAGGGTATTTTCGTCGTTGACCCCTGCATAGACGATGACCTTGGACCTTGAGTCGTAGCGAAAGAACAGCCGAAAGCGTCTGCCAATTTTTGCGCGGCGCCAATGTCTGTAGGCGGTGCCCAACGTATTGCCTTGGCGGAACTCATCACGGCCTGGGTCGGCTGGCACAGCCTCCATGATCAGATGGCTCAATGCCCGAAACAGCTTGACGTTGGCGTTGCTCTCAAAACCTTGCGGATCGTTCTGCTCAGAGTGGAGAGGTTGCGGCCGCCTCGGATATCAGCCTCCAGCAAACCCAGGAACGCACCGATAGCAGGATCTTCGTGGGCGGTTTCCACGCGGCTGACCACGATTACACCCCCGCGTACGTCGAATGCAATCTTGCCACCTGTGTCAATGCCCAGTAGCTGGCGAACGGATTTGGGCAATGTGACCTGCCTCTTCGAGGTCAAAGTGACGATTTCGTGGATGGCAGGCATGAGATTCTTGAATATGCCGGCAAATGGTAAGGAATTATCCTTGCCAGCTCAATTCGGCTCTACGCTGAGCAGGCATAAGCAGGGTGACCCAGAACACCTTGAGCGCGCGGCTGGGCGGTGCCATGGCGTCCGTACCTCTGTTACCAGAAGTTGAAGCCTGCGTTGTGTGTGTTTCAATATTCACCGCAGCGCCTTTGCTGTAACCCAAGCCTTGTCGGCACCAGTAGCAATCCATTGAAAGTGAATGGAGCTCCACGGTCGTTGAAAAGACGGAAGTGATCAGTTGGACAATCTGCTCGACGACGCTTAAAGACTGTCCGGATCGCCAAAGAACATCTGCAGCCGCGAACGCAGCCAACGCTCGCTGGGGTCGTTGTCTTGCGCGCCGCGCCAGGCCATGTGCAGCTCGAAGGTTTCGATGTCCAGGGGAAGTTCCTCGGCGCGCAAGCCGCCGGCCGCGGTCAGGGCATCGGCGGTGTAGTCCGGTACGGTGGCGACAATGTCGGTGCCGGCCAGCAAGGTGCCCAGGCCATTGAACTGGGGCACGGCCAGCACCACATGGCGTTTGCGCCCAAGTTTTTCCAGGGTGGTATCGATAAAGCCGCTCAGGTCGCCGGCATAGGAAACCAAGGCATGGGGCCGGGCACAGAAGTCGTCGAGGCTCATGTTGCCTGGCATGCTGTCGGCGCGCAGCAACCTGGGACGGCTGCGGCGCAATACCTTGCGCTTGGCATTGGCCGGCAACTCGCTGGTATAGCTCACGCCAACCGAAATCTCGCCCGAGGCCAGGAGCGCGGGAATCAGGATGTAGTTGACCCGGCGCACCACCAGTACGATACCGGGAGCTTCGGCGCGCAGGCGCTTGAGCAATGACGGCAGCAAGGCGAACTCCACGTCATCCGAGAGGCCGATCCGGAACACCGCGGTACTGGTGGCAGGATCGAATTCGGCGGCGCGGCTGACCGCCGTGGAAATCGAATCCAGGGCAGGGGACAGGAGGGCGAAGATTTCCGTGGCCCTGGCCGTGGGCTCCATGCTGCGACCGGTACGCACGAACAAGGGGTCGTCGAACAGATTGCGCAGGCGCGACAATGCGGCGCTGATGGCCGGTTGTCCGAGGAAAAGTTTTTCCGCGGCGCGAGTGACACTGCGCTCGTGCATCAGGGTCTCAAAGACAATCAGTAGATTCAGATCGACGCGGCGAAGGTCGTTACGATTCATCTCGATCGCTCGGGCAGGAGGTCGGGCGCAGGCATATTACGGGTATCGAGCCCCAGCCTGCACGGCAATTATTAAATCCTGACCGGCCGCATTGAATTGGCGATCAATAACAGGCATGTTGACTATCAATTTCCCTCGGTGGTGATGCGGTCAATGCCCGGATAACCTACGGGGTAATAGAAGTGATCAGACGAGGTTAGCGATGTCCCGCACAATCCGTTTTCACAGGTTCGGCCCGGCCGAGGTGCTCAAGTGCGAAACGCACGAGACGAGGCAGCCAGGGCCCGGTGAGGTGCAGGTGCGCGTCGCGGCCATCGGCATTTCCTGGTTCGATGTGCTCTGGCGGCAGAACCTGGCCCCCTCCCAGGCACGCTTGCCGGCGGGCATCGGCCAGGAAATGGCCGGTATCGTCACCGCGGTGGGCACCGGGGTCGAGGCGTTCAAGGCGGGCGACCGCGTCGCCAGCTTTCCTGCGGCCAGCGCCAATGACTACCCGGCGTGCGCCGAGGAAGTCATCATGCCGGCGGCGGCCCTGACCCGTTATCCGGATATTCTCACTCCAGCCCAGGCGGCAGTGCATTACACGCCGTTGCTGATGGCCTGGTTCGCCTACGTTAACCTGGCCCGCGTGCAGCCTGGCCAGAGCGCGTTGATCACCGACGCCAGCCATTGCGCCGGCCCCGCCTTCGTGCAGATGGGCAAGGCGTTGGGCGTGAGGGTCATCGCTGCCACCCGTGACGAGGCGCAACGCGCGGCCGTCACTGAGCTGGGCGCGGACAAGGTCATAGTGACCGAAGAGCAGGACCTGGTGCTGCAGGTGAACAAATACACCGATGGCAAGGGCGTGAACATGGTCTTCGATGGGCTTGGCGGCCCTCAGATGTCGGTGCTCGGCGATGTGCTCGCTCCCCGGGGCGCGCTGGTGCTCTATGGGCTGCAAGGCGGCAACCAGACGCCATTCCCGGCCTGCGCGGCCTTCCAGAAGAACATCCAGTTCCATGTGCATTGCCTGGGCAACTTCACTGGCAAGCCGGAACTGGGCATTCATCCGGACGAACAGGCGGTGCGCGTGGCCCTGACCAACATCAATCAGCTGACCGCCGATCGGGTGCTATCACCACAGGCCATCAAGGTCTTCCCCTTCGAGCAATTCGTGGAAGCGCATCGCTACATGGATGACTGTCCCTGCAGCGGCCGGGCCGTTCTGGAGCTCAACGCCTAGGGCGCGGGGTCATGCTTGGGTGCAAGCCTTGGTCTTCCGGGGCTTGCGCCGGTTTCGGGTATTTTCCTACTTCTCAATCAGAATCCTCTGTCAGCGTTTCGCCTGCCGCCAAGGGTGCCCTGCCATCTTGCCATGAGTATTCTTCGCGCCGACCCTGGTCCGCGCCAGGATGCGAGGAAGAAATCATGAGCGAAATGCACGAGCAAGCCCTGAACAGCATCTACCGACAGGTATTGCAGCGTCTGCTGAGCCTTCATACCCCTGGTGAGCGACACGCCCTGATGAACCTGGCCGAGCGCCTGGGCCGTCAGTACCAGGCCTCGCCCCAATGGCGGCCGGCGCTAGTGTGTGGCGCCGATCGCGACAGCTTGCTGGCCATGGCCTTGCTCAGGGTCAGCCAGTTGCTGGTGGCCGGCAGCCTGGGCGAGACCTTTTCCTTGCGCGTGATCATTCCAGGCGCATCCGGCATCGCCCAGGCGGACCACGAAAACGTCAGGCGCGCCCTTGGCGCCCTGTTCATGACCGAAGACCCTCGGGTCGAGCTGCTACTGGGCACGCCTGGAGAGCTGCAGCCGTACGATACGATCAGGCCCGCCCCAGCAATAACGCCAGATACCAACGAAGGGTTACTGGCGGGCCTCTGGGAGGCGCGGGCAGAACACGACAAGGGGCTGGCGCCGGGCTGCCTGCGGGCCCTGGCCCAGCTGGCGTTGCGCGCACTTGAGCGTCCCGGACATGACCAGTTGGTCGGCGCGCTGGCGCCATCTGTGGCCTGGCGAGCGCTGGCACGGGCACGCCGGCAAGTCAGAGCGGGGCGAGGGCGGGCCGCGGTCGCGGTGCCACCGGGCCTCGGCTGGCTGCCGTACCTGGCGGGCAATGGCGAAGGGCCAAGCGTGGCGCGGGGTCAACCCTTGTTGCCCTTTATGGATCTTCATCCGATCTTGCCAACCAGTACCAAGCGGCGTTGGCAGTTGGCCATGCAGGGATTGGGCATGCATGTGGATCCGCTTGGCGCGGCCACTGGCTTGCCCGGCTGCGCGGACCCCTTGCTCGAAGCGCATCTGGCAGGCCTGGCGGCCCATCATCGTGGCCAGGATTACCAGAGCGGATTGGCCGCGCACCTTCGTCCGCGCCTGGAACGCCTGCGCCTGGAGGGGGTGCCCGTGCGTACACTTGGATTTCTCAGGGCGCACTACCTTGGCGAGGCTGGCAGCACCCTGCAGGCGCAGCGCCTGGGCCAGCATGCGGTCGAGAAGTTGGGATTGACCGAGACTCAGCTGAGCTGCCTGTTGCACGACCCTTTCCGTGACCGTGGCGCGCGCTTGCAGAGCTTCCTCGCGCACTGTCATCCCACCGAGATGCATCGGGCGCCGCAATTGCGCCGCGCCCTGGAAGGGCAGCCCGGCAACGTGGAACAGGTACATTGGCTACAGCAGGTCAGCGGGCTGCCCATACCGCTGTTGCGACAGCTCTACGTCCGCCGTTCGGTGGGGCAGCGCTCATTGCTTCCCCGGCTTCCCTGTCTATGCCAGGGGCGACGCGCTAGCGCGCCAGCAGCCATCATCCTGGGCCAGGCGCGGCCCTCGCAATTGCATCGATCGAGCGAAAGGGCTGGTCAAAGATAATCAGCTGGAGTACAAATGTACTCCATGGAGACTTTACCCCTTACCCCTAGACGCCGTGCCATCCTCTCGTTCATCCGTGAGCGGATCTCCCTGCACGGCCAGCCGCCGAGCCTGGCTCAGATCAGCGAGGCCTTTGGCTTTGCGTCTCGTAGCGTGGCCCGCAAGCATATCCAAGCGCTGGCCGAGGCCGGATATATCGAGGTGCAGCCCCATCAGGCCCGGGGCATCCGCTTGCTTGACCAGGCCGGCAAGGCCGGGTTGGTACAGGTGCCCCTGATGGGGCGCGTGGCTGCAGGTGCCCCGATTCACCCGGACGTTGGGGTTCATGACCATCTTGTGCTGGACGTGAGGCTGTTCTCGCGGGTGCCGGACTACTTGCTCGAGGTGCAGGGGGATTCGATGCTCGAGGATGGCATTCTTGATGGTGACCTCGTGGGCGTGCAGCGCTTGCCGGAGGCACGCAATGGGCAGATCGTGGTCGCGCGACTGGATGGCGAGGTAACCATCAAGCGTTTCGAGCAGGGCGCCGGTGGGGTACGGCTGCTACCACGCAACCCTGCCTATGCACCCATTGAGGTGGGCAAGGACCGGGACCTGGCCATCGAGGGTATCTTCTGCGGGCTGGTGCGGCGATGAGCGCGGCGGTGGTCAGCCTCGAAGGTTTGCTTGACTCGCGCCGGGTGTGGAAGGGGCGGGCTATCGCCGATGATCTGCCCGCGCAGGTTACCCAACCCACAGGCCATCGAGGCCTGGACCAGGCCTTGCCCCTCGGCGGCTGGCCCCCCGCGGCCCTGAGTGAAATCCTGCTGCCCGCCGACGGAAGTGGTGAATTGCATTTGCTTTGGCCAACCCTGGCCCGGCTGACCCAGGGGCAGCAGCATGTGGTGCTGGTTGGCCCGCCCTTCATTCCCTACCCACCGGCCTGGCAGGCCGCCGGGGTGGACCTGCAGTGGCTGACCTGGGTCCGTGCCGAGGGCAAGGACGCGCTCTGGGCGGCTGAACAATGCCTGCGTTCGGGCAGCTGCGCGGCCGTGGTCTGCTGGCCCGGCACTGTGGACGACCGCGTCCTGCGTCGGTTGCAAGTAGCTGCCGAAGCCGGTCAGGCGCTTGGTTTCGCCTTGCGTGGCAGCCAGGCGGCGAGTAATCCGTCACCCGCGGCCCTGCGCATCGCGCTGTCGGTTGAACCGGCAGGCTGGAACATCCTTAAATGCCGTGGCGGCCTCCCTCCAGCCCGCCCGGTGACGTGGTCGGCCAACCCTTGAGGTCGCCATGCTCTGGGCCTGCATCCTTTTTCCCCAATTGGCGCTGGACGTGGCCATGCGCCAGCAACCCGATCCCGCTCAACCGCTTGTGCTGGTCGGCGGCCCGGCCCAGCGGCGACGATTGCGTGCCGTCAACGGGCCGGCCCGCGCCCTGGGGTTGCGTCCCGGCCAGGGCCTCGGCACCGCGCACGCCCTGACCCAAGGGTTCATAGCGAGGGAATACGACCCGGCCCAGGTGGAGCAGGCCGAGCAACTGCTGGCAGCCTGGGCCTATGGGTTCAGTGCCCAGGTGAGTCGTCACTACCCTAGAGCCCTCCTGCTCGAAGTGGCTTCGGTGATGAGCCTGTTCGGCCCCTGGCCTGCGTTCGAGGCGCGCCTGCGCAACGAACTCCAGGCCATGGGGTTCACCCATCGCATCGTCCTGGCGCCCAACGCGGTAGCGGCACGAATGCTGGCCAACGTTCACGATGCCCTTGCCGTCACCTGCGCGAACGAGCTCCAGGAAGTGCTGGCGCGGATGCCTGTGGACCGTATCGGGCTCACTCGCGAGCAGGTGGTTTCGCTGCATCGCATGGGGCTGCGACAGGTCGGTCAACTGTTGCGGCTGGAGCGGGCCGCCCTCGGCAGGCGTTTCGCCCCGGACCTGCTGCGTCAGCTCGATTGTCTGCTGGGTCGGGCTCGGCTACCCCTTATGTTTTTCTCGCCGCCGGAGCGCTTCGACAGCCGCATCGAACTCAACTTCGACGTTGAATCGGCCCAGGCCTTGCTCTTTCCGCTGCGCCGCCTGATCAGCGACCTCAGCCTTTACCTGGTAGGCCGGGACGGGGGCGTTCAGCGCTTCGTGCTCCATATGGAGCATGCCGAAGGAGAAGATACCCAGGTGCCGGTTGGCCTGCTGACGCCGGAGCGGGATCCGAGCCTGCTGTTCGAGCTGGCCCGGGGGCGCCTGGAGCCGGTACTGGTAACACGCCCGGTACGCAATCTGCGTTTGCTGGCCGAGGACTTGCCCGCCTATATGCCCACGGTCCAAGGCCTGTTCGAGGCCCGGGCCGCGGCCGGGCAGGGCTGGGAACAGTTACGCGAACGCCTGCGGGCTCGTCTGGGTGATGAAGCGGTCATGTGCCTGCGTGCCCAGGCCGACCACCGCCCAGAGTGTGCCTGGGGGCTGCACGAACAGCCTGGCCCGGGCTCGATGACCGAGCGCGTGCCGCTACGTCCCGGCTGGCTGCTGGCCGAGCCCGAGTCACTGGAGCCCGGCAGCTGGAAATGCCTGGCCGGTCCGGAACGCATAGAAAGTGGATGGTGGGATGGCGCGGATGTACGCCGGGATTACTTCCGTCTTCGCTCCCCCACTGGGCGCCAGGCCTGGGTCTACCGTAGCGTTGGCGATGACGCGCTCTGGTTGCAAGGGTGGTTCGGATGAACGCCTACGCCGAGCTGCATTGCCTCTCCAGCTTCAGCTTCCAGCGCGGCGCGTCCTCGGCCGCGGAGCTGTTCGCCCGCGCCAGCCGGCACGGCTACAGCGCCCTGGCCATCACGGACGAGTGCACCCTGGCGGGCATTGTCAGGGCCTGGCAGGCGTCGAAGGAGCATGGCTTGCCCTTGCTGGTCGGCACCGAGATTCAGATCCAGGCGGGCCCGCGGGTCGTGCTCCTGGCCGAGAACCTGGCGGGCTATCAGGCCATGTGCCATTTGATCACCCTGGCGCGGCGCCGCGCGCCCAAGGGCTGTTACCAGTCGCTGGCGGAGGATTTCCAGGCCGCGACCTCGAGCGGCCTGCTGGCGCTTTGGCTGCCTGACCCTCAGGCCACGCTGGCGCAGGGTCAGTGGCTGGCTTCGCGGTTCGCTGGCCGTTTCTGGGTGGCAGTGGAGTTGCACCGAGGGGAGAACGATGCCCGTCGCCTGGCTCAGCTGCAAGCGGTGGCGCAACGCTTGGGCGTGTCCTGTGTAGCCACGGGCGATGTGCATATGCATGCCCGGGGCCGCCGCGCCCTCCAGGACACCCTCACAGCGATTCGCAATCATTGCCGCGTGGCTGAAGCGGGCAGGTGGCTGTTCCCCAATGGCGAGCGGCACCTGCGTAGCCTCTCTCAACTGGCCGAACTCTACCCACCGGCCCTGCTGGCCGAGACCCTGCAGATAGCCCGGCGCTGCAAGTTCGACCTTGGTCAGCTGCGCTATCACTACCCTCGCGAACTGGTGCCCCAGGGGCATACAGCTGGCGCCTGGCTACGCGAGCTGACCCGCAGGGGCGCCGCACAACGCTGGCCGAGTGGGGTGCCCGTTCAGGTCGAGGCCATGATCGAGCGCGAGCTGGCCATCATTCTCGAGCTGGGCTACGAATCCTACTTCCTCACGGTACACGACATCGTCGATTTCGCCCGGCGCCGGCACATTCTCTGTCAAGGGCGGGGGTCGGCGGCCAACTCCGCCGTTTGCTTCGCCTTGGGTATCACCGCCATCGACCCGGCTCGCACCAGCATGTTGTTCGAGCGCTTCATCTCCAAGGAGCGCAACGAGCCTCCCGACATCGATGTGGATTTCGAGCATGAGCGACGGGAAGAAGTCATCCAGTATGTGTTCGAGCGTTACGGTCGTCATCGTGCTGCCCTGACGGCCATCGCGAGCACCTACCGGGCCGCGGGCGCCATTCGCGACGTGGCCAAGGCCCTGGGCCTGGCGCCCGACCAGGTCGGCGCCCTGGCAGAATGTGTCGGTCGCCATAGTGACCAGTTGCCGGATGCGCAGCGGCTGCGGGAGGCCGGCTTCGACCCGCAAAGCCCTCTGCTGCATCGTGTATTGACCTTGACCGGTGAGCTCATCGGCTTCCCCCGGCACCTGTCGCAACACCCTGGCGGCTTCGTCATTTCCGAACACCCCTTGCAGACACTGGTGCCGGTGGAAAATGCCGCCATGGACGACCGTACCGTGATCCAGTGGGACAAGGACGACCTGGACATGGTCGGCCTGCTCAAGGTGGATCTCCTGGCCCTTGGCATGCTCAGCGCGCTGCGCAGGTGCTTCGATCTGGTCGAGCGCTATCGAGGGCGGCGCCTGGACCTGGCCAGCGTGCCGGCCGACTGCGCGGCCACCTACGAAATGATCGGCAGGGCCGACACCGTGGGCGTGTTCCAGATCGAATCTCGAGCACAGATGGCCATGCTGCCCCGCCTCAGGCCACGCAACTTCTATGACCTGGTGATCGAGGTAGCCATCGTTCGCCCTGGGCCGATCCAGGGTGACATGGTCCACCCCTACCTGAGGCGGCGCAACAACGAAGAGGAAGTCAGCTATCCCTCGCCGGAACTCGAGGCGGTGTTCAAGCGCACCCTGGGCGTGCCCTTGTTCCAGGAGCAGGTCATGCAACTGGCCATGGTGGCGGCCGACTATACCCCCGGCGAAGCCGACCAGCTGCGCCGCTCCATGGCGGCGTGGAAACGGCACGGCGGGCTGGACCCGCACCAGCGTCGGTTGCGCGAGGGCATGCTCAGGAACGGCTACAGCGAGGCTTTCGCCCAGCGCATCTTCGAGCAGATCAAGGGCTTCGGCAGTTACGGCTTCCCCGAATCCCACGCGGCAAGCTTCGCCTTGCTGACCTATGCCAGCAGTTGGCTGAAGTGTCATGAACCCGCGGCTTTCGCCTGCGCTTTGGTCAACAGCTGGCCCATGGGCTTTTACAGCCCGGACCAGGTGCTACAGGATGCCCGCCGTCATGGTATCGAGGTACGGCCTGTGGACGTGCGACATAGCGATTGGGATTGCTCCCTGGAGCCCAGTGGCAAGGCTCAGCCTGCCATCCGCATGGGCCTGCGCATGGTGCGCGGGCTACATCAGGACGTGGCGCTTCGCATTGGCGCGTCAAGGCAGGCGGGGCCTTTTCTCAGTGTGCTGGATCTGGTCCAGCGCGCGCGCCTGGATGCTCGCGCTCGTGAATGCCTGGCCGACGCCGGCGCCTTGCAAGCCCTGGCCGGGCATCGTCACCGCGCCCGTTGGGAGGTGGCCAGCGTGGAGCGCCAGCTACCGTTGTTCGAGGGCCTCGAAGCGCCAGCCGAAGCCGAGGTTGATCTACCTGTTCCCACGGTGGGTGAAGACCTGCTCGCCGATTACGCCACCTTGGGCACCACCCTGGGCAGCCATCCTTTGGCATTGCTGCGTCGCGCCCTGGCTAAGTGGCGTTGCCGCAGTTCCCGAGAGCTTGCCGCCATCGCTCATGGCCGCGCCATCAGTGTAACGGGGCTAGTGACCAGCCGGCAGCGCCCCTCGACGGCCAGCGGGGTCACCTTCGTTACCCTTGAAGACGAGTTCGGCATGGTCAATGTGATCGTCTGGCGTGACCTGGCCGAACGCCAGCGCAAGGCCCTGGTCGGCGCGCGCCTGCTGCAGGTACAAGGGCGTCTGGAGCGGCAAGGGGAGGTGTGCCATCTGGTGGCACGCCACCTGGTCGACATGACCGCCCTGCTCAGTGGGCTAGACGTGCGCAGCCGCGATTTCCACTAGGCCTAGGCTGTACGACCCTGGGCACCTCAAGGCAAACTCGCTGTCAGAGCAAGCCAGCCCATTGGAGAGGCCCCTCACTTGAATATCCAAGGCATCATTTTCGATTCGGACGGCACCCTGGTCGATAGCGAGCGGCTCGCGGCCACTGTGCTTCAAAGGCTGCTCCGTGAGTGTGATATCGATCTGCCTCACAGCGAGGTGTTGGCCCGCTTTCGCGGCGTGCAGTTCGCGGTGTTCACCGCTCGCCTGGCGGCTCGATACCCCTGGCTGGATCCTGAACCCTTCATGCATGAGTTCAGGGTCAAGAGCCTGGAACTGTTCGCCCAAGGCATGCAACCCATGCCGGGCGTCGAGGCCTTCCTGGCCCGATCCCCGCTGCCGCGCTGCGTGGCGTCCAACGGGCCGCGCAACAAGATAGAAACCTGCCTGAGCGCAGCAGGCCTGATCGGGTATTTCCAGGAACGTATCGTCAGCGCTTATGAAGTAGGTGCCTGGAAGCCGGACCCTGGGTTGATCCTGGCCGCGGCGCAGACCCTGGGCCTGCCGGTGGAAGACTGCCTGCTGGTCGACGACAGCCATGCGGGCGTTGAGGCAGGCCTGGCGGCTGGCGCTTGGGTAGCAGGCTATGGTGATGAGGATTTCAGCCCCTATCTGGATCTGCCGCGTTTTCGCCTTGCCCCGGGCTACGATGATTTGGAGGCGCTACTGACTACCAGGAACCAAGGGTAAAAGACTCCACAGTCAGTCGGCTGACCTGCTGCTGCGTCGCTCATAGTGCTCCAGCAATGGCTGGGTGCTGACGCCGTGCAGCAGGATGCTCAAGGCGACGACCGTCAGGGTGATGCTGATGCAGGTCTGGGCCATTTCTTTGGGCAGGCCGTGTTCCAGAACGAAGCACAGGTAATACAGTGAGCCAATCCCGCGGATGCCGAACCAGCCCAGCAATACGCGCTGATGTCGACTGAGCAGCGCCCGGCCACCGCCGAAGGCCCATACCGCCAGGGGGCGGATGATACAGAATAGCGCCAGCCCAAGACTGACGCCGCGCCAGTCCCAGTTCCCCCAGAGCAGCGCCCCGAGCAGGGTGATGAGCAATACCTCCATGGCCCGTTCAACCAGGCTGCCAAAGGCCATCATGTCTCCCATCATCACCCCTGCCGCCAATTGAGGCGGTTCCAGTTCATCCAATGAGGCAGCGATCGCGCGCTCCGGTGGCAGATGGTGGTGACCGATCACCGGTTGGGTCAGGTGCTCTGATGGCACCTCTGACCCGGTTGAGCGCACTTCGGCCTGGCGCAATCCCAGGCCTGCGGCGAACACCGCCAGGAAACCGAAGGCGCCCATCGCATCGGCCAAGGCATAGGCGAGGGCAATCAGGGCTAAAGCCAGGAAATCATTGGGCGAAAGCGTGCTGTCCTGGTGACGGACGCGCAGAAAGATCATCACCTGGCCCACCAGCCGGCCCAGGCCGTAGCCAATCAGCAGCCCCGCGCTCACCGCCCAAAGCACATCCTTGATCGCCCAGTGAGTAACCCAGGCGCTGTCCAGGCTACCGTGCTCGATCAGCAGCAGTCCGAACAGCACGAAGGGAAATGCAGTGCCATCGTTGAGCCCGGCCTCGCCGGACAAGCCGAAGCGGACCCGGTCGAAGTCCTGGGCGCTATTGACTTGCACCATGTTGGCCAGAACTGGATCCGTGGGCGCAAGCATGGCTCCCAGCAACATAGCCAGGCCCCAGTCAAGTCCGAGAGCATAGTGGGCCAGGGCAGCCATTCCCAGAATCGACACCACCATCACTGGCCCGGCCAGCAGGTACGCGCAACGCCAGGCGCTACGGCCAAAGGAAAGTCGCAGCTTGATACCCGTGCCGAAGAGCGAGAACAGCACGGCGACCTCAGTCAACCGCTCCAGCCAATGGCTGGAGTGGCGAATGTCCAGATCGACGAAGGCCAGGCCAGCCGGACCGATTCCCAAGCCAAGCAACAGGCAGACGGCGGAGGTGGTGACGGGCAGCCAGCGCAGGTAGGCTGAAGCCAGCGCCAGCAACAGCAGGATTGCACCCAGTATCGCGACAGCAGTGATAAAACTCATGGTTGCTCTTTTGGAAACGGCATGAGTTTTTTGTGACTACGCTCGCCCCGTTTAGTTGGGACGGATGTCCAGTTCCAAGGCCAGCAAGGTTTTCTTGCGCTCCACGCCCCAGCGGTAACCGGACAGCCCGCCATCGCTGCGCACCACTCGGTGACACGGAATCGCGACCGCCAGGTTGTTCGCCGCGCAGGCCCGGGCCACGGCCCGGACCGCGGTAGGTGCGCCAATACGCCGCGCCAGCTCGGCATAGCTCACGGTCTGCCCAGGGGCTATGTCACGCAGCGCTCGCCATACACGCTCCTGGAAGACCGTGCCCTGCAGGTCCAAAGGCAAGTCCAGGCCCAGGCCTGGCGCCTGGACAAAGCCTACGACCCGGGCTACCAGGGCCTCGAACTCCGTATCCGCGCCAATGAGGTGGGCTTGGGGGAAGCGGTCCTGGAACTGCTTGAGCAATTGTTCCGGGTCATCGCCCAATAAAATGGCGCAGATGCCTTTTGGCCCCCTCGCTACCAGGATCGCGCCGAGGTTGCATTGACCGACCGCAAAATGAATTTCAGCACCCGCGCCACCGAGGCGCCGGGTGGTGGGCGTCATCCCAAGGCGCGCCGGAGCCGTCTCATAGAAGCGTCCATTGGAACCGAACCCGGCCTCGTACAAGGCATCGGTAATGGTTCCTTGGCCTTCAAGCCCGGCTTCCGCCCGCTTGGCCCGGGCGGCGAGCGCGTAGGCCTTGGGGCTCAGCCCGGTGATGGCCTTGAATACCCGCTGGAAATGCCAGGGGCTCAGCCTGGCCCGGTCCGCCAGTGATCGCAGGCTGGGCGTCCGTGGCTGGGTTTCGATATAGCGACAGGCCTCGGTCACCACTTCCAGGTGAGTGGGCCGAGCTGTCGGGCAAGCTACGGGGAGGGTCATGTCTATGGCTCTGTGCTGGCAGTGACTGTGTTCAAGCATGCCTGGCTCTGGCCGCGGTGACACTCCGTTTCTTGCGCATGCGTATCCCTCGTGTGTTCCCGCGCGTCAAGGTATAGAATCGCCGCATCTTACACCGCCCAGGGGCTGCCCCTCGGCCGAATCGCGTACTGACAGACAGGCAGGTTTGATCTTGGAACAGCTAAAACGTCTCCCAACCGGAATAGCGGGCCTGGACCAACTGCTCAAGGGAGGCCTGGTCGCCGGGGCTTCCTATATCGTCCAAGGTCGACCAGGCTCGGGCAAAACCATACTGGCCAATCATCTTAGCTTCAACCATGCGCGCAACGGCGGGAAAGTCCTGGTGGTGAGCCTGCTTTCCGAGTCCCATGAGCGGTTGTTCCAGTACCTCTCCACCCTTGAATTCTTCAATCCCAACCGAATCGGCGACCAGATCCAGTTCGTCAGTGCCTTCGATACCCTGGAAAACGAAGGGCTGGAAGAGGTCGTCAAACTGCTGCGCCGGGAAATCTCCAGGCAGAAGGCAACGGTGCTGGTGGTCGACGGTTTGCTCAATGCCCGCACCAAGGCGGACTCACAGCTCGATACCAAGAAATTCATCGGCGAGCTGCAGGGGCATGCGGCCTTCGCTGGCTGCACGGTGCTGTTCCTCACCAGCGCCCGGCTCGATGATGGCAGTCCGGAGCACACCATGGTGGACGGCGTCATCGAAATGGGTGAGGAGTTGATTGGCACGCGTTCGGTACGCCGTATCCAGTTGCGAAAGACCCGGGGCAGCGGTGCCTTGTCCGGGGTGCATGAATGCGTGATCACCGATCATGGGCTGGTGGTCTATCCGCGTCTGGAAAGCCTTTATAGCCATCCCACCCGCCCGGACCCGCAGGATCGCCAAATGATCGGCAGCGGTTCGCCCAGCCTGGACGCCCTGATCGGTGGTGGCCTGGTGCGTACGTCCGCGACCATCATCATGGGGCCCCCCGGCTCCGGCAAGACTTCCCTGGGCATCCAGTTCCTCGCCGAGGCTACGCCAGATGCCCCCGGGCTCCTGTTCGGCTTCTACGAAAGCCCGCCACTGTTGCTTCTGAAGGCAGCTGCCCTGGAGTTCGACTTCGAATCCATGGAGCGTAACGGCGCGCTGCACATCGCTTGGCAGCCCACCACCCAGGGGCTGCTCGACGGCCACGGGGCGCGCCTGCTCGAAATGGTGGACACCCACGGGGTCAAGCGCGTTTTGATCGACAGCCTCGGCGGAATGTCTCGGGTATGCACGAACCCGGCGCGCCTGGGTGACTTTTTCAGCGCCCTGATCGGGGAGCTGCGCGGGCGCGGCGTGACGGTGCTCTGCACCTGTGAAATGCAGGGCATGCTAGGCCCGGCGCTGGGTTTGCCGACACCGGACCTGGCCAGTGTGGTGGACAATATCTTCCTGCTGCGGCTGGTTGAAAACCCGTCTGAACTTACGCGAACGATGACCATTCTTAAAGTCAGGGACAGCGTTTACGATCCAGCGCCGCTCGAAGCGGTCATTGGCTCCCGTGGGTTGCATTTCATAAAAACTTCGAGATCAAGCGAGCCGGTGTTGACGAACACTGTTTCGTCAACACGCAATTGATGGGTGCCCGGACCACGCAAAAATGACCACCATCCTGATAGTCGACGACGAATATCTGATCGCCGATATCCTCGGGTACGCCCTTGAGGATGAGGGGTACATGGTCGTCAAGGCCAGCAACGGCCGCAAGGCGCTGGACGTTCTCGATCGGGAGCGACCCAGCCTGGTCATCACCGATTTCATGATGCCGGTGATGGATGGGCTTGAGTTCGCCAGAAAAGTGCGCGAGCGCCCGCTGTTCGCCAAGCTTCCCCTGCTCCTGATGAGTGGCGCCCAAGGTAGCATCGGGCGGGCGAGCCCGGAGTTGTTCGCCGCCGTATTCGACAAACCCTTCGATATCGATGCAGTGATCCGTGAAGTAGTGGCTCAGATCGGCCGCGCCACGGAGTGAAACCGGTAATGGAAATAGAGGTGATGCATGCCGCATGACGGCAACCTGTTGAGCGCCGCCGTGGTCTTTCTGTTGGCGGCGGTGCTCGCGGTGCCTTTGGCGCGGCGCCTACAGCTCGGGGCGGTACTGGGCTACCTGTTGGCCGGCGTGGCCATCGGCCCCGCGGTGCTGGGCGTGGCAGGCAACAGCCAGAGCCTCAACCATTTGTCCGAACTGGGCGTGGTACTGCTGTTGTTCATCATCGGCCTGGAATTGTCGCCCAAACGGCTATGGGTAATGCGCCGCGCTGTCTTCGGCGTAGGGCTGGCGCAGGTCGTGATCACCGGCTGCGTGATAGGCGCGGTCGCCATGGTGGCGTTCGATCAGTCGCTGAACAGTGCCATCATTCTCGGCCTGGGCCTGGCATTGTCATCCACGGCCTTCGGCCTACAGAGCCTGGCCGAGCGGCATGAGTTGCAGACACCCCACGGTCGCCTGGCCTTCGCCATCCTGCTGTTCCAGGACATCGCAGCAATTCCCTTGATCGCCCTGGTGCCCATGCTTGCAGGGGGCAGCGACCAGCACGCTACGCCCAGCCTGAACCATGCCCTGCAGGTGCTGGGGAGCATCGCGGTGGTGGTGATCGGAGGGCGTTATCTGCTGCGCCCCGTGTTCAGGGTTGTCGCGCGTACCGGGTTGCAGGAAGTATCCACCGCCACCGCGTTGCTGGTGGTCATCGGCACCGCCTGGCTGATGGACCTGGCGGGAGTGTCCATGGCCCTGGGGGCGTTTCTTGCCGGGCTGCTGCTGGCGGATTCTGAGTACCGGCACGAACTGGAGGCGCAGATCGAACCCTTCAAGGGCTTGCTGCTGGGCTTGTTCTTCATCACCGTGGGCATGGGCGCCAACCTTGGCTTGCTGCTGGCCGAGCCGGCCACGGTGGTCGGGCTTACCTTGCTGCTGTTGGGCCTGAAACTTCCCTTGCTTGCCTTGCTGGGCCGATTCGGCGGCGGGCTTTCGATTGTCTCTGGCCTGCGTCTTGGTCTGGTACTGGCCACCGGAGGCGAGTTCGCCTTCGTGGTATTCAAGCTTGGCCGGGACAACGGCCTGTTCGATGCTCGCCTGCATGATCTGCTGGTGTTGGCCATTACGCTGTCCATGGCAGTTACCCCCTTGTTGTTGCTGGCGGCCGGACGCCTGCTGCGGCGCACTGAACCGCCCAGACCGGTGCCTGACGCCTATCGAAACATCGACACCGAGGGGCCAAGGGTCGTGATCGCCGGCATGGGCCGCATGGGGCAGATCGTCGCTCGTATCCTGCGAGCCCAGGGTATTCCTTTCGTGGCGCTGGATACTTCCGTAGAGAGCATCGAGCTTTCGCGAAGCCTCTCCGAGCTGCCGGTGTACTACGGTGATCCGCTACGCGCCGAGATCCTTCGGGCAGCCAAGGTGGAGCAGGCAGAGTACTTCGTGATCGCCACCAATGATCCGGAGACCAATATCAAGACCGCCGAACTGGTCAACCGTCTCTACCCTCATTTGAAGATCATCGCCAGAGCCCGCAACCGTCAGCACGTGCACAAACTGACGGACCTGGGCGCCGATGCCGTCCGTGAAACCTTCTACTCAAGCCTGGAGATGAGCCGGCGTACCCTGGTGGGCCTTGGCTTGAGCCAGGCCCAGGCCGAGTCGCGCATCAGCCGCTTCCAGGCCCATGACCAGGCGGTGTTGCGCTCTCAGCACCGGGTCTACGACGATACCGCCAGGATCATCCAGAGCAACCAGGAAGCGCGCGCCGAACTGGCGCGGCTGTTCGCGGCCGACGCCGAGCGAGAAGCGGCGCAGCCAGACGAAGCGGGGCGCTAGTCCGGTCTCTTTGCCCGGCCACTGACATCCATGCCTTGAGAAGGGTCAAAGGGCAAGACCCAGCACGCCATAGAGGCCGAGTACCCCAAGGGTGACGCAGGCCAGGGTAAGCCCCATGACTTCGAGTACCGGAGGGATGGCCTGGCCTCGATTGATGGCCGATACCCCCTGGCGATAACGGCTGGTCAGAGCTGCCCCGATGCCGAGGGCCGCCGCGAGGGTCAAGCCTACCAGCAGCATCGCGAATACCCTATGGTGAGGAAGCCAGCGCAAGCACAATAGGCTTGCGCCTACCAGTGACAGCAAGGTGCGGCGCCAGGCCAGGCTGGTGCGCTCCGGCTGCAGCCCGGCGTCCTGGTGGGGCCGAAGCGGCGGGCTGTGCTTCATGCGGGGCGCCAGGCAATGTAGGCCAGCAGTATCCCGGTGGCCAGCGCGCCGCCGACCGCCAGCAAAGGAACCAGCAACGGCAGCGGTAGCGGCTTGCCATGGCGCATGGCACGCTCGACATGCAGCCAGCGCAGGCCGGCGCTGGCGCTCAGCACCAGGCCCAGCCCGAGCAACAGCATGGCGAGCGCCTTTCGCGCCCCTGGATCGAATACCTCCCCGGTAAATGCCTCGACGGCGATGCCGCCGGCCATCAGCGCAAGCGCGGTGCGTATCCAGGCCAGGAAGGTGCGCTCGTTGGCCAGGGTAAAGCGCGGGTCCGGCTCGTGGCCACCCTTGAGCAGGCGTAGGCGCCAGGAGACGCCTTCCTGGGGTGGTTCAGGCGGGGTCATGGATAGTCCCATCCAGGGTCGGGTCGGGTAGGGAGGCCCGGCGTGTCAGCCGAGCAATTTGGCGAAGTGGGTCACGGCCAGGCTGTAGCCATGGGTCCCGAAGCCGGCGATCACGCCTACCGCCACCAGCGATACATAGGAGTGATGACGGAAGCTTTCGCGGCGGTGCACATTGGAGATATGGACTTCGAGTACCGGCAGTTCCGCCGCCACCAGCGCATCATGCAAGGCGATGGAAGTGTGGGTCCAGGCCCCCGGGTTGATGATGATCCCCGCGACGCGGCCGCGGGCCTGGTGAATCCAGTCGATCATCTGGCCTTCATGGTTGGTTTGCTGGAACTCCAGGGCCAGGCCGTGCGCCTCGGCGGTGGCGCGGCACTGGGCCTCTACATCGGCCAGGGTTTCCTTGCCGTATACGCCCGGCTCGCGTGTGCCGAGCATGTTCAGGTTGGGGCCATTGAGGACCAGCAGGGTGTGAGCCATGGAGCAATACTCTCTCTGTGCGCAGCGGAGGAAGCCACCATGGTAATCGGCGGCTTCGTTGCCCGCTACCGCTTATGCCGGGGCCGGTACCGGGGGCAGGCAATACTGAGCGAAACGGACATTGTCCACACCGTCCACCAGCTTCTTGAGCTTCTCATTGAAGGCCCGGCCTACCGCGTACTGGCCACCGGAGGTGGTGCGGAACTGGGCGGTCAGGGTAATGCCGTTGAGGTCCATCTTGTCGACACCGAAGATCTGCAACGGGCTTTGCAGGTTGGTCCTGAGCAGAAGATCGTTGGAGATCTCGTCCGCCGCTTTCTGAATCAATGCCAGGGCGGTGTCGATGTCGCTGTCATAAGTCACCTGTACCGAGAAGAAGGCGTTGGCGAACTGTCGTGACTGGTTGGTCACCGCCTTGATCTGGCCGAACGGCACCGAGTGGACGAAGCCCTTGCCGTCGCGTAGGCGCAAGGTCCGAATGGTCAGGCTTTCCACGGTACCGGCATGGGTGGCGTCGATCACCACCCAATCGCCGATCGCGATGGTGTCTTCAATCAGTATGAACAGCCCGGTGATGACGTCCTGTACCAGTTGCTGGGAGCCGAAGCCGATGGCCAGGCCCACCACCCCGGCACCGGCCAGCAAGGGCGCGACGTTGATGCCCAGGTTGGCCATTGTGGTGATGGTGCCGATGACTACCAGCACGATCTTGGCTGCGTTGCGCAGCATCGGCAGTATGGTCTTGATCCGGGTGCTGGGCTGGCGGCTGGCGCGCTTGCCTACCGCCGGCTTGAGCGCCTGTTGGATGGCGGTGTCGATCACCACCCACACGAGCCAGGTGACCAGCAGGATCAGGCCGATGCTGCTGAGGGAGTTGCTGATCGCCCTGCCGATGCTGTTGCGTGCAGCGAACTCAAGCACCGAGACGCCCCAGGTGCGGGCCAGGAGTTCGATGAAGGCGATGGCAATGACAATCCGCGAGAGGGCATGGCCCAGGCTACGCAGGAGTTCGACATAGGGGCGCGCATGTTCCGGGTCCTGGTTGCTCTGGGGCTTGAGCACATGGTGCATGACCGTGCTCAGGAATACCGCGCCGATGAGCAGTACCGTGCTCATCAGGGCCCGTTGCAAGGCTTCCTGGCTCTGTTCTCCCGCCCCGATCAAGTGAATGGCCGATACCAGGATCATCAGCAGAATCGGCAAGTACCACACCGCCGCGAATACCCGCAGTGTTTCCTGCACGGCCCGGTGCTCGTGGCGCTGGCGATAGCCTCGGTTGCGGATCATGTGCGCCACTGGCCGCCGTACCCGCAAGACCAGCACGGCGAAGGTGAAGGTGGCGATCAGTCCGACCACCACCGCGATGCTGCCGGTGAGGTTGGCCCCTAGCTGACGTGCGATCTGCGGACTGGTCAGGGCATCGCCAAGGGCTGCGAGAAAGCCGATGACGAACAGGGCCCTGGGTGCGCTCTGGCGCAGGATGCGCACGGCGGCGCGCTTGTGGCCTACGTCGAACAGGGTGATCGCGCAAAGGATCACCGTGGTGGAGGTAATGCCGCTGCTGGTGGCATAGGCCAGGCAGAGAGCGATGGCGCGGGCATCGGACGGAGACAGGTGATGGCTGACCAGGAGGCACACGCCGAAGCTGACGATGGCTGGCACGGTGAACCTGAGCAGGTAGCCGATCACGCCTTGCAAGCGCGTGCGTCGCGCCAGGAAGCCGCGGCGGCCAACTCTCGCCCAGGCCAGCCGCGCCAGGCTATAGAGCACGAAGAAGGCGCCGATCCAGGTAAGGCTCAACACCAGAAAATCCCGCGCCAGGGTCCATCCGGAGGTCTGCGCCTGCTGGTCGAACAGGCGACTGGCCTCGGTGGCGGCGCGGTCCGTGCGCAAGCGCCAGCTATCGACCAGGTGTTCGTTCAGGTCCAGCTTGTCCTGGACGTCATCCAGGCTGGACGTCAGGGTGCCCAGCAACCCGCCCTGGACCAGCACCTCCTTCTCGGCTGGAGCCTGGTCGGCGGCGGGGGCATCGGCAAGGGCGGGGAGGGCAAGCAGGGCGGTCAACAGCAGGATGACTAGACGGGACACAGGGGCAGGGCTCCGCAAACGGTTCCCTCACCAGACCCTCTTGGCCGGGTCAAAGTTCGTCAGGCTCGCGCAGGCTCATGCGAACCGCGATGGCTTGCGTCAGGCCGCCGCGTCTGAGCGAAGGCTGGCCATGTCAATCACAAAGCGGTATTTGACGTCGCTCTTGAGCATGCGCTCGAACGCCTGGTTGATGTCCTGGATCGCAATGCTTTCTATGTCTGCCACCAGCTTGTGGCGGGCGCAGAAATCAAGCATTTCCTGGGTTTCCTGGATGCCGCCAATCAACGAGCCAGCCAGGCTGCGCCGCTTGAAGATCAGATTGAAGACCGTCGGAGCCGGGTGGGGATGTTCGGGCGCGCCCACCAGGGTCATGGTGCCGTCGCGCTTGAGCAAATTGAGGAAGGGGTCCAGGTCATGCTGCGCCGCCACGGTGTTGAGGATAAAGTCCAGGCTGTTGGCATGGGCTTGCATTTCTTGCGGGTTGCGCGAGACCACCACCTCCTTGGCACCCAGGCGCAGTCCGTCGTCGCGTTTGCCAGGCGAAGTGGTGAACAGCACCACGTGGGCGCCCATGGCTGCGGCGATCTTTACGCCCATGTGGCCAAGCCCCCCGAGGCCTACTATGCCCACCTTCTTGCCTGGGCCCACTTTCCAGTGGCTCAGCGGTGAGTAGGTAGTGATTCCAGCGCAAAGCAGGGGCGCCACGGCGGCCAGCTCGGCTTGCGGATGACTGATCTTCAACACGAACGCTTCCTTGACCACTATTCGCTCGGAATAACCACCGTAAGTGTTCTCGCCGCCGAACACCGGGCCGTTGTAGGTGCCGGTAAAGCCGTTCTCGCAATATTGCTCATCGCCTTCGGCGCAGGCGCTGCAGCACTGACAGCTGTCCACCATGCAACCGACGCCAGCCAGGTCACCTACCTTGAAACGGGTCACGGAAGTGCCAACGGCGCTGACCCGCCCCACGATCTCGTGACCCGGCACGCAGGGGTACAAGGTGTTCTGCCACTCATTGCGGGCGGTATGCAGATCCGAATGGCAGACGCCGCAGTAAAGGATTTCGATCTGCACATCGTCAGCGCCAGGCTCCCGGCGCTCGATGGCGTAGGGCTTGAGCGAGTCGCTGGCATTCTGGGCTGCATAGGTCAGGGTGCGGGGCATGGGGATCTCCAGAGGCATAGGTAAGCGAAAGCCTTGAGCATAGACCGCTGAAACCTTTCACGGGTCCACCGCACTTCATTGGGTGCCTGCAGCCCTGACGGAAGAATACGCATCAGAGGGCAATCCGCAGGTGTCAGTATTACGCTGCCGCATCAGCGACGCTTCGCTTGCTGCGCTAAGTGGCTGCTTCATAAGGCCGTCGCGACTGAAAGCCATACGACCGTTTGTCGAATTACCCCAGTAGGGTGGCGAATCATCTTTGTTTACGGTTGACGAAGGGAGTATGGGCGCACGAGCCCGCAACCCATGCAAGGACACCCATGATGCCGAATGCCCTGACCCAAGCCACTGTCGTAAATTCTGTCGAATCCCGGGGAAAGGTCATGGTCGTGGAAGACGAGCCCATTATCCGGGAATTCGTTTGCGAGATTCTTCAGTCGGAGGGCTTTGAAACCGTCGACTACGCTACTGCCGATGATGCCTGGAAAGCCTTTGGCGAGGGGTTGAGCGTCAACCTTCTGATCACCGATATTCGTATGCCGGGGAGCATTGACGGCGCCGAGTTGACCCATCGGGTCCATGTCGAATGGCCAGCGCTGCCCATCATTGTCATGTCGGGCCATGAGACGCCAGAAACCGCGCGCCTGAGCGGCGACATCGCTTTCCTGCCCAAGCCCTGGACCATCGGCAAGCTCACGGACGAAGTGATGAAGGCCATTCCCGCCGCCGAGACCAATCTGGCGCGCTGACGCGCGATTGGCGTATAGCTGCCGGTCATTGGCCGCCGCGCCGTCATGAAGGGCGCTAGCCTGAGGACATTACCTCAAGGAGAGCGCTCCATGCACATTGGCTATCTGATATTCCCAGGTGTTCAACCGCTGGACCTTGTCGGGCCATTCGATGTCTTCGCGCAGTTCAGCGCCGTGTCTCAATCCCTGGTCTGGCGAGACCTGGAGCCGATAGCCGGCAGCGGCGGGCTGCGCCTGATCCCAAGCCATACGTTCGAAACGTGCCCGGCCCTCGATGTGCTGTGCATCCCGGGTGGTAGCGGTGTCGAGCCGCTCATGGAAGACGCCGAGACGCTGGCTTTCATCCGTCGGCAAGCCCAGCGCGCGCGTTACGTCACCTCCGTGTGTACGGGCGCGCTCCTGCTTGGCGCGGCGGGACTGTTGCGCGGCAAGCAGGCGACTACCCACTGGGCTTATCATCATTTGCTCGAAGCCTTCGGGGCAATACCCGTGCACGAGCGGGTAGTGCTGGACGATAGACTGGTCACCGGGGGCGGGGTCACCGCCGGTATCGACTTCGCGCTGGTCCTGGCTGCCCAAGCCTTTGGCGTGGAACGCGCGCAGCGCGCTCAACTGGCTCTTGAGTACGCGCCAGCGCCGCCTTTCAGCGGCCACCCCGATACCGCGATCGAAGCCGTATTGCGCGCGCAACGGGAAGCCGTTTCGCCTTCCGTGAGTCGCCGCGCCGCAGTGGTGGCTCGGGCCGCCGCCCATCTCGCTTCCAACGTCCCGGGTTAAACCCCTGGCCCAGCGGCAGGTCCATTGGATAAGTGGGAGGACCTGCATTCATGAAGATTGCAACATTCAACATCAACGGTATTCGGGCACGTCACGACGCGCTGCTCGCATGGCTGGCCAAGGAAGCTCCCGATATCGTCTGCCTGCAGGAACTCAAAGCGGCGGATACCGCCTTTCCGCGCCAGGCTCTCGAGGAAGCGGGCTATTTCTCGTTGTGGCATGGCCAGGCCAGCTGGAATGGCGTGGCTATTCTCTCCAAGGGTAGCGAGCCTCTGGAAATCCGCCGCGGCTTGCCGGGCTTCGAAGACGACACCCACAGCCGTTACCTGGAGGCCGCAGTTCAGGGCGTGGTCGTGGGCTGCCTTTACCTGCCCAATGGAAATCCGCAACCCGGCCCCAAATTCGACTACAAGCTGCGCTGGTTCGAGCATTTCATCGAGCACGCCCAGGCGCTGCGCGATAGCGGCCACCCGGTGATCCTGGCCGGGGACTTCAACGTAGTGCCGACGGATTTCGATATCTACAATCCCAAATCCTGGCGCAAGGATGCTTTGCTGCAGCCGGAAAGCCGTGCCTGTTACCAGCGGTTGCTGGACCAGGGCTGGACCGACGCGCTTCGTAGTTATTTCCCGGAACAGCAGGTATTCACCTTCTGGGACTATTTCCGCCAGCACTGGGAGCATGACAAGGGGCTGCGCATCGACCATCTCCTGTTGAGCCGCGATTTGGCCCCGCGCCTGGAAGAGGCGGGCGTTGACCGCTGGGTGCGCGACCAGGCCCATGCCAGCGACCATGCGCCGACCTGGGTGCGTTTGCGGCAAGGCTGAGCCATGGCCGCGGCATGGCACCTTCAGGCCGGTCCGCAGTCCACTGACCAGGCACTTGCCTGATGGCATTGGGTTCAATACAAGACAAGCAGGAGCAGGCCGATGACCCACGATCCCTCAGAGACGGGACTGCACACCCGACTTTACCGCCATCGCGTCAGTTATCTGTATAACGAGCAACCGCGGCAACAGGAACTCGAATACGAAGGCGAGCGCTTGCCGCCCGAAGTCGCCGCCTTGCGGCTGTTGGAAATTCATTACGGCGACACTGAAAACAGTCTGCTCATGCCCAGCGCCGATGCCTCGCCTCAGGAGGTGATGGATCAGGCCCAGCTCATGGGCATCACGACCCTTGAAATACAAAGCCACGGGAGGCTGATCACAGATGTCCATCACTGAGAACGACGAGAACCCTACGCCGGAATGGCCGATCAACGCCCCTAGCGATCCGCTGGACCTGAACGAGAGCGGCTTCGACCCGGCCCTTGACCCTTCCGATGATGCTGCCGACGATAGCGAGCTTGATCCGGAACTCAGCCAGCCACGGCCCTAGGCAAGCACGGCTACCCCTTTGATCTGGGCCCAGACCGCCATGCCCGGTCGTAGCCCCAGGTGAGCGACCGAGTAACGGGTAAGGCGGGCCAGCACAGTTGTACCCTGGCAGTCCAGGCTGACCAGCACATCGGCGCCGCCCGGAGTAGGGCTCAACTCGCCTATTACGGCCGGCAAGCGGTTGAGCACGCTGCTCCGGCTATGCGCATCGAGGCTCAGGCTGACGTCCCGGGCCAAGACACGCACACGCAACCGGCTGCCCAGGGGCCGTTCGCCGTGAGGCACGCGCAAGAGGTCGCCTGCGACGCCAACGCTTAACTGCAGCAGCTGCCATTGGGGTTGGAAACCGGTGACCTTGCCTTCGATGACGACGCCTGCATCCAGGCTCCGCGCCAGTGGCAGGTCCAGCCGTGTCAGCAGGCTGTTCAAAGGGCCTTCAGCCTGCACTCGGCCGCCGTCGATGAGCACAAGATGATCGGCCAGGCGACTGATTTCCTCGGCGGCATGGGTGACGTAGAGCACCGGAATGGCCAGGGTTTCCCGTAACCGCTCCAGGTAAGGAAGTATGTCTGCCTTGCGTTCGGCATCCAGGGCCGCCAGGGGCTCATCCATCATCAATAGGCGCGGTCGGCGCAGCAGGGCGCGGGCAATGCCGACCCGCTGGCGTTCGCCGCCGGAAAGCCCTTGTGGCTTGCGATCGAGCAGGTGCCCGATGCCCAGGGTCTGGCAGAGAGGCTCCCAGTCAGGTTCGCGGTGTGCGACGGGCAAGCGACGCCAGCCGTACGCCAGGTTGGCGCGGACGTCCAGGTGTGTGAACAGGTTGGCTTCCTGGAAGACATAGCCCAGCGCGCGTCTGTGAGTCGCCACGCGGCGCTTGTGCCCGGTGTCCTCCCAGGTGTGCCCGTCCACGCGTAGCCAGCCATGCTCGGCCCGCTCCAGGCCGGCCACCCAGCGTAGCAGGCTGGTCTTGCCAGAGCCTGAAGGGCCGCTGATGGCGGTGATACCCTGGCCAGGCAAACGCAGGCTGGCGTGCAGGCTGAACAGCCCGCGGCTCAAGGTCACGTCCAGTTCAAGCGGTTCGCTCATTCCAGGGCCCCCCGGCCAGGCCCATGACGTCGATAGAGCAATAGCAGGGTGACAAAGGAGAAGGCCACCATGACTGCCGCCAGGCCATGGGCACGCGCATAGTCCATGGCTTCGACATGATCGAACAGTTGCACCGAGACGACCCGAGTGCGATCTGGAATGTTTCCGCCGATCATCAGGACCACCCCGAACTCACCCACCGTATGGGCAAACCCCAGCACAGCGGCGGTGATCACTCCAGGGCGGGCTAAGGGCAGGGCAACCGTGAAGAAACGGTCCAGGGGCGAGGCGCCCAGGGTTGCCGCGGCTTCTAGGGGAGCGCTGCCAATGGCCTGGAAGGCGTTATGCAGCGGCTGCACCACGAACGGCAGCGAGTAGAGGGCCGAGCCTGCTACCAGGCCCGCGAAGGAAAACACCAGGCTGCCCAAGCCGAGTGCTTCGGTCAGTCGGCCTACCGGGCCATCGGGGCCCATGAGCAGGAGCAGATAGAAACCGATGACCGTGGGCGGCAGCACCAAAGGGAGAGCTACCACAGCGTTGACCAGCCCACGCCAGCGGCACTGGCTATGGGCCAGCCACCAGGCCAGGGGCGCGCCCAGCAGCAGCAGCAGGCATGTGGTCACGCTGGCCAGTTTGAGCGTCAGCCAGATGGCCCCATAGTCACTGGGCCCGAGCATCGAGCGCGTAGCCGTACGAACGGATGATGGCGGCCGCCGTCGGGCCGCGCAGGTAGTTCATGAACGCCTCGACGGCAACCTGGCCTGCGCCTGGATCGAGCACCACGGCATCCTGACGGATCGGCGAGTACAGGGTATCCGGCACGATCCATGCCGAGCCGCCGGTCAGCTTGCCGTCACGCGACACCTGGCTGAGCGCGACGAAGCCCAGCTCCGCATTCCCGGTCTGTACGAACTGAAAGGCCTGGGTGATGTTCTGACCTTCTACACGCTTGGACGCCGTCGCCTCGGTGAGACGCATATGCTCCAGCACCTCAGTGGCTGCCAGGCCGTACGGCGCGGTCTTGGGGTTGGCCAAGGCCAGGTGACGATAGTTTCCTTGCGCGAGCACCTTGCCCTGGGCATCGACATAGCCCGGTCGCGCGGACCATAACGCCAGTTTGCCGATCGCATAGGTAAAACGCGAATGTTCGACGACCTTGCCATCGCTTTCCAGCCGGGCGGGGGTGCTGGCGTCCGCCGAGAGGAACACCTGGTAAGGCGCGCCGTTGTTGATCTGGGCGTAAAGCTGGCCGGTCGCGCCAGGCGAGGCGATGACATGGTGTCCGGTGTCTTGCTCGAAGGCAGTGGCGATAGCCTGCAGCGGCGCGGTGAAGTTGGCGGCCACGGCGACCTGTACGTCGTCCGCGCGGGCTTGCCCGGCCATCAGGCCGGCAAGGGTAATCAGCGGCATGCAGAAGAGGGAGACGCGAAGCATGAGGGTTCTCGAACAATGGCGTTATGCACTCGACTATATAGCGCGGCGCCGGTCGTTGCCATGGTTTCGCTTCCAGGGTATGGACCCTGCCCGCCGCAGTAGTGCCAATGTTACGCTTGGGCCTGTCATTCCCCGCCAAGAGCCTTCCCCCATGAAGTGGTTAGCCGCCCTGACACTGTCATTGTTCACTGCCCTGGCGCAGGCACAGCCCGTACTCCAGACGGACCTGTCCCTGAGCTACCTGGCCCAGGCCGGTGCCGAGCCGAAGGCACACCCGATGGTGATCTTCCTGCATGGTTACGGCGCCAACGAAGAAGACCTGTTCGAATTGCGCGAGCGGCTCTTTCCCGATTTCACCTACCTTTCAGTGCGCGCGCCCATGCCGTTGGGCGAGGGCGCCTATCAGTGGTTCAGCAAGACCCAGGGCCAGGGCCCATACGAGGGTGTGCAGGAAGACATCGATCGTAGCCTCGAGCGCCTGCGCGCTTTCATCCGGCAAGCCTCCAGCAAATACAATGTGCCACCCCAGCGCATCTATCTCGTGGGCTTTAGCCAAGGAGCCATGATGAGCTATGAGATCGCCCTGCAGGCGCCAGCGTCGGTGGGTGGTATCGCCATCTTGAGCGGCAAGCTGCCTGCCGGCCTGATCGATCAGGTGCGAACGCGAGCGGATCAGGCAGACCTTTTGGCGAAGCTGCCAGTATTCATCGGCCATGGCACGGCCGATCCTGTCCTGGATTACCAGGAAGCGACACAGGCCCGGCAAGCCCTCATCGAACTGGGCGTCAAGCCGGAGTTCCATGCCTATCCTGGAATGACCCATGGGGTAAGCAAGGCCGAAGTCGATGACCTGGCGAGGTGGATGATGGGCGTCAGCGGCGTGGCTGGCACCCGCTGACGGTGAAACACCGCGCCGTCCTGACGGCGCGGCTGCCCTCAGGCCGTGGTGGTATGGTGCTCGGTGTCGCTCGTTCCCAGGATGACGACCTCGACGGCAGTGCTACCAGTGTCGGTGGCGACGGTATCGGTCGTGGTGGTGCTGGCCGGCGTCGTGCTGGCGAATACGAAGTTGGCGGCGGTCAGGTCGGTACTGTGATCGCCGGACAACGCCACTTCGAACCGATTGCCAGAGGCATCGGCGTCCAGGTCCTTGATATAGGTGCGATTGGTAGTCGCGTTGTAGACGATAGACAAGGTGTTGTCATGGCCGTCACCCAGGCCGGTGAAGCCGAGCGCGGACAGGTCGATCTTGTCTTCGTTGGCGTTGAAATCAAGGATAAGGTCGTCAGCACTGCTGCTGGCGGTGCGGTAGCTATCGGTCAGGCTGTCGAAGCGGAAGGTATCGGCCCCCGCGCCTCCTGTCAGCTTGTCCAGGCCGGCACCGCCGATGAGCAGGTCATCGCCGGCGGTGCCGGTGAGCACGTCATTGCCGTCGGTGCCCTGCACGGTGGTACCGACAGCCGCCGTGGCGAACACGAAGTTGCTGGCGGTCAAATCGCTCAGATGATTGCCCGAGATGGACACTTCGAAGCGATTGCCATCGGCGTCGGCTTCACGACTCTTGATATAGGTGCGGGTGCCCGCGCTGTTGAGCACGATTTCCACGGTATCGGCATAGCCATCGCCCAGGCCGGTGATCCCGAGCGCCGACAGATCGATCTTGTCGGTGGTCACGTCGAAGTCGAGAATCTCGTCGCCCTGGTTCGTGCCTCCGCTGTTGTAGTTGCGGTAGCTGTCGCTTACGGCGGTGTAGACGAAGGTGTCCGCCCCATCGCCACCGCTCAGGTCGTCCGCGCCGCCACCGCCGTAGATGACGTCAGCCCCCGCGCCCGCGCTGATGGTGTCCGCGCCGCCAAGGCCGTACAGGGTTTCGTTCTGTCCGGTGCCGGTCAGGGTATCGGCGCTGTCGGTGCCGCTGATGACATACTCGAACACGAAGTTGTCGGCAGTCAGGCTGCCTACCAGGTTGCCCGACAACGCCAGCTCGAAGCGATTGCCGCTGGCGTCGGCCTCCAGGCTCTTGATGTAGGTGCGGTCGGTGCTGGCGTTGTAGGCGATGGTCAGGGTGCCGTTGGTCCCGTCACCCAGGCCAGTGAAGCCCAGCGCGGCCAGGTCCAGCTTGTCTTCGTTGACGTTGAAGTCGCTGATCAGGTCGGCGTACGAGGTGGTGCTGCTGCGGTAGCTGTCAGTTAGGCTGTCGAAGCGGAAGGTATCCGCGCCGTCGCCGCCGCTGAGCTTGTCGCTGCCGGCGCCACCAACGATCACATCATCGCCGGTGCCGCCACCGAGGGTGTCTTTGCCAGCCCCGCCCAGTAACAGGTCGGCTACTGCGGTGCCGGTCAGCACATCGTTGCCGGCGGTGCCGTCGATCTCGTGCAGGGGTACCTGGGCGCTGACGTAGCTGCCATCGCCATACAGCAGGGTGCTGCCCTTGGTGGTGCCGGTAATGGTATTGCCTACCACGGCATTGTTGTCGGTGCCATCCTCGTTGCGCTCGGCCACGCCATAGGTGGAATTGCTGCCACCAGTGATGGTGTTGCTCTCGATCACGTTGTTACTGCCTGCGTAGAAGTCGCCCGACACACCGTTGCTGTCGTCATAGGACTGAACGATGATTTCCGGCACGGCGGCGTTCTGGCCGTTCGCGGTCAGCGTGTTGTCCACCACGGTCACGTCGGAAGAGCCGTAGAGGCGGATGCCGGCGCTACCGTTGTTATAGATATCCACGCCGCTGACGGTGACGTCCGTGGACATCTTGATCAGGATGCCCTCGGCGCCGTTATCGTACACCGAGCCCCCGGTAATGGTGATGTCAGTGGGCGAGGGGATGTCCTCGCTACCGCGCTGTACGGCGATCCCCGCGCTGCCATTGCCGTAGGCTACGTTATCGACCAGGCTGAAGCTGTTGGTGCTGGTAACGATGTTGAAACCGTGGCGGTCGTTATCATAGGCCACGTTGTTGATGAAGGTGCTATCGATGAGGTAATCGGCTACGAAGCCGTCCAGGCCATTGCCATGGGATACACAATTCTGGATGACCATGTTGACGGTCTGCTCGTGGGGATCGAAGCCGTAGCCCGAGCAGTTCAGGATTTCCACCCCATCCAGGGTCACATTGGAGTCCTGGCCGTCTTCTCCCGGGATGTAACCGTTGAACCAGCCATCCACCTTGCCAGTGGTGTTGGCACGGTTGCCGTCGATGGTCAGGTTGCTCAGGCCGAAATCATGGGTTTCTTCGCCGTAGGCCGAACGCACGATGCCTGTAATGTCCTGGTCGGAGCCGTCGGCCAGTTTGAGCGTGGTCTCGCCCATGCCGTCGCCATACATATAGACGTTGCTTTGCAGCATCAGGCAACCGTCGGAGGGTTCCTCGCCCCCCGATACGATGTAGGTACCGCTGGGGATGTAGACCTGTCCGCCACCGGCAGCGGCCGCGGCGTCGATAGCTGCCTGGATGGCGGCGGTATCGTCGGTGACGCCGTCACCCACGGCACCATAGTCTTTCACGTTGAAGATCATCGTTTGCGCTCTCGTCCATGGGTGACCTGCAGCGCCGAGATGGCGGCTGTCAATCCCGAATGTCAAAATATCGTCGTCTGGGCAGTCAGTTGAATAGTGGCCTCGTGCCCAGACGCTGAGACCAAGCGCAACGGCGGAAGTTTTCCCTGCGGCCAGCGAGTGCCGAAATATTCCTCTCGAAAACCTGCCCCCCTGTCTGTATCCCGCGTGATACAAGGGCTGCGCTAAGGTTGCCTGCTCAAGATTTCATCTTCGAGCGAAGCTTGATTCCATTACCCGTGGCCATGGAATCTGATAGGGTGGCTGTCAATCGACTGACTCAAGGCTCATGCTTTTGCTGGAAGCGAAAGTAAGTGGTTGATTGTAGAGAATATTCGGCAGCGTTTAGAAGGGATGGCAAGCGATGCGAATGACCAGGCGCAGGCTTCTGGCGGGAGCGGCACTCGGCGGGCTAATGGCGCCGGCGGGTTACGAAGGGGCTCGACGCTTCAATAAGTGGTGGGCCGAAGGCGGCACGCCGAGCGAGGCCCAGGTGGAACTCGCGGACCTGCCAACCCAACGCTTGGCCGACCTGCTACGCGGCGTATGGACCGTACGGACGCCTGCATTGTCGCAATTCGATGGTGCGACTCTTCTCCTCGATGCAGGCGAGCGAGGCCGCGGACTACGAGGATACCTTGATACCTACCAGCGCCTGGCGAACGGGGCCGCGCCCCGGTTTCAGGTAATGGGCGACCTGGTCGGAGCCAACGCCGGGCAGATACGCTGGCGGTTGCTTGAGAACACTCCCTTGCCCGGCGCGCCGGGCTACTGCCTGAACGTGTCCCTGACCGATCTGTGGGGCGGTGTGGGCGTCGCCGATAATGATGTGCTCAGCGGACATGTCACAGAGCTGCGCGCCGAAGGTGACAGGGTTTCCCATGCTTTCAGCGCCCATAAACTGCCTTTTCCCGAGGCGCGTGAACGCATTCCCCTGACCGCTGCCTTCCTGGACTGGCTGGTGACCCCCCAGCACCGGTTGACCCATCAGCTCTGGCATACGGTCAGGGACAAGTGGCACCTGATCGGCAATGACCGTCGCCAGGCATTGCGCAACCTGGGCTGGCAGCCTGGCCCGAGCGGTCAGGAGCGGGATTCCCGAGGCCGGTACAAGGATCGCAACGGCTCGGGCATCGACTTTCTGTACATGCACCGCTATATGCTCGGCGTGGCGGCCAAGCTGGGCGCCCCCCAAGCGTGGCACCTGTTCCCCCAGCCGCGACCCGCGGTGGAAACCGACCGCGTGGCGTTCCTTCGCTACTTCGAGAACGCTGATGGACACTCCGTGCCGCCTACCTGGCTGGCGCCAGGCGACGAAGCCTATAGCCAGGGAATGGCAGCGATCAAAAGCCGCGATACCTACGACGGCAATTTCCAGGTCTGGGAGTCGCGTTATCGGGACCCCGAGTACCTGGCGCGCATGACTTTGGGCCAGTTCGGCTCGGAGTTGGAGCTGAGCCTGCACGATTGGCTGCACATGTGCTGGGCCAGTGTGGCCCGCGGCCCCGAAGACCAGCGCCCCATGCCCATGGCCCGTCAGCCCACCGATTTTTCCAAGGCCTGGTTCGACCCGGGCAATGATTTCCTGGGCGACCCGTTCTCTTCACACGTGCACCCCCTGTTCTGGGGTTTCCATGGCTGGATCGACGCTCGCATCGACGATTGGTACGCCGCCCAGGAGCTGTTCCACCCAGGCCAGGTGACCCGGACGCGCATCGGTGGCGTGGCCTGGTTTGCCATCGGGCCCTGGGTTGAGCATGCAGACCCCTGGATGGGACCGGTAAGCCACGCTTGCGCCAACGGTCCTGGAATCTGGATGGGGCCTGCGGTGGAAAGCGATCTGGATGTGATGAAGCTGGCCCTGCGCATCGCCCTCGAGCCCCGCAGTGGCTTGGGCGATGCGTTGCAGGACAGTCAACAAAGGCCTTGGTACGCCCGTAGTCTACCTGGCGAGGGCCAGCAGCGGCTATGAACCGGGTAAGGCTCTGTGCGTCATGGATGGGCCGTGCCATAGCCAATGTCTTACACGGCGATGCAGCGTTTGGCTCTGGTCCAATCGCGAGGTAACGGGTATTCTGGATCCATCAACTGAAGCAATGGATCGCTTCAGGGATCATGGAAGATCGGCCATGGCCTGGACGGCTACCGGCAGGAGGCTGGAATGGCATGAAAAAACCCGCTTCGGCGGGTTTTTGTCTTTTCGCCTTGAGCGCTTATCAAGCGACCAAGGGTGCTTGAGGTTGTACATCCAACCAGCTACTGTACAGAAAAACAGTGCCTGGATATTTCATGCAGCTGATCGACAAGCTAAGCATTCTCGCCGATGCCGCCAAATATGATGCTTCCTGCGCCAGCAGCGGCGCGCCCAAGCGCAGCTCTGAAGGCAAGGGCGGCCTGGGCTCCACCAATGGCATGGGCATCTGCCACAGTTATACGCCGATGGTCGTTGCGTGTCCTTGCTCAAGGTACTGTTGACCAATTTCTGCTTGTACGACTGCCAATACTGTGTGAATCGCCGCAGCAGCAACGTGCCGCGCGCGCGCTTCGCTCCCGAGGAGGTGGTCAGGCTTACCCTCGATTTCTATCGGCGCAACTATGTCAGCGGCCTGTTCCTCAGTTCGGGCATTATCCGCTCCGCGGATTACACCATGGAGCAGCTGGTGCAGGTAGCCCGCTCGCTACGGGAAGAGCATGAGTTCCGCGGCTATATCCATCTGAAGACCATTCCCGATGCGGACCCGGCGCTGATCGAGCAGGCCGGGCGCTATGCCGACCGGCTCAGCGTAAACGTGGAGTTGCCCACTGGCGAAAGCCTGCGAACCCTAGCGCCAGAGAAGCAGCTCAAGACCATCCACCAGGCCATGGGGACCATTCATCAAGGTCAGCAGGCGGTGGCCGGCGAGGTGAGGGCACCTGCCTTCACCCCTGCCGGGCAGAGTACCCAGATGATCATCGGTGCCGATGCCACCGATGACAGCACCATCCTGCGCAGCGCCGAAGCGCTCTATGGGAATTTTGGCCTGCGCCGGGTCTACTACTCAGCCTTTAGCCCGATTCCGGACAGCCCCAACAGCGTTCCGCTGGCGCCGCCCCCCTTGATGCGAGAGCATCGGCTGTATCAGGCCGACTTCCTCCTGCGCGGCTATGGCTATCGGGCCAACGAACTCTTGGGTAGTGCTGGCAACCTGGCCCTCGATATCGACCCCAAGCTGGCGTGGGCGCTGGAGCATCGTGAGTATTTCCCGCTGGATCTGAACCGGGCCGAGCCGGCGATGATCGCGCGAGTGCCGGGCATCGGCATCCGCACTACCAAACGGTTGATCGAATTGCGTCGGCAACGGCGAATCCGCTACGCGGATCTGGCCCGCCTGCGCTGCGTGTTGAGCAAGGCCAAGCCTTTCGTGGTCACCGCCGATTACCATCCGCCCCAGGCTGAGCGCAGTAGCCAGGCCCTGCGCCAGGCCATGGTGGAACGCCCCCAACCCCAGCAGTTGGGGTTGTGGGGGTGATCTGCCTGGAGTGCGATGGCCTGTTCGGGCGTTGGCGCGAGCAGGCGCGCTGGTTGCTCAGCCACGGCGTCGACCCGAGCCAGGTCAGTTGGAACGGTGAACGGGAAGCCGATCTGTTCAGCGCGCCTCATGGCCTGCCGACTGAGCTGGGGCCGTTCCGCTCGCGCATTCCAATGGCGCTGCCCCAGTTGCTGCAAGCTGCGAGTCAGTACCGGGGCGACCAGCGCTGGAGCCTGCTCTATGAAGTACTCTGGCGCGTCAGCCACGGCGACCGCACCGCCATGCTGGCGGGAGACGCCCTTGGTAGCGAATTGCACAGGCGCGTCAAGCAGGTCAGCCGGGAAGCGCACCACCTGCATGCCTTCCTGCGCTTCGTCGAGCGTCCCGCGACGGACACGGGCCCTCAGTTCGTGGCCTGGCATGAGCCGGCTCATGACATCCTGGAGGATGCCGCCCAACATTTCGTCGGGCGCATGGGCCGCCAGCGCTGGATGATCGCCACGCCCGATGATGGCGCTTTCTACGATGGCTCGACGCTGCACCATGAGCGTAAGTGTCCGCCCCAGTGGCAAGCCATGGCCAAGGGGCAGGGTGACGGCAGCGAAGCACTGTGGCGCGCCTATTACACTCACACGTTCAACCCGGCGCGGGTCAACCCGGGGATCATGCAAGGCCATATGCCGACTCGTTTCTGGAAGGGGCTTCCCGAGGGAGATCTCATTCCTCGCCTGGTGCTTCAAGCACGTCATGGCAAACAGCGGGACGGTCAGGCCGCCGCCGTGGCGGCGCTTCCCGGAAAGGCGATACATGACCTGGGTATGGAAAATGGCAAGCCTCGTGCCCGGCCGAGGTCGGATCAGGCTTGAGAGCGGCAGACGGCGGTGAACCGCAACTGCCAAGCCACCGCAGCGGGCCGGCCCGCTGATCTGCGGGCCAGGAAGCCCCAGGTGCGCGGCGGCGCTAAACCTTGCGGGGACCTGGCCGATAACCTGGTTACCTAGTTCTCCGCAGGCAGCCCCGGCATGTTCAAAAACCTTAAATTCAGCCACAAGATCCTCCTGGCCGCCTCGCTTGTCGTGGTCGCGGCCTTCAGTCTCTTTTCCTTGTACAACGACTACCTTCAGCGCCACTCCATCCAGGCCCAGCTGGAAAGCTACCTGCGAGAAACCGGAGAAAGTGCCTCGGATAACGTAAAGAACTGGCTGTCCGGTCGCATCCTGCTTGTCGAGGGCATGGCCGAAGGCCTGGCGTCGACTACGGACGATGCCTCTGCCAGCCAGTGGATGAAACAGAAAACCCTGCTGGCGACCTTTATGAACGTCTACATCGGCCGCGCCGATGGCGCCTTCGTGATGCAGCCGCCGGATGAGATGCCGGCCGGCTACGACGCCCGCACCCGCCCCTGGTACAAGGGAGCGCAGGAGGCTGGCAAAACCATGCTGACAGCGCCTTACACCGATGCGGTGACCCAGTCGCTGATCATTACCATCGCCACGCCGGTGAAGGGGCCCAACGGTCAGGTCGTCGGCGTG
Source organism: Pseudomonas sp. DC3200b2 (assembly GCF_049895785.1). NCBI lineage: Bacteria > Pseudomonadati > Pseudomonadota > Gammaproteobacteria > Pseudomonadales > Pseudomonadaceae > Pseudomonas > Pseudomonas sp. DC3200b2. Next base: position 640,025 of record NZ_JAFCTA010000002.1, on the reverse strand, counting down.
GCTGGGGGCGACCTGACCCTCGATACCTTGGTCAAGACCATCAACGCATTGGATTTCCAGGGCAACGGCTACGCCTTTCTGGTGGATGGGGATGGCCAGATCCTGGTGCATCCGGACAAAACCCTGGTCAACAAGACCCTCAAAGATGCCTACCCAACGGCCACGCCTCGCCTGAGCACCGACATCAGCGAAAGCGAGCGGGCAGGACGCGCGGAAGTGCTCACCTTTGCCCGCGTGGAAGGCCTGCCGTCCGTCGATTGGTATATCGGCCTTGCCCTGGACAAAGAGAAAGCATTCGTGACGTTGAGCGAGTTCCGCACCTCGGCGGTGGTCGCCACCCTCGTAGCGGTGGTCGTGATCATCTTCTTGCTGGGCATGCTCATCACGGTACTGATGCGACCGCTTAACGTCATGGGCCGTGCCATGCAGGATATCGCCGCGGGCGAAGGCGACCTCACCCGTCGCCTAGACGTGCAGAACCAGGATGAATTCGGTCATCTGGGCAATGCCTTCAACCGGTTCGTTCAACGTATTCACGACTCGATGCGGGAAGTGTCCTCATCAACGGTGCAGCTCAACGAGGTGGCGCTGCGGGTAGTGAGCGCCTCCAACTCGTCCATGCTCAATTCCGACCAGCAGGCGCAGCGTACCAACAGCGTCGCGGCAGCGATCAATCAGCTTGGCGCCGCCGCCCAGGAAATCGCCCATAACGCCGCGCTCGCATCGGGCCATTCCAGCGACGCCAGCGACCTGGCAGGCAACGGGCAGGCTGTGGTGCAGCAGAGCATCGAGGCAATGAACCGGCTCGGAGCGAAGATCAGCGCCGCTTGCGACAAGATCGAGCAGTTGAACCTGAAGACAGCCAATATCGGGCAGATCCTCGAGGTCATCACGGGGATCTCGCAGCAAACCAACCTGCTGGCTCTCAATGCCGCGATCGAAGCGGCACGGGCCGGCGAGGCCGGACGTGGCTTTGCGGTAGTGGCCGATGAAGTCCGCAACCTGGCCCATCGCACCCAGGAATCAGCCCAGCAGGTACAGGGCATGATCGAGGAATTGCAAGTGGGCGCCCAGGAAGCCGTGGCGATCATGAATGAAAGCCAGCGCGAGAGCGATCAGAGCGTGATCATCGCCAACCAGGCCGGCGAGCGCCTGGCCAGCGTAACCGCGCGGATCGGCGAGATCGACGGCATGAACCAGTCCGTCGCCACAGCCACCGAAGAGCAGACAGCCGTCGTGGATACCATCAACATGGACATCAGCGAGATCAACACCCTGAATCAGGAAGGCGTGGAAAACCTTCAGGCGACGCTGCGCGCCTGTACAGACCTGGAGCAGCAGGCCGCTCGCCTCAAACAGTTGGTCGGCAGCTTCCGCATCTGATGGGTTCGCTCACGGCCTCGCCCGCGGCATCGGTTGCCAGGGCTGGGCCGGCGGGCGGGTTCAAGGCCGGGCCAGGCCGTCGCAGCGCGGGTGTCCGCCCTCGTCCAGACAGCGCATCGGTTTTGCGGCCACTCGAGGCTTCTTCGCACGCGGTGGCGCCACGCCGGGCAGGTAATGCACGGTGTAGCGCACCTTGGTGCGATAGCTGGTCTGCAGGATCCTGGTCGCCCGCTGATTGATCACATGGGGTTCGGCGTCCTCGGGGTTTAGGCTTACCCATTGGGCCTGCTCTACCTTGCGCGCCCAGCGGGTTTCCCCCATGGCTACCGGGCAGGGCACGAAGCTGTAGCTGACGCGGCCCGTCGCCCCGATGCACTTGTAGGCTTCGGCCCAAGCCGAAGGCGCAAGGCTGCAGAGCGTCACCAGCAGGAGAGGGGCGAGGCGCATGAGGATTACCGTGATGGCAAATAGACACGGCATTCTAGGCAGCCTCGGTCGCAGCTTCAACGTACCCCGACGGAACGCGCGCCCTTGTCGCTAGGTCCTTCATGTCATGACACTCGATCAAGACACTCATCGCTACCTGGGCTGCGCCGGCTGGAGCCTCCCGCGTGAGCAGTGGCCCCACTTTACCGAGGATGGGACCCACCTGCAGCGCTACGCCAGTCGCTTCAACGCGGTTGAGATCAATAGCTCATTCTACCGCCCGCACCGTCCGGCGACCTATGCCCGCTGGGCGGCTAGCGTGCCGACGAGCTTCCGCTTCTGCGTGAAGATGCCGCGGCAGATCACTCATGATGCCCGCCTGGTCAATTGCGAGGCTGACATTCATGCGTTTTTCGAACAGTGCTCGGCCCTGGGCGATCGCCTGGGCTGCATCCTGGTCCAGCTGCCACCCTCCCTGGCTTACGAGCCGGTTATCGCCGCCCGCTTCTTCGAACAGGTGCGCCTGCTCCATGACGGGCCGGTAGTACTCGAACCTCGTCACCGCTCCTGGTTGGCGGCGGGCTCCATGCTCATCGCGGCGCGTATAGGCTGGGTCCAGGCGGACCCGGCGCCCTTGGGCCAAACTCAACCCGTGGGCTGGCCCGGGCTGCTCTATTGGCGTCTGCATGGCGCCCCCAGAATCTACTACTCGACCTATGCCGCTGAAGCATTGGCCGCGGTGACCGCCCGCCTGCGCCAGGCTCAGGTACCGGCCTGGTGTATCTTCGACAATACCGCCGCGGGTGCAGCGGTGCCCAATGCGCTGGAAGTGCTCTCCGGCCTTCAGTCCTGAGAGGTCCCGTCCGCGTTGGGACGGTTGCGCCAGGTGAACAGCGCCAGGGCCGCCAATACCAGGCTGGTCGCCCAGAACACCGAGCGCATGCCGTAATGTCCCCCAAGGAAACCCCCTGCCAGAGGCCCAAGTACCTGCCCCGCGTATTGGCAGGAGGTCGAGTAGCCCAATAGGCGTCCCGCCCCTTGGTCCGCAACGCTCTGACGAATGATGCTGGTGATGCAGGGCAGCAGGCCGCCCAACGCCAGGCCCATGGCCAGACGCAGGATCACCAGCTGCCAGCCTTCACTTACCAGGGCCTGCGGAACCAGGAGCGCCGCGGCGAGCCCGAGGCAGGCACAGAGCACCCGCCACGGGCCGAAGCGGTCCGCCAGGGAGCCAAGCCGGGACGCGGACAGGATGCTGCCCAGCGCTGTGGCAGACATGGCTAGACCAGCCATCCAGGTGACCTGGACAGTCCCCAGTTGCTGGAAGTAAACGGTAATGATGGGCTCGATGGACATGGTGGCGAACATCAAGCCCCCGGCAGTCATCAGCATGATTCCCACGGATCGATTGAAACGCGTCGGCGCTGCCTGCCTGGGCGCAACGCGAGCCGGCCTGACAGGCGGGCTTTCCTTGAGCAGAAAGACAGTGGCCAAGAAGGCGATGAAAATGACGCCGCCACAAATGAAGAAGGTATTGCGAATGCCCACCAGGGGTGGCAGGGCGCCGCCCAGCAACGGCCCCGCGAGGTTGCCCGCCATGATGCCGGAAGACAGCATTCCCAAGGCCCAGCCGACGCGCGCCTTGGGCGCCTGGGTGGCCACGAGGATGGTGGCGCCTGAGGCGTAGCCGCCCAGTAGTCCGGCCAGCAGTCGTAGCGCAACCAATTGCCAGGCCGTCTGCGCCAGGCCGATCATGGCCATGGCCACGGCCATGCCAAGACTGGCCCGGATCAGCATCAGCTTGCGTCCGTAGAGATCCCCGAGCCGGCCCCAGAGTGGGGCGGTAAGTGCTGCGGTGAGGAAGGTGCCTGCATAGGCTGCGCCTGACCATTGCACGATGGCAGCTGCGTCCGTGACGCCGAGGTGCTCGATATAAAGTGGCAGGAAAGGCAACAACAGGGTCATGGCGACAATGGTCGTGAAAGCGCCAAAGACGCAGACATAGAGGTTACGCTGCCAATAAGGTTCGGGGTTGGGCATCGGCATGGCTCAGCTTGAAGTGTCCATGAACCTTACTGCCTAGCCTTTATAAAGGAAATTCATGTTTTGAATGGATGGGATTCCTGTTGGGAATGTGCCTGGGCCGCAAAGTTGGCGCCGCGGCGTAGTCTTACAGGGCCTCGGTAAGGACCCTGCGGTGGTAGAACCGCTGCGCCCTGGGTGATTTCAATTAACCCCGACACGGCGAGATCCTGGGCAATGTGGCGTACCGGCGCCATCCAGTCTCGCCATGGGCCGTCGTCGCCCGCCAGACGGCGGGCGACCTCGGAGGGACAGATGGACGCCTCAGGCGCTCGCTGGGCCAGTAATTCCAGGATGCAGTCCTGGATACGCCCGGCGTTGTCTTTCACTGCGCGCTGAAGCGGAACAGCGTGGTCTGGGTGTAGGTCTGCCCCGGGTCCAGCCGCGTGCTCGGGAAGTTCGGCTGGTTCGGTGAGTCGGGATAGTGCTGGGTCTCCAGGGTAAAGGCCCCCCAGTGCGGGTAGGTCTTGCCTTGCTTGCCGGTGAAGCCGGTCAGGAAGTTGCCGGTGTACAGCTGTACGCCCGGCTCGGTGGTGTACAGCTGCAAGCGGCGCCCGGAACCTGGGTCCACTACCTCGGCAGCGAGCTTGCTAAGGTCGCCCGCGCTGTCGAGCACCCAGTTGAAGTCGAAGCCGCCTTGCTTGGGCTCGGCGAATTTCAATTGCGGATGGTCATCGCGGATATGCTTGCCGAACGCCGTGGGGCGATTGAAGTCCAGCGCGGTGCCTGTGACCGGGGCCAGCTCGCCGGTGGGGATCAGGGTAGCGTCTATGGGGGTATAGCGCGCGGCGCGGACCGTGGCGACCTGATTGAGAATGTCCCCTTCGCCAGCGCCCGCCAGGTTGAAGTAGCTGTGGTTGGTCAGGTTGAGAACAGTGCTTCGGTCGGTGGTCGCCTTGTAGCGGATGCGCAGTACATTGTCATCGTTGAGGCTGTATTCCACCTCCACGTTGAGGTTGCCAGGAAAGCCCATTTCCCCATCGACGGAGCGGTAGCTCAGGGTGACTCCCACCCAGCCCTTTTCATCGGTGCCGCGAGCTTTCCACATATGCTTGTCGAAGCCCTTCGGGCCGCCATGCAGCGCATTCGGACCATCGTTCACCGGCACCTGGTACTGCTTTCCGTCCAGGCTGAACTGGCCCTTCGCCAGGCGGTTGCCGAAGCGGCCGATGGTGGCCCCGAAGTACACGTCGCCGTGGGCCTGATAGCCCTTCATGTCATCGAAGCCCAGGACCACGTCCGCGACCTGGCCTGCGCGATCCGGTACCAGCAGGGACTGCAAGGTGGCGCCATAGGTAAGGATGCTGGCCTCCATGCCATGACTATTGCGCAACACATAGCGTTCAACAGCGGTACCGTCTTCGAGGGTAGCGAAGCTGGCGTGTTCCCGGGTCAGGCCGGAGGCCTGGGCACTGCCCGCCCCCAGACCCATGGCGAGGGCGAGGCTGGCAGCTTGCGCAAGGAAGGGTTTCATGGACGTTCTCCGTTGGGGTTGTTGTTATGTCCGAAGGGTGGCCGACAGCGCGGCCCCTTGAATATAGTCATACCAATTCGAACATCAAGTCGGCTTTGGCAGGCCAATATCTGCTCATCGTAGGGCTTGAACTGTAAATAGTAATATTATTTAATGCCTGCACTTGCCAACCTTTGGCAGCGCGAACACCGACAACAACGATAAGCGGAGGCGCCATGCAGTGGCAGCCTGTTTCGCCCCAGCGCTACACGCTGGCCGAAGGGCCCTTCTGGGACTCTTCCACAGCAGCCCTGTATTTCGTCGACATCGCCGGCATGCTGGCCTGTCGGCTCGACACCCGCGGCCTGGCGCAGTGGCACCTGGTCGAGCCGGTGTCGGCCTTCATTCCAACCGACCAGGGCGACGCCCTGGTGACCCTGGCCTCGGGTGTATACCGCCTGGACCTTGCCTCACCCACAGACCATCCCCGACTGAGCTTGTTCAGCCAGCCGGACCGCATGCCCGGCAATCGCGCCAACGAGAGCCGTTGTGATAAGCGTGGCAGGCTCTGGCTAGGCACCATGCAGAACAATATCGGCCCCGCCGGTGAAGACCTCCCCGTGGAGCGAGACAGCGGTAGCCTGTTCCTGCTGGAAGGCAACAAGGCCATGCCCGTTCTGGAGGGACTCGGCATTCCCAACACGCTGGCGTGGAGTGATGATGGTCGTTATCTCTACAGCGCCGACAGCAAGGCCGGCCAGTTGTGGCGCTATGCGCTGGATGTCGATGGCTTGCCAGGCACGCGGGAAACCTGGGCCGAGCCAGGCCCCGGCGTGCCTGATGGCTCTGCCCTGGATGCCGAAGGCTATCTGTGGAACGCCCGCTGGGGTGGTGGCTGCCTGCTGCGCTACGACCCCGAGGGGCGTATCGAGCAGCGCATCGCCTTGCCCGTGAGCCACCCGACCAGCTGCGTATTCGGCGGCCCGGACCTGCGCACCCTCTACGTCACCTCGGCCCGGCCTGGCCAGGCCGCCGGCCCTCTGGACGGCGCGGTGCTCTCGAGTCGGTTGGAAGTTAGCGGCCAGCCAGGTCATCGATTCAAGGGTTGATCCCGGAGCAATCGCAGGTGTGACACTTCGTTACATATGGCCCAACGGGCTGTGCTTGACTGAACGCGGTGCTGGGTCAACACCCATGCCGCTCGGCTTTTCTAACAAGAACAAGGAGTAAGCCATGCCTTTGATCAAAGGGTTTCGTGTGTTCTGTGGGGCGGTGGCAACCGCAACGGCGCTGTCCTGGGCTGGACAGGCTCTCGCCGCCGATCCGGTGAAGATCGGCTTCCTGGTCAAGCAACCCGAGGAGCCCTGGTTCCAGACCGAGTGGGCGTTCGCCGAGAAGGCGGCGAAGGATAAGGGTTTTACCCTGCTCAAGATCGCCGTGCCTGATGGCGAAAAAACCCTGGCGGCCATCGATAGCCTCGCGGCCAACGGCGCCAAGGGTTTCGTGATCTGCGCGCCGGACGTGTCTCTTGGCCCGGCCATCGTAGCCAAGGCCAAGGCCAATGACCTGAAGGTCATGGCAGTGGACGATCGCTTCGTGGATGCCAAGGGCAACTTCATGGAAGAGGTGCCTTACCTTGGCATGGCGGCCTTTGAGGTTGGCCAGAAGCAGGGCGCGGCCATGGCCACCGAGGCCAAGAATCGTGGCTGGGACTGGAAGGATACCTATGCGGTAATCAATACCTACAACGAGCTCGACACCGGCAAGAAGCGCACCGACGGTTCGGTGGACGCGCTCAGGAAGGCGGGGATGCCGGAAGACCATATCGTCTTCGCGCCTCAGAAGACCCTCGACGTTCCGGGCAGCATGGACGCCACCAACTCGGCCCTGGTCAAGCTGCCGTCGGCGGCCAAGAACCTCATCATCGGCGGCATGAACGACAACACGGTGCTTGGTGGTGTGCGAGCCACCGAGAGCGCTGGCTTCAAGGCGGCCAATGTCATCGGCATCGGCATCAACGGTACCGATGCGATCGGCGAGCTGAAAAAGCCGGAAAGCGGCTTCTTCGGCTCGATGCTTCCCAGCCCTCACATCGAGGGCGAGCGAACCGCCACCATGGTCTTCGAATGGGTCACCACGGGCAAGGAGCCGCCAAAATACACCGCCATGGACGAAGTGACCCTCATTACCCGAGCCAACTTCAAGCAAGAGCTTGAGAAGATCGGCCTGTGGAACTGACCCGGGTGACGAGGAGCTTTCCCATGTTGTCGACCGCTACCCAGGCCATGCCCGCTCAAGCGCTTTCCTTCAAGGGCATCGGCAAACAGTTCCCGGGCGTGCGCGCCCTGGCGGACATCAACTTCACCGCCTGGCCCGGCCAGGTGCATGCCCTGATGGGGGAGAACGGCGCTGGAAAATCCACGCTGCTGAAGATCCTTGGCGGTGCCTATATCCCCTCCGAGGGCGAGCTGCGCCTGGGCAAGCGTGGCCTGAAATTCCGCAACGCCGCCGACAGCCTGGCCAGCGGCATCGCAGTGATCCACCAGGAACTGCACCTGGTGCCGGAGATGAGCGTGGCGGAGAACCTGCTCCTGGGGCACTTCCCGGCTCGCCTGGGCATCGTCAACCGCCGCGCCATGCGTCAGCGCGCTCAGGCCCTCCTGCAGGGGCTGGCCGAGGAAATCCATCCCGAAACCCGCCTGGGGGATCTGTCCCTTGGTCAGCGGCAGCTGGTGGAAATCGCCAAGGCGTTATCTCACGATGCCCGGGTGATCGCCTTCGACGAGCCTACCAGTAGCCTGTCGGCCCGGGAGATCGACCGCCTGATGGGCATCATCGGTCGGCTGCGGGACGAGGGCAGGGTGGTCCTGTACGTATCTCACCGGATGGAGGAGATTTTCCGTATCTGTGACGCGGTGACAGTGTTCAAGGACGGCCGCCATGTCCAGACCTTCGAAGACATGTCTGTGCTCAGCCACGACAAGCTGGTTACCTGCATGGTCGGCCGGGACATCCAGGATATCTACAACTACCGACCGCGGCCGCGAGGCGATGTAGCGCTGGCGGTCAATGGCTTGCTCGGCCCGGGGGTCCGCCAGCCGGCGAGCTTCCAGGCTCACCGCGGCGAAGTGCTGGGCTTCTTCGGACTGGTCGGGGCGGGGCGCACCGAACTGCTGCGCCTGATCAGCGGGCTTACCCCTGCCAGCGCTGGCAGCCTGAGCCTGGACGGTAAGGCGCTGCGCCTGGCTACACCCCGTGACGCGATCCAGGCCGGCATCCTTCTTTGCCCTGAAGATCGCAAGAAGGAAGGCATCGTGCCGCTGGCCAGCGTTGGCGAGAACATCAATATCGGGGCCCGGCCGCGCCATTCCCGTATGGGCTGGCTGCTGCGCGGCCGCTGGGAGCGGGACAATGCCGAGCGGCAGATTCGAGCGCTCAACGTGAAAACGCCATCGGCAGACCAGGCGATCCTGTATCTCTCCGGCGGCAACCAGCAAAAGGCGATTCTCGGCCGCTGGCTCTCGCTGCCCATGAACGTCCTCCTGCTCGACGAACCCACTCGGGGCATCGACATCGGCGCCAAGTCGGAGATCTATCAGATCATCCACAACCTGGCGGCCAGCGGGGTGGCGGTCATTGTGGTCTCCAGCGACCTGATGGAAGTGATCGGCATTTCCGACCGCGTGGTGGTGATGTGCGAAGGCGCCATCACCGGCGAACTCCCGCGTGAACAGATCAATGAGTCCCGCCTGCTGCAGTTGGCCCTGCCCGGTGCCCGCGCGGCTTCAGAACAAGAGGTGAACCATGGCTAGCGTACCCCAGACCCCTTTGATATCCAGCCACCGCCTGAACATGCGCCGCTTTCTGGATGACTGGGTCATGCTCCTGGCTGCCGTAGCGATCTTCGCCGGCTCCGCCATCTTCATCGACAACTTCCTTTCGCCCTTGAATATGCGCGGGCTAGGGTTGGCGATTTCGACCACAGGGATCGCGGCCTGCACCATGCTGTTCTGCCTGGCCTCGGGGCATTTCGACCTTTCCGTGGGGTCGGTCATCGCCTGCGCCGGGGTGATCGCCGCCGTGGTCATGCGTGACACAGGCAGCGTGGCTTATGGCGTGGGCGCGGCCCTGGGCATGGGTCTGATTGTGGGCCTGATCAATGGAATCGTGATCGCCAAGCTGCGGATAAACGCCTTGATCACCACATTGGCGACCATGCAGATCGTGCGCGGCCTGGCCTATATCTTCTCCAACGGCAAGGCCGTGGGAGTAATGGAAGAGAACTTCTTCGTGTTCGGCAACGGGCAGCTGTTCGGGGTGCCGGTGCCCATCGTGATCACCCTGGTGTGCTTCCTGTTCTTCGGCTGGCTATTGAACTACACCACCTACGGACGCAATACCATGGCCATAGGCGGCAACCAGGAGGCGGCTCGCCTGGCTGGCGTGGCGGTGGACCGCACCAAGATCGTGATTTTCGCCGTGCATGGGCTGATCGGCGCCCTGGCTGGGGTGGTGCTGGCATCGCGGATGACCTCGGGCCAGCCCATGATCGGGCAGGGCTTCGAGCTGACGGTGATCTCCGCTTGCGTGCTGGGCGGGGTGTCCCTGGCTGGTGGTATCGGCATGATGCGCCACGTGATCGCCGGAGTGCTGATTCTGGCCATCATCGAGAACGCCATGAACCTGAAGAACATCGATACCTTCTATCAGTATGTGATCCGCGGCACCATCCTGCTGCTGGCCGTGATCATCGACCGGCTAAAGCAGCGCTGAAGGCTGGGCCGGGCTCCATGTGTCGGCTACGAGGTGTCCGACAAATGGGTTCGGTTTACCGGGTGGGAGTCAGCGCAGCTGACGAATTGTGCTCGATCAGAAGGCCTTTTCGCTAGCTGGCGCTAGCTCCCACCGAAATCACCTCGCTGTCCGAGGCGCACCTTTAGGGTCATGCCCTTCGCATCACTTCAGTGACTGCTTCCATCAGGCGCGCCTGGGAGAATGGCTTTGCCACTCTTGGAATGTCCGGGGTCTGGCCAGGGGCCACGTCGGCGTAGCCCGAAATCAGGATCATCGGCATGTCAGGGCGCTGCTCTCGCACCTTGGCCGCCAGTTGCGCGCCGGTCATGTGCGGCATGGCATGGTCGGTGATCAGCAGGTCGTACTCGGATTGCTCCATGAGCGCCAGGGCTTCACGGGCCGAAGCCGCCGGCTGCACCTGGTGGCCATGCTCCTTGAGCATTTCCACGGTGTTGGTCAGCACCAGCTCGTCGTCGTCGACCGTAAGGATGCGCAGGCTACGCGCGAACCTGTCGCCCTCGGGGTCGTCCTCAACCTGCCCCAGCGAGGGGTTGGGCTCAGGCGGCTGGCTGGCCGGCAGCCATATTTCCGCGGTGGTACCGACTCCATGCTGGCTATGCAGGCGCAGGGTGCCCCCGCATTGCTCGGCCAGCCCGAGCACCATGGACAAGCCCAGCCCGGTACCCTTGCCGATACCCTTGGTAGTGAAGAAGGGCTCGATGGCGCGCTTGAGCGTCTGCTCGTCCATGCCCTCGCCCGTATCGGACACGCACAGGCACCAGTAGTCCCCGGCCGCCAGCGGGCCCTCTGCAACCACTATGCGCTGGGCTCGCGCACGGATGCTGATCTTACCCTGGCCGCCCATGGCATCCCGGGCATTGACCGCCAGGTTGAGCAGGGCTGCTTCCAGCTGGTTGGAATCGGTGCGTACCCAGGCCGGGAGCGCGTCGAAGGTTGTCTCCAACTCCACGGTGGGGCCCAGGGAGCGCTGGAGCAATTCGGCCATTCCGGCCACCAGCTGGCCCAGCTCCACGGCCTCGGCGCGCAACTCCTGGCGCCGGGCGAAGGCCAGCATTCGAGCAATGAGGGCGGCGCCCCTTTCGGCGCCAGCCTTGGCGTTGTTCAGCAAGCGGGCCAAGGCAGGATCGTCGGGCAGGCGGCGGCGCAACAGCTCCAGGCTTCCCAGCACCGCCATGAGCAGATTGTTGAAGTCATGGGCGATACCGCCGGTGAGGTTGCCCAGGGCTTCCATCTTCTGCGCCTGGTGCAGCGCCTGCTCGGTTCGCCGGATGTTGGCTTCGCTGATTCGCAGGGCTTCGGTCCGCTCGGCTACCCGCGCTTCCAGATCCTGCCGGAAACGCTCTTCGCCCGCGCGCCGCTGGGCTTCAGCGCGACCGCGCTCGATGTGCGCCCAAGAGCGTTCCGTCACTTCGGAAAGCAGGCTCAGTTCCTGAGACGACCATTGCCGCGGCTGGCGGTCGTGGATGGCCATCAGCGCGATCAGCCGACCTTCCTTGACCAGCGGCATGCAGATGGTGGCGCCCAGGCCGATGCTGAGGAATGCCTCGGCTTCCTCCGGAGGCAACTGGGCCGCGTTGTCCTCAAGGATCAACGGCAGGCCGGCGCGCAGGTTCTTGACGGCGAGCTTGCCAAAGCTGGCCAGGCGGTAATGGCCGACGATGCTGGCGCTTCCCTGCGCATGCCAGTTGCCGCGTATGGTGAAGCCATCCTGGTCGGGGTCCATGTCGGCATAGGCGCAGACAGAGATGCGCAGATGCTCGCCAAGCATGCGTGTGGTGATCGCCATGATCACGTCGGCATCGTCGCTGCGCATGGATTCCTTGGCCAGGGCGTCGAGAAAGCGCAGCCGGGCCTCATTGGCCCGCAGGGTCTCCTCGGCCTCACGGCGCGCGCTGATATCCGTGGCCGCGCCGAACCATTCGATGATCTCGCCCTGGTCATCGAACAGCGGTACCGCACGAGAATGGAACCAGCCGAGGCTGCCATCCGGGCGGCGGACGGGATGCTCGAGATTGAAGCTGGTCTTGGTGCGGATGCAGTGCTCGATGGTCATTTGCACCCGGGGCCGAGCCGAAGGCTCGATATAGGTGTGCAACCAGTCCCGGTTCGGCTCGCTCACATCCTGGAGCGAGCCCTGGCCATCGAGCTGCCGCATTTCGCGCCAGTCGGGCGACAGTCGGTAGGTCACGTCCGAGGTGGCGTTCACCAACGCACGCAGCCGTTCTTCGCTGTGCTGCAGGTTGCGCCGGAACAATACCCGCTGAGTGGTTTCCACCACGATGGCGATCACCCCGGCCGGTTGTCCGCTTTCGTCATAGACCGGCGAATAGTCCAGGTCCATCCATACCTGCTCGGGGCGGCCGTTGCGGTGCAGGGTGAGTTCCTGATCCTTGTAGGCCAGTGTCCTGCCGGCCAGGCCCTGACGCATGACGTTATCGTTGAAATCGGCCACTTCCCGCCAGCCCTCGCGTACAGCGGTGCCCAGCAGCCAGGGATGACGACCGCCGGCGAAGCCCGAGTAGGCATCGTTGTAGATCATGATGCCCTTGGGCCCCCACAACAGCACCATGGGTACCGGGGAGGCCAGCAACAGCGCCGTGATGCTTTTGAGGCTTTGCGGCCACTGTTCCAGCGGGCCCAGGCCGCTGGCTGTCCAGTCATGATCGCGGATCAGTCGGCCGAGCTCGGCCCCGGCGTTGAGGAATTCGATGCTACCTGTGGCGGCGGCCACAGCAGGGTCTTGGATCATCGAAGCGAAAGTCCGTATTGAGCGAGCAGGAAGGAGTGAAACCTCGGGCTGCGTCATCATAACAGGGCGCAGGGACGGCATTCAGACTTCGTTTTGTCGGATGTGGCCTATGCTTATCCAACTATAGAGGCAGCGCTTGGTCAGATGGTTTCGTGAATCCGAAACCGCGACGCCCAGCCGACCGCGCTTCGACTTCAGTACCTTGACAGGAGCACTGCATGACCGACGTATTCGATATCCGTGACTATGGCGCCAAGGGCGATGGCACTACCGACGACACCGCGGCAATCCAGAAAGCCATCAACGCCGCCGCGGCCGCCGGTGGGGGGAAGGTCTACGTACCCAGTGGCACCTGGGTGGTATCTGACAGTGACGGTTCCGGCAATGCCCTGGCCCTGAAGAGCAACGTGACGCTGAGCGGGGACGGTGCCGGAGAAACCGTCCTCAAGCTGGCCGACAGCGCGGATGGCGATACCACCTCTCTGCTCGGCGTAGCGGCGGGCGCCACCCTTCGCGATGCCCAGGTCAGCAACCTGACCCTCGACGGCAGCCAGGCCGATGGCGGCGGGCAGGTCAGTGGCTGGTCGCAAAGTGGCGCCAACAGCGTGACCAACCTGGTGCTCGACGGGGTAACCGCCACTGGTTTCAGTGGCAACGGCTTCGACCTGTCCAGCGCGGCGGTCAACCTCACCGTGCGTAACAGTACCGCCAGTGACAACGGCCTGGACGGGTTTTCCCTGGGCGGGTCGCTGCCGGCGCTGACGTTCCAGGACAACCAGGCGCTGAACAACGAACGCAACGGGATCAACGTCGTGCTGGGCAGCGAAGCGCTGTCCCTTGCCGACAACAATGCTTCGGGCAATGGCGCCGACGGCATCTACGTCCATAACGAAAATGGCGTGGACACCGGCTACTTCAGTGTCATCGGCGGCAGCGTGTCGGAAAATGGCGGTGATGGGGTGCGTGTGCGCGGCATCGAGTATGGCGGCGTCTATCGCATGGAGATCCACGACAACGGCGGTTCCGGGGTAGACCTGCAGGGGACGACTCATGTGGAAGTCGCCGACAACATCATCCATGACAATGCCCAGGCCGGGGCCACCGCGGAAGTGGCCATCCGCAGCCAGGGCACGACCAATGGCAGCCAGAACTTCGTCTACGACAACATCATCACCGGCGGGGCCAACGCGACCTGGGGCGTGGCCGAGATCCCTTCCAACAGCGCCGGAGTGGATGGCAGCCTGATCTTCGGCAACGTGATCAACGGGGCCCAGGCGGGCGACATCAACGCGGTCGGTAGCGAGAGCCAGGTCACCAACAATAGCGATGTGCTGATTCTACGAGGCAGCGCGGGTGCCGATGCCCTGAACGGAAGCCGTTCGGCCGAACTCATTTCCGGCGGTGATGGCAACGACCGTATCAACGGGGCGGCCGGTGATGATGTGATCAGCGGCGGCGCGGGGGCCGATCAGCTCACCGGCGGTAGCGGTAGCGACGTGTTCCGCTTCAGCCAGGTCAGTGACAGCTACCGGGCCGGCAACACCTCTTACATCGACCGCATCAGCGATTTCGACGATGCCCGTGATCGGCTGGATCTGACTGCCCTGGGCCTGACCGGGCTTGGCGATGGTCACAATGGGACGCTCAAGGTCACTTATAACGCCAAGACCGATACGACCTATCTCTCCAGCCTGGATGCCGATGCTGACGGCAATCGCTTCCAACTCGCCTTGAGCGGCAATCACCTGGCTACCCTGGGGGCGGACAACTTCTTCAGCCTCACTACGGGCACCGCCCACAATGATACCCTGGTGGGCACCACCGCCGACGATACGCTGGCCGGCGCGGCGGGTCGCGATTCGCTCTCCGGTGATGGCGGCGCCGATCGCTTGCTGGGCGGCAGCGGCGGCGACACCCTCACCGGCGGCTCCGGAGCGGATACCTTCGTCTACACCAGTCTGAGCGACAGCTACCGCAACGATGCCAGTGGCAGCTATGCGCAGCGCGACCTTATCGTCGACTTCAACAGCAACGGCCACGACCGCATTGACCTCACCGCCCTGGGCTTCACCGGTTTGGGCAACGGTTTTGACGGTACGCTCAAGGTGGTCCTGAACCTGGCTGGTGACTATACCGCGCTCAAGTCCCTGGAGCCGGACGCCAATGGCAACCGTTTCGAGATCCTGCTCAAGGGCAATCACCTGTACGACCTTACCGCGACCAACGTCCTGTTCGCTAACCCGGACAGCACCCAGACAGACAGCTCGCAACCGATTCCTCATCTTGACCTGAGTGGCACGTCCACCGCCGATACCCTCTATGGGGACTGGGGCGATGACAGCCTGTATGGGCTGGCGGGCAACGACACCCTTGGCGGCAGCGTTGGTGACGACCTGCTGGTGGGTGGGGCGGGCAGCGATCGCCTCACGGGTGGTTCGGGCGCCGATACGTTCCGCTTCGACAGCGTTGGCGATAGCTATGCCGGCTCCGCGGACCTGATCACCGACTTTTCCGTGCAGCGGGACCTGCTCGACGTTTCGGCGCTGGGCTTCACTGGGCTGGGGGATGGAACCGATGGCACGCTCAAGGTCACCTACAACGCCAGCAGCGACCGGACCTATGTCCGCAGCAGCGAAGCGGACGCCGATGGTCACAAGTTTCAGGTGACCCTGGTCGGGGACTACAGCCACATCCTGAGCGACGACCAGTTCGTCTTCGCGTCGTCCGACACCACTGCGCAAGTGCAGCTGCTGGGCGTGGCGGCCGAGACGGACCATACGGCCTGATCAGCTCCGGACCGTCCGGCGTCGGGTCGCTGGCCTGCCAGCGGCCCGGGCTTGTGCATGTTCCTCGGCGTCAAGAGGCGATCAGGCTACGGATGCGTCGGGCCAGACTGTCCACGGAGAACGGCTTGGTGAGCACATGCATGCCGTCCTGGGGATTGCCGTTCTCGAAGACGCTGGACTCAGCATAGCCGGTGATGAACAGAACCTTCAGGTCGGGCCGTCTTACCCGGGCGGCATCGGCCATCTGCCGGCCGTTCATGCCGCCCGGCAAGCCCACGTCGGTGATCAGCAGGTCGATCTTCAGGCTCGAATTGAGAATCTGCAGACCCGAGCGGCCGTCCGCGGCTTCCACCGCCTGGTAGCCCAGGTCCTCCAGTACCTCGGTGATCATGATGCGCACAGTGGGTTCGTCATCGACGATCAGCACGGTTTCGCCGACTTCGGCCCGCGGCGGTGCGCCCATGGGCAGCGTAGGAACCTCCTGGACCTGCCCGCTATGGCGCGGTAGATATAAGGTTACGACGCAGCCGCGACCCGGCTGGGAGTGGATGCGCGCCTGTCCGCCGGACTGTCGAATGAACCCGTAAATCATCGATAGGCCCAAGCCTGTGCCCATGCCGATGGGCTTGGTAGTGAAAAAGGGCTCGAAGGCCTTGGCCGCCACTTCGGGGGCCATGCCCGTGCCGGTGTCCGATACCGCCAGGGCCACGTATTCTCCGGCCTCCAGGTCGAAGGTCTGGGCGCCACGCTCATCGATGCTGCGGTTGCGGCTGCTGATGGTCAGGGTGCCGCCGTCGGGCATCGCGTCTCGCGCGTTGATGCACAGGTTGAGCAGCGCGTTTTCCAACTGGTGGGGGTCGATCAGCACGTTCCACAAGTCAGTGCTCAGGTCGCTGATGATGCTCACCGACGGCCCCATCGTCCGAGAGATCAGTTCTTCCATGCCCTTGACCAGGCGATTGACCTGGGTCGTCTTGGGCGCCAGCGTTTGTCGGCGGGAAAACGCCAGAAGCCGGTGTGTCAGCGCGGCGGCCCGTCGGCTGGCGCCCTGCGCGGCATTGATGTAACGGTCCAGATCCTGGGTGCGACCCTGGGCGATGCGGCTTTGCAGCAGTTCGAGGCTGCCGGAGATTCCCGTCAGCAGGTTGTTGAAGTCGTGGGCGATGCCGCCGGTGAGCTGGCCCACCGCTTCCATCTTCTGTGACTGCCGCAACTGCTCTTCCGAGCGCAGCAGCTCCCGTGTGCGCTCGGCCACCAGTTGTTCGAGCCGCGCATTGAGTTGTTGCAACTGGTGTTCGGCCCGGCGCCGTTCGATGGCGGTGCGGGTACGTTCGCCCAGCTCGCGGGTGAATTCGATGTCTTCCTGGCTCCAGCTTCGCGGGTGGGCGCTGTCGGCGAACATCAAGGCCACCAGGCGCGCATCCTCCATCAGCGGCACATTGAGGAAGGCCCGCGTCTGGTAGCGTTCGAAACGATCGGGGTAGGGGATGCGCGAGTCATCCAGGACATCCGTGACCGCGATCGACTTGCCCGTCATCAGCTCATCGACGTAGGTGCCCAGGTCATGCAGGTTATGCGGGCCGACCAGGGACGGGCGCCCATCGCTGGACCAGTCCCGCTGCACGTCCACCGTGCCGGACTCGGCGGATATCAGGCAGTAGCCGGCGCGGCTCGCCTCCAGCACATTGCCCAGGATCTCGGCGGCCACGGCGGCGATGTCATCCGGTTCGTCGAGGCCACGGAGCTGGTCGCTCAGATGCAGCAGCCCTTCTCGCCGCTGAGCCGCGCGGCGCAGTTCGCTGACGTCCTGGAAGATCACCATGAAGCGGTCCCCAGGGAGCGGATGGAGGCGGCCTTCATACCAGCGGCGCACATCATCGAGGGGGCGGATGAAAGGGCGCGACTGCCCGCTTTCAGCTACCCGTGCCGCGTCGGCGATCCAGCCTGGCGCCAGGTTCGGGAACAGTTCGCGCAGGGTACGGGCGCGCACGCCCTCCGCTGGACGGCCGAGCAAGGCGCAGCAAGCCGGGTTCACGTCCAGGAAACGCCAGTCGATGGCCTGGCCGGCGTCATCACGGATGACTTCGGCCAGGGCGAAGGCCTCGTCGAAGTGTTCGAACAGGCCACGCCAGTGGCGCTCGCTCTGCTCCAGGGCCTGCTCGGCGAGGCGCCGCTTGGTGATGTCGGTAAAGAGGATGGCGACCCGATGCTGCGAGGGTTCACCGATACGGGCTGCCTGGACCATGAAATGGCGCCCCATGGCCCTGGCTTCGTTTTCGAATTGCGCGGGCTCGCCAGTAAGGGCCACCCTGCCATACATCTCGAACCAATGGGCATCATGGTCCGGTACCAGGTCTCGCATCCAGCGACCTTCGGCCTGAGTCAGGCCGGTATGGGCTTCGAACGCGCGGTTGACGCTGAGAAAACGGTAGTCACTGGCCTGCCCCCTGTGATCGAAGCTGACTTCGATGATACAGAAGCCGATCTGGCTGGCATCGAACACATCACCCTTGAGCGCGCTGACTTCCGCGCGCAGCGTGGCATTCTCCGCCAGGAGCTGATCCCGAATCCCTTGCGCCGCGCGTACGTCCATAGGCTTCAGTGACTGTGCTTTAGCGGGATGCGTTCCCGGGAGTCGGTCGGCCCGCTGTCCTGGCCTACCATTTCGTCATACACGGCCGGCTGAACCACGTAGAGTTCGACCTGGTCGGGAACGTCCATCAGCAGCTTGCGGGCTTCATCCACAGAGGCTACATGGACCGTGTCGTCCTTGTCGTTGAGTATCCGCTGGGATGCGCCATCGACCACGGCATGGAGGGTGTAGGAGCCTCCTTCGACCGAGACCAGGTTCAGTTCCTGCACGGTACCGGCCTTTACCTGGCCTGCCAGATCTTTCAATTTCATCGTGTTGCCTCCTATGGGTGCTTCTCCATTCGAGGCAAGGGCCGTTCGTGAGTTCAGTGTAGCCTCCGTGCCGAGCGTGGCCAGTTCACAAGGCCAGGCGTGAGTCATTCGTCGGGCAGGGAGGGCGAGTTTGGCCAGGTGCATGCCGGACTCCTTTCCATGGTAGCGGCGATGGCCCGGTCATTGTGCAGGGTAAACGGGCCGTCGGCTAGCCGTGGCATGGAGAAAAGCGAATCGGCCAGGGATGGATGGCCGGCCGGCGCCTGGTGTTCGACAGGCACCGGCCGGCGCGGTGAAGCAGGGGTGGCTGGCTAGTAGTAGCGATCGATCAGATGTACCCCGTTTGCTTGCCTGGCGGTCTGCCATTCCTGCTTGAGGGTGTGCAATACCCGACTGACGAACTCTCGGTCCGCCGCGGCCTTGCGCCCCACGTAGCCCAGGCCGCGTCTGTAGGTCCGCAACCGCGCCCGCATGCTGGGGCGCTTGGTCTCGAAGTCCGCCTCGCCAGCATGAGGCGACAGGCCTTCCACATGGACCTGGCCGGACTCGCAGACCCAGAGGATATGGCTGTCGTTGCGGTCTTTGCGCCTGGCCAGCAACTGGGCCAGCTGATCGATGGTAGGTTCGTGGTTCAGATTCATATTCATAGTCCCTTGACCGCTCGTTGGTCTGTCTGGTGGGTGGTTTGAACCTGATGTAGCAAGCGGTCAATGACACTACACGTACATCGCGGGCGCAGGGCTTGACGCGGCTCGAACGGCGAACGGGGCAAAGGCAGAAGGGCCCACAAGAGTTCGAACATGCGCCAATGCCCGTGCCCGGATGCGGGCGCGATGCATCAGCCGAATCATTCTGCCTTGTGGGCAGGTACATCAGGAACAGCCCGGCGGCTCGCCGGACAGGCACAGAGTCGTAAACCTGCTCTCCCGATCAGGGAGACGGCCTAACTATGCAAAAGCCCAGGCGCGCCGTCAACGATTTTGTAGTGATATTTTTCATGCACTACATATTGTCGGACAATAGGGCTCGCTATTGTTCCTCGGGCTTCAGCAATGGGAGCAAGGCATGGCGCAATGGCGCGGGCAGGCCGGCAAGCGGTCGTCGGGCGCCTGCATCCACGTACACATGAATGAACTCTCCCTGGGCGGCCGGCTGATCGCTTCCTTGAACGAAAACCCCCAGCTGGTAGCGAACGCTGCTCGTGCCCAGGCTGCCCACGCGCAATCCGATCTCCAACTCCTGTGGGAAAGCCACCGAGGCGAAGTAGTCACAGTGGGTATGCACCACAAGGCCTACCCATTCAGCGTCCGGCCCTAGCAGGCCGCGCTCGAGCAACAGGCGGTTCACCGCGCTGTCGAACCAGCTGTAGTAAACGACATTGTTGACGTGTCCGTAGCAGTCGTTGTCCGCCCAGCGTGTCTGAACGGGCTGCCAGTAACTGAAGGCGCTACGAGGAAATGGTTGGGCTCGGTCTATCATAAGTGGGCCTTGTCTGCGTTCTTTCCTGCATCAGGTTAGTCGCTCAGGAGGCCCGGACAAGCTGCAAGCGCCAACCCTGAGCGGTAGGGCCAGGCAAAGGCCGGGCCTTTCGTCGCCTGCCATGGCAAACTCGGCCGTAAGCATGGCGGCCAGTCACCGGCTGTGCCAGCTTGAATATACCGGTGGGGGCGCAGATCGCCGCCGGACAAGCCGTTTTCATTAAAGTAGGGTTACCTCGATGTCCGACCTTGAGCTTGCCGCTGCCGCTGTTGATCTTTCCCTGCCAAGCAAGGCGTATCAGCGCCTCGATGAGTTCAGCCATTCCTATGACCGGGGCTCGGGCACGAACCAGGGGCATCCTTCCTATACCGTGGACGAGGCCGCGGCCCAGATAGACCGCTTCGGCTACCGCTTCAAGGACACGAACGCTGACGGTACGGTAACCCTTACCTACAGCTTCACCCAGGTACAACCCGCCAACTTCGATACTCACCTGGGCGAATTCATTGCCTTCAATGCTCAGCAACAGGCCCAGGCGAAGCTGGCGATGCGTTCCTGGGCCGACGTGGCGAACATCACCTTCACCCAGGCTGCCAGCGGTGGCGAGGGGCATTTGTCCCTGGCCAGCTATTCGGTGTCCAGCGGCGAGGCCGCCTTCGCCTACTATCCCACCAATGGCGCCCGGGACGGCGAGTCCTGGTACTGGGTCAGCGACCAGTATCAGTACAACGCCCAGGCCGGACTCAACAACTACGGCGGACAGACGCTGGTTCACGAAATCGGGCATAGCCTTGGCCTGGGGCATCCGGGCGATTACAACGCTTGGAACGGCATCCTCAGTTACCGGGATGACGCGGCCTATGCCGAGGATTCCCGCGCCTACAGCGTCATGAGCTACTGGGATGAATCCAATACCGGGCAGGACTTTGCAGGCGCCTATGCTTCAGCCCCGCTGATGGACGACATTGCCGCCATCCAGCGCTTGTATGGGGCGAACGAAAACACCCGTAGCGGAGGCACCGTCTACGGCTTCAACTCGAACAGCAACCGCGCGGAAAGCACGGCCACCTCGGCGTCAAGCGAATTGATCTTCTCGGTCTGGGATAGCGGCGGGGTGGATACCCTGGACTTCTCTGGCTACAGCATGAACCAGCGCATCGACCTTCACGCTGCAAGCTTCTCGGACGTGGGCGGGCTGGTGGGCAACGTCTCCATCGCCCAGGGGGTGACGCTCGAAAGGGCGATCGGTGGGGCGGGCAATGACTACCTGATCGGCAATGACGTGAGCAATACACTGACGGGTAATGCCGGCAACGACCTGCTGGCCGGCGAGGGCGGCGCGGATAAGCTCTGGGGTGGCGCGGGTGCGGATGTCTTCGTCTACTTCGCTCAGTCCGACTCCACGGCGGCATCGGCAGACCGTCTGATGGACTTTACCAGCGGGGAAGACCGCATCGACCTCTCCGGCCTTTCAGCTGTCGATGGTAGTCCGATCCATTTCAGCAACACCCTGGACGGGGCCGCCGGGGCGGCGGTGCTGCGCGATGCCAGTTATGGGACCCGGCTGTCAGTGGATTTCAATGGCGACCATACGGCCGATTTTGTCATCAAGATCCTTGGGGAAGCTCATAGCAGTGACTTCCTGGTCTGATGGCATCCGCGCCTGGGCAACCAGGGTGATCATGCTGGTCCCGCTGGGCATGACCGGCGCGTGGGCCAGCAGCCTCGCGCCGGCCAGTGTTACGACGATCGTGGGCACTTGGCGCATGGTGCTGGAGCAGCAGGGGCAGGCGTGCATGTTGCATCTGGCCGGTGATGGCTCGGCTGTCGGCGATCCGGCTGGATGTGAGGCCAAGGCCTCGGGGCGCGCGGGCGTGGCTCGATGGCGGAGCAAGCCAGACGGCCTGGCGCTGGTCGACGGTGAAGGGCGGGCCCTGTTGTTTCTCAGCCCGATCCCTGGGGGACGCTACCAGGGTTACACTCGGCAGGAAACGTCCGTTGTGCTGGAGCGCGTGGCGCCGTAACGGCGCTGGCGCTACTTCAGTTCCTGGGCGAAACGGTTGACGGCGTCCAGCACCTGGCGCGCGCCGTCCTGAATGTCGACGATCACCTCCCCGGCCTGGGTGGCCAGGGTCAGGCCCTGGACGGCTTGCTCGTTGCTCACCCCCATACTGCGGATGGCTTCATCCACCAGTTTCTGGTTCTGCTGTACCACCGTCACGATCTCTTCCGTGGCGGCGCTGGTACGGCCGGCCAGCTGCCTGACCTCGTCAGCCACCACGGCGAAGCCCCGCCCCTGTTCCCCGGCCCGGGCCGCTTCGATGGCGGCATTGAGTGCCAGCAGGTTGGTTTGCGCGGCGATACCGCCGATGGTCTGCACGATCGTGGTAATGGCCACGGATTGTTTGCCGATGGCGCCCATGACTTCGGTGGCATCGCGCAGGTCCGAGGAAATGCGCTCCATGGTAGCGACGGTCTCGCTGACTACGCTGGCCCCCTGGCGCGCGCTGACGTCCGTGCGCCGCGAAATGTCATGGGCTACGGCGGCCGCGTCACGCACTTCGACTTCACGAGTGACCTGGTCAGTGATCAGGGTCGCGAACTTGACCACCTTGCAGAGGCGATCCTGGGTGTCATAGACCGGGTTGTAGGTGGCCTCCAGCCAGACCTCTTTGCCTCGGCTGTCCATTCGGCGAAAACGTCCGGAGACGAACTCTCCACGATTGAGCTTCGCCCAGAACGCCTGGTAGTCAGGGGATGTCACTTCATCGGAGAAGCAGAAGACCTGGTGGTGCTTGCCGCGTATCTGCTCGACGGTATAGCCCATGGTGCGCAGGAATTGATCATTGGCGGTGACCACAGTACCGTCGGTATGGAACTCGATCACCGCGGTCGAGCGCAACAGTGCATCAATGAACGCGGCGTTTTCCTTGTTGCGCTCCTGCTCGGCGCTGACGTCAGTGCCGTAGCCTTCCACGTGCAAGAGCTTGCCATGGGAGTCGCGTACCGGCTGCCACTGGAAACGCAGCCAGGCGAGGCTGCCATCAGCGCGCAGGAAGCGGTAGTCGTCGGCGACCATTTCACCCTTGGCCACAGCCGTACGGAAGTTGTGATAGCAAGGCAGGTTCTTCACATAGGGCGGAACGATCTCGGCCATGAGCCGATCTTGCAGACGGTCGGCGGTATATCCCAGGGCGCGTGTGAAACGCTCGTTGAAAGTGATCATGCGAAATTCCGCGTCCAGGGTCACGGCGATCATGCCGGCGCGCATACCGTCTTTGAGTTGACGCAGCTGCGCCAATTCGACGGCCTGGTCTTGCAGCTGTCGCTTGAGGTGTTTGTTGAACATCAAAGTGTCACTCCTGTGCATGGCCAGGCTATCGGCAGGCACAGGAGTTCTTTAGGCGAGGCCCGGTTTTAGTGATCCAATCGTCAGAAAACGTTGCCGCGCTGCCTCAGCGCCGTTGCCCGAAGGTGGCATCCCGCGTATTGACATAGAGCGCATACAACGAATGCGAGCTTGTCATGAACAACCGATTGCCGGCAGCGCCGCCAAAACAGAGATTCGGGCAACGTTCGGGCAAGTGGATATGCCCGATGGCCTTGCCTTGCGGATTGAATACGCGTACCCCGTCAAGTTGCTCGGGCTTGGCTTCGCGCGCGCCCGTGCTACCCCAGCCGCACCACAAATTGCCGTCTTCGTCGCACTTGAGCCCGTCAAGCGCGCCGTAGTCCAGCCCTTCGATGTGCTTGCGACGATCGCCCAGCGTGCCGTCCGGGTTGACGGCGTAGGCCCATACCAGTCGGTTGGGCTTGGCCCGCCCTTCGACCACATAAAGGGTTTTCTCATCCGGCGAGAAACACAGACCGTTGGGGCCGGAGAAGTTTTCAATCACCCGGGTCACTTCAAGTGTCTGGCCATCGATGCGATACACCGCATCCGGCAGTTCAGGTGTGATCTTGTGGCCTTCATAGTTGTTGCCGGTCTGGAAGGGTGGGTCGGTGAACCAGATAGATCCGTCCCGCTTGACCACCACGTCGTTGGGGGAGTTGAAGCGCTTGCCCTCGAACCGCTCCGCCAGGACGGTAGTGCTGCCATCCGGTTCTGTGCGAGTGACGCGGCGACCTTCGCTACTGGTGGTGCTGCCCTCGCATACGATAAGGCGTCCCTGGAGGTCCCGGGTGAGGCCGTTGGAAAAGTTCGAGTTGTATCGGTATACCCCCAAGGAATCGCTGATCTCATCCCAGCGCATGATGCGGTTGTTCGGTACATCGCTGAACAGAAGGTATCTGCCATCGCCAGACCAGACCGGGCCTTCAGGCCAATGCAGTCCGCTTGCCAGGCGCTCGACGCCGGCGTTGAAGACCCGATAGGCCATGAAGCTGTTGTCCAGGATCTCGATCAGCGGGTCAGGATAACGTTGGCTCAGCGCTTCGGCGGCGTCCGCATTGCGAGGAAGCAGCCCAGCCCCTGCGCTGGCTGCCGCCACCGCCAGGGTGTGCTTCAGGAAACGACGGCGCGAGCTTTCCTGCGGGAGCGAAGGGGCATCTACGGAGTCATGCATTGGTAACCTCTGCTGTTGTTTTTATAAGCCACCCAACACTAGCACAGGTTATACGATGTCCTATCAGGGCGTAGAAAGACCAGTCACTCACTGGCACTGCCGGGTCCGGTTCGGCTCTTTTCCTCTGGGGCCGGGTCATCCAGCAGTCCCAGCGCGCGGCTGCGCAAGAGGCTGCCGGCCTGGAAATAGCTCATCACCGTATTGACGCTGCGGTGCTCAGTCATTGCCATCACTTCGCCAAGCGGTACGCCCTGACGACCCGCCTCGGTAACGAAGCCCGAACGCAAGCTATGGGCTGCCCAGTCGCCAACGAGCCCGGCCAGCCGGGCGCGGCGCTGCACAATGCGCGCTACCTGGTCCGCCGACAGGCCGGCGCTGCCCACTCGGCCACCTTTGTAGACCCGCCGAAACAGGGGGCCGGTCTCAGCCGGCGCCGCCGCCAGCCAGGCGGCCAATGCACTGGCGGCGGGGCCCGCCAAGGGTTTCTCCCGACGCCGCCCGCCCGTGTCTGTCTTGGTCACGCCGAGCGCGTAGAGCCAGGTGCTTTCGTCCAGGCGACGCACATCGGTCACTTGCAATCCCACCACCTCCGAGCGTCGACGGCCACCGCCGCTCCAGGCCAATAGCAACAGGGCGCGGTCGCGAATGCCGCGCACGCCGTCGGTGCAGGTGGCGAGCATCGCTTGCAGCGGTTCGCGAGCCACAGCGGTTTTCTTGCGTACTTCACGGCCATTGCGCACCTGGGCCTTATGGGCATCGCGCAGCAGTGTCCTCAGCGCGGCGCCTTCGGTCGGGCTCGGCCAGCCCTTGAGTTGATGCCATTTGCCAAGTACCGCCAGGCGATGGCGCACCGTGTTGTGGGCCAGGGGGCCGGGTCTGGCCTTGACCCCCGCCTGTACAAGGGCTTGGTCCACTACCGGTGGAAGAAGATGCAGCCATTGGCCCTCGCTCGGCCGCGCCAGATGATCGAGTACGAACTGCATTGCCATGTGCTCCGGTACCGGACTGTCGTGGAAGCCGCGGCCGTAGCGCAGTCGCAGCCAGCCCTCCCAGTACGCTACCGCCGACTTGTAACTGCGCAAGGTGTTCGGCGCCGTTCCTGCGGCCACGAAGCCGGCAATCGCTGCCTGGGCCTTGGCGTCCAGTTCCGTGGCCTCGAGAGGCTTTGAATCAGCTTCGAAAACAGGTATCGTATTATTCATTACGTTCAACGTATTTTAATTAAGATCAAATAATTGATGAGTCGGATAATACTTCATTATCAGACCTAATTTATCGAGGGTAGGGGCGTGGCGGTAGGGGTTCCAGAAGAAGACGTCTATGCCGCAGCTGACGCTGTGCTGGCACGAGGGGAGCGCCCCACCGTGGAGCGGGTTCGCCTGGAGCTGGGCCGGGGCAGCCCTGCGCGGGTCGGAGCCTTGCTCGATCAATGGTGGGACCGTCTCGCCCAGCGGCTGCGCGGCGAGACCCGCTTGCCCGCCTTGCCGAGCGAAGTGTCGGAGGCGTTCGTTGCGGTATGGCGTCACGCTGTCGGCTTGGCCCAGGCAATCGCT
Organism: Pseudomonas sp. DC3200b2; assembly: GCF_049895785.1. Lineage (NCBI taxonomy): Bacteria > Pseudomonadati > Pseudomonadota > Gammaproteobacteria > Pseudomonadales > Pseudomonadaceae > Pseudomonas > Pseudomonas sp. DC3200b2. Next base: position 613,830 of record NZ_JAFCTA010000002.1, on the reverse strand, counting down.
GAACAAACCCTGGAGCAGCAACGGCAGCTCCTCGCCCAGGAGCGGCTGCAACTCGCCCAAGCCGAGGATCAGGCCAGGCGAGAGGTGGCCGGCGCCCGGCAGCAGGTCAATGCGGCCGAGTCTGCGCGCCGCGCTGTAGAGACCCGCCTGACAGACCTGGAACGCTTGCTGGAAGAGCGACAGGCGCAGATCGACGATCTGCATGCTCAGCGTGAAGCGCTGCAGCAAGGGCAAGCGCTTGCCGCGCAACAGATACAACAGATGCAGGCCACCTTGGACACCGCCCGGCGTCAGGCCGAAGAAGCCCGTCTGGCGCAGGAGGCCTACGTGCGGGGCGTAGAGGAGCGCGCCCATCGGGAGGTCGATCGAGCTCGCGAAGAGAGCAAGGCACGCGCGGCAGAGTTGAAGGAGGCGCGGCTGCAGCTGGCTGATTTTCAACAGCGCCAGGCCTCGATCCTTGTGCAATTGACTGAAGCCCAGCAGCAGGCGGTGATCGCCCAGGGCCAGGCCACGCAGGCGCGAGAGGAGCGGCTTCAGCGCGCGATGGAAGCCGAGCACGCGCAGACGGCCCTACAGGCACGCCTGAGCCAGGCGCAAGAAGCCTTGGAAGCGGCTCGTCGGGAGGCGGCTGTGCAGCACGCTCGCGCCGATACGCTGCAGGCCCAGTTCAGCCAGCTGAGTGAGCGCCTGGCCCGGCGCAAGCCGGCCAGCCCTCGCTCGGGTGGCTAGCACGCACTAGCACTGGCTACCTAAAACGCCGGACAATACATGGCTGCAAGCTATCAATTCACCCTGGGGGACCTATGGCACGTGGCGGTATCGATAAGGCATCGGTGGACAAGGCGCGCAAGGCGCTCTTGGCCAAGGGGCAGAACCCCAGTATCGATGCCATTCGGATCGAGCTGGGCAACACCGGGTCCAAGAGCACCATTCACCGCTACCTCAAGGAGCTGGACCAGGCTGAAGGAACCCTGGCCGAAGGCATGGGCAGCATCAGCGACACGCTGAGCGAACTGGTCGGCGCCTTGGCCCAGCGGCTGCATGATGAAGCCCAGGCGCGCATCGACACGGCCCAGGAAGCGTTCGATACACACCGGGCTCGCCTGCAAGGCACCTTGAACGACCAGGCCGAGCGACTTGCTCAGCTGGAGCGGACTCTCGCCGATCGTGACCTGGCCCTGGCTGGCGCCGGTGAGCAAATCACGCGATTGCAAGAAACCATCCAGGCTGCCCGCCTGGACAATGCGCGGTTGAGCCAGGCCCGAGAGGACTTGCAATCCCGGCTCGCTGACCAGCAAAGTCAGGCAAGCGCCTGGGAGGGCAAGCATCAGCAGGCCGTGGAGGCGTTGCGGCAGGAACGGCTGGACAGCCAGGCACTGCGTGAGCAAGAGCGGCGCCGTCATGAGGCGATTGCGATGGGCTTGCAGGAAGAGTTGCGGCAGGCTCAGGCCGGGCTAAAGGCGGCACAGGAGGCACTCACCCAGCGGGACAGCGACTCTCGGCACCTGCGCGCAGCCTTGGAGCAGGGTGAGGCGCGGGAGCAAGAAGCACAGGCTCGGATCGCTGCGCTCCAGGGAGAATTGGCCAAGCTGGCAGCGTTGCGAGGTCAGGCCGAAGGGTCGCGGGACGCGCTAAGCCAGCAATTGGCGCAAGAACGTGAACAGGCCAGGGAGGCAGCGGCAAAGCACCTGGCGCACACCAGCGAACTGGCTGAAGCGCGCGCGCGTATCGGCTGGCTCGAGCAAGCCCTTGCCCAGGCGCATGCCCAGGCGCAAGCGCAGCGGGCCAGGAAAGGTTCAAAGACCTGAGGCAGAAAAAATAGCCACCGCGCCATGGGTGCGGTGGCCAACTTATCACCAAAGGACGAAGGAGAAAGGCGCCGGACGGCGGGGGGTATTTGCCGGCGACCTCAGCTTCGGGGTAAACCTTAACACTGATCGATCGCCCTACTTAATCAGCCTTGTTGATAGCAGTTATCGGTCGTATGCATGAATTGCGCTAGTATTGCCCGGCATCGAGCAGGCAGAATTCTGGAGAAAAGTGTTTCAAAATCAGTAAATTAAGATCATTCCGATACAACTGGATACAGGTGCGACCTAAAGTGCCTGCCTGTTCTACGGCAAGCCTTCGGCACGGGAAGCATGATCCAGGGTTTCTCCGCTTCGGTCTTCAGGCTAAGCTCTGAAAACAGGAGCTGTCCCGAGCCAAGCCTTCCGGCGAACTCCCTTAAGGAGCGCCTTCAGGGCGCCATGAACCGAAAGTTTCGAGGCTTGGCAGCATGAAAGATTCCGCACCTGTACCGCACACTCAGGGCAGTCCCATCCCAAGGCCGGCCCAAGCGCCTGTTTCGCCGAGGTGGCTCGCATGAAGAAATATGCGGCGCCCCTGCGCCTGATGCTGCTGGATGACCATGAATTCATCCTCCACGGGATGTCGCACCTGCTTGGCGACCAGCCCGACCTCCGCGTTCTGAGCACCCATACCAACAGTCATTCGCTGCTGGCCGCGCTGCGTGCCAACGAAGTGGACATGGTGGTCATCGATTACGCACTAAGCCCTGGTGAAGTCGATGGCCTGAACCTGATAAAGGCCATTCGCACCCGGTATCCCAAGGTGGCGGTGGTGGTGATTTCATCCCTGCACACACCGGCCACGGTCGCGCTCTCGCTGCGTTGCGGCGCTACAGGGTTCGTCGGCAAGGAACTCGGCGCCCAGGAATTGCTCAAGGCCATTCGCACCGTGGCGGGTGGCGAGATCTACCTGCACCCTGACATGGAAGGGGAACTGCTGCGCAACAATGTCGCTACCTTGCCCCTGGCGGCCCAGGACGACACGGAAACCCCACCCGCCGCCGCATTGGTTTCCACCCATTCATTGACCCCCCGTGAACGCGAGGTGTTGCGCTGCTGCCTGGACGGTCTTTCGGTGACGGCCATCGCATCCAAGTTTTCTCGCAGCATCAAGACGATCAGCGCTCAGAAACAGTCGGCCTACCGCAAGCTCGGCCTGCGTACCGACCATGAGTTGTTCAAGATCAGCTCACAGCTGGAAGGCCGGTAAGGTGTTCCGGTGGTGCGGCTGCCTAGCGGCCGCCATTCTCTGGCCCAGCATGGCGAGCGCGCAGCTGTTCACGGAGCAGGAGCAGGCGTGGATACGCGAGCACCCGGTAGTCCGTTATGCCATTGACCCGTACTGGCCCATGGAATACCGCGACAACAAAGGTCGGCATCAAGGCCTGACCCGGGAATATATCGACTATGTGCAGGAAACCACGGGGCTGGTGTTTCAGGAGGTGCCCAGCCCGAACCTGCAGCACAGCCTGGATATGATCGGGCGCGGCGAGCTGGACCTGCTGCCCGCCGTATCGACGCACCTCCTGGATGATGAATTCGGTCACCGCCTGCTCTATAGCGACCCCTATTTCGTCGGGGCTTCGGTCATCATCACCAAGGCGGCCAGCCCCATCGCCTACAGCCCGGCCAAGCTGGAGGGTCAACTGGTAGCCGTCAAGCGGGGCGGCAATTATGAACGCTACCTGAGCCGACACTATTCGGGCATTCATCTGTTGCTGCTCGACGAAGCCGAGGACGCCCTCGCCGCGGTAGACGAAGGCACCGCCGACGCGGTCGTTGGCCTCGATCAGGCGCTACGGCCCCTGGTGCGACGCAAGTACTTCGATCAACTGCACTTGTCCGGCGTGATTTCCGAGATGCCCGCGGTCATCGCCATGGGCATTTCACCGCGCGAGCCTGTGCTCAAGGCGATCATCGACAAGAGTCTTGCCACCCTGACCTCCCGAGCCACTGACCAGATGCAGGCCCGCTGGATCGCGCAGACGGATTTTGGCGCGCCCTCGTGGTCAACCCTGCTGCGTTACTATCGTGGCGAGCTGCTCGGGTTGGCGCTGTGTGTACTGTTGCTGGTGTTGTTCGCTCGCAATGCTACCCGGGCCCGCCGCGAGGCCCAGCGCAGCGAGGAAGCCAAGTCGGCGTTCCTGGCGATGATGACCCACGAGATCCGTACACCGATGAACGCCATCCTGTCGTCCATCGAGCTGCTGAGGCGCACGCCCCTGCAAGCGCGACAGGAACAATTGGCAAGCCTGGCGGCATCCGCCGCTGGAAACCTGCTGGAATTGCTCGATGATGTGCTCAGTCTGTCCCGCTTGCAGGCTCGCCAGGTTCAACTCGACCCGCAACCGACCGAACTCTGGGCCCTGGCCGAAGCTGTCGCCGACATTCATCGGCTCGGCGCGAACCAGAAGGGCGTCGCCCTGGCGTTCGTGCACGAAGGGCCCGCACCGGCCCTGGTGCGCATCGACCCCGTGCGTACCCGCCAGATCCTCAACAACCTGCTGTCCAACGCGGTCAAGTTCACCCATCAAGGGCGGATCGAATTGCGCATGCGCCTCACCTTGGGCGCTATGCCGTGCCTTCATGTGGAAGTCGCTGACACCGGTATCGGCATCGACCCGCAACGCCAGGCCCAGGTATTCCAGCCATTCGTGCAAGCCGAGAATTCCACCAGCCGCCGCTATGGAGGCAGTGGCCTGGGGTTGGCCATCTGTAAAGACCTGGTCGCCTTGATGGAAGGCGATATCGGCTTGCGTAGCCAGGCGGGCGAGGGGACGACCGTCTGGTTCAGGGTGCCCGTGCAGTGGCTGGGCGATGAGAAAGAGCCTGGCAACTCGGTCGAGGTGCCCGCGGATGACGTCGCAACCGTTTCCAGCCAGACGGAGCGCAAGATACTGCTGGTCGAAGACCACGTGGTGAACCAACAGGCCATCAGCCTGCAGCTCGAAGCCCTGGGCTATGGCTGCGAGCTTGTGGCCGACGGGCCTGCTGCTTTGGCCAGGCTGGAACATCAGCCACTGTTCGACGCCATCCTGATGGACTGCCACTTGCCTGGCATGGATGGCTATGAGGTGACCCGGCGGATTCGCGAACTGGAGCGTCGGGCAGGCCGGCGGCGCACCCCGGTGCTGGCCATCTCGGCAGCCACCGATGATGCTCATCGTGAGCGGGTCTTTGCCAGCGAAATGGATGGCAGCTTGAGCAAGCCCTTGCGCCTGGCCGAGCTGGAGTCACTGTTGGACCTCTGGATCAGCGAGCCGGCCTCCGACCTCCCCGGTGTACCGTCGGTGGACAGCCGGCTTGTCCAGGTATTCATCGACAGCACCGAGGCGGACCTGCTTGGCCTGGCGGCCGCCCTCGAGGCCGGCGATGCCGCGCAGGCAGCCCACCAGGCACACCGCATTCACGGCGCGGCGCTGATGGTGGGCGCCAACGAGGTCGCAAGCCTGGCGGCGGCCCTGGAGGCATCTTTGGCCGAGCCTGGGGGCGGCTCCAGCGGCCCGCAGCCTCTGGATGCGCTGCGTGCCGCCTTGCGTCGGTACAGGAAGGTCAGGCCGGCGGAGCAGGTGTCAGCCAGCGAACGGCTGTGATTTCAGGCTGGACAGTACGGTCGCGGCGCCCCTGTCACAGCCTGAAGCGCAGCAGCGTGCCATTGAGGGCTACCGCCAGACGCGACAGGTCATTGCCGGCGGCCGCGGTCTGCTGCGCGCCGGCGGCGGTCTGGATCGACAGATCGCGGATGCTGACCAGGCTACGGTCCACTTCCCTGGCGACCTGGGCCTGCTGTTCAGTCGCCGAGGCGATATTCAGGTTACGGGCGTTGATCTGCGCAATGGCGTGGTTGATATCGACCAGGGCAGCGCCGGCCGCTTCGGCCACGCTTACGCTGATGCGTGCCCGCTCGCTGCTGTCATTCATGGACTTTACCGCCTTGTCGGCACCGGCCTGAATGCCCACGACCATTTCCTCGATCTGCGCGGTGGACTGCTGGGTCCGATGGGCAAGGGCGCGTACCTCATCGGCGACTACCGCGAAGCCACGTCCGGCTTCACCGGCGCGTGCGGCTTCGATGGCGGCGTTGAGCGCCAACAGGTTGGTCTGCTCAGCCACACCGCGAATCACTTCCAGTACGCCGCCAATGCTTCGCACCTGGCCGGCGAGGGCATCGAGTTCCTCGGCGGCGCGGTCGACCGCGCCTTGCACGTCGTTGATCGCATGCACGGTCTGGCCCACCTGACGTTGACCGTGCTCGGCGGCCGTGCTCGAGGCTCGCGCCGCCTCGGAGGCCAGCACTGCATTGCTGGCCACTTCTTCCACGGCGGCCGACATCTGGTTCATGGCGGTGGCGGACTGGGCGATTTCGTCGTTCTGCCGTTGGATGCCGCGCAGAGCATCGTCAGTGACGGCGGCCATTTCCTCGGAGGTGGAGGCCAGGCGGGTCGAGGAATCCCTCAGCTCGCCCAGGGTCACTCGCAGGTTCGCCTGCATCTGTGCCAGGGCGCCCAGCAGGCGACCCGGTTCGTCCTGTGCGTCCGCGGCCACGGGCTGGCTCAAGTCATTGTCGGCGATGCGCTCGGCCACACCCAGGGCACGGCTGATAGGGCTCACCAGGCTACGGGTGAAGAATGTCGCCAGGGCCACGGTCGCCGCCAGCGCGAGCAGGATCACGACAATGGTGACTTCCTTGGCCTGTTGGTAGGTAGCCGTGGCATTGACCTCCTCACGTTTGACCTTGCCGTCGATCAAGCCATTGAGCCGGTCGATCAACCCTTGGACCTGCTCGGCGGCCAGGGTCATCTCGCCACCGCTGGCGGTCAGGGCGACGATGGTCGCGTCCTGGTTGGCCCGCACAGCGGTAAGGTAGCGGTCATGTACCTCCAGGTAGGTCCGGGTCGCGCGTACCAGCTCCGCGTAGGCCGCCTGGCCCTGCTGACTGATCAATAGCGGGCGCAGGACCTCCAGATCGCTGTTCAACGCTGCCCGGGCACCTTGAATTCGCTGCTCGGCGGAGGCGATGGTGGCGCTGTCCTTGGCCAAACGCAGGCTGCTGTTGAACAGGCGGATGGAGAGCAGATCGTTGCGCAGTTGGTCGATGGTCTGCACGCTCGGCAACACATTGAGTTGCAGAACCCGCTGGGATTCCCGTATGGCAGATACCTGTCCCAGGGAGAACAGGCCGAAGCCCAGCACCAGCAGGGCGAAGAAACCGAAGCACAGCAACGAACGTTGAGCGATGCGCAATTGACGTAAGAACATACAACCCCCAGTCGATAAGTACTTCTATTATCGGCTGAAACGCTACAGCTTTAATGTGGCACGGCACACATCTGGATAATAGCTATGTGCCATAGCCGATCGGCGGCTGCGATCATGGAGTCTGGGTTGGGGACAATGCAGGGGCGGGGAGATCCTGAGCCTCGGACTGCGAAGCAAGATAGGCCATCAGATCGGAGAGCTTCTGATCGCTGCCAATCCACCAAAAGTTCATCCGCGTGCCCGGCACCACGCCCTTGGGGTCATCGATGTAAGCCTTGAGCTTGTCCGGCGTCCAGACGAAGCCGGCATTCTTCAAGGCAGTAGAGTACTGGTAGCCCGGGTCGCTGCCGGCCTGGCGACCGACCACTCCGGTGAGGGCCGGGCCGAAGGCCGACTGCGCGCCCGGGCCAATGGTATGGCAGCCACCGCAGCGGCCCTTGAACAGCGCGCGACCGGCTTCCACATCGCCTTCGGCCATCGCATTGGCTTGAACGCCAAGCAGAAACAGCAGTAGGGCAAGGCTACATCGGTTGATCATGGCGGTATCCGTGGCGGAAATCGCAGTCATAAATACGATGGATGCTCGCCGCTTGCAAGCAGCAGGCTCGTGACCGGATGTCGCAGCCGGGCCCGGGAAGGATGCCTGAACCCCTGTCGGCCGCGGATGGTCTACCCAGGGACTCTTGCAATCAGGCATTACGATGGAACGACAGCAATGGATCGAGCTGCTGCAGAAGCTGTTGCTCGCGCGTGGCCCTGGAGGCCAGGAAGATGAAGTGCGCCAAGTCTGCGCTGAGGCGTTGGAAGGCGTCTGTGATGAACTACGAGTGGACCCGGCCGGCAACCTGATCGGGGTTATCCGGGCAGTCGCCCCGGCGCCGCCGGAGTCAGCCATCAAGCTAATGGCTCACCTGGATGAAATCGCGATGGTGGTCAAGCTTGTCGATGCCGATGGCACTCTTCAGGTAACCGCGCTTGGCGGTGCCCAACCCATCAGCTTCGGCGCCTGCCCGGTGGACATCCTCGCCGACGGAGACAGCTTGCCCGGCGTGCTTTCATTCGGCTCCATGCATAACAGCGGCGCGAGCCAGCAGGGTCGCGACGTGCTAAGCGGCCAGGTGGCCTGGAGCGACGTGCACGTGGTCACTCGGCTCAGTCGTGAAGCCCTGGTCGCGCGCGGCGTGCGGCCAGGCAGTCGGGTAGTGCTGAGCCAGCATTGGCGGCAGCTGTTTCGCGTCAATGATGCCTTGGCGGCGCACTTCATGGACGACCGGGCGCCACTGGTGGCCCTCATATTAACGGCGCATGGGCTGGCCAGGCGTCGCGAGGCGCTGCGCCAGGACGTCTGGTTCGTATGTACGACCCTTGAGGAAGAGTCCAATGCCGGCGCCATGTACGCGGCGGCGCGCCTGCCCGGCGAGACCACCATCGCCGTGGAGGTAGGCCCGGTGCTGGAGGAATACGGCACGCGGCTGTCAGCGGAGCCTATCATCAATACCGGGGACCAGAAAGGCTATTACACCCGTAGCCTGGTACAGGGGCTCGTCGCCGCCACGGAGGCGGCCGGCGTTGGCTCGCAGGTCGCCCTGCTGGTGGATTTTGCCTCCGACGCCAGCGCGGTCATGAGTGCGGGGCACTGTGCCCGAGGTGGCTGCATCGCCATTCCCACCGAAAATACCCATGGCTACGAGGTGGTACTGGAAGCGGGCATCGAGGCTTGCGCCGCTACCCTGGTCGAATTCGCGCTGGCCAACCCAGCCGCAACATAAGGAGGTTCAGGATGACCAGGCTACGGTTCAGGTCTCTCCATCACACTCGCCGGCTGGCTTCCATGCTGGGCTTGAGCCTGCTGGTCGGGTGCGCCGGCCATGATACCCATTCAGATGTCACCGCGCCGGGGGCGCCCGCCAGCCCCTCCACCCGCGCCCTTGATGCAGGCGCCGACCTGCTGCAAAGCCGTCCGCCCGTCGACGCCTTGAATGCCTACCTCGATGGCTTCCACTTCTACAATGGCCACCCCGGCATGCAGATGGAGGCTCATCACTATTGCGCCGTGCTCAACGAGGAGCTGATCCAGTGCGTGATCTATGACGGCAACCAGAAGGATGCCAAGCTGATGGGCGTGGAATACATCATCAGCGCCCAGCGCTATGCCAGCTTGCCATCGGCCGAAAAGCCCCTATGGCACAGCCATGTCCACGAAGTGAAATCAGGCACCCTGGTAGCGCCCGGCTTGCCGGCGTCGGCCGAGCATGCGCTGATGGAAAAGCTGGTCGGTACCTATGGCAAGACCTGGCATACCTGGCATACCGATCTGGACAAGCAACTGCCGCTGGGAGTGCCGCAGTTGATGATGGGCTTTACCGCGGACGGGCAGGCCGACCCGGCCATGATCCAGCGCCGCGACCGCCGGCTGGGTATCAGCAGCGTCGATGAGAAGCGAGCCCGGGCCGATATCCCGGCGCCGGCGGTGGACCCGGGCGCTGATGCCTGGCAGCGTGGCAAGGTGGTTCAACTCGATGATCCTACCGGCCAGCACCTCAAGGCCTCGCAGGCCATGGAGCAGTCGCCCGGCAGTAATGCCCATTCCACTCACCCCTGAGGATCGTCGTCGGGAGATATCTCATTACCGTGAAGATGGCGCTTTGCCAAAGCGCCACTTCGTCGTACAGTCAGCCTTACTGTTGCCATGGTTGTCTTCCGTTGTCGTGGCCCTGAACGTTACGAGGGGAATGACATGCAGGACCAGGATCACGGCGCCAACGGCGGTGCCGCGGAAGCGATCAACCGGTTCTTCGACGAGTTGGCGGCGGTGCGAATGCCTCATGGAATAGCCTGGGGACACCAGACCCAGGTCAGCGAGTTGCGTGCCAAGGCCCTGCAAGCCATCGGCACCGATTACCTGAGCGAAGAACTGGTGGGCTACCTCAGCGGCCTGGCCGTGAGCGGCGCACTGACAGCGGATCAGGTAAGTCATTTCTCTCGACATCTGCGCACGCTCAAGCAGCATGGCTGGCTATAAGCCAATTCGGTGATGGCTTTCGTCGAGGCTGACCCCGCCTGACCGTTGGCGACTCCCGCGGTTGCGCTGAACTGGGCGGCCCCGTACCCTGAGCGCACCCGCCTCAATGGCCATTTGCCCTCAAGCGTTATGCCCCTGATACCCTCCAGCGTCCCGGAATGGCGGGCATCCCTGTCTGCGCGTGCCTGCGGTCGCTTCGTCCAGGGTTACGTCGGCGGCCACGTGCTGCGCCTGTGCGCGACCACCACGGCAAGCCTGCTGGCGGTGTTCGCGGTTGATATTCTGACCCTGGTCTATGTGGCCATGCTTCACGACCCCTTGCTGCTCGCGGCAGTGGGCGTGGCCAAGACGCTGGTGTTCCTCAACAGCGGGGTCATGTCCGGGCTGGTGACCACTGCCGGCGCCCAGTGGTCCGGCCGTATCGGCCGGCTGGGGCAGCACGTGAGAAGCCGCTGGGCGGCAAATCTGCTCTGGCTGGCCCTGGCGCTGTCCGGCGCCCTCGGTCTGCTCGAACTGGCCGTGGCGGAGCCGGCCATCGCCTGGTTCGGTGCCGACCCGGCTGTCTGGCAGGCCGGCAAGGCCTTCGCGATCTGCGCGGTACCCGCCGCCGCGCTCAGCTGCGTGATGCAACTGTGCGCCCAGTTGCTTAGGAGCGAAGGGTATCATCGCACCGCCCTCATGGTGGTTCTCAGCGGCGCGCTGAGTCTTGCGGCACTCGACCCGCTATTCATTTTCGCCTTTGGCATGGGCCTGCGCGGGGCTGGCATGGCCTATGCACTGTCGGCCGCCGTCGCTGCGGTCACCGGGATCACTCTCGTGGCTCGCCATATAGGACTACGCTGGGCGTGGCGGCCGGTCCTGTTTGTTGTGCATGCTCGTCCAGCCTTAAGGCTCGCCGTGCCCACGATGTTGGGTACGCTGGCCATGCCCTGCGCCGTTACCTACCTGATGCTGACGCTTTCCGGCTTTGGCGCCCCGGCCCTGGCCGCCATGGCTGTCATCGATCGTCTCCTGCAACTGGGTTATGCCTTCTACTTCGCCTTGCCCAATGCACTGACACCGGTGCTGGCGCAGAATCTTGGCGCGGGCCATTGGGAGAGGGCGCGACAGGCCTCGCGCTTTACACAGGGGCTCGTTGTGCTCTATGGTCTGGCCGCCTGGATACTGTTCACGGCCCTGGCCACCCCACTGGCCCGGCTGTTCGAACTGCCCACGGATGCACAGCCGCTGTTTCTGCTGTTCTGTCACTTCGGCGCCGGCCTGTGGGTGTTCTTCGGCCTGGACTTCGTCGCCCTGGCCAGCTTCCTGGCCCTGGGCAGGCCCTGGTGGGTCGCCGGGTTCGCCTGGCTACGCGCCAGTCTCGGCACCTGGCCGTTCGTGCATTTCGGCGCTCAGGCCTGGGGCGCGGGCGGGGCATTGCTGGGGATGTGGCTCGGAAATGCCCTGGTCGCCGCGCTGGCTGTCATGGCCGCCGGCATACTGATGCGGGCAGTCGCGACGCGCAACACTTCGGTTTCCATTTACTCCTAGCGGATCACCATGGCTGTCAAGGATTCACAAGCTCCAAGCGCCGAGCAGGCGACGCCCAAGCGTCGGCGCGCCCCGAAAGGCGAACAGCGACGGGCGGCCCTGCTGGACGCCGCGACTGTCATAATTGCCCGCGATGGCTTCCAGGCGGCGTCGATGCGCGACATCGCGGAGCTGGCCGGCATCACCACCGTTGGCCTCTTGCATCATTTTCCAAACAAGGTTGCGCTGTTGCGCGCGCTGCTCGACCGCCGAGACCAGCGAGTGGTCGAGCGTTTTGGCGACCTGCTCGACGCGCCCACGCTCGAAGGGTTCATGCGCTTTCTGCGCATGGGCATGACGTTCAGTGTCGAAACGCGGGATGAATGCCAGGCCGCGGTGATGATCAATACCGAGAGCCTGTCGAAGAACCACCCGGCCTGGCCGTGGTACAGAGAAAAGTTCGAGATGACCCATGCCCACGCCCAGGCACACCTGCAGTCGCTGGTGGACCGGGGTGAAATTCGCGCCGGCGTCGACGTCAGAGCCCTGGCCCAGGAAATCTTTTCCGTGATGGACGGCCTGCAGATTCAATGGCTGCGCGGGCCGAAGGACGTGAAAGTACTGGCCGTGTTCGACCAGTACCTTCAGCGATTGGAGCGGGACTTGCGAGGCCCGACCGACGCTCAAGCGCCCCGGCCGGCCCCGCAGGGTGTGACTCAGTAAGTCTGCTGCGCCGTTACCTGCACCGCCTTGCGGATCGGTGCGGGCAATGGGTTGCTGTCGCGGGTGGTCAGTTGTTCAGGATAGAGCGTGACCAGGGTACGCACCAGCGCCAGGTCTTCGGAGTTGGTGCCGACGCGGATCTTGAACTTGCCTGCATCGACGTTCCAGCTGTCGGTGTTTTCGACGTAGTAAGCCAGGGAGCGGGAGTCGATCGGAATACTCACGGTCTTGCTCTCTCCGGCCTTCAGGTACACCTTGGCGAAGCCCTTGAGCTCTTTCTCCGGACGGTCCACGGCCGAGGAAACCGGCTGCACGTACAGCTGCGCGGTCTCGTAGCCTGCCTTGTCCCCGCTGTTGGTCACCGTGAATTTCACGGTCACGGTACTGCCTGGCGTCAACACGTTGCTGGACAGCTTCAGGTCGCTGTAGTCGAAGGTGGTATAGGACAGCCCATAGCCGAAGGGATACAGCGGCTTGGCGTGCTTCTTGTCATATCCGCGGTAGCCCAGGTAGATGCCTTCGCTGTAGGTCATCTCGCTCAGGGCGTTATCGCCACGGTAGGCCGCCGGGTCCGAATAGGAGGCGTAGCTAGGGTTGTCTTCTATCTTCTTGTCGATGGTGATCGGCAGCTTGCCGGACGGATTCACCTTGCCGAACAGGATCTCTGCCAGTGCCTGACCGCCTTGCTGGCCGGGGAACCAGGCATGCAGGGATGCGCCCACCTTGGTTGCCCAAGGCTGCATGTTCAAGGAACCACCGCTATGCAGCACCACGATGGTCTTGGGGTTGGCCTTGGCGGTGTAGGTGATCATGTCCGACTGATACTCGGGCAGGTCAAAGCCGTGATCGATGGACTCGCCCTCGTATTCATAGGTATTGCCAGCGGCCACCACTACCGCGTCGTAGTCTGCCAGGTTCTTCGGCGGACGCAGCGAAGCCCAGCTCATCTGCACCCCAGCCAGCCCGCCGAGGAAGGTGGTGTAGTCGCCGCGAGTGCGACGGTATTCCAGCTTGACGCTGTATTCCTTGCCGGCGGTGAGCTTGGCTGTCTTGCCGGAACGCGATACGGGGTTCAGCAGGTCGGTGGCAAGGGGCACGCCGTCGCTTTCCAGCACCAGCTCATCGTTGACCCAGAGCTTGAACGGCCCGTCCGCGCGGACCTTGAATACCTGCTCGCCACTGATGGTCGGCTTGATCTTGCTGGTGAAGCGGGCGGAGAAGGCTCCGGCGGTCGGGGTGAAGCCCGAGACCGTGGTGCTTCCGGAATTGGTGACGTTGTCGCTGGTGGTCCAGTCCAGGTTGACCCCAGGCTCTACGCGCGTCAGCACCGGATCGCCGGCGAACTCGGTATTGCTGAAGTATTCGGCCTTGACGCCACTGTTGCTAATGCTGTTCTTGCCACTGGTTGGCTGGTACCAGACCGAGGCCTTCGGATTGAGGCTCATTTCGGACAGGTAGGTTACATTGCCGCTTGCCGAGGCCAGTTGCTGCAGGCCGCTGAGTTCGGTCACATAGGTGTTGGGCGGCGAGTTGGCGGTCCCGAACGGCGAAGAGGGCGCTTCCAGGGCCAGGTCACCGATCACCGCGATCCTGGCGGTGCGCGCCAGGGGCAGGAGCGGCTGGCTACCGTCGACCTTCTCGTTGCGCAGCAACACGATCGATTCGCGCGCTACGTTCAGAGAGGCGCGCTGGCCGTACTCCGGGTGCTCGAGGGTCTGGGCGGTATTGAGCTTGGTGTCGAAGCCGTAGCTGACCATGCCGCGCAGGTTGCGCCGGACCTTGTCGTCGATCACGTTCTGGGTCAGCTGGCCGCTCCACAGATAGGGCAGCAGCTTGGCCTCGGTGAACTGCAGGCCGGACGGCATGTCGATGTCGGTGCCGGCCCAGGCCCCTTTGAAAGCATCGGTGACCGAGTTGAAGTCACTGATCACGAAGCCCTGGTAGCCCCATTCACCCTTGAGCACGTCCGTGATCAGATGATGGTTTTCGCAGGCGAAGTCGCCGTTGATCTTGTTGTAGCCGCACATCACCGAGGCCACGTTGGCATTCTTCACCAACGACTCGAAGCCAGGCATGTACAACTCGCGCAGGGTGCGCTCGTCCACCTTCACGTTCAGGTTATGCCGGTTGGCTTCCTGCTCGTTGGCGATGAAATGCTTGGCTCCGGCCTGGATGCCCTGGGCCTGGATGCCGTTGGCGATAGCCGGCCCAAGCGCCGCGCCGAGGAAGGGGTCTTCCCCGCTCACATACTCGGCGGCGCGGCCGCCAAAGGGCGTGCGGAACAGGTTCAGCCCCGGGGATAGCATCTGCTGGCCGCCGGCGATGCGGGTCTCGTAGCCGATGGCCAGGCCGAATTCCTTGGCCCGGTTCAGGCTCCAGGTCGCGGCCAGCGCGGTCTGCGCCGGGTACTGGGCGCCGAAGGTGGCATTGTTGACATGAACCCCCATGGAGGAATCGTAGGCGACCGTTCCCTGCATGCCGAATTTGCTCAGCACCGGGATCATGTGGCCATCATCCACTCGGGTGAAATTGATCTTTTCCGATTGGCTCATGTTGTCCAGCACGGCGCCAACGCGGGCTTCCACGTCGTTGCCGGTCTTGGGCGTCACAGGCGCGGCGGCATGGGCCTGGGCCACGCTGAAGGCGAGCAGGCTCAAGGTGAGTGTCTGTTTAAGTGTTGACAAGGGATACGTCCTTTTAGGCGACAGTCGAAAAGCCGGGCTGCTCAGGGCTGCTGCGCCTGGGCCGGGTCGTCTTCAGTAGCGATGGGAGCATCGAGCACAGCGCTCGGGCCGTTGACCTGGGGCTTGGCGATCTCGCTGACGCCCGACGCCTGATCGCGTTTCTGCTCGAAAGCCTCGCGCGCTGCCTGGCTCACGGACGCCCCGGCGCTCTGCGTCGAATCGTCCGCCAAAGTTGGTAAAGAATGCGCGCACAGAAGTGCAGCGCCTACTACAGACAATAGTCGTCTGGTCATCGATAGGCTCTCGATAATAGTTTGGGGATGAACAGCCAGCAGCGTCCGATAACAAGATGTATCGGAAATACCGCTGCGTAAGTGGGATGATGCCGTTAAAAGTTCAATGGACGCAAAAAAATTTTAGTTTGGGGCCGCGGATCTGAAAGAAAACGGTGGAACTGCCCTTTGCCTGCGCTCTTCTCGCCGAATTTCTTTGGAGATAATTGCTTAGCTATAGGTTTATGTGGTTTCTGATGGCGAATATCTAATAATTTTAGCTATTAAAACCCAGAATAGCGACAATTCTGAGTTAAATGTGCCCTTACTTAAACCTAGTTGCAGGTAGGTTTAAGGTTCTGTTAAGCTGCCGCGGCATCGAGACCCGGTCCGCCTTCGCCTAGTGAAAGTTGCTCCCTTACTTAGCCCTTGAATACTCCGTGAGTTTGAGGTGAATAGGCCTGGTCAGGCCGTTGATCACGGTTTTAAGTCCGCCCGACTATTACTGGTCTTGAGCGCGGAAGCATTCAACGAGAGAAAACTCGCCAGAGTCTTACGGTATGTTCAACTTGGATATCGCGACATGGCCCAAGACCAGTTCCGTTCTGGACTGGCTGTTGGAACATACCGACCTTGCCAGTGGCGACATTGCCCGTGCGCGTAAGCTGGCCGAGCGTTCAGTCGACCATGATGACGAGGTCGTGCGGGTCCTGCTGCGCCTGGGCCTGCTCAGCGATGAGCAAGCCGCCACGGCCTATGCCCAGGTACTGGGCGTACCGCGCTACCAAGGCGGGATGCCTGATGAGGCCCCGGCGATAGGCACCGAACGCTTTCTTCGTCAGTACGCGGTGGCGCCGGTCGAGCACCGCGAGGCCGGGCTGCTCGTCGCCGCCGCCGCGCCCGTCAGCGCCTATGCCTTGCGCGCCCTTGAACACTGTGGCGGTCGGCCCGTGTCGTTGGTGGTCGCCACGGGCCAGCAGGTGCAGGCGCTTATCGAACGCAGCCACGGTCAGGGCCGCAGTGCCATGGACGCGCTGATCGACAACCTGGACGAACCCGGTGACCGGGATGACGACGTGGAGCACCTGCGGGACCTGGCCTCCGAAGCGCCGGTGATCCGGCTGGTCAACCTTATCTTGCAAAAGGCCGTGGAATATCGCGCATCCGATGTGCATGTGGAGCCCTTTGAAGACCAGTTGCAGGTGCGCTACCGGGTCGACGGCCTGTTGCTCAACGGTGAATCACCGCCCCCCGGCTATGCGGCGGCGGTTGTGTCACGGCTCAAGATCATGGCACGGCTGGATATCGCCGAGCGACGGCTGCCTCAGGACGGTCGCATCATGATGCGCCTGCAGGGCCGTGAGCTGGACCTACGGGTATCCACCGTTCCCACCAGTTTCGGCGAGTCTGTGGTGATGCGCCTGCTGGACCGGCAGAACGTACGCTTCGATTTTTCCCACCTGGGTATCGACGGCCCGCGTTTGCAAGCCTTGCTGGACCTATTGGAGCACCCGCACGGCATTCTCCTGGTGACCGGGCCGACCGGTTCCGGGAAAACCACCACCCTGTACACGGCGCTGTCGCGGCTCAACACCCCCGAGCGCAAGATCATCACCGTGGAAGACCCGGTCGAATATCAGCTCGAAGGCATCAATCAAATTCAGGTCAAGCCTGCCATCGGCCTGGATTTTCCGACGGCCCTGCGCTCGATCGTACGGCAAGACCCGGACGTGATCATGATCGGGGAGATGCGCGACCTGGAAACCTGCCGGATCGCTATCCAGTCGTCCCTGACCGGTCATCTGGTGCTCTCCACGCTACACACCAACAGCGCGGCCGCCAGTATCACCCGTCTTTTGGACATGGGCGTGGAACACTACCTGATCGCCTCCACGGTGCAGGGCATCCTGGCCCAGCGGCTGGTCAGGCGCCTGGACCCCGCCACGCGGATCGCCTTCCAGGCACCGCCAGAACTCATTGCCCGACATGAGCTGCACCGTCATACGGACGAGCGCCCGATTCGGCTCTACCGCGCCGATCCCACCGCGCCCGGCGGCGGCTACCTGGGCCGCAGCGCGATTACCGAGCTACTGGTGATGAACGATGAACTGCGTCAGTTGCTGACCCGACAGGCCGACGCCGCCACCCTTGAGGCCTGTGCTCAGCGCCACGGCCTGGTGACCCTCTACGAAGATGGCCTGCGCCAGGCGCTGCAAGGCATCACCGCCCTGGAGGAAGTGCTGCGCGTCACGCGTGGCGATTGATATGCCGGTCTATTCCTTCAAGGCCCTGGCTGCCGATGGCAGCATGCACAGGGGCGAAATCGACGCGGCCGATCCTCAGCTCGCGGCCACCCGCCTGCAGGCCCGCGGGCTGCTGCTGCTCAGCCTCAAGCCGGGTATCGGCGGTTCGGTACTGGGGCGTAGCCGTCGGGTGTTCAAGGCCGCCGCCCTGGTCAGCTTCACCCAGCAGCTGGCTACCTTGCTAGGTGCCGGCCAGCCGCTGGAGCGGGCCCTGGGCAGTCTGCTGCGCCAAGCCAAGGAACCACGGGTACAGGCATTGGTACAAAGGGTCCGCGAACAGGTCAAGGGTGGCAAGCCCTTCTCCCAGGCCCTGGAAGAGGAGGGCGGCCAGTTCTCCACGCTCTACCTGGGGCTGGTGCGCGCCGGGGAAGCCGGCGGCACCCTTGACACCACCCTGGCCCAGTTGGGTCAGTACCTGGAGCGCAGCCAGGCCCTGCGCGCCGGTGTGGTCAACGCGCTGATCTATCCGGCTTTCCTGGTCTTCGGCGTCTTGGGCGCGCTGGGGCTGTTGCTGGCTTATGTGGTGCCACAATTCGTGCCGATCTTCCGCGACCTTGGCGTCCCGATTCCGTGGATCACTGAAGCGATCCTGGCGCTCGGCACCTTCATGAGCCAATACGGGTTGGCCCTGCTCGCGGTCGCGATAATGCTGCCCTGGGCCGTGTCGATGAGCCGCCGCCAGCCAGGGCTTCGCGAGCGCCAGGACCGCTGGCTGCTGCGTGCGCGGGGCCTGGGCCTCCTGCTGGGCAAGATCGAAGCGGCGCGCCTGGCCCGCACCCTTGGAACCCTGCTTGACAACGGCGTGGCGCTGCTGCCGGCGCTGCTGATCGTACGGCAGCTGAGCGCCAACCATGCCATGCGTGCCCAGGTAGGCGAGGTCAGCGAACGGGTCAAAGGCGGCCAGCGGCTGACCGCGGCCTTCGAGCACGACCCACTGCTGCCCGAGCTTGCGTTGCAGATGATCGCCGTGGGCGAGGAGTCTGGCCAGCTCGCCGCCATGCTGCTCAAGGCCGCGGATGTCTTCGATGTCGAGGTCAAGCGCGGTATCGACCGTTTGCTGGCGGCGCTGGTGCCCAGCCTCACCGTGGTCATGGCCGCCCTGGTGGCCGTGATCATGCTCGCCGTCATGCTCCCCCTGATGAGCCTTACCAGTCATATCTGAGGAACCTCCATGCAACGCTTCCGTTCTCGTCCAGCGCATCAGCGCGGCTTCACCCTTCTTGAAATGCTGGCGGTGATCGTCCTGCTCGGCATAGTCGCCACCATCGTCGTTCGTCAGGTAGGCGGCAACGTGGACAAGGGCAAATACGGCGCCGGCAAGGCTCAATTGGCCAGCCTTGGAATGAAAGTCGAGAGCTACGCCCTGGACGTGGGCGCGCCGCCTGCCAACCTGAACCAACTGGTCACCCGCCCGGCCAACGCCCGCCAGTGGGCCGGCCCCTACGCCAAGGCATCGGACCTGCAAGACCCCTTCGGCCACGGTTTCGGCTACCGCTACCCAGGTGAACATGGCAGCTTCGACCTGATCTTCTATGGCCAGGACGGTGTTCCGGGTGGTGAAGGCTATAGCGCAGACCTGGGTAACTGGGAATAAGCCACATGCCGAGCCTGCCTGTCTCGCTGCCGCGTAGCCGCGGCTTCACCCTGTTCGAACTGCTGGTCGTCTTGCTGCTGACAGGGGTCGCCGCGGGGCTTGCCGGCATCGGGATGCAGCGAGGGCTGGCGCGGGCAGCGGAACAGAACGCCCTGAATCAGATGGTCAATGCCCTGCGCGCCGCACGGGTGCACGCCATCGTGACCGGTCAGCCAGCACAGACACGCTTCGACCTTGACGCCCGCACGGTACAAGGCCCGGTTGGCCCGGCGAGCCAATGGCCGGCGTCGTTGCACCTGCGCCTGCACACTGCCCAGGCCTTGGGCGCGGCTTATGAGTTCTATCCTGATGGCGGCGCCAGCGGCGGCAATATCGGCGTCAGCGATGGCGCCCGCGCCTGGCGTATCGATGTGGCCTGGCTGACCGGCTCCGTGAGGCTGCGCGAGCTGCCATGAAGCATGTACGCGGTTTCACCCTGCTGGAGATGCTTGCCGCACTGACGGTATTGGCCCTGTGCGCGGCTGCCGCGCTTGGTGGCTTCGCCCAAGGCGCCCGCGCGCTGCAACAGAACCAGGGCAGTGATCGCCTGAGCCTGGCCGCGCGCTCGCTGTTCGAAGCGCTGGCTGAAGGACCCCTGCAGCCAGGACAGCAACAAGGCATATGGGACGGTGTGGAATGGACCCTGCAGGTTCGCCGCGAACCGACGGCACCCGGCCCCGCGCTTTACCGTCTGGAGCTGAGCGTAGCGGCCCAGGGCCGACAGCAGGTCTTTTCCAGTTTGCGCGTGCGTACCCAAGGGGTGAGGCCATGAACGGCCAGCGGGGTTTCACCCTGTTGGAAATCCTGGTGGTCCTGACCCTGATGGGCTTGTTCCTTGGGCTGGTGGGCGTGGCCATCGTGGGCGCCAATCGTGCCCTGGCCAGGGTCGAGGCCTACGGCACACAGTTGGACGAGGTCCGCGCGACCCAGGCGTACCTGCGCCGAGCGCTGAGCCAGGCGCTCCCGCTGAGCGCGTCGGCCGGTGAAGGCAGCCAGCCCCAGCGCTTCCTGGGTGACGCCACCACCGTGATGTTTTTCGCCCCCATGGCCGGCACAGTGGTGGCCGGCTTGCAACAGCAACGCGTTTTCCTTGACGACCAGTGCCTGATGGTGAGCTTCGCGGAATTGACAGGAGGGGGCCTGACGCCTCTGGGCGATGCCCAGGTGCTGCTGCATGGCGTCACTGACTTGGCGTTCAGTTACCAGGGTATGAACCCCTTGGGCCAGCCTACCGGCTGGATAGCGCAATGGCCTTGGCCGGGACGGCTGCCTCGGGCGGTGCGTATCGACCTTCGCCTGGCCGGCGCCGTGCCTTGGGTGCGCCAGCAGGTCGGCCTGCGCATGGACCTTTCCAGCGAGCCGGGCCTATGAGCAGGCAAAGGGGCATGGCGCTGCTGGTGACGCTCTGGGTAGTGGCACTGTTGAGCGGCGTGCTGGCGGCGGTAGCTGGGACGGTGCGCCTTGAGCTGCGCCAGGCCCGCTGGCAGCGACAGTCCACCCAGGCCGTGCTCGCCGCGGAAGCCGGAATCAGCCTCGCCGTGCTTGGCCTGCAGGCGAATTCACCGCGGCTTCGTTGGCTGGCGGACGGCCAGGTTCATGAGCACGCTTTCGATGGTGCCATTCTGCGGATCAGTGCGCGCAGTGAACGGGGCAAGCTCGACCTCAACAGCGCCCCGGCCTCCACCATGGTGCGTTTTCTCCAGGCCTTTGGCGCTGACGGGCCCAGCGCTGCCCAGCTGACGGCCGCGCTGGCCCACCAGCGTGAACACAGCCCCCTGCGCACGCCTGAAGAGCTGCGCCCGCTGCCAGGCATGAGCGCAACGCTCCACGAACGCATCGCCCCATTCATCACGGTGTGGTCGGGTCAGGCGCAGCCGGATGCTGCCCTGGCGGCAGCGCCCTTGGCGCGGGCCCTGGGCCTGCCACGGGTCGCCGGCATGGCCTTGGAGCCAGGGCAGATTTTCACCATCACCAGCCGTGCCCACCTGCCCAATGGAGCCCGGGCCACTGTGCGAGCCACCTTGCTCATGATCACTGCGAAGGAGGGCGCTAAGCCTTATCGGGTTTTGCGCTGGCAAACATGACCTCACTGTTTATCGCCTGGCGCTCGTATCGCGCCGCGCTCGGCACCTGGTGGCAAGCCAGCACCGCGCGTCGTCTCTATCACGCCTGGCTGGCGGAGCTATGGGCGTTGCTGCCAGCTTTCCTGCGCGCCAGGCTGAATGTGGTTCCCGACACAAGGCGCATCGACTGGCCGCTGGGCGAGGCACTGGAGCCGGGCACGCGGGTCACCCTGGTACTGCCCGCTCGCGAGGTATTGTGCCCGCCGGTCAGCTTGCCCGCGGCGGCCGCTCCAGACCTGGGAGCCGTACTCAGGTTCGAGATGGATCGTTATGTCCCGTACCCGGCGCAGCAGCTTTATTACGACGCCCGGGTGGTAGAGCGGCAGGGCGACAGGGTGCGCGTTCAACTGGTCGTCATCCCGCAGGCGCGCCTGGATACGATCATCCAGGCCTGCCACGGGCAGGGCCTTACCCTGGCCGGAATCGACGCGCGCGCCGATGATGGCCGCCTCCTGGCGGTTGACCTGCTGCCGCCCAGTCAGCGCCCCCGACCAGCGCCCGGCCGGTTCCTGGATCGCGGCCTGGCCCGGCTGGCGGCCGCGCTGCTGTTGCTGGCAATGCTTGCGCTGTTGCACCAGCGTGCCGCCGAGCTGGAGCGGATGCAGCAGGCCGTCCAAGCGCAGCGTCAGGCCTTGGCAAAGCTGGAGGCCGTGCGCCGGGAACTGCTCAATACCCAGGGTGCCGCTACCTACCTGGCCGGCTTGAAAGCCGCTCGCGCGCCCTTGGCCAGTGTCTTGGCCGATCTCAGCCAGTGCCTTGACGATGACACCTGGCTCGAGCAGCTGGAAGTCAGCGAAAACGGCGAGCTCTCCATGAGCGGACAAAGCTCGAGGGCCAGTGGCCTGATCAGTCAGCTCAAGCAATGCCGGACCCTGGGGGAGGCACGCTTCCAGGGTGTCATCCAGCCGGACGCCGGCACGCGCCGGGAGCGCTTCTCCCTTATCGCACAGCTCACCAAGGAGCCCAGCCATGGCGCGTCCCCTGACCAACCGTGAACGCAAGGTAGCTGCGCTGCTGGTGGTTCTCGTCGTGGCCTGGCTGGCGTGGACGCTGTTGATCGATAGCTGGTTCAGCGGCCCGCTGCGCGCAATGTCCGCGCAGGCGGAGCAGTTGCGCGAACAGCAACGGCGCTATGCCCGCCAGCTCAGCCAGGTGCCGGAGCTGCAGGCCCGGCTGGAACGTGCGCGCCAGCAACCTGCCGCCCAGGGCAGCCTGCTGGCCGGTAATGATCCTAGCGTGGCCGCGGCTGAGCTGATGCAGCTGGTGATGGACCAGGTCAAGGCCGCCACTACAGCCGGCCTCGGCTGCGAAGTGACCCAGCGGATGCCGATGGTGGCTCCGCCCGAAAGCGGCGAGCCCTACCAGGCGGTGAAGGTTAGCCTGACCCTGGAATGCGCCATCGAGCCTCTGATGAAGCTGTTCCAGGCCCTCGAGTACCGCCGGCCCTATCTGTTCATCGACGCCCTGAGCATCCACCGCCAAGCTGGCGCTGCCCAGGGCAGCCCAGGAAAGCTTCAGGTTCACCTGCTGGTACGTGGCTACCTGGCACCCACCGCCGGGGAGGCAAGTCCCGAATGAAGCCAACTCCGGCCCGCCTGGGCCTGCTCGCTCTCAACGCCCTGTTGGCCCTGACCCTCGCCCAGCTATGGGCGGATGGCGCTGGGCCTCTTCGCTGGCTGCCTCAGGGCACGGCCGATACTGGCGCGAAACAGGTGGCGGACCCGGTGCCAGCCTTGCCGGTCGCCACGCTGGCGGATCTGGCCGTTGCCTGGAGACGCCCGCTGTTCAGCCCGACGCGCCAGCCCGACCCGGGCCCCGCGGCGGCTGTCGCGCCAGGCCTCGAAGGCCTCAGCCTAAGTGGCGTGATCATCGATGGCGATGCTCGCTGGGCGTTGCTGCGACAGCACGATAAACGCCCCTTGCGGCTAAAGCGTGGCGACCGCCTGGACGGCGATTGGCTGCTCGCCGAACTCGACGCTACCAGCGTCACCTTCACCCGCCAAGGCCAGGTTCGCCGCCTGAGCCTGCCCTTCGCCCGCTTGCCGGTGCCAGGGGCCTGGCCAACACCCAAACTCTCAGATGTACAGCAACCATGACCGAACACAGTCGCGCTTCTTTTTCCTCCCTGCGCTTACGGGCGCCCTTGATAAGCCTGGCCGCCGCGCTGGCGTTGGCCGGCTGCGCCGCCGACCATGGCCTGGAGAACGACCCCGGGCTGATGGGCGAAGCCCTGGCCGGCACCGGAGCCTCGCGGCCAGCTTTGCCGGTGGACAGCGAAGAACCTCCGCTGGTCGCCGATGCCACCACCAGCGTGCCGACCCCGCCGCAGCGCCAGGTCAGGGCCGGCACGCAACGCTTCGTACGGCCGGCCAAGGCCGTGTCAGCGTCGACGGACAGCGAGCAGGGCGAGGTGGTCTTCAACTTTACCGACCAGCCCATCGAAGCGGTGATCAATACCGTGCTCGGTGACCTGCTGCACGAGAACTACAGCATCACCCAGGGGGTGAAGGGCAACGTGAGCTTCTCCACGTCCCGTCCGGTGACCAAGCGGCAGGCGCTGTCCATCCTGGAAACCCTGTTGTCCTGGACCAACAACGCCATGATCCGCCAAGGTACGCGCTATGTGGTGCTGCCAGCGGACCAGGCGGTGGCCGGCAAGCTGGTCCCGGAAGTGGCTGTCAGCGCGCCCGCCAGCGGGCTTTCAGCGCGGATGTACCCGCTGCGCTACATAGGCGCGGCGGACATGCAGAAGCTGCTCAAGCCGTTCGTGAGGGAGAACGCCTTCCTGCTGGTGGACCCCGCGCGCAATCTGCTCAGCCTGGCGGGTACCCCAGAGGAGCTGGCCAATTACCAGGACACCATCGACACCTTCGATGTGGATTGGCTAAAGGGCATGTCCATCGGTGTGTACGGGCTGCAACGGGCATCGGTGGCCGAGCTTATGCCGCAGTTGCAGAAGCTGTTCGGCCCCGACAGCGGCATGCCCCTGGCCAGCATGGTCAAGTTCATGCCCAACGAGCGCACCAACTCCATAGTCGCGATTTCGCCACAGCCCGAATACCTGCGGGAAGTCGGGGACTGGATTCGTACCATCGACGAAGGGGGCGGCAACGAACCGCAGCTGTACGTCTATGATTTGCGCAACATGAAGGCCGCGGACCTGGCCAGTTATCTGCGGCAGATCTACGGCAGCAGCCAGGCCAGGCAGGAAAGCGCTGCCAAGGTAGCGCCCGGCGTCAAGACCACCACGCTAGGTTCGCTGAACGGTACTAACGGCACTACCATGGGCGCCAGCGCCGACACCTTGAATGGCGCGGCCACCACGGCAATGTCGGGCGGGCTATCCGGGGCCGCGGACGAAAGCGCCGACCAGGACAGTGCCGAGCAGGACGGCCAGGACGCCAGCAAGTACAGCGGTACCAGCCAGGCGTCCCAACAGACCCACGGCTTGCAGGAGGCCGTACGTATCAGCGCGCAGAAGGGCACCAACCAGTTGCTGGTACGCACTCGGCCGGCTCAGTGGAAGGAAATCGAAGCCGCGATCCGGCGTCTGGACACCTTGCCCCCGCAGGTCCAGATCGAAACGCGCATCCTGGAGGTCAAGCTCACCGGCGAGCTGGACCTGGGGGTGCAGTGGTATCTCGGCCGTCTGGCTGGCAACTCGTCGAGCACCACCGTGGCCAACACCGGCGGCAGCCAGGGCGCGCTCGGCAGCGGCGGGGCGGGGCTCGGTTCCAGTGACTCGTTGTTCTATTCCTTCGTGAGCAATAACCTGCAGGTCGCCTTGCATGCGTTGGAAACCAGCGGTCGCACTCAGGTGCTGTCGGCACCGTCCCTGGTGGTGATGAACAACCAGCAAGCGCAGATCCAGGTGGGCGACAATATCCCCATCAGTCAGACCACCGTCAGCACTACCACCTCGGATACCACCTTGAGCAGCGTCGAATACGTGCAGACCGGCGTCATCCTGGACGTAATCCCGCGCATCAACCCGGGCGGGCTGGTGTCCATGGAGATCCAGCAGCAGGTCAGCGACGCCGACAGCAGCAATGTCACCACCAGCCAGCCGAATCCCGTCATCTCCACCCGCTCGGTGTCCACCCAGATCGCCGTACAGAGCGGCCAGACCATTCTCCTGGGCGGATTGATCAAGCAGGACAACAGTGAAAGCGTATCGAGTGTGCCCGGACTTGGCCGGGTGCCTGGCCTGCGCTGGTTGTTCGGCAGCACCAGCAAGAGTCGCGATCGCACCGAGCTGATCGTGCTGATCACGCCGCGGGTGGTCAGCAACACCAGCCAGGCCCGGCAGATTACCGATGACTACCGGCAGCAACTGCAATTGCTCAAGCCGGGAGCAAGCGCCCAGGCCTGGTAAGGAGTCATTCAAGCCCGCCTCCAGCCCGGACCCTAGCCAGGCGTTCGACCTGAAGATCCCGCTACACCGGTTGCCTCGACGTTGTCCGAGGCAAGCGCCTGGGGTAGCGTTGCTCCTTTGTCCATGTCTTTGCGAGGAACTGCAATGAGCGCCGCTACCTGGCACGCCGAACCCCTGACCTGGGGCCACGGCCCGCGTACTTTCGAAGTTTTCCTGGAACCGACCTGCCCATTCTCGGTAAAAGCCTTCAACAAGCTTCAGCCGTTGCTGGCCCTGGCAGGCGAAAACCGACTGACCATCAAGGTGCGCTTGCAGTCGCAACCCTGGCATCTGTATTCAGGCGTGCTGGTGCGCTGCATCCTGGCGGCGTCCACCTTGCCCAATGGCAAGGCGCGCGCCTGGGACGTGATGGCGGCCATTGCGGCCCATCGGGAGGAATTCGAGTTCGAACATCATGCCGCTGGCCCCAACCTGGATGCCACGCCAAACCAGATCATCGAGCGCCTGGAAGGATACAGCGGGGTACCGCTCAAGGCAGCCTTCGCCATTCCCGACCTGGATCGGGAAATCAAATGGCACTGCAAGTACGCCCGGCAGAACGGCATCCATGTGTCGCCTACCTTCATGATCGATGGCCTGGTCCACCCAGGGTTGAGCAGTGGCAATTCGCTCGAAACCTGGCTGGAGCACCTGCGCTTGAGCTGATCCGCGCGTCCTTGGCTCATGTACCCCGCAGTGTTGCCGATATAGGGACATTACACCGAGGCAGCGGCTGCCCGGTGTGCTCCTACTCCAAGGTAAAGCCCAGCCATGCGCGACGCGTCATCCGTTCGTTCCAATCACATTCACGCCACAAGGCGGTTCGCTTGGGGCTTTGTAGCCTTGATGGCCGCGCTTTTCGTCATTGCCGCGGTGGCCCTTGTAGCCATCGCCCGCGAGCAGAACGCTCGTCAGGCGGAACATTCGGTGGCCGACGTCGGGCGGGCCTTCAAGAGCAACGGACGCTTGCTCAACACCGCCTTGACAGACTATGCCTTCTGGGATGATGCCTATCGCTATGCCGGCCAGCGCTCGGTGGACCTGGACTGGGCGTTCGAGCGCGATAACATGGGGGCCTCTCTGTTCAGCAACTATTCGCTGGAAGGGGTATTCATCCTCGACACCACGCTCAATACTCGCTATGCCGTGGTCGATGGCAAGCTGAGCGACACCACCGCCGCCCGCTACATCAACGCGGACCTGACCGCGCTGGCGAGCCTGGCGCGGATCCGGGCCGAGGATGACCAGACAGCCCACGGCTATTACCTGATCCAGGGCCGCCCCGCACAGGTCTACGCCGCCGCCATCAAACCCTCCGAGATGGACGACCCCAGGGCCCTGGCCAAGACCTGGGTGCTGGTCTACGTGGACATACTGGATCTGCCCCGCATGGCAACCGATGAATTCGCCGTGCAGGGGCTGGAAGCGCATATCGGCCAGGCGCATCCGGCGACGGCAACGTCCTTGCGGGTCAAGGGCGACCTTGACACCCAGCTGGAGCTTGGCTGGACGGCCGAGCGTCCCGGCGATGCCTTCATCCGGCCCCTGCTGCCGGCGCTGGGGTTGATCCTTGCCGTGTTCGGCCTGCTCATGGGGGTATTGCAACGGCGCATGCTGCGCTCGGCGGTCGCGTTCGATGCGGGACAGGCCGCGCTGCTGCGAAGCGAGGAGCGGTTTCGTTCGATTACCGAAGCGTCCTCGGACTGGATCTGGGAAACCGACGGCAAAGGCCTGCTTACCTATCTTTCCGAGCGCTTCAGCGTCATGACCGGGTTCCCCCGAGAGCAATGGCTGGGCCGGCCACTGTGCGACCTGCTCCAGGTGCCCTGGGAGCAGTTCTGCCGGGCGGCGGGCCACGAAGCCGATGCCGCGTTACCGGCAAAGCGGCAGTTGGAGTGCAGCTATGCCGATAGCGAAGGGCGCCTGCGCGACTGCATGCTTTCGGTACGTGCGCTCGGTCACCCGACAGGCGCTTCGGGCTATTGCGGGACAGTGAACGATGTCACCCAGGAGGTGGAAGCCAAGCGCCGGATCAAGCACATGTCGCAACATGATGCGCTCACCGGCCTGGCGAACCGCGCCTACCTCTATACCCACCTGCAGACATTGCTGGCTGATCGGCGCGAGCCGCTGTATCTGCTCAGCCTGGACCTGGACCGTTTCAAGCCTATCAACGATACCCTGGGCCACCCCACGGGCGACCGTGTGTTGTGCGAGATCGCCAATCGCCTGCGCCTTTGCGTGCGTGACCGCGACCTGGTCGCCCGACTCGGTGGCGATGAATTCGTGGTGGTCGTCGAACATCTGCCTGCGGGCTATTCGGTGGAAAATCTATGCGCGCGCATCCGCGATGCGCTGGGTCAGCCGATCATGCAGGGAGAGCACGAGCTCACCGTGGGGGTAAGCATGGGCGTGGTGGTTGCGCCTCGAGACGGCACTCATCCAGGCGACCTTTTGCGTTATGCCGACATCGCTTTGTACGAAGCCAAGGCTGCCGGCAAGAACAATTGGCAGTTCTACGCCTCGGAGATGAACGAGCGCGTACTGGAGCGGCGCCAGGTTGAAACGGACTTGCGCAATGCCTTGCGTCGTTCGGAGCTGCTGCTTGAGTTCCAGCCTCGCTATGCAGTCAACGGCCAGACCCTGAGCGGCGCCGAGGCCCTGGTGCGCTGGAACCATCCTGGCCGCGGGCGGCTGCCACCGGCGCAGTTCATCGGGGTGGCCGAGGAAACAGGGCTGATCGTCCCGCTCAGCGACTGGGTGCTGCACACGGCCTGCCAGGCAGCGCTTGGCTGGAGCGGCGAGTTGGTGGTATCGGTCAACCTTTCGCCGGTGGAGTTCCAGCGTGGCGACCTGGTAGCTCGTATTCATCGGGTGTTACAGCAGACAGGCCTGCCAGCGGCCCGGCTGGAACTGGAGATTACCGAAACCGTGTTGCTGGAGGATTCCGCGGCGGCCTTGACCATCATGCACAACCTGAAGCAGTTGGGCGTGCGCCTGGCCCTGGACGATTTCGGTACCGGCTATTCATCGCTCAGCTATCTGCGCACGTACCCCTTCGACGGCCTGAAGATCGACCGCAGCTTTATCGCGGACCTGCACGGCGAGCGTCGCGGTACGGGCTTGGCGATCGTCGAATCCATCATCGGCCTGGGCCGCGCGCTGACCATGACGGTGACGGCCGAAGGCGTGGAAACCGACAGCCAGCTCAGCGACCTGGTCCAGGTGGATTGCGACGAAGCCCAGGGCTATCTTCTCGGCCGGCCACTGCCGATGGCGGATTTCCAGGCCCTGGCCGAGCAAGGCCAGCCTACGCCGGCGTAAACGTCGATAGCGGATGCGCGGGAGCCCGGGTTTCAGGGCCTGGCGCTCGTGCCTTCCCCGCGCCGGCCGGTGGCTACCAGGCTGAGCAGTTCATCCAGATCCGCCGGCTTGGTCAGATGCATGTCGAAGCCGGCACTCAAGGCTGTGTGCACGTCCTCGGCCTGGCCCCAGCCGGAGACCGCGATCAGATAGGGCACATGGCCGTCGGGCAGGGCTCGGATTACCCGGGCCGCCTGATAGCCATCGAGGCCTGGCATGCCAATGTCGAGGATGGCCACCTCGGGCATCGCCGCCTCGCAGAGGCTTACGGCCTGCGCGCCGTCGAACGCCAGACGAACCTGGTGGCCCTCCATTTCCAGCAACGCCTGCAAGGTGGTGGCGATGTCGGTATTGTCGTCGGCTATCAAGACCTGCCGGCTCGCTGAGCTCCGCGAGGCCGAGGGCGGCGGAGCCTGGACCTCGACAGGCGTGCCTCGCAGCGCCGCCAGGGGCAGCCTGGTCAGGAACTCGCTTCCCTGCCCAAGGCCCGGGCTATGGACACTCAGTGTTCCGCCATGCAGCTCCACCAGGCGTCTGGCCAGAGCCAGGCCGACGCCAAGGCCACCGGCGTCGGAGCCAAGACTGGCGACACGTCCGAACAAGCGGAAGATCTCTTCCATCTGTTCGGGCGCCAGACCGCGGCCGCTGTCGACCACAGCCACCTCGACCTGCCCGGCGCTCACCAGGGCAGTCAGCATTACCTGCCCACCCGGCTCGGTATATTTGACAGCGTTATCGAGCAGGTTCACGAACAGCTGTTGCAGACGAAGGGCGTCGCCGTCCACATAAGCTGCCGCTTGTGGCAGGCTCTCGCTCAGCAGTATGTGTTTTTCCATCGCTTTTTCGCGGACAAAGCCCAAGGCGTCGCGCAACAGCGCCACGATGTCCAGGCGCTCGAGCCGCAGGGAGATATCGCCGAAGTTGAGCCGAGCGGCGTCGAGCAGGTCGTCCAGCAAGCGCGCCATATGCCCGAGTTGTCGGTCGATCACCGCCAGGTTCCGCGCACGGGCAGGCTCGCTCTGAGGGTGGCGTAGAAGCGCGGCGGCCTGGCGAACAGGCACCAGGGGGTTGCGCAACTCGTGGGCCAGCGTGGCGATGAACTCATCCTTGCGGCGGTCCGCCTCCATCAGTTCCTGGTGAGCGGCGGCAAGGTGCGCCAGGGCGTCGCCACGCGCCTGCTCGCTTGCTGCCAGGGCCTGGGCCGAATGCTCCAGCGCCTCGCCGACGTCACGAACCTCCTTGATGTCGCTGGCAATGGCTGTTGGCGTTTCGCCCCGGCCCACCGCCTTCGCCGCCTCGCGCAATTGCGCCATGGGCCGGCTGATGCCCCGCGCGGCGAACCAGGCGGCCAGACTGGCCAAAAGCAATGACAGCGCCAGGCCGCCGCCATAGAGCAGCATCGCCCGGCTGACAGTGGCGGAAACTTGCCGGGTGGGGATGCCGGTGGCGAGGGTCCAGCCACTTTGCGGCAAGCGAACATAAGCGGTATAGACTTCTTCACCGGCGGAGGTATGGGTGATCCCACTGCCTTCCTCGGCCTGGCTGCGCCTGACGAGCGCAAGCAGGTCCGGTGATACCTGGTCGCCCAGGGCGAAACCCCGTTCGGGTACCCTGGCGATGCGCCGCCCATTGTTGTCGAACACCACCACTGTCCAGCCTTCAGGAAGCTTCTGTAGCCCCAACACCTCTCCCAGGGTCGTCGGCAACAGCGGGGTGGTCAGTACATAGCGCAGCTTGCCGTCGCGTATCACCGGCACCCGCAGAGGGATGGCCCAGGTTCCGGACGGGCCCTGGTCAAGCTGCCCGACCGTCGGAGCGGGGCGCTCCACCATTTGCGCGAAGCTGGTAGGCTCCGCGGGCCGGCGGAAGGTCACTTGCGGGCCAGGGGATGCCCTGAGCAGCAATTGCCCGTCTGGCGCGGCCAGCAGCAGCGAACGGGAGCCAGGCATCACGGGCAGTACCCGCTCCAGCATGGCGGCAAAGGGGGCCAGATCCGTTCCGTCGAGCAGCGGTGACTGGGCCAGCGCGTCGAGCACCGCGAATGAGCGATTCAAGGTGACCTGGACCGCGATCGCGGTTTGCCGGTTGGCTTCCAGGGCTCTGGAAATGGCCTCGGACTCTTCGTTGCGCAACAGCACGGCCAGGGCCATGGCCGCGCAGCCAGCCAGGGGCAGGGTGCTTACCAGTACGAGGGTTGTCAGACGACCACGCAGAGAGGACAAAGGATGGCGCAAGCTACAACTCCGGGTGGGCTGGGACAGCACTGTCCGCGATGGGCAGCGCGAGCATAGCAAAACGCTTGCTCGGGCACGACTGGGCAACCGACAGACACTGCAACCTACAGCGGTCCGTCGGCCTAGTCAGCGCGTTGACAGCTATGCCAGAGGCGTTTCCTGAACAGAACAGGGTGGGCAGACGCCGATAATCGCCCCATCCGCTATCAGGAGCATGCCCATGGAAACCGCCGCCAACACAGAGGCAACACCGGCCACCCTTCGCAAAGTCGTCGCCGCCTCGGCCATCGGCAACTTCGTGGAGTGGTTCGACTTCGCCGTCTATGGCTTCCTGGCCACCCTGATCGCCAATCAATTCTTCGCCAGCAGCGCGCCCGGGGTGGCGCTTCTCAAAACCTTCGCCGTATTCGCGGTGGCTTTTGCCCTGCGACCACTGGGTGGCCTTGTGTTCGGGGCGCTGGGTGACCGTCTTGGCCGTAAACGCGTCCTCTCGCTGACCATCCTTTTGATGGCGGGCTCGACTACCCTCATCGGGCTATTGCCGACCTATGCCAGCATCGGCGTCTGGGCACCGGTGCTGTTGACCCTTGCCCGCTGCGCCCAGGGCTTTTCCGCCGGGGGCGAATATGCCGGCGCGGTGGCCTATCTGATGGAGCATGCGCCCAGACACAAGCGCGCCTGGTATGGAAGCTTCGTGCCAGTGTCGACTTTTTCGGCCTTTGCCGGGGCGGCCGTGCTGGCCTATGCATTGGAGGCCAGCCTGGCGGCCGAGGCCATGGCGGACTGGGGCTGGCGGGTTCCCTTCCTGGTTGCCGCGCCTCTGGGCCTGGTCGGCCTGGTGCTGCGTTGGCGAATGGAAGAAACCCCAGCGTTTCGCGTTGCCCAAGCCCAACAGGCCGGCCAGCATCACTCGCCGCTGCGGGAAACCTTCACCCGGCAGGCCGGCACCATGTGCTGCCTGGGCGCATTCATTTCCCTGACCGCCTTGTCCTTCTATATGTTCACCACCTATTTCTCCACCTACCTGCAGTTGGTAGGCCACCTGAGCCGCGCACAATCCCTGGGCGTGACCACGATAGCGTTGATCTTCGCGGCCATTGCCTGCCCCTTGGCAGGCGCGTTTTCCGACCGGGTCGGACGGCGCAAGACCATTGGCTTCACCTGCCTGTGGCTGATGCTGACCGTATTTCCGGCCTATTGGCTGGCAGGCAATGGTAGTGCGGGGCCAGCGATCGTCGGAGTGCTGCTGCTGGCCGTCGGGGCCGTGCTCTGTGGCGTGGTGACCGCCGCCTTGTTGGCCGAGAGCTTTCCCACCCGCACCCGCTACACGGCGTCGGCCATAACTTACAATGTCGCCTATACCCTTTTCGGCGGCACGGCACCGCTGGTGGCGACTTGGCTGATCGGTGTCACGGGCAGCAGCCTGGCCCCAGCGTTTTATCTCGTAGTCATCGCCTTGCTGGCACTGGCGGGCGGGCTGGCGTTGCCGGAGACTTATCGCATTTCTCTGCACGAGGAAGGCGACTGTAATGATGCGGTCATGGCCAACAACGTCCGGGCCCTGAGTCGAAGCGGCCTGACTTGAAAGTGCCCGGATGGCTTGGCATCCACAGGCCTTTTTGCCAGGCGCGTCGGGCGGGACTCGACGCCTGGTGACTCAAGAAAAAATGTGAATAATGGGCGAAACTCAAGATTTTCCTGGAAGGCTCAAGAAAAATTGAGCCCTGGGAGCTTATCTCAAGGATTCCTGTTGTGAGTTCCGTTGGTTACGCCCATCTGCAAGCCGCTTTGTCACTCTCGGTTTTCCCGCTCTCGTGCCCGGCGCGCATACAGCCTGTAACGCGTATTCACCGGATAGGCGACATATTGGCGGTGCCGCAGCAGAGCGCGCCTGGTCCAGAAGATCTGATTGGCCACGTTTTGTTCGCCCTCAAGCACGAGGGCGTCCATCTGGGTATTCTTGCCCAAGCCCTTCCCAAGATCCCGCCCCTGGCTTTCGAGACGCAGCTGGAACTTGCTCCAAACGGCGTCTACGTACGCAAGGCATGTTTTCTACGCGAGGCGTTTACAGCTGAGAAGTTGCATCAGAAAATGCCCGTGCGTGGCGCGTTTATCCCGTTATTCGACCCCAGGAGTTACATCACGATGCCCGGCGAGCGCAACTCCCGCTGGCGGGTCGAATTCAATGGGCTGGGCAACCTGAGCTACTGCGCCACAGTGATGCGCACGCCAGACATCGTTGCGTTGTTGGACTATGACATCCTCGGCCGCGCGCGGGAGTTCATCGATAACCTTCCGGTTGCGATGATGGATCGGGCAATCAATTGGGCCTACCTCCATGAAACGCAAGATTCATTCGCCATCGAAAAAGAAGCCCCAAGCGAAGACAAGGCCAGGCGTTTCATTCAGCTTTTGCGTCAGGCACATGAGGGCGCCGCGCTGAGTGAGGAATATCTGGTACAACTGCAAAACGCGACGGTCTCCAACCCGCTCGATGAAGCCGTCGCTTTCCGCCATGAACAGAACCATCTGGCCAACGGGCTTCAGGGCGCTGTCGGAGTGACCTACATTCCCCCAGCGCCCGGTCTGTGTCGTGAACTGATGGAGGCGTTAATGGCCTGGGCCAATAAAGCGGGCGATGGAATCGACCCCTTGGTGGCGGCAGGTGTGATTTCCTTCGGGTTCGTGTTTCTACATCCCTTCATGGATGGCAACGGTCGGCTTTCAAGGTTCCTGATCCATCAAACCCTTTGCCGGGCAGGCGCCCTGGATAAAGGGCTGGTCCTGCCTGTATCGGTGGCAATGAAGCGAGAAGAGCGGTTCTATCTGGAAACCTTGCAGGCATTTTCCAAACACGCCCGTGAATGCTGGGATGTGAGATGGATCGATTACGGGCAATATGCATTGGACTTCACTGGCGATGCCGCCATCTACCGCTTCTGGGATGCGACGCCAGCCGTTCGATTCACCATGGAGATGGCCAAACGCGCACTGGAAGTCGAGCTGCGTGAAGAAACCATTTTTCTTCAGAACTACGATCAGGTTATCCGGACGGTAAACGAGGCCTATGATGTACGCGGCAGTGACCTGGCTACGCTGGTCATGATGTGCCTGTCGAACGATGGGGTGGTGTCCAATAATCGTCGTAGACAGTTTCGGTATACGGTGCCAGCGGCAGTGATGGACTACATCGAGCAGGTTGCACAGGCCTGTCTTCGGCAACAGCATGAACAACGAGACGGTAGAGCTGACATAACGCGGGCTGATATTTGAGATAAATTTTCAGGATTGGCGTGATATCAGCGGATATCGCACCATTGGGCTCCTTTCCATCATGAAGATTTGACCATGCACGCAATCATCTGGCCTGAAGGCTACACCCCCGGCTTCACCGATAACTTCGTCTCCAACGAGGTGATAGTCGCCGGGCTGAGCGCCATTGAAGTCTGGCCATTGCTCGCCGTCCCCGCTCGCTGGCCCACCTATTACGCCAACTCGGCCAATGTCCGTTTCGTAGGTAACGCCGGGCCAGAGCTGTTTGAAGGTGCCCATTTCTATTTCGAAACCTTCGGTTTCCCGGTACATGCCCGCTGCACTGAATATGTGGCGCCTGCTCCGGGCCAGGCTGGGCGTGTCGCCTGGCACGGCTGGGCTGGGGAAGAGGGTAGCGAGGACCGCTTGGATGTCCATCACGCCTGGCTGATCGAGGACCTGAGCGGAGGCCGTGTGCGCATTCTCACCCAGGAAACCCAGATCGGTCGGCCTGCCCAGGAGCTGCGCCTGGCCAAGCCAAACCCCATGCTCAACGGCCATCAGGATTGGCTGGACGGCCTGGTGTTGGCCGCCCAAGGCACCGTCTGAGCACTAAGGCGTGACCTGGTCACAACTGGCGAATAAAAGCTGGCGCAGCCAGCGGTGGCCAGGGTCGGCATGGGTACGTTCATGCCAGGCCGCTACCTTGGTGAAACCTGGTACCGCCAGTGGCGGTTCCACCCAGGTCAAACCTTCCAGGCCCACAACCAGACGGCTTGGCAGCACGGCTACCCGATCGCTGGCGCGCAGAATCTCCGGCAGGATCAGAAAGCTTTTCACTGACAGGCTTACAGCGCGGCTGCGACCTAGGCGGGCCAGGGCCTCGTCAGTCACGCCTTCGAAGGCGCCGGCGGTATACGACACCAAGGCATGGTCCAGCGCGCAGAAGGCATCCAGCGTCAGCGGCGTGTCGGTATCAACTACAGGATGCCCCTGCCGTGCCACACACACGTAATGCTCGTCGAACAGCACCCGTGCATGCAGGTCGGCCGGCGCGCTCTGCGGGGTGACCAATGCAAGGTCCAGGTCGCCGCGTTCGAGCTGACGCTGCAACCGATCCTCTTCGACAGGCACCAGCGCAACCCGGATGCCTGGCGCCTCTGACTTGAGGCGAGCCAGAAACGGTACGGTGATGGCACGCAGGGCATAGTCGCTGGCGGCCAGGGTGAACGTCATCCGAGCACTGGAAGGCGTGAAGGTCGCGGGCGCCAACAGGCCCTCGACCCCAGCCAGGGCCGCCTTGAGCGGGGCGGCCAGTTGCTGCGCCCGCGCAGTAGCGACCATGCCGCGCTGGGCGCGCACGAAGAGCGGATCGTCGAAGGTTGCCCGTAACCGTGTAAGCATCCCGCTCATGGCCGGCTGGGTTACCCCCAGCCGCAGCGCCGCCCTCGTGACATTGCGCTCGTCAAGCAAGGCGTCCAGGGCCTTGAGCAGGTTGAAATCCAGAGCTTTCAGGTCACGCATGGAGAATGGCGTCAGATTGAAAGGGGCCAGCTTAGCATCACCCAGGCATTGCCTTGCCAGAGACCGCGCTGCTGCTCAGCCCCTGGCTTCAAGACAGGCCGGGGCCTTAGCGGTAACGCTCCAGCCAGTGGGCGTAAGGCGCCGGCAGGGTCCAGGAGGCTTTCTCGACGCCCAGTTCCTTGGCCGCGAAGTAGGCCCAATGGGGGTCAGCCAGGTGAGCGCGGCCTACCGAGACCAGGTCCAATTGGTTGGCGGCGACGGCCTGCTCGGCCAGCTGTGGCGTGCCGAAGCCCCAGGCGGAAGTGACCGGCAGGCCCGCTTCGCGGCGTACACGCTCAGCGACCGGCCCCATGAACGCCGGGCCCCATGGAATATTGGTGTCGGGAATGGTGAAGCCCACGCTGACGCTGAGCAGATCCAGCCCGCCGGCCTTGAAGCGGCGCGCCAGCTCGATGGATTCTTCCAGGGTCTGCTCGTCGCGACCATCGTATTCGATCACGCCGAACCGCGCAGTCAGGGGCAGGTGCTCAGGCCATACCTCGCGCACCGCGGCCAGAGTTTCCAACAGGAAGCGGCTGCGGTTTTCAAAGCTGCCGCCGTAAGCGTCGGTGCGCTGGTTGGAGTGCTCGGAGAAGAAGCTCTGGCCCAGGTAACCGTGGGCGAAGTGCAGTTCGATCCACTCAAAGCCTGCGTCCCGCGCGCGGCGGGCGGCATCGACGAAGTCCTGGCGAACCCGGGCAATGTCATCCAGGGTCATTTCCCGAGGTACCTTGGGCAGGTTGGCGCCGAACGCGATCGGGGAGGGCGCTATGGTCTGCCAGCCTTGCGGCGCGCCTTCAGCGATATGGTCATCGCCCTCCCAGGGGCGGTTGGCGCTGGCCTTGCGCCCGGCGTGGGCAATCTGGATGCCGGGCACCGAGCCTGCCGCCTTGATGGCTTGCACCGCGGGCACGAAGGCCTGGGCCAGCTCGTCGCTCCAGATACCGGCGCAGCCGGGGGTGATGCGTCCTTCAGGCGCAACCGCAGTGGCTTCGACCACCAACAGGCCGGCGCCGCCACGGGCCATGCTGGCCAGGTGAACCAGGTGCCAGTCGTTGATCAGTCCGTCCTTAGCCATGTACTGGCACATCGGGGGAATGGCGATGCGGTTGCGCAGAGTGACGTCTTTAAGCTTGAACGGTTGGAACAGCGCGGACATGGATAGGCTCCATCGGTTAAGTACGATAGTTCGATAGTATTCGAAATATAGCCGTGAGCGATAGCCCCCGGTATCATGTTCGTCATGCGAGCCTACAAACACCCGGAACCTGAAGCCTTTGTCCTCGAGCGTGTGCTCTACGCCTTGAGTGACCCCGTGCGCCTGGAAATAGTTCGACATCTGGCCGCCGTGGCGGAGGCCAGCTGCGGTGAACTGGACGGCGGAAGGCCCAAGTCCAGCGTTTCGCATCATTTCCGCGTGCTGCGGGACGCGGGCCTGGTGCATACCCGCAGCCTGGGCACTACCCATATGAATTCGCTGAGGCGTGATCAAATGGAGGCCAGGTTCCCTGGCTTGCTCGACGCCATCCTGGCGCAACGCGGCTAGGCGTCGGCGCCAGCTGGGAAAGCCTTGAATCAAAGCCTGCCCGTCAGTGGATATTCCACGGCCAGGCGGAGCTGATTCGTATCCAGCTCCGCCTGGGCCCTGTTTCCCCTGTGCACGTTGTGCCGCAGCGAGAATACGGCACCCTTGGCCTTGCCGCTCTGGACCACATAGCGGGCTTCCAGGTCACGCTCCCAATGCTTGCCGCCTTGACCATAGCCCAGATAGGCATAGCCGCCCCGCGGGTCGACCTGGCTGCCATCGATACCGAAACCGCGCACATAGGCCGCGCTCAGTTGTAGCCCGGGGGCGCCATACAGGCTCATGTCCAGGTCGTACCGCGCTTGCCACGACCTTTCATGAGGCGCGTTGAAGTCGGACAGTTGCACGGCGTTGGCCAGGAAGATCGCGCCCCGGGTGACATAGTCGAAGGGGCTGTCGCCGTTCACTTGCTGCCATCCCAGGCTCAGGCCATGGGCCCCTTGGCTGTAGCGCGAGAGCAGGCTCCAGGTGGTATTGTCGATACGCCCGGACAACGCCCGTCCGGTGTCCTGCGTTCGGTAGAGGTTAAGGTCAAGGCTGAGGCTGCGGCGGTCGTCCAGGGCCCGCACCAGGGTGGCGCCCAGGTAATGCTGGTTCCAGCTATCCTGGTAGCGGGCGCTGTAGAAGCTGGCGCGTAGCCCGGGGGATGGGTTCCATACCATCCCGGCGAGGTCGAAGGCATTGCCTTTGGGCGCATTGGAATAGTTGACTACCAGGCCCTGGTCGTGACTGCTGGCGTTGCGATCCGTGCTTTCGGTGAAATGGCCAGCCACCAGTCTCAGCGAATCCACTGGCTGGCTATTCAAGAACAAGCCTGTGGCGGTCTCGGGCAGCAAACGGCTGTCAGAAGAACTGAACACAGGCGTTTTCACCCGCTGTTCCCCATAAGTCAGCACGGTGTGCGCATAGCGCAGCTTGAGCGCGGCGCCGCCGCGGCTGTACTCGCCCTTTGGATGGCCCTCATTATCCAGCGCCAGCAGGCGCGCCTTGCCGGCCCGCCCGCCGCCGCTGTCCAGGCTGGCACCCAGATAGGCATGGGCATCGAGGCCCACGCCTAGTACCCCTTGGGTAAAGCCGGACTGAAACTGACCCATCAGGCCATATGCCCATTCCTCGGCTTTTCCATTGCGCTCGCGCCGAGGCTTGTAGGCATTGCGCGCGCCACCGTTGACGCCACCGTGGCGGTAGTCGCGATGATCGAACACGCTGCGATTGAGCAGGCTCCAGGTACTGTCTTCGAGCCAACCGTTGCCCCCGGGCGGTGCTGCCTCAGCAAGGGCCACCGGGCTGAACAATAGCGCAACGCCGAAGTTGCGAGCTGAATTCACGTTCATACAAACCTTACCGGGCTGGACTGCAGAAGGGTACGTCCCCAGCGGGCGAGGCCTGATCGACGGGGCGCTGCGCAAGGGCGCCCAGGTGTAGACGCTGGTCAGACACCGCCTCGATCAGCGCCTGGTCATGGCTGACCAGCAGCAGGGCCGTGCGGCTCTCCCTGACGGTTTCCACCAGCAGTTCCAGCATTTCCCGTTGGGTGATCAGGTCCAAACGCGAACTGGGCTCGTCAGCGAAGATGAACGCAGGCTCTACCAGCAGAACGCGCAGCAGCGAGAGCCGCTGCAGTTCGCCACCTGATACATTGCCGGGCCGGCGGTCGAGCAGCGCCGGCTCCAGGCGTAGGCGCTCCAGCAAAACGGCAATGCGCCGTGGGTCCAGGCGATGTCGCCGCACCAGGTCCGCCAGGGTACGACCGAGGGTCACGCTTGCAGGGAAAGCAGCGACCGGATCCTGGAACAATTTCTGGAAGGCGATCCGAGGCGCCCCGGGCAGGCGCGTGACGGTGCCTGAATGAGGGTGGATCAGCCCCAGAAGCGCATCGCCCAAGGTGGACTTTCCGCACCCGGACGGCCCAGTCACGCCAAGAATCTGCCCGCGATGCAGGCTGAAATGCAAGTCACGGAACAGCGTCTTGCCGCCGCGCGCCAGCGCAAGATCGCGCACCGCTATCACGGGCTCGCCTTCGGGTGTTCGAACCGGCGAGCGTGGCCACTGGGCGGGCTCCGCAGCCAGGAGGGCGCGGGTATAGGCGTGACGAGGTTCATTGAGCACCTGCTCAGCGCTGCCGGTTTCGATGACCTTGCCTTTGAGCATGATCATTACCTGGCCGCCCAGCCGGCGGGCCACCTCCAGGTCATGAGTGATGACCAGAAGCGCGCCGCCGGCTTCGGTGCCGGCCTTGAGCAGGTCGACGACCTCGCCGATGCGGGCGCTGTCCAGGCCCTTGGTGGGTTCGTCGGCGACCATGATGGACGCGCCGCCGCCATGGGCGGCCACGAAGGCCAGACGCTGGGCCATCCCGCCGGACAGCTGAAAGGGAAATTGCCGCCCGGCCTTTTCCAGGCCCACTTTCGCCAGCGCCTCGCGGGCAGAAGCTCGGGCCCTCATCCTCGGTTGGCCCAGCACATGCTGGTAGGTTTCGGTCACTTGCTCCAGGGCGGCCATGGTTGGGTCCAGGCTTAGCCAGGGTTCCTGGGGTAACACGGCCACTTGCCGGCCCCATAACGCCCTGCGGCCCTGATCGCGTCCGTCCTCGCCGAAGCCATCGGCGAATTCGACCCGGCCTTCGGCATACAGGCCTGAGGGAAGATTTCCCACTACCCCTTGGGC
Organism: Pseudomonas sp. DC3200b2; assembly: GCF_049895785.1. Lineage (NCBI taxonomy): Bacteria > Pseudomonadati > Pseudomonadota > Gammaproteobacteria > Pseudomonadales > Pseudomonadaceae > Pseudomonas > Pseudomonas sp. DC3200b2. The sequence goes on along the minus strand of NZ_JAFCTA010000002.1, from coordinate 573,374 downwards.
GAACAAACTCTTGCCTGAGCCCGTCTCCCCGATGATGGTCAGTACCTGGCCCGGTAGCAATTCGATGGACAGGGGCTCGACCAATTGCGAGTGCGCGGTGCGGATCTCCAACGCCTGGGTTTTCAACAGGGGCTTCATGGCTTTTGCCTCCCGGCAATCAAGAGCAAGGACAGGACGATAAGAAAGATCACCGCGATGGGCAGGGCCAGAGCCTGGGGTGCTTCAGCGAAATAGGGCAGCAACTCGGTGATCATCAAGCCCAGCTCGGCGGTCGGTGGCCGCACCCCCACGCTGACGAAGCCCAGGGCGGCGATCGCCATGATGGCCGAGGCCGCGCCGAACGCCGCCAGGGTGGTGATCACTGGCGCCAACTGCGGCCACAGGTGGCGCTGGAAGATGTACAGCGGCCCGAACCCGAGCAGGCGACTGGCGGTGACTGCCTGGGAGGCCAGCACGGTACGCGCCAGCGCCCGGGTCATGCGGAAGTACTCGATCCACAGCACCAGCGCCACAGCCCCATACAGCGCCAGGAAAGAGCCCGGATAGATAGCGACCACCAGTAACACCAGCAGCAGCCCAGGCAGGGCGAGAAACATTTCAGTCAGCAGGCCCAGGCATTTATCGGTCAGCCCGCCGCGCCAGGCCGCCAGAAGGCCCAGCAGGACGCCCGGCACGGCCGCGCTGGCTACGCTGACCAGGGCCAACCCCAGGGACAGGCGCACCGCGGCCGCCAGGCGGGCAAGCATGTCGCGTCCCAGATGGTCAGTACCCAAGGGATGGGCGCCGCTGAAAGGTGAGAGGATGGCGTTGTAGTCCTGGCGGGCGATATCGCCCTGCCACAGCAGCGGAACCAGGAAGCCGAAGCCCGCAAGGGCCACGAGCAACGCCATGCCTGCGATCCGCGCCGTGCCATGGGCGCTGTCACGCACATTGCCCAAGGGTTCCGGCGTTGGGTCCAGCGTAAGGGATCGAGTGTTCATGCCGCGCTCCGTCGAGGGTCGATCAGGTGGTTGGCCATATCCACCAAGGTGTTGAGCAGCACGAACATCAGCCCCATGGCCAGGGCCGCGCCCTGGACCATCGGCACGTCGCGCTGGACGATGGCGTGTACCAGGCCGTGGCCGATGCCCGGCCAGGCGAACAGGGTTTCAACCACCACTACACCCTCGATCAGGTACACCAGCTGGACGCCGAGATAGGTGACCAGCGCAACGCCGATGTTGCGCAGGCCATGGCGCAGGAACAGTCGTGCCTCCCCCAGGCCCTTGAGCCGGCCAAAGGCATAGAAGGGAGACGCTGCGACCTGCACCGTGGCGTCCCGGGCGACGCAGGAGGACACCGCCGCCAGGCCCAGCCCCAGGGTAAGGGTGGGCAGTACGGCATGCGCCCAGGTGCCATGGCCAGCGGAAGGCAGCAGCCCCCAGGACACGGCGAACAGCAATACGAGGATCACCCCCAGCACGAAGTGTGGCAGGGCCCGGGTGGCGGTGCTGAGCATGAGCAGGGCACGGTCCAGCAGGCTTCCTGGGCGCAGCCCGGCCAGCACTCCCAGGGGTGGGCCAAGGATGACGGACAACAGTACCGCGCCGAGCGCCAGGCGAACCGAGCTGCCCAGTTCATGCCGGATCACCTCGCTGACGGCCATGCCGGAGACAAGGGATTTGCCCAGGTCGAGGCTCATGAGGTTGCCGATCCAGTTCAGGAAGCGCCAGGCCACGGGCTGATCCAGCCCCAGTTCGGCCCGTACGGCTTCGGCGGCGGCGCCGCTGACCATGTCGTAACCGTAGCGGCCGGCCGCGATCCGGTATGCCGCGTCGCCGGGCAGCAGCGTCATCAGAAGGAAGGTAAGGGCGCCTACCAACAAGGCAACCATCGCCGCTTGCAAGAGCCTGAAGCCCAAAAGTCGGATCATGGTGCCCACCTCATGGTGCTCAGGCCGAAGGTCCGCTCCAGGGGATCGATGGCAGCGCCTTCCACGGTCTTGGCTACCGCGATGGATTGGCGGTACCAGGCCACGGGTATGATCGGCAGTTCGTTCTGTACCTGACCGACGAGTGCATAGCGCAGGCGTTGCTGCTCGGCGGGGTCGCTGCTCGCCAGCAGGGCATCGAGCGTTTGATCGAAGCCTGGGCTTTTCCAGCCCAGCGGGCCCCATTCAGCCCCACCGTTGGCGAAATCGCCGTAGAGGGTGACCAGGGGATCTGGCGCCAAGGCGTAATTGCGCGAGAACAGTGCCAGCTGCAGGCTGCCGTCCTGGTACGCGGCGGGGATGGCGCTGGCGTTCTCGACCGCCACTTCCACCTCTACCCCCACCTCGCGTAGTTGGGCCTGCAAAGCGGTGGCAATCAAGGGAAGCTCTGGGCGGTCGGCGAAGGTCAGCAATTTCAGGCGCAGGGGCACGCCGTCCTTGTGCAGCACGCCGTCGCTGCCAGGCTGCCAACCCTCGGCCTTGAGCAGCTCGCGCGCCGCGGCCGGGTCGTAGGCCAGAGGGGGCAGGCTCGGGTCATGCCAGGCTGCCAGGTTGCTGGCGAACATCTGGGTCGCCCCCGTACCTGGCGCCCTCAATACCGCAGCAGCGATGCCCTCACGCTGTATGGCCAGGCTCAGCGCCCTGCGCGTCTGGGTCGAAGCGGTGGCACCCTGGCCGGCGTTCAGCGCCAGCATGACCACGCGCGGCACCGGCCCCATGAGCACTTGCAAGTTCTCGGCGCGGGACAGGCGGGCAATGCTGGGTGGGTCCAGCTGGAACACCAGTTCGGCACCGCCGCTTTGCGCCATCAGCGCGCGGGTTTCCCCGCGACCGGCACCCAGGTAGGTGGCTTTCTCGATGCTGGGCTTGGTGCCCCAATACTGTTCGAAACGTTGCGCGGTGAGCCTTTGCGGCGGCTGCACCAATGTGGCCTGGTAAGGCCCGGTGCCGACGATGCTTCGCACGGCGCCGCTGGTGTCATAGGCGCTGGCGGCCAGGATGCTGGTGGAAGAGTGGGCAAGCAGCGCGGGCAGGGGCGGGAAGGGCTGAGCCAGGCGGATGACCAGTTCGTTGCCCTCGGCGCCGATGGCTTCGATACGCGCGCTACGCAGGATGGATGCCTTGTCCCGTGCCAGCTTCAAAGAATGAGCCGCCGTCTCGGCGGTGAGCGCCGTGCCATCGTGGAACCTTACATTGGGCCGTATGCGCAGGCGCCAGATTCTGCCAGCGTCCGAAACGCTCCAGGCTTCGGCCAGTCCCGGCATGGGACGGCCGTTGGCATCAGCTTCCAGCAACGTTTCGGTGATCTGCATGCGTTGGAAGATGTAGCCGGATACGGAGGGGTCCAGCCCGACGATTTCGAACGGGGCTACCACATCGAAGACCCCATCGTGGGCCTGAGCCTGCCCAGAGGACACGGCCAGCCAAGCCGCGAGGGAAACCGCGAGCAGCTTCAGGGGCCGCTTCACTACCATTGCCATGACATTCCTTATGACGACCTAGATGAACAAGACTTCACCTGATGAAGGGGGTCGGCATCAAAAGCAATGTGATAATGTAACGTCCATTGGGGAAACGTTTTGTAACAACGGAACGGCTAGCGAGGAAGGCATGACAGCGGCGAAGCCGGCCCGTGGTCCAGGCCGGTTCGCTGCAAAGGCAGGGCGCTAGCCAGCAGGGAAGATCAACGCCCGCCTTTCATCCGGCGGGCCAGCCCGTATACGGCCAGGCCGACCAAGGCTGTGGCTGCGCCTATATAACCTGTGCTGGTCCAGCCGAAGCCCGCGGTGATGGCCATCCCGCCGAACCAGGGGCCCAGGGCATTGGCCAGGTTGAAGGCCGCATGGTTGGAGGCCGCGGCCAGGCTGGGGGCCTCGTGGGCGATGTCCATCAACCGGATCTGCAAGGGCGCGGCGAGGGCCACCATGGTACCGACCAGGCCGATCGCCAGCAGAACCGACCAAAGCGCGCCCGCCGCTACCGTGAAGAACAGCAGCACGGCGACCGACCAGGCCAGCACCAGGCCCACTGCGCGGAACCCGAAGCGATCGAACAGTTTACCGCCAGCCAGGTTGCCAGTGATGCCACCGACGCCAAAGGCCGCCAGGCCGAAGGGAATCCACTGGGCGGATACGCCCGTCACCTCCAGCATGGTGGGCGCGAGATAACTGAACACGCAAAACATTCCGGCAAAGCCGATGGCGGCAATGGCCAGGGCCATCCACACCTGGGGCAGGCCAAAGGCTTGCAGTTCCTTGCGCGGGTCGCTGCGAGGCTCGTCCGCCGGCTGCGGTACGAAGCGCCATACCAAGGCAATGGTGCACAGTGCCAGCCCCCCGACCAGGATAAAGGCCGAGCGCCAGCCGAAGAACTGGCCCAGGAAGGTCGCTACCGGGTTGCCCAGCAGCATGGCCAGGGTAAGCCCCATCATGACTCGGGCTACAGCACCGGCACGTTGGTTGCTTGGAACCATGCTTGAAGCGACCACCGCGGCGATACCGAAGTAGGCGCCATGGGGCAGGCCGCTGATGAAGCGGAAGGCGACCAGGCCAGCGAAGGAAGGGGCGAAAGCCGTGGCCAGGTTGCCCAGTGCGTAAAGGGCCATCAACAGCAGGAGCATGTGCTTGCGCAACAATTTCGCGCCCAGGATGGCCAGGCCAGGCGCGCCCACCACCACGCCCAGGGCATAGGCGCTGATGGCGTGGCCCACTTCCGGCTCACTGAGTTGAAGGTTATGGCCGATGTCAGGCATCAAACCCATGATGGCGAACTCGCCGGTACCTATGGCGAAACTTCCCAAGGCCATGGCGGCTTCCATTTTTCCCACCGAGGTTCTTGACGCGGCGACGGGTGACGGTTGTTGGAGGGACATCGGGTTCCTTAAGGTGTGCTGAATCGATAAAAACCCGTAAGTTTAATTAATATGTGTTCATCGGCACAGCTTTCCTAAGTGACTGCCCAGCCTCCTTGAAAGGGCCGAAGCTCTCGAATGGGCGGGCATTGATCTGGCGCTGCCCCCCTTTCCGAGCTACGCCTTTGAGCTCCTTCCGCGTCGTACCTGTGTTACTAAACGGCTGTGTCAGCCGCCAACTTCGAACCCCATCTTCACCGCATCGGGCCGCCAGTACTCCAGGTCGTATTCCACGGGCGTGCCCTGGGCGTCGCGGCATAGCCGCTCGAGCATGAGGCCACTGGAACCGGCGGCCAGCTCAAGTAGCTGACCTTGAATTTCATCGAGCACGCAGGGCTTGAACGTGATCTCACTGCGCGCCTGAACGCGCCCGTAACGCTGGCGGAGCAATTGAGTCAAGGAACTGCCCAGCGGCTGGTCCAGCAGGCCTGGACACCACTGTTCGGTAAGGATGTTGGTTTCCAGCAGCACCGGGCGGCCATCGACCCAACGGCGACGCTCAAGGTGATACACCCAAGCGCCCACGTCCACTTGCAGCCGAACGGCCAGCCAGGCGGGCGCCTGGCGACGCTCGGCCAGTAAGTACTCGGTACGGGGTTCACGGCCCTGGGCCGTGACGTATTCCATGAAGCTGGTGACGCGGCTAGGGTCATAAGCGACAGGCGCGCTGGAGACGAACCAGCCGCGCTTGTGGCCACGGTAGATGGCACCCTCGGCCTCCAGCCGGGCAAGTGCCTGGCGCAGGGTCACCCGGGTGCAGCCGAAGCGCTCGGCCAGCTCGCGTTCGGTTGGGAAGCGTTCGCCGGCCTGAAGCCTGCCTGAGTCCAGGTCTTCAGCCAGGGCATCATGGATGCGCAGGTACTGTGAGTTGGCGGGCTTGATTGTCATGGCAGGGCGGGCGCTGCTTCGGTGTGTTGCTTTCCAGCCTGCAGGTTTCGCTGCCAGGCGCGCAGCCCATATAGTGCCAGAATGATGAAGCCGCCATACAGGGCCGCGGTCAGTGGCAGGTCCTTGTGGTAATAAAGCCCGGTGTAGACCGCGTCCAGCACGATCCACAACCACCAGCTCGCCACATACTTGCGCGCGGCCCAGTAGCTGGCCACTAGGCTGTAAACCGCGAGGGCCGCATCCAGCCAGGGGACCTGGGCGTCGGTGAACTGGGCCATGCTGGCGCCTAGCAACAGCGCCAGGAGGCCGCCGATGACAAGGCCCTTCCAGGCCAGGGGCATCGGCAAGCGCTCCACGTGCACGCGGCCGGCCTCCACCTTGCCGCAGCGCCACTGCCACCATCCATACCCCTGCATGAACACGAAGACGATTTGCAGCAGCATGTCCGAATAGAGCTTCACGTCGTAAAAGATCCATACGTACAGCAGTACCGCGATCACATTGACCGGCCAGCACCAGGGCGTGCGCCTGGCCGTAAGCCAGACGCCGAGCATATTGATGATCACCGCGATGATTTCCAGGTCGGACATGGCCGTGCTCCTTAAAAGTTGACGGTTGCCGACAAGCGCGCCGTACGTGGCGCCCCGGGGAACAGGTAGCCGTCGCCCATGTACTCGCCCACGTCCCGCCAGTATGCCTTGTCGAAGAGGTTGTCGATGCTTAGCCTGAACACAGTTTCATAGCCGTCGATCCGGGTGCTATAGCGGCCGCCGGCGTTGAATACCGCATAGTCCCCGACCTTCACCGTTGCGGCGCGGTTGGCGTAGCGGCGCCCGCTGTACTGCACGCCCCCAAGCAAGGACAACCCTTGGACGCCAGGCACGCTGTAGTCGCCGTAGAAACTGGCCTGTACCTTGGGCACGTTGATCGCCTGGTGGCCGTCATAGGCCTCGGTGCCGCTACCGCTCACCCGGGCGCGGATCGCCGCCATGCTGGCGGTCAGCTGCAAGTGTTCGCTGGCCCGGCCGGTAGCGGTCAGTTCCAGCCCCGTGTTTTTCTGTCGGCCTTGCTGTACGAAGGTAAGGCTACCGTCGCCGTTATCGCGCGAGTACTGGTAACCCTGCTGCAACTCAAAGAGCGCCGCGCTCAGGCTCAGGCGTTGCCATTGCTGCTTCACGCCCAGCTCCAGCTGACGGGAGATCGTCGGGGCCAAGATATCGCCAGCGTTGGTGGTGTACCAGTCCGCTTCCCGGCCCAGCGCCAAGCCCTTGCTGTAGCGGGCGTAGAATGAGGTATCGACCCAGGGCTGGTAAATGACGGCGACGTCTGGCAGCCATTTCCACTGACGGGTATGGCGGGTGGTATCGCCGTCGCTATCGAAGATCTTTTCATCCAGCAGCACCTGTCGACCGCCCACTACCAGTTGCCACCGGTCATCGAGGTGCAGGCGGTCGCTGATTGACAGGCCGTACTGGCGGCTGTCGAGGTGACGATAGCTGGGCGCCAAGCTTGCACTCGAGGGTGACACACGGGTTGCCGCGCCATGGATATTGCCGCTGCCGACCCACTCGTTGATCTCCGGATGGCTGTCCAGGGTCCGGCGCTGGGCACTCAGGCCCAGCGTGAGTTCGTGCAACAACCCCGCTGTGCTGAACCGGCCGTCCAGAGAAGCCTGGGCTTCGTCCACCCGCCGCGTGTCGCTGGGGCTGCGGAAGTCGTAGATGTCATAGTCACCCTCGCGGCTGAAATGGTTGGGCACCGCGTCATTGGCGCAGCTGACCGCCCCGTAGCAGCCCCAGGGAAATGCACTGTAGTCGTCGATCACAACCTGGCTGTGCGCCAGGCCCAGGTGGGCTGACCAGTCGTCGTTGAGCGTATAGGTATAGCGGCCGCTGGTGTTGAGCGAGTCCATACGTACGGGCTTGGCCCAGCCCTGGTCGGCCAACAGGTCATGAGGGTCGATGCCATGGGGCACCTCGGTGCCGCCGAGCAATTGGTAACCGGGGACCGAGCGCTGTTCCCGGGCCTGGTACTCGAAGTCCAGTTGTAAGGTGGAGCGAGGGTCGATCATCCAATCGACGGCCAAGGAGGCGAAGTCCCTTTGGCCGTCGGCGTGGTCCACATAAGAGCGCAAGTCGTCGTGGGCCAGGTTGGCGCGCACCCCGACCTGCTGCTCGACGCCAAACCAATGACCCAGGTCCAGCGCCAATGAGCGTTCGCCGTCCTGGTTGGTGGCGACGCTGACCGACCGCACTTCCCGAGGGCGCTTGGTCACGTAGTCGATGAGGCCCCCGGGTTCGCTCACCCCGCTTTGCAGGCCGGCCAACCCCTTGAGCACCTCGACCTGTTCCTTGTTTTCCAGGGCAACGTTCTGCTCGCCGGCGATGGTGAAACCGTTGATCTTGTAGCTGCTGGCGGCATTCAGCGAAAAGCCGCGCAGTACGAAGTTCTCGTAATAGCCTACAGGCGCATAGCTTAGGCCCGCGGCGGCCTCGTTGCGCAGCACGTCGCTGAGCAGCCGGGCCTGCTGGTCTTGCAGCAGGGCGGCGTTATAGACCGATACCGAGGCCGCGGTATCCAGCAGGGGAGTATCAATGCCCCCGGCCACCGACGCCGTAGGGGTTTCATACCCGTCGCCGGCATTGCCGACCACCGTAACGGTGCCAAGGGTCGTAGTCTCATCCGCCGCCGCAGCGCCGGCCGAGGCCAGGGCGATACCGGTAAACAGCAGACGGGCCGGAAAAGGAAGTTGATGCAACATCGAGGCAGCTCCAGTGAACGAGTCGTTGCGGTGCGCGCACGCCGGCCCCCGTGGGCGGGGGCGAGTGAGGGTGCGAAGTGTACGCGTGCCTGTGGCAAGCGGTCAGGCCGGAGCTGCTCCGGTGGACATTGGCAAAGCGGGGTCGGCGCTCCACTGCTGCAAGGAGCCGTCATACAGGGCCACGCGCTCGCGGCCGAGCAGGATCAGCGCCAGGGCGGTGGCGGCTGCGGAGATGCCGCCGCCACAATACAGAACCAACGGGGTATCGCTGGCCAGCACGACCTCGCCCAAGGCGGCCCGCAGGCCAGGTGCGGCCTTGAGTCGGCGGTCGGCCTGATAGAGGTCGCGAGCCGGTCGGCTCAGGCTGGCGGGAATGTGCCCTCGGCGCGTGTAGCGGGTAACGGCGCTGCCCTCGAAGACCGCCGTGGACAGGGCGCACAGCAGCTGCCCCGGCGCCTGCCCTTGGGCAATGGCCAATACCTGAGCCTGGCTCGCCCAGGCCTGGGGTCGCGGCCGGGCGACGGGTGCCGTGGTCGCAGGCACGGGCGAGCCTTGCCCACGCTCAAGGGGCAGCCCCGCTTGCCGCCAGGCGTGTAACCCGCCATCGAGGACAAAAGCTGGGATGCCGACGCTATGCAGCATCCACCACAGTCGCGCGGCCCAGAAGCCTTCGCTGCTGTCGTAAACCACCAGGGTGGCGCCAGGCCCCACGCCAAGCGCCTGCAGCTTGCGTGCGAAGGCGTCAGCCGCTGGCATGGCGAAGCTGTAGCCCGCTGCCGGATCGCTCAGATCGTAGAGCAGATCGGCGTGACCTGAGCCAGGGATATGGGCTTGGAGCCAGCCGTCCTGGCCGCTGTGAACGTGGTAGTCACCGTCAAAGGACGGAGCGCGCAGGTCCACAGTGGCGTCCAGCAGCACAAGGTCCGCAGTGCCGAGGCGCGCGTAGAGCTCGGCCGCGCTCATCAACAGGTCCAGGGCATATCCGCTCATGCCCAATCCCCTCGGCGCTCGCGCAAATGCCCCAGCAGGCGCTGGCCGTCCTCCGCCTCGAACCAGCGTGCGTGACGCAGAAGATAGCCCTCCCAGGCCAGGTCTGCATTGGCGCGATCTTCCAGCAAGCCTTCAAAGTACGCGACTTCCGAGAGCGCGAAGTCCAGATGCACCATAGGCAGCACAGCGACCAGCGCATCGACCTGCGGCCCGGTCAAGGGCCGGGCCTGGGCGTAGCCTGCGAGCAGATGGTCGACGGTGGCCAGGTCGGCCCTGGCCGCCCTGCCATGGTCGAGCTCCAGCCACGCAATAGCGTTGCGCTCCAGAGCGGTGGCCAAGTCGTAAATCGCGCAGGTGCGATCGCACAGGCCGAAATCGAGAACGCTGGCAACTCCGTCAAGGTCGCCTTGCCGGTTCCAGAGCAGGTTGGAAGCATGCCAGTCGTTGTGGGTCCAGAGCGGCGGCTGGCGCCGCAGGTGCTCACGAGCGACCCGCTGCAAGGGAACCAGAAGCGCTAACTCGCAGCGCCAGTCACGCCCGGCCAGGTAACGGCCCAAGGCCGGAGAGCGCTCGGCCTGAGCCTCCACCGCGTCGAGCAGATTCACACTGTTCAGGCAGCTCGGTCGGCTCACCAACGCCTGGGCTTGGCGCCCGGGGGCCAGGTAGCCCTGAGCGGCCTCGTGCAACCTGGCCAGGGCCAGCCCCGCCGCCTGAGCATGAGCCGGCCGCTGGAAGGGTTCCCAGGACTGAGTGTCACGGTAAAGGTCCGCGCCTTTGGCCCGGGCGTGGACCTCATAGGTCCAGCCGTCACGTTCGATGGCGCTGTGGCCATCGCCGTCACGCTCCACCTGGGGGACGGGGCAGCCCTGTCGATCCAGGTGGGCGATAAAGCCATGTTCTTCCTGCAGCTCGGCGGCTGTGCGTACCCGGCGATGATGTCGCTTGACGAACCATTGGCCACCGGTCGTGGTCACCAGCGCGGCGGCGGAGAACGGCCGCGGGCTATGCCATTGCACGGCTTGCAGCGAGCCTACCTGGGGAAAGCCGCGCAGTAACTCGCAAAGCTCTTCCTGCCTGAGCAACGGCCAGACGGGTGGGACCGAGTCGCCGCTCATGCCATGGCTGTGGGGCGCTTGACTCATGGTCGCGGCTCCGGAAGGAATTCGTTGGTATAGGCATCGGCCCAGACGGCGGCGTCCGCCAGAATGCCGTGCTGGTGCAGCCATCGGGCATAGGGCTCGATCAGCGGCTGACGTTGTTCGCCCCAGCGACCTTCGTGAAGCCAGGTCGGGGCTATCCGCGTCAGGGATTGGTCGATCAGGTTCCGCGAGAAGTAGGGGATGACTCGCTCATAGGCCGCACGGGCAATGCTCGGTTGTTCAGCGGCGGCGAGAAAGCCCCGGGCCGTGGCTTCCAGAAACGCGCGCAGCAGGTGCGGATGGCGTTCGACCCAGCCTTCATGGCCCCCTAGCTGATAACTGTGATAGGCCGGCGCGCCCCATTGGCTGACTGGCCAGACTCGACGCCTATGGGTGGCGATCGGGCTGTCCATCAAGGCTTCCCACGCCCAATAGCCACCGAAGCTGGCGTGCGCGAGCCCCGCCGCCAGGTCTTCCGGGCGTAGCTCGCGGCTGCCGGCATCGACGATCGACAGGGCATCGGGGTCGCCGCCATCCTGGCGCACCAGGTGCCTGACCATGGCCAGGCCGCGGGGTGTGGGGTTCATGGCAAGACGCTTGCCCACCAGGTCTCGGGGACGTTCGATGCCGAAGTCGGCCAGGGTCTGTATGGCTTCCAGCCCGGTGTGGTTGATGGCGGCGACCCCGAGCAATGGCTGACGCTGGTCGCGGCGCACTAGCAGGCGATTGCCCGGAAAGATCGCCAGGTCCACCTGGCCGTCGAGCAGGTATTGCAAGCTATCACCGCGCTCGGGGTCCGGCACTCGCAATTCGACGTCCAGGCCCGCTTCGGCGTACCAGCCGCGTTCACGTGCGACATAGAAACCGGCCGAATTGGGCCAGGGGTGGAAGTACTCCAGCATGACTTTGAGCGAATGCATCGAACGGCAACCTTGGGTGGCGAGGTGCCGTCTTTATACGATGAGGATTTGGTATAGACCAAATACGGAAAAGGTCTATGCTTAGGCCGGGTTCTCTGACTGCCCGACAGATCGCGACCCTACCTTGCTTAGGGAATCAGCCGACGCTCGCGCATGCCTTCCAGATGCCTCAGCAATACTTCGTCCGAGCGCAGGGTCATGCCATTGAAGCCGGCCTGGCGCGCCTTGGTGACATCGAAGATCGCGTCGGTCTGTACATGGAAGATGAAATCCCCAAAGGCCCCCAGGGCAACCCTGTCCGGGTCCGGTTCGGCCAGTTTTCGCTCTTGCGCCAGCGCTTTCCATACCGGTTGCAAGGCCTTCAACCGCTGCTGGAGAGAAATCGGCTGCGGTTCACCGACCTCCAGCCCGAACCAGTCGGCCAGCTTCGGCCAGATGTGGCTCCAGCGCATCACATCCCCGTTGGTGATGTTGAAGGCGCCGTCTGCTTGGGCCTTGACGGCCCACAGGGCAGCTTCGCCAATCAGCGGCGCGGCGGTGAGGTTGACCAGGGCGTCGCGGTAGGCGCGGTCGGGGCCGGGGAACTGCATGGCGGTGCCGGTCCTTTTGCAAAGCGCGCCGTAGAGGCCGATCAGGTTGCCCAGGTTCATCGGTGACCCCAGCGAGTGGCCGATGACGATGTCCGGGCGCAGGGCCGTCCAGCGCACGCCTTTGCTTTCGAGCGTACGAGCGAAATCTTCATGGCGGAAATAGAGGTTGGGTGGGAAATGGCGGCTGTCGTCTTCTCGGGCTGGGGTTTTATAGACGCCCAGGTGTGCGCCGTACACTTTGCCGCCCTGAACGAAGGTCACCCTGCCTAGGGGCGCACCCGTCTTGAGCAGTCGATTGACCAGGTGCTCGAACATCGCGGCGTTTTCGTCCGCCTCGATGCCGGGGTCCGGGTTGGGTTTGAGCGCGCTGTAGAACAGGTGTGTGACGTCCTTGAGCCCCGCTTCGGCGCCGTCCAGCGACGCGCTGTCCAGAAGGTCGGCCTGGATATGCCCATGTCCTGAGGACGGGGCAGTGGCGCCCCGCCCGACCGTGGTGATTCTCCAACCGTCGTTCTCAAAGGCGCTAAGAACAGCTTTGCCGATGACGCCGGTGGCGCCTGCGATCAATACATGGTTTTCAGCCATCTCAAGTCTCCGCGATGTTCGGTTCGTTCAGCAGTGACAGTCCCGGTGGATCAAGGTGCGTTCGGGCAGATACGGCGCTCGGATGACGACGCCTGTGCGATCATGTACAGGCGCCGGGTTCTCAGCCTTCCAGCCCAGCGCCAATCCCTTTGGCTTGTGTCGAGGAAACCTGATGTCAATGCACGCTCCGAGGCTTGAAGCCCATACGTTCAAGCAGCCATGTCCGGCATGAAGCCCCTGTTGTTCGTGTCCCTGGACGGGCCCAAGGGCACCGGCAAGACGACCTTGCTGGAAGCGGCTACTCAGAGGTTGAGAGCGCAGGGGCACAAGGTGATCCGTCTCTGCGAAAAGAAAAGCGACCCTTACAGGGGCCAGACCATGGCATTGGTCAACCAACTCGCCAGAAGCCCCTCGCTGGCGCTTGAAAGGCAGGTGTGCGAGCGCCTGGCCGAGAGCCGCCGCTGGATCTCGCAGCAGATGCTGCCTAAACAGCCGCCAGGCAGCGTGATTCTGATAGACCGGTGGTACCCCTCGGATGCGGCGTTCCGTCGGCTGGTTCCGTTCGAAGATGTCTTGGCGCTCAACATGGCGAAAAACGTGCGGGTGCCGGACCTCCACCTGGGAGTGACCACCGCCGCGACCGTCTCCTGGGGGAGGGCGGCGGCCCGGGGACGGGGCCTCGGTAGCACCGTGTTGCGCGGGCTGGACGAGCACGTCGCCTCTACCGAGGCGTTCGAACAGGCTTTCAGCGGCCGCGGCTGGGTGCTCTGTCGCAACGAAGGCACGCTGGAAGCGGCGACCGAGCAGGTGGTCGCGCATATCCGGCGGTTGCTGTGAAGGTGAGCAAGCCGAGCGACAGTGACGCACCCGCCATGCCCCAGCCAGCCGGCTCAGGCCTCTACCGCCATCCAAGGTCCACGCGTACGGGGAGTGAAGCGTTGTGGCACGGCCGTGAAGCCCGCTTCCTTGATGGGATCGGGCGCTACCCAGTCTCGCGGCAGGCTCTCGAAATCCCGGCGCCTACCCAGCCGCGGAACGGGAACCGCTGCCAGGAGCCGCCGAATATAGGGATGCTGGGGTTGTGCAGAACCTGATCGCGCGCGCCGATCTCGACCAGCCTGCCGGCATACATGACCGCGACCCGGTGGTAGATCCGTTCTACCAGTGCCATGTCATGGGAAATGAACAGGTAGCTCAAGCCATGCTCGGCCCGTAGCCGTTCGAGCAAGTCCAGCACCTGGGCCTGTACCGAGACTCCAGGGCCGAGACGGATTCGTCAGCCATGATGACCTCGGGGTCCAGGGACGTCGTCGGTTCCTGGAAAACCATACCGATGCGACCTCGCTGAGTCGGTGTCGAGCGCCTAAACGAGAAATAAAGGATGAGTATCACCGGCACGCGCAATGAAGCTTCGCCAAAGACGCGACACTGAATGTTGCGCACTTCGCACAGCTTCTTTGCTTGGGCTTTGTATTCTGTAATTAAAACAGGGGGAATAGGCTTGGCCAGAACTTCATACCCACGTAGAGATGCCGCCATGTCCAGCAGCCCTCAAGTTTCAATCTCCGCGCAGACCCAGGCCGACGCAACACCTGTTCTATCCAGGGCGCTTATTGCTTTCCTGGCGTTTTGCTGCGGCGCTGTGGTTGCCAACCTGTACTATGCCCAGCCTATCGTCGAACTTATCGCGCCCAGTATCGGACTGTCGCGTGAACATGCGAGCCTGATCGTATCGCTGACCCAACTGGGTTATGCCGTGGGTCTGTTGTTCCTGGTGCCGCTCGCAGACCTGCTGGAAAACAAGCGCCTGATCATCGGTTTTACGCTACTGGTGGGCGCGTTCATGGCCTGGGCTGGGTTTACGCAGTCGCCTTCGCTCTTTCTCATAGCCTCGTTGATGATCGGCCTGACCTCGGTGGCCGTGCAGATCCTCGTGCCGCTGGCCGCGCACATGGCGCCTGAGCAAAGCCGGGGCAGGGTAGTGGGGAACATCATGAGCGGCCTTCTGCTCGGCATCCTGTTGGCACGGCCGGTTTCGAGCCTGTTGTCCCAGTACCTGGGCTGGCGCGGCCTGTTCTATAGCGCGGCGGGCCTGATGGTAGTCATCGCGCTGCTGGTGGCATTGCTGTTGCCCAAACGGGTGCCCAATCACCACACCACCTATTCGCGCTTGATCGGTTCTGTGTTCGGCTTGGCCACGCAACATGCGGTACTGCGCGAGCGCTCGCTGTATCAGGCGCTGTTGTTCGCAAGCTTCAGTCTGTTCTGGACCATTGCGCCCATCGAGCTGATCCGGCATCACGGTTTCACCCAAAACGGCGTGGCTCTGTTCGCCCTGGTCGGCGCGGTAGGGGCTATCGCGGCGCCCGTCGCTGGCCGCCTTGCCGATGCCGGTCACGGCCACCGGAGTACCCTGGCGGGCCTGATACTGGCTCCCGTCGCCTTGCTGATCGCAAGCATTCCAGGCGTGGGCTATTTCGGGCTGGTCGCCGCAGCGATCATCCTGGACTTCGCGGTGCAATTGAATATGGTTCTGGGGCAGCGGGAGGTGTACGCGCTGGATCCGAACAGCCGCGCCCGACTCAATGCCGTGTTCATGACCAGCATCTTCGTGGGCGGCGCCCTGGGTTCGCTGATCGCCAGCCCGCTCTATGAACAGCTTGATTGGGCTTCGGCCATCGGCATGGCGGCCCTGATTCCCGCCTTGGCCTTGCTGACCTTTGTGCTGAAGCATACCGGCCGGCTCTGATCATCGAACGCAAAAAACAGCCGCGAGCCCAGGCACAGGGTTCGCGGCCAAAAGGGAGGATCATCCAGAGTTCAAGGGCAGGGCCACGTCATGCAGGCGACCCTGCTCCATCAAGTTTAACGCTCTCCTTGCATCGGCTCTTGTACCGTCGTGCTCAACCCGTCGCACCAGCGTGCTATCCCCGCGATCACTGCCTTCCTATACTTGGAATGCCTGATGAGCGGCTAGCGGGTCGCCACACACCGCATCCAGCGGAGCATCGACCGAGCCGGAAAAATGGATAAATTCCTCGCATTGACCATGTTCGTTGAAACAGTACGCTGCGGAGGTTACTCAGCCGCGGCGCGAAAGCTCGGAGTCGCCGCCTCTTCGGTGACACGACAGGTCGCCGCCTTGGAGGCAGAGCTTGGCACCACCCTCATTACCCGCAGCACGCGGCAAAACCGGCCCACGGACCTTGGGCAGGTCTACTTCGACAAGGCCGTGGCCATTCTCGATGCCCTGGCCTCGGCAGACAGCCTGATCACCGACCGGGGCAGCGAAGCCAAGGGCAAACTCAGGGTCAGCGTGCCGGTGGAGTTTGGTCGGCGCCTCATCTGCCCACATCTGGACCGTTTTCTCGCACGTCATCCTTTGCTCGAGATCAGCCTCAACCTGAACGATGAGATGGTCGACCTCTACAAGGATCGCGTCGACCTGAGCGTGCGCCTGGGCTCGACCGTTTCGAGCGACGAAGTGATCTGCAGCACCGTTGGCCATTTCCAGCGCTGGCTCGTGGCAAGCCCTGCCTATCTTCAAAGGCAGGGGACACCGACTCAACCGGCGGAATTGGCCGAGCACCAGTGCCTAAGGTTCGACTATGGCGGCACTCCGCGGGATTGGCACTTCAAAGTGGGCGATGAAACCTTAGCGATATCGGTACAAGGCCAGATACAGAGTAATAACGCTGATGTTCTTCGTCAGGCGGCGGTTGCCGGACAGGGCGTTGCACTGCTGGCGGACTGGCTAGTGGCCGACGATGTTCAGCAGGGGAGGCTTCGCCGTTTGCTCGCTGATCATGAAGTCAACCCGACGGCCATTGATTCATCCGTTAGCATCGTCTATCTACCGGTTAATCGTGAATCGGCACGTATCAGGGCCTTCGTGCAATTCATGAAAGACATATTGATGACGCCGTAGCTGGCCTGAGTTCGCGCATGATGGTGCGTTGCGTTCCTATCGGATTTCAACGGGACAGCTCACGGTTTAATCTTGGGCAGTAATAGGCGCCTGGCAGTACGCGCGCAACCTTAGATATCGCCACCGCACCGAGGAGCTACACAATGCGTGAACCGTCCACTCAAGCGCCCATCGTTCTCTGCGACCAGGGCCGAACAGCCGCTTTGCTGGATTTCCAGCAGCTGGTCGACGCGATCGCACGCGCGGCTGCGCAAATGGAGGAGGGTACGATCGCAAGCCCTGAACGGAAGGTGGTGCCCTTGGGCGACGGCGGTGTCATGCTTAGCATGCCCGCTACGGCCAAGGATGTCGGTATCCATAAACTGGTGAATGTTCAGCCAGCCAATGTTCAACGCCAACTGCCCACCATCAACGGCATCGTAACGGTTTGCGATGCGGCTACGGGCCGCGTGATTTGCCTGCTGGACGGGCCCGAAGTCACGGGGCGCCGCACCGCGGCCGTGACACTGTTGGCGATTCGAACATTCCTGGCACAGCCTCCCGAACAATTGCTGCTCTTCGGCACCGGCGTGCAATCGCGCTATCACGTGCAAGCAATCAATGCGGTTTATCCGGATGCCCGGGTCTTCGTTCGCGGACGCGATCTGCGCGCGGCCACCGACTTCTGCGAGCGCCATCGCGGGCTGCACCCCCATCTGGAGCCGGTAGGCGCGGTTGTTCCGGAGGTGGAAGTGGTCATCACCCTGACCACCAGCACGGCACCGGTGTATGACGAACTGGCCAAGCCGGGTCGTCTGGTGATCGCGGTAGGGGCCTTCAAGCCCGAAATGGCCGAGATCGGCCAGGTCACCCTGGGCGGCAGCCTCATCTACGCGGACGAGCCCGAGGGCGCGCGGCATGAAGCAGGGGACTTGATACGTGCCGGTGTGGATTGGGCCCAGGTCAAATCCCTCGCTCACGCCTTGAGACAAGGTGCCGATCAATCACGCCCGATCGTATTCAAAAGCGTCGGTACCGCGGCCTGGGACCTGGCGGCAGCCCGTGTCGCGCTGGCGGCGCTCAGCGCGAATTGATCCGCGCCAAAGCTTTGTGTCATGGCCCGGCCAGCCGGCAGGGCCGCTGCCTAGGCCTTGGTATAGCGCAGCCACACCGAGCCATCGTCCTGGGCCTGGGCCGTGCTCAGCTTCAAATAGTTGGGCTGCTTCCAATCGCTGGCGGAAATTTCGAAAGAGGCCGGATGCTCGCCACGGCCGTCGATCAGGGGCAGAATCACCACGCTCACCTCGTCTACCAACCCCGCGTTGACGAAAGACCCACTCACATGCGGCCCGCCTTCGACGATCAGCCGCTTGCAGCCCAGCTCTTGGGCCAGAATGCTCAATACCCGCTCCAGGTCGATTTCATCCTTGCCCGCGAACAGGTAGGAGACCTGTACCGACTGCAGGTAGGCGAGATAATCGTCCGATACCGCTTCGGTGAGCACCTCGACCACGTGAGAATCCAGCGCTTGATTGGTTTTCCAGCCGACCTTGCCTTGAGGGTCGATAGAAATGGCATAACGTTTGGCGTCGCGGTCGGCAAAATAAGGGGTACGCGGGACAGGGCCCGTGGCAAGCCCCTTGGCATAGCCCTCGTCATGAGCGATTTCCTGCATGGTCACGCGGCCGCAGATCCAGGCATCGAATTCGAAGGTTTGCGCCAGGGTTTCGTAGCGTTCGTCGGCAGCCTTCTTGAATGACCGATCCCAGCCATCGGTGAGGGCACGGCCGTCCAGGGAGGACATCATGTGGCAGATGACGTAGGGTTGCATTGGGGCTTCCTCGGAGGGATAGGGGACCTACAGCCGACCGGGGATTAGATCGCAGGTTCATCAAAGAGAGGGTCAGGCGCCATCGAGGGGGATCAAGCGTTCGGCCTCTGCGTGTTCAAGCTATCAGCGACCCAGGCCAGTTCAACTCGATCCCGGCCATTTTCCTTCGCTTTATAGAGCGCGCTGTCGACCTCCCTTAACAGGCATTCCGATTCGATACCGTGGCGGTTCATGACCAAGCCCGCGCTGAACGTGAAGGGGTAGGAGGGTGGTACGCCATCGATGCGCGCGTTTCTCAAAGCCTCCCGCAACCGTTTCAGGAAGACCAAACCATCCTGCGTCTCGCAGTCCTGCAACAGTAGAATGAACTCTTCCCCACCGAAACGGGCGATCAGGTCGCCATGGCGTGCCTGGGATTTTATCGCTTGAGCGAAACTGATCAAGACGCGATCCCCAATGGCGTGTCCGAAACTGTCGTTGAAGCGCTTGAAAAAATCGATGTCCAACATTATCAAGCACTGAGGAACGTTTCTCGCCCGGGTTATTTCCCATTTCTCGTGAAAGGCGCGTCTATTAAGAAGACCTGTCAGAGGGTCGTGGTTCGCCATTTCCCTCAGCTTGAGTTCAAGTTCATTCTGCTGGGTGATGTCCCTGATTTCTACCAGGTAGCTACTACCGTCCATGGCTGAAAGCACGACCCTTGCCAGAAAATCGGGGCCGCCATTTCGTATGCCAATTGCAGTGAACTCCGAGGCCCCCCAGTCGATACGAAATTCTGAATGCGCCTGCTGCGACCTGAAAAGCCTTTCGAGGGCCGTGCCCTGGAGATCATCATCCGTCGCGCCAAACATCTCTCCCAGCTTGTTATTGCTGAGCCTGATCCTGCCTTGCTCGACCAAAAGCATAGCGCTACTACTGATCTGCATCAGTTGTTCAAATCGAGCCAGACTGGCGCGCGCCTCATCTGCAAGTTCGGCGGTTTCAGCGATGGAAAAGTGCAGGCTGATAGCAGTCAAGGCAACGAGCGCTATCACGAGGAAGGGCAGGCCGGTATATAGGGTGAGATAGGGTATGGAATCCGGATACGCAGGAAAAAACCAAGGTTGATCAGTCAAAGCACAGTAAATATCCACTACAGCTCTAGCACAATGGACTAACGCAAAAGCGCTCAAGGCCACCAGGATGTAGTTTCGAACCGCGGAAACCTGGTTGCGGCCAAATTTTCGACTCAACTTGGTAACGCCCCAAAGTGCACATCCAGCCACAAGCATTGAATAAAGTGCATCCTGTAGGGAAGGTGCAACGCTGTAGCTATTGCAAAGATGGTCAAAACCTGCCTGAACTAACCCGGTGAAAAAGATCAAGCTTAACGGCGTACTGTTGTTCAAGAATCGAGAAATGCCCAGCATCATCGTGGCTTGGGCCATGATCAAAATAGGGTGCGTCAGCCATGCCAGGGATCGCGGTGCATTGGCCAGTTCGAACAGGTAAATGCCATAGGCAATCAAAAGCAGCCAGCAACAGGTTGCCCAGAAGCCAGGCCCAGGTTGTGATCGGCAGAAGTAGAAAATGCTTGATCCAGCTATCCCGCAGGAAAGCAACATCAGCATTCCTAGTAGCAAAGGCGAATGCAATATCAAATGCTCGATCATTCTACTTCCCCGTGGGATCTCAGCATAGGTAGAGCTAAGGCCATCGATAGCTGGAATCCTGACTAATGCGACCTCACGAGTGCTGTCTTTAAGCATCGCTGGATACCAGGGCGCAGGTCCTGGGCACCTGAGCAAGGGTTAGCACTGCGGTGTGTACAATCTGCGTCGGACAGACAGTCTGTCTGGCAGTCTATCGGCACTGGGGAACGATTCTTTAGATGGACCGGACGAGCTGCAGCTGTGACAGTCACCGGTTTATCGTAATTCCATAGGCCATTGATTTTATCGGTCGAAATGAATATTGCTGGCCATCGATTGGAAACAGATTTTTTGTTTTCTGGTTAAAGTTTGCAATTCTTGCCTTTTTTCCACCCAACGACTGCAATGAACCGGTGCTAAGTCGTGCGGCTCTACGCTAACCTGAAGCACTGCTCACTGCTCAACTACGGACCAAGGGCAGTTGCCTTTGAGGTGCTCATCTATTTTGTGAATCATGTGATTACTTGAGCCGGACACCTAAGCCGGTATTGCAGCCTGCGCAAGCACACGTCACAGGATGGTACGCAAGGCCTGTGCCACTTTGATGAAGCGCTCCAGAACAGACGAGCAGCAGTCCCGGCGCCATACCAGTTCCCACTCCTGCCGGATCGTCAGGTCTTCTAGAGGCATGAAGGCGACAGAGGCCGGCGCCCGAGTTCGAGCGCCTTCCGGCAATACCGTGCAACCCATGCCTGCCGCAACCAAGGTCAGCATTGACGATGCATCGACGCCCAGCACGCTGGTCCTTGGGACGAAGCCGGCAGCGAAGAAGCAGTGGATCAGCCGGTCATGCCATGCTGGCGCAGCGCTGCGCGGCAGCCAGACAAAATCCAGCCCCTGAAGGTCCTTGAGCACCGCCGGGGCCTTGGCTTTGGGCCATTGCCAATCGGCAGGGTAGGCAAGCAGCAAGCGTTCTGAAAATAGTGGGACACCGTCCAGCGACGGGTCATCCTGGGGGCGGAAGAGCATGAACCCTGCGTCCAGACGGCCGTCTGCCAACTGGCGTAGTTGTACGTCGGACAGCAGGTGATGGAGCGTGATACCCACACCAGGAGTCTCGGCGCGATAGGCCCTCAGCAGCTCTGCGATCATGGGGGCGAGATTTTGCATGACTGGCAGCGCGATCGACAGATGCCCGACCTCGCCACGGCCTGCTCTGCGCGCCCGTTCGCCTGCAGCTTCGACATCCTCCAGCAACCGGCTTGCATCGGCCAGCAGCTGTCTGCCTGCATCTGTCAGGCTGACACCGCGGGTGCTGCGGGTAAACAACTGTGTGCCCAGTTCCTGTTCCAGCCCCTGGATCTGGCGGGTCAGTGCTGGCTGCGCGATATGCACTTCCTGGGCGGCAATGCTGATGCTCGCATGTTTGGCTACCGCACTGAAATAACGCAGTTGACGTAGATCCACAGCTATACCTTCAGAGCATCGCAGAGATGAATTTATAGTATTTTACGGTATGGCACGCGGCTAATTAACATCCCGGCACACCTGTTGGCAAGCTTGGTCTGCCAGCAGCGTGAACGTAACCAGCCGCGGACCTTTTATGCCTCATGACAATCACGCCTTGGATCTCGATCGCCTTCGTGCTTTCCGTCGCGACCTTCATCGACATCCTGAACTGCGCTACCAGGAGCACCGTACTGCTGAAAAAATCAGCCAGTACCTGACCTCGCTAGGCATTGTCCATGTCAGCGGAATCGCCAGCACCGGCATCGTCGCCAGCGTGCATGGCAAAGGCCGCTCAGCGGCCAACCCCGGCCCTGCCATCGGCATTCGAGCCGATATGGACGCCTTGCCCTTGCAAGAGTCGAACGCGTTCGACCATGCCAGCTCAGTGCCTGGCTGCATGCATGCCTGCGGCCACGACGGGCATACGACAATGCTGCTCGGCGCAGCGGCGCTGCTGGCAGTCAATCGCGATTTCGATGGCACCGTACATTTGATTTTCCAACCCGCAGAAGAGGGCGGGGCGGGTGCGCGCGCCATGCTGGACGAACAACTGTTTGAGCGCTTCCCTTGCCAGGCAGTATTCGCCCTGCACAACTGGCCTGCTTTACCTCAAGGGCAGATGGCGGTGCGGGTCGGGCCGATCATGGCGGCAGCCCAGCAGTTCGGCATCATCGTCAAGGGCCGGGGCGGACATGCCGCACTGCCGCATGAAACGGTCGATCCTTTGGTGGTCGCCTGCTTCATCGTGACCCAGTTGCAGACCTTGGTTTCACGCCGGGTCGACCCCTTACAGGCGGCAGTGCTGACCATTGGCCTGGTAGAGGCGGGGACCTCGGCCAATATCATCCCCGGCGAAGCGCGCATCCAGGGCACCTGCCGCAGCCTCGACAACCAGGTCCAGCGGACGTTGCTCGAGGGGATCGAGCGCGTGGCCTGCCTGGTGGCCCAGGCGCATGGCGCTACTGCTGAGGTGGTCATCAAGCCAGGTGGGTACCCCGTGACAGACAATCACGCGGACCAGGCCCGGCTGATGGGGCAGGTCATGGCAGAGATGGTCGGCGAGGACCATGTCGATACCCGTGTGGCACCGGCAATGACCTCCGAGGACTTCGCATTCATGTTGCAGGAAGTCCCCGGCGCTTACGGCTGGATCGGTAACGGCCACGCAGAGGCGGGCTTGCACCATCCCGAATACGACTTCAACGACGAGAACCTGTCCCTCGGCGCGCGGTTCTGGGATCGCCTTGCCCGCCGCTGGTTTGAGCGAGCCTGACCGAAACACCTGCAAACCCCGCACGCGCTTTTCTGGCCGGTGTACTTCAGGCCCCGGAGAGTTGCGCCCGGCATCTTGAATGCGTGGAGATAATAATGAACAAGAATATCCAGTTGACGTGCTCCGCAGCCGCACACGCTGCGTTGGAAAAACCGACGAGGCAGCGCTTCGTCTTGTTGGCGATCCTCTTTCTGGGCATATCGATTGCCTACCTGGACCGGGTCAATGTGGCCGTCATCGCAGCGAACGAGCAGTTTCTTCAAGACATGGGCATCGCTGGTGACCCGGTCAGTATCGGGTTGATGATGAGCGCATTTCTGTTCGCCTACGGGCTGGCGAACGTGCTGCTGAGCCCGCTCGGGGACTACCTGGGGCCGCGCAAGGCGATGATCGCGGCCTATCTGATCATCTGTGCGGCATTGCTGATGGGCGGTCTGGCAGCATCGTTCGGGGTGCTGCTGGCCTCTAGGGTTCTGTTGGGCGTCGGCGAGGGGTTGTACTACCCGATGCAGAATACCTTGGTGAAACACTGGTTCCCGCCGGCCGAGCGCGGCAGGGCGAACACAGTCTGGCTGCTTGGCCAGTCTATAGCCCCCGCACTGGCCATGCCGGTCTTCACCTTCTTTGTCAGCCTGTACGCGTGGCAGTCGACTTTTCATCTTTCCTTTGTGCTGAGCCTGGTGCCGTTGGTATTGATCACCTGGCTGACCGCCGACAGGCCTGCGATGCACCGGCGGGTCAATGTCGGCGAACGAACCTACATCGAGCAGGCACTGGCCGCTGCCGAGCCCAGGCAAGGCGAGGTGAGAGCAAGGCTTTCAGCTGGCGGCAGGGACTTCCTGGTGGATTACCGTTTCTGGCTGCTCATGCTGATCCTGGCTAGTAACTCGATCCTGTCATGGGGCCTGTTGTCATGGTTCCCGACGTACCTCAAGCAGGCGCGGGGGTTTTCCTGGGACTCGATGGGGATGCTCTCTGCATTGCCCTTCGTGTTCGGCCTGGTTGCAAAGATAGTCGCCGGCGTCGTGATTGATCGCTCAGGCCGAAGTGCAACGGTCATCATGGTCTCGGCAGCACTGTGTGCCTTGGCGTTGTACCTGGGGGTGCATCTGGACAACCGCTACATGGCCAGTCTGTCCATTGCCATCGGGATAGGCATGTCGTCCATGCAGATCCCGGCGGTCTTCACCTTGCTTCAGGGCCTGGTGCAGGCCCAGGCTATTTCATCCGCTGCTGGGGTACTCAATGGTGTTGCAGTCGGCCTCGGGGCACTTTCGCCCGTATTGATTGGCCTGAGTAGCCGCCTGAGCGGCGGGTTTGACGCGGCGTTCTACCTGATGATTTCCACCGTGCTCGCAGGCGGTGGACTGGCGGCGATCCTTGCCAAGCACCGACTCTGAATTCACCTGCTGTTCGCTTACCAATATGGATGAGCCCACCTACAACAATAACAACAAGGAAACCAACTATGCGCTTCACTGTAGCGTCGACGCTGGCCCTGTCACTTGCATGCGAGTCAGTTCCGGCAGCCGAACCTGGCCCCGGCGGTTTCTTTGCAGACGCCAAGGCCAACCTGAGCCTCAGAACATTCGGTTTCAGAAACGATAACCTGGACGGTACCGGTGCCCCTTCTCGAACAGAAGAGTGGGCACAGGGCTTCGTGGTGAAGTTCCAGTCAGGTTTCACACCAGGCGGCATCGGATATGGGCTGGACGCTCTGGGGCTGGCAGGCGTGACGCTCGATAGCGGGCTGGGTCGGCATGTCGGCAGCTCGATGATACCGAGCGACGGCGGTCGAGCCGAGAAGACCTGGGCACGTCTTGCGCCCACGTTCAAGGCGCGCCTGGCCAGCACCGCACTGCGCTACGGTGCGCTTGTACCGCAACTTCCAGTACTGATGGCCAATGACGGCCGGGTGCTGCCGCAGACCTTCGAAGGGCTGCAAATCAACTCTGAGGCCATTGATCGGCTGTTGTTGACTGGCGGGAGAATTAGCCGGGCGGTGGGGCGCGGATCCACTGACCGGACCGGTTTGTCTGTGGCAGGCGCCGCCCGGCCATCTGACGGCTTCTACTATGGCGGTGCAGACTGGGCGGTGGACGACTCACTCAAGGCGCAGTACTACTTCGCCAGGCTCGATGACTACTATCTGCAGCATTTCTTTGGTGCGATTCATCACCTGCCACTGGGGAAGTCCAGCGAACTGCTCACCGATGCGCGCATCTTCAGCACGCGCTCATCGGGTGCCAACAGCACTGCGGCAGGTCGAGCCGGCGGATATGTCGTCGGCGGGTATACCAAGGGCGACACCGGCAAGATCGACAACCGGACCTGGTCGATCAGCAGCGAGTATCGGCATGCCGGGCATGCCTTGATGATCGGCTACCAGGCGGTATCCAGCGGCAGCAACTTCGTCCAGCCCAACCAGGGAAGCCTCGCAGGCAAAGGTGCCGGAGGCGCCAGTACCTACCTGCTGACCGACCGTTTCATACAAAGCTTCAACCGCGCTGGGGAGCGGACGGCATTCGCCCAGTATGGGTTCGATTTTGCTGCAGTCGGCGTTGTTGGGTTGAAAGCCTCTTTGATGTATCTAAAGGGTACAGGTGCCGGTACCTTGGGTGGAGGCTCTGCATCGGAGTGGGAGCGAGATCTGGTTGTGGATTACGTGTTCCAGAGCGGGTCGTTCAAAGGCCTCGGTCTTGGTTGGCGCAACGCGCTATCGCATAGCGAGCTGTCGCGCAATCAGGATTTGAATCGTCTCTTCGTGACATACAACATACCGCTGTTGTAAACCCGCCTGGCCTGTTGGGGTGACAGGTAGATCGTGACGTACCACCCGCTCTGAATGAGGCCTGTGAGAGGGTGTTTCCTCCCAGAAGCTGGCCAAGGGTATAGGTGTGTCCTTTGGCCTGAAACAAACGGTCATCATCAATCACGCCAATCTAGCCTGGTAAGCAATCCGGGAGGCCCGCTTCCCGATCAATGCTATTTGGCGCGCCGCCATAGCCGGGCACCAAACAAAGATAAATGCGGTGTGGCGAAGAAAATCTTTTCCATTCGCCGCAAGGTTTTCCGCGCTGAGAAAGCGCTGGCGCGTAGATCTTGGTCGCATGGTGAGCAGGCCCGGACGGCATGAAAGATTTGCTTCGTCCGGACAATAGTTTTACTCGTTTGGCTTGCGGCCTTTTCTCCACCGAAAATCCATGCTGGTCCGGGCTTGGCTTGGGTTCACGAGTACGTCGGGAGGATGCGGCAAATGGCAGGCAAGACCTACAAGGCGATGCAGGTTACCCAGCCGGGGAAGCTACAGTTGGCCGACTTGGAGATTCCAGCGCCGGGTGCTGGTGAAGTGCTCATTCGCGTCGAAGCGTGCGGTATTTGTGGTGCCGATGCGGGTGTCATTGAAGGCACAGAAGTGGGGCTGAGGCTGCCACGCACGCCCGGCCATGAAGTGGTCGGCCGGATAGCGGCCGTCGGCGGCCAGGTCCCTTCGATCTGGCGTATCGGACAGCGCGTAGGGGTTGGGCGGCTCGGTGGGCACTGCGGTTTCTGTGAACAGTGCCAGCAGGGCCACTTCAATCTATGCCTCGATCAGCCCGTGGTAGGCAGCTCGCAAGACGGCGGATACGCGCAGATGATGCTCGCACGCGCCACTGGCCTGGTCGCTATCCCAGACGAACTCAGTGCGCTGGAGGCTGCCCCGCTGCTGTGCGCTGGAATAGCCACATTCAATGCGTTGCGTAAATCGGGCGCCCTTGCCGGTGACCGGGTGGTGATACACGGCATCGGTGGGCTCGGCCATCTGGCATTGCAATATGCTCGACGGATGGGGCTTAGGGTCATCGCGGTCGGCCGCGGTGTTGATATCGAGCAACAAGCGTTGGCGCTGGGCGCGCACATTTATATTGATGCGCGTGCGCAAGACCCGGTGGCCTGCCTGAAAAGTATGGGCGGTGCGCAGGTCATTCTTACCACCATCACCGACAGCACTGCAGTGTCGCCGTTGATGGGAGGGCTGGCACCGCAGGGTACGCTGTTAATCGTTGGCGTTGGCCGGGAACCGCTCAGCATCATGCCCGGGGCAATGGTTGGCGGCGAGCGGAGTGTCCGCGGCAACATCACCGGTACACCCTACGAGGTAGCAAGGACGCTGGACTTCAGCGTGATGACAGACGTACGTGCGCGTATAGAGACCATGCCGCTTGAAAGGGCATGGGACGCCTATCAGCGCGTGCGCTCCGGGGACGTCGAGTTCCGCATGGTCGTGACCATGAACGACGCCTGATCGAAGCGTCGTCGTTATCCCAGGAGGAGTTTCAAGATGATGTCCAAGCTGGTCGCTTATGGTCCATGCGCGGTACTGCTGGCTCTGCCGCTTGCCGGCGTGGCAGTCGAAGAGCGCACCCCTCAGGCGGTGCCCTTTCAGCAAACTACCAACTACATCATCGTCAAGCAGCTCGGTACCACTCATGTACGGGTCCCCAACGACGGGCAGGCGTATCAACTCTGAACCTGCCTGACCATTCGACCTATCCATAAAAGGCCATTCCATGTTCATTGGATTCATTCCTGTCCTATTCGCATTCGTCGCCACTTTGGCGTCATTCAGACACCTGGCGCTGGCTCGCGCTTTATGGATCGTGTGCGCCATCCTGGTGGTGATCTGGTCCACCTGGCACGGGGCCCACCATCTGTCCGACCTCAAGCAACTGGGATCCTGGTAATGAATATGCAACTGACCGAAAGTCGCCTGGGCCAACTCGAACTGGCTGCGATCGCTGGCATCTGCTTCCTGCTACTGGATGCCTTCCTCTACCAATTGGTGCTCGGGGAGTTGCCGTGCGCATTCTGCAACCTCATCCGCGTGTGCTTCATGCTGCTCGGGTCTGGGCTGTTGCTCAATCGGGTGTTCGGCATCAACCCTTGGAATTACGCGCTCAGCGCTTTCGGCGCCCTGATCGGTAGTCTGTTGAGCCTATTGTTCATGTTCGCCAAGGCACCTCCTTGGACCAAACCGACGGGGTCAGCCATCCTGGGCCTGCACATGTACACCTGGACATTCATGGTGTTCACCTCGGCCATCATGTTCTGCCTGATCATGGCTGTGCTCTACGCGCAGCGCGATGTGCGGCCTGGCAGAACAGCGGATTCAAAATCGACGCTGCGAAAATTAATCATCGGTCTTTTTGTAGCACTGGTAGCGGCCAACTTGCTGTCAGCCTTCCTGCAGAACGGCTTCGACCATTTTCTGGCCGGCGGGCAGCAGCATTACCGCATGCTTTACGAAGGTGACGTGATGAAACCCTGACCTGCCATCAGCGCCTGTACATGGAGTGGCACAGGCGCTGGTTCAGGCTGGCCGGTGATTGCGTGCGATTTCCAGAAAACCGGCAAGGTAGTCGACATGTTCCTCTGCCTTGCGCACGCCCAGGTGAATGCTCTTGTGCAAACCATGTTGCCCGATCCGAACGGCCCGTAATGGCAAATGTTCACCTTCTTCATGCAGCAGCCATTCCGGCAACACACTGATGCCGCGCCCGGCGGCACTCAGTTGCAGCATCAGCTCGGTGGTTTCGGCTGTGATGCGGTGATGAGGGCGGCAGTTGGCCGGAACCAGGAAACGGCTGTAGACGTCCAGGCGCTCCAGGCTGACCGGCACTGTGATGAGAGTCTCCGGCACCAGGTCGCGCGGGTCCGCCCAGGGCTTGCCTGCCAGGGCATGGTCCTCATGCAGGATGAGCACCAGTTCATAGTCGAAGACGGGCGTAAAGAGCAGCTCCGGCTGGTCGATGGGATCAGGCGTGATCAACAGGTCGATTTCGTGGCCGAGGAGGGCGGCGATGCCGTCAAAGCGGAACGCGGTGCACACTTCGAAATCGACATCCGGCCAGCGCCGCAGGTAAGGGCCTGTCACGCCCATGAGCCACTTCTGACACGGATGGCATTCCATGCCCGCGCGCAGAGCACCACGGCGCCCATCCGCGAAGTCCGACAGCACCCGCTGCGCATGGTCCAGCTGCGGCAGCAGCCGCTCGGCAAGGCCCAGCAGGTAGTTGCCCGCTTGCGTGAAGCGCAGGCTGCGGCCGTCCTTCATCCAGACCTTAATGCCACTGCGTTCCTCGAACTTCGCGATCGCGTGCGACAACGCCGACTGGCTTACGTTGAGGCGTTCCGCAGCTGCAGTGACGCTGCCTGTCCGGGAAACCTCACGCAAAATAGATAGGTGCTGCACCTCGATCATTGATGTAATCCGCTCATGGTTCGATGAAGTAATAACATTTCTGTTCATGATGGGATGTTGCTACAAATATGGCAAGACGCTCGAGCCACTACGGCAATGAACCGGCTGGATACCTAAAATAATGTCTACCCAAGCACATTTCCCGACTTCCCTGGAGCAGCAACCATGCCTGTTTGATGAAGTCATCGAACGGCGGCACACTAATTCCATGAAGTGGGATTACGCGCACAATTTTCTCACCCCAGAGGAGCGTGCCGCCGATCCACTTCCAATGTGGGTCGCCGACATGGATTTCCGCTCCCCGCAGGCGGTCATCGATGCGCTCAGCGAGGCAGTCCGGTTCGGGGTATTTGGTTACGCGGGTGGTGCGCGAAAGACGTACGTCGATGCCGTGATCGGCTGGCAGGGCAAGCGCTTCGGCTGGGACGTTTCTCGCGACTGGCTGATGCAGGCGCCTGGCATCATCACCATCATGAAACTGGCGATCCAGGCGTTTACCTCGCCGGGTGATTCGGTACTGATTCAGCCGCCGGTGTACGTGCACTTTCATGACGATGCCCGCATCAACGGTCGCCATCTAGCGCTGGCGCCACTGGATTTCGATGGTGAGCGTTATCATTTCGACGAGTGCAAGTTCGAGGCTGCTATCGAACCCAATACCCGGTTATTCATCTTGAGCCACCCGCACAACCCGACCGGCAATGTGTGGTCGGAGGCGGAGCTGCGCGCCATGGGCGAAATCTGCGCGCGGCATGACGTGCTGGTGCTTTCCGATGAAATCCACCAGGACTTCATTCTCAACCCGCGCAAGAAACATATTCCCTTCGCGTCCCTGGGTGAAGCCTTTGCCCAGAACAGCATCACCTGCACCGCGCCGAGCAAAACCTTCAACATGGCGGGCTTGCAGACCGCCAACATTTTCATCCCGAACAAGCGTATCCGCGAAGAGCTGGGGCGCCAGTACGATCGCAATCTTTATCGCTACGTGAATGCGCTTGGCATGGTTGCCGCCGAGGCGGCCTATACCCACGGCGAGCCCTGGTTGGAGCAAATGCTGAGTTATGTGCGTGGCAACCAGGCCCATTTCGCAGAGGCTATCCACTCGGCAACACCCCAGATCAAGGTGGTTCCCACCGACTCGCTGTACCTCAGCTGGATGGATTGTCGAGGGTTGGGGATGGACGCCCAGGCGCTCGATCGCTTCATGCTGACCAAGGCGCGTGTGTGGCTCGACAAAGGGCAGAAATTCGGCTTGGAAGGTCAGGGCTTCATGCGAGCCAACCTCGGCTGCAGCCGGGTCACTGTCAACGAAGCCATCCAGCGAATCACTCGCGCCGTACAGAACCGCTGAACCCACGATAGCTCGCCTAAGGTCCATCGCCTCGGACACGACACATAGTGCTTGTGCCATGCACGCAAGCCTTTTGCTGCTCCTTTGCTTGAACTGCCGCCTTGATAAACATCACAACAATAAGGTGAATACGATGAGTAAGTCTGCACTGGTTCAGGTGGTATGCCTGGCTGCATCACTGGCTACCGGTTTCACATATGCTGGCACGCTCAAGGATGTGCAAACTCGTGGCAAGCTCAACTGCGGGGTCTCTACCGGTAACACCGGCTTATCTGCGCCGGATGCCAAAGGTGCCTGGCAAGGGTTGGACGTATCCATGTGTCGGGCTGTCGCCGCTGCAGTGCTCGGTGATGCAAACAAGGTCAACTTCGTGCCCACCACAGGCCAGACGCGCTTTACCGCACTGGCGTCGGGTGAGGTCGACTTGCTGGTGCGCAACAGTTCGTGGACGTTCACGCGCGATGTCGATCTGAAGCTCACGTTCGCCGGCATCAACTACTACGATGGCCAAGGCTTCCTCGTTCACAAGAATCTAGGTGCCAGCTCGGTCAAGGACCTCGATGGTGCCTCGATCTGCGTGCAGACCGGCTCAACCCATGAGCTTAATCTGGCCGAGTACGCACGCAACCATGGCATCAAGTACCAGCCCGTACCTATCGACTCCACCGCCGAGGGGGAGCAGAAATACCTCGCCGGTGCCTGCGATGTGTTCACCAACGACGTGTCCGGCCTGGCGGCCTCGAAGGCGAGCTTCGCAGCCGCTGACGAGCATAGGGTCTTGAAGGAGCTGATCTCCAAGGAGCCACTCGGCCCGATGGTACGCCAGGGCGACGATCAATGGGCCGATGTGGTGCGCTGGACACTCAATGCGTTGGTGGCGGCTGAAGAACTCGGTGTGGATTCGAGCAACGTGGCGAAGATGACGGCCGGCTCCAACAATCCGGAAATCAACCGACTGCTCGGTAGCGAGGGCAATTATGGCGAGCAGCTGGGGCTGGATGCCAAATGGGCCGGTCGTGCCATTGCTGCAGGTGGCAACTACGCGGAAATCTTCGACAACTCCTTGGGCAAGAACACGCCTATCGGCCTAGAGCGCGGCCTGAACGCCCAATGGAACCAGGGCGGGCTGCTTTATGCCGAGCCGTTTCGCTGATCCGGCGCGTCTGTCGCCGCGTCGTTCGACCTTTGTTGCGAAGGACTGATCGAAGTGTAGAAGCCGCTTCGGTCGGTCACCCTGTCCGGGAGTGATTCACAATGTCCACCCTCATATTGACCGACAAGAAAACGGCCCAGTCGGCTTTCTCGTTGGGCATGCTGCTGCACGACAAGCGCTACCGCGGCTACACCATCCAGATCATTGCCTTGATGTGTCTGATGCTGACCGCCGCCTGGCTACTCGACAACACCGTGCGAAACCTTGCTGCACTGGGCAAGGACTTTTCCTTCAGCTTTCTAAGGTCTGCCGCAGGCTACGACATCAACCAGCAGCTCATCAGTTATGACAGCC
This sequence comes from Pseudomonas sp. DC3200b2, assembly GCF_049895785.1. Classification (NCBI taxonomy): domain Bacteria; kingdom Pseudomonadati; phylum Pseudomonadota; class Gammaproteobacteria; order Pseudomonadales; family Pseudomonadaceae; genus Pseudomonas; species Pseudomonas sp. DC3200b2. Next base: position 541,371 of record NZ_JAFCTA010000002.1, on the reverse strand, counting down.
AGATGAGCCATGGTCGGGCAGCGCTGGTCGGCCTGCTCAATACCCTGATCCTTGCTGTTCTGGCCTGTGCCACTGCGACGGCAATCGGCGTGGCGGCCGGGGTGTTGCGGCTGTCCAACAACTGGGTCGTGTCCCGCTTGATGGCCGCCTACATTGAGGTGTTCCGCAATATCCCGGCACTGCTGTGCATCCTGGTGATCGGCGCCATCATGGCTCAATCGATGCCGGCGCCCAGTAGCTACAGGGGAGCTGCGCAGACTGCAATCGCAGTAACCAATCGCGGCATCTACATACCGCAGCCGCTGTTCGAGCGCGATCTGGGTACGCTTGATCTGGGTATGGTGGCGCCAAGCCTCAACGCCCTGCTAGTCCTTGCCGTGTTCGGCGCAAGTCTTTGGGCTGACCGATCCCTGCGCAGACACGCAGACCGTTTGCAGAGCGCGACGGGAAAGCGCCCGACACTTTGGTGGAAGCGTCTGCTGATCCTCCTGCTACCCACAATCGCGGTGCTGTACGCATTGGGTATGCATCTGGGCTATCCGCAACTGCATGGGTTCAATTTCCAGGGTGGCTTGCAGCTCGGCAATGCCCTGATTGCGATGTGGATTGGCCTGAGCGTATACACCGGCGCCTTTATCGCCGAGATCGTGCGCAGTGGCATTCAGTCCATCGCCCGCGGGCAGACCGAGGCTGCCAACGCGCTTGGATTGCGATCGGGCCGGACCATGCGCCTGGTGATTCTGCCTCAAGCATTGCGTGTCATCGTGCCACCGCTGACGTCGCAGTACCTGGACATCACCAAGCACACCTCGCTTGGGCTGGCTGTAGGTTACATGGACCTGCGTTCGACCCTGGGCGGCATCACCATCAACCAGACCGGCAGAGAGCTGGAGGGGATTGTGCTGATGATGCTCATCTATCTTGGCATGAGCCTGCTGATCTCAAGCGCAATGAACTTCTACAACAACCGCGTCAAACTGCAGGGGCGCTGACATGAGCCAATCTTCCATTGCCTGGTTCCGTGACACCTTGCTGCAGCCGTCCGAGCCACCGCGCGGGCAGACGGGCGTCAGGCACTGGCTGCGTGCCAGGCTGTTCAACGGTTGGCTCAGCAGCGTGCTTACGATCATGGCTTTGCTGGTCATCGCCGCTGCGGTGAATGCGGTTCTGCCTTGGCTGGCCAATTCGGTGTGGCAAGCTGACTCTCTGGGTGAGTGCCGGCGCCTGATGAATGGCGAGCCCGGTGCCTGCTGGGGCGTGATTCGCGAGCGTTGGCCACAGCTGCTGTTCGGTTTCTACACACAGGATGCTTATTGGCGGCCTCTCGCTTCGTTCGTGCTGCTATTTGCAGCCCTGGGACCGATCCTGTTCAAGTGGGTGCCGCGTCGGGCGCTGTGGTTCACTGCGGTTTATCCGGGGCTCGCGTTCTGGCTGATCTGGGGCGGATCGCTCTGGCACCCGGTTTCGGCCTATCTCGGACTGGCCATCGCCTGGTTGCTATTTCGGATGATGCTACCTCTGGGCGGCGGTGTCGCCGTAGCTTGCGCATCGCTCGCAGCGACAGCCTGGTGGCTGCAAGGCATGCAGTACCTGGTGCTTGCGGCCAGCAACCTTTCGCCGGTGGCCCTGACTGCGGTGAGCTCACGTGACCTGGGAGGCTTCCTGCTGTCGTTCGTGGTGGGTGTCAGCGGTATCGCCATGTCGCTGCCACTGGGCGTCCTGCTGGCACTGGGGCGGCGGTCATCGATGCCGTTGATTCGGGTGATGAGCGTTACCTTCATCGAATTCGTGCGCGGCGTACCGCTGATCACGCTGCTGTTTACAGCTTCGCTGCTGCTCAATTACTTCCTGCCACCCGGCACCTCGTTCGACTTGATCCTGCGGGTGATCATCATGGTGACCATCTTCTCGACCGCCTATATGGCTGAAGTGATCAGGGGGGGCCTGGCTGCGCTGCCACAGGGACAGACCGAGGCCGCGCAGGCGTTGGGCCTGGACTACTGGAAGGCGCAGCGGCTGGTGATCATGCCGCAGGCCTTGAAGATCTCCATTCCAATGATCGTCAGTACCTTCATCGGCCTGTTCAAGGACACCACGCTGGTGGTGTTCATCGGGCTGCTCGATCCCATTGCACTGTCTACAGCCATTCGTGCCAGTACTCAGTGGCAGGGTGTGTACTGGGAGCTGTTCCTGTTCATCGGCGGCGTGTTCTTCGTCTTTTGCTTCGCCATGTCGCGTTATTCGATTCACCTTGAGCGTCGGCTCAAGACCGATCACCGCTGAGGAACCACAACAATGAAGAACGCGACACTCGACGTCTTGCAGGCGTCCGGCCAGGAAATTGCGATCCAGATTACCGGCATGAACAAGTGGTATGGCAACTACCACGCACTGCGTGACATCAATCTCACAGTGACCCGCGGCGAACGCATCGTGATCTGCGGGCCATCAGGATCAGGCAAATCGACCATGATCCGCTGCATAAATCGGCTGGAAGAGTTTCAGCAGGGCCGCATCGTGGTAGACAGTACAGAGCTCACCAGCGACCTGCGCAAGATCGATGAAGTGCGCCAGGAAGTTGGCATGGTGTTCCAGCACTTCAACCTGTTCCCGCACCTGACCATCCTGGAGAACTGCACGTTGGCGCCGATCTGGGTGCGTCAGGTACCGCGCAAGCAGGCTCAGGAGCTGGCCATGCACTACCTGAGCAAAGTCCGCATTCCAGAGCATGCACACAAGTTTCCCGGGCAGTTGTCCGGTGGCCAGCAGCAGCGCGTTGCGATTGCCAGGGCGCTGTGCATGAACCCTAGGGTCATGCTGTTCGACGAGCCGACCTCGGCACTGGACCCGGAAATGATCAAGGAAGTGCTCGATACCATGATCCAGCTGGCGGAGGAGGGCATGACCATGCTGTGTGTCACCCACGAAATGGGCTTCGCCCAGGCGGTGGCCAACCGGGTCATATTCATGGACCAGGGGCAGATCGTCGAGCAGAACGAGCCCAGGGCTTTCTTCAGCAATCCACAATCCGAGCGTTCCAGGGCATTCCTCAGCCAGATCTTGCGGCACTGATCCCAGATATCTCCGGCGTCATCACATTCGAGGAGGTGGGTTCGTCCCTCTCCTCGCTTTTTTATGAAAAGGAGCACGCACATGAGTGCATTTCTATTCATCATCAACGATGCGAGCTACGGTTCAGAGCGGGCCTACAATGCGTTGCGTCTCGCTGGGTCGCTATCGGCTCGCAAACAGGCGCAGGTGCGGGTTTACCTACAGTCCGATGCGGTCAGCTGCGCCCGCGCAGGCCAACTGGTACCCACTGGGCACTACAACCTGGAGCTGGTTTTGGTCAAGATCTTGCGCAAGGGCGAGGTCGCTCTGTGTGGCGACGGAATGGATGCTCGGGGCATGCGCGAGGCAGAACTGGTCGCCGGGGCCCGGCGAGCGGCGCCTGGAAAACTGGCAGACTGGACCATGGAAGCTGAGAAAGTGCTAATTTTCTAAGCCTCCGGGTCGCCCTGGCGCTGTGCGCAAAGGCGTCCTGGCCTCATTGCTTCAGGCCTCACGCGGCGCTTGTGCATGGCGCTGAGCGCGCTGCAGCCAACCCAGGCCGGCCATGGCAATCAAGACAGGAGGCAGGATTAGGCCTGAAACCACAGTCCATCCGAACGCATCGAGCAACCCGCCGGACAAGAATGAACCCACCACCATCGTGCCGAAAATCACAAAATCATTGATCGCCTGAACCCTCGGGCCATCTTCGGGTGCGTGGCATGTCAGCACCAATGCCGAAGCACCAAGGAAGCCGAAGTTCCAGCCGATACCCAGGAGTATCAGCGCGAGCCAGAAGTGGCCGATGCTCATACCGGAGATACCCACCAGTGCCGCCAGGCCAATCAACAGCAGGCCACACTGGATGATCGACGGTGCGCCAAATCGGCTGATAAACCGCCCGGTAAAGAAGCTCGGTGCATACATCGCAATCACATGCATTTCGATGCCGGTATTCGAATGCGTCCTGGCAATGCCACACAGATCCATGGCCAGCGGGGCAGAGGTCATCATGAAGTTCATCATCATGTAGCTGACCACGCCACACAGCATCGCGATGATGAAGCGGGGCTGGCGAACTATTTTAAACAGGTCGCCGGCCGGCAGAGCGGCGGGACGGGGCGCAGGGCGGTTGAACCTTACACCGATAAGCACCAGGGCAGACAAAACCGCGACGATGGCAGCGGCAAGATAGGTGACGACATATGCCTGGCCAGACATGCCCATGGTGCCATTTACCAATTGCGGGCCAAGTACGCCCGCCACCACGCCACCGGCCAGCACGGTAGACAACGCTTTGGGGCGCTGCGCCTGGCCGACGCATTCTGCGGCAGCAAAGCGGAAGGTAAGCACCACCGCCGCGTATGCCCCGCCGAACAGCATGGCTACGCAGAACAGTGCAAATGAACCCACCGTCAGTGCGTATGCTGAAAGCAGGCCCATCACAGTTCCGCAGGCATTGCCAATCATGAACGCCACGGTGCGGCCCCAGCGACGGCCCACCATGCCGATGGGCAGGGTAGCCAGTGCCATGCCGACGACGAATACCGTAATTGGCAGCGTCGCCAAGGACGCCGAAGGCGCCAACATGTTGCCGATGATGGCGCCAGTGGCATACACCACCACGGAATTAGCACCGGAAAGCGCCTGGGCTATGGTCAGGCGCCAGACGTTCGGGTTTGAGATCGACAGGAACATTACAATTTTCCAAGCATTAAAGAGTTGATGCGCACCGCGCATTCTCTTCAGGCCAGTGGACCCCAAGCAATGCAGAAATTGTTTAGGGCTGACAATGAAACCTTTGTTCACTGCCTTGTGTTTACCGTCTTACCCTTCATGTATGCCTGCGGACTGCTACCCAGCTCTTGGCGAAACGCATAGATGAATGCAGAAGTGGAACCATAACCAAGCTCCAGGGCGGTACGGGTAACGTCCAGCCCACTGCCCAGCATTTCAATGGCTCGGAACAAGCGCAAGCGCCTGCGCCAGGTTCGTAAGCTCATGCCTGTTTCAGCCAGGAAGCGCCGCGCCAGCGTGCGTTCAGACATGCCAAGCACACTTGACCATGCCGCCATTTCTGTCGGAACGGCAAGATCGGCGTACAAGGTTTCGCATAACCCCACCAGCGAGGCACTTGATGGCCAAGGCAACGCAGTGGATATGGGGCTCGCACGACGAAGTTGATCAAGGATAAGTTGCGTGATGCGCGCCGCGTAGCCGTCATCGTCCTGTTCATGCTCGATGCGTGCGGCTTCGACGATCAATGCTTTGAGCAAGGGCGAGACGCCAAACAGCGTCGGCTGACCTGAAGGCAGGCCGGAAGCGATCCGTTCATCGATCCACAAGCTGCGAAACTCGGCGCCAAACATCGAGCCAACCTTGTGATCGAGCCCGGTCGGCAGCCAGGCCGCCTGCTCAGGAGAGATGACGAACGAGCCTGCCCGGGTGGTAACGGTCAGCACGCCGGAGATGGCATACACCATCTGATGCCAGGCATGCGAATGCTCAGGGAAGGTGTGTCTGGCAGGTATTGACTGAGCGCGAACCTTGAGCGGATCGGGGGGCGGCAGGTCATGAGGGGCTTGGATAATGTCCCATTTCATTGTGGGCTCGTCCGGAACTGTGAGGGCGCAGGATAACGAATCATGCGCACGGTCAACTGGAGCAAATCTCATGCGCACTGCAAATTTACTCATGATACGGCGCAGTCTGTCTTTTGTTCTACATCGCCTGTCGGTTAGTCGAAAGTCTGCCACTTCCGAATGGGTTCTAATGCTGCAACGAGATGGCCCGCCCGCCGCGCACAGGGTATTACCGTAAAGCGGCCATCTCGTACCCTTTAGCTTCAACCCATAATAGGAGTGGCGAACACCATGGCCTGTGTTGACCGTTACAACATGCCCCTTTCGACCGCATCGGAGGTCGCAGCAGAGCGCTACCGTGCAGGCGTGGATCTTTTGCTCTCCCTTTGGACCGGTATCGCCGAAACGCTCGACGAAGCGATTGCCGCAGATCCTGATTTCGCCATGGCTCATGCAGCTCGTGCACGCTTTCATGCCATCCGCGCCGAGATTGCAGATGCCAAGGCCAGGATCGCCAAGGCCCAGGCGTTGGTTCAGGCTAGGGGCACCGAGCGCGAGCGCAGCCATATCCAGACGCTGTCTTATGTCATCAATGGTGAACCTGCGAAGGCCTTGGCCAACGCGTTGCAACACCTTGATCAGTGGCCGCTGGACATTCTGATCATGTCCCTACCACTGGGGGCGTTCGGCCTGTTTGCCTTCTCTGGCATGGCAGATCACGACCAGGCGCGCGTCGAACTCTGCGACCGTCATGCGCGGCATTTCCCTGAAGACGACTGGTGGTTCCTTAACTACCGCGGCTGGGCGCACGGCGAGAATGGCGATGTATCGCTTGGGCGTGCCTTGACCCAACGCTCGCTGGAGCTGCGTCGTAACAACGTCAATGGTGTCCATGCGGTGGCCCATGTGCTGTACGAAGCGGGCGCCAATGACGAAGCGGGCGCAGTGATCAAGGGCTGGCTGCCCGGCTATGACCGCAGCGGTACCTTGCACAATCACATCGCCTGGCATGGGGCGCTGATCGCGCCTGAGCGTGATGACCTCGAAGGGGCGCTGGGCATGTATGCCGAACATGTCGCCCCGGCCGTCGCCACCGGGCTGCCGATCAACGTGATCAGTGATACTTCCTCGTTCCTGTGGCGCTTGCAGGCCTACGGGCATACGGTACCGGCGGGCCTGTGGGAGGAGGCGGCGCAGTACGCAGCGAGCTACTTCCAGCAACCTGGTTTCCCGTTCGCCGACTTCCATATGGCGCTGCTGGCTGCGGCAACCGGCAATCAGGCTGCGCTGGAGCAGCGGGCGGCGGTACTGAATACGCTGGTCAACGATGGCAAGCTCAAGGCAGGACCGGTGGTGCCGGCACTGTGCCACGCCGTTATGGCTTTTGCTGAGGGGCACTATACCGATTGCGCGCGCATTCTGGAGCCGCTGGCGCACGAAGTGGTGCGTATCGGTGGTAGTGGTGCGCAGCGGGAAATCGTTCAAGACACCCTCTTGGTATCGTTGATGCGCGCCGGTGAAGCCGAGAAGGCGAGGGCATTGCTGGACCAGCGCCTGCACCGTCGACCATCCCCACGAGATAGCCGCTGGCTGGCGAGTCTGGCAGCGCACTGATCCACTGACGTTACGTCGATGCAATAGAGACTGGCTGATCTGTTCACGGATCAGCCGGCTTTTGCTCACCCTCAAAACGGGATTTGCGCAATGAGCATTACCGTCACCGCCGCCCCGCACGGGCTGCGCGGGCTGTTGTTAAAGTGGTTGAGTCCGGTGGGCGTCATTGCCATCGCGCAGTTGTTCGGCACCTCGTTGTGGTTCAGCGCCAACGGTGCCGCTGACTCATTGATGACGGCCTGGCAGGCGTCTGCTGCCGATATCGGTTGGTTGACCAACGCCGTACAGCTCGGGTTCATCGTCGGCACCTTGAGCCTGTCCCTGAGCGGCATGGCTGACCGCTTTCGTGCCAGTTCGCTGTTCTTCTGCTGTGCTATCGCAGGGGCGCTGTTCAATCTGGCATTCGCCTTTGTCGCTGACGGCCTGGCCACAGGGGCTGCCTTGCGCTTCTGTGTAGGGGTGACCTTGGCCGGCATCTATCCCATGGGGATGAAGCTGATCGTCGGCTGGGCTCCGGAGCGTACCGGGCTTGCGCTGGCTCAGCTGGTAGCCATGCTGACGCTGGGTACGGCTTTGCCGCATGCCTTGCGCTTGATGGGGGCCGAGTGGTCGTGGCAGTCCATCATTGCCGCGTCATCGGTACTGGCGCTGACAGGCGCGGTGCTCATCGGCCTGCTAGGTGATGGTCCGCACGCGCGCGGTGGGCGGCCTGCCGGTAATGGCCCCCATAAGCGTGCTGGCGCCATCCTGAGTGCGTTCAGAATTAGCCGGTTTCGCGCAGCGACCCTCGGCTACTTCGGCCACATGTGGGAGCTGTACGCGTTCTGGACCGTTGTGCCTTTGATTGTCGATCGTTCTGGGCTGGCTCAAGCTTATCCCACCCTGGGTGTTGCCGGTCTTTCGTTCTGCATCATGGCCGTGGGCGCGTTGGGCTCGCTGATCGGAGGTGTGCTCTCTCAGCGAATCGGCAGTGACCGGGTCGCATTGACGGCACTTGGCACTTCGGGCCTCTGCGGGCTTTTCTTCGTGCTGGTCCAGGCACAGATGCAACCGTGGTTGTTGCTGTTGTTGCTTGCGCTATGGGGCGCCAGCGTAGTGGCCGATTCCCCTCAATTTTCGGCGCTCGCCGCTAAAGCGTGCCCGCAGGATGCTGTTGGCAGCGCACTGGCCATTCAGAACAGCATCGGCTTTGCCATCACCGTGGTGTCGATCGCCTGCATAAGCTGGCTGTTCGAACGGGTGGGTATCGATGCCTTGTGGATCCTCATACCCGGTCCGCTGTTGGGCTTGCTGGGTTATGTCGGGTCGCTCAGGCAGGCGCACGCTTGACGTAACGCTTGCTCAGTTCCTTTTCAAATAAGAACAAAACGTGAGGTCTTTGCGATGCATGAAATAGGCGTATGGGGGCTTCTCTCCCCAGCGGTAACCATTTGCCTGGCCATTTTTACGCGTCAGGTGATTTTGTCACTGATGCTAGGTTGTTTTGCCGGTTTTCTGGTGCTGTCGAATTTCCATATTGGTCAAGGGCTGGAAAGCTCGGTACAGGGCGCCATCGATGTTTTCAAATCTGATGGTGTAGTCAGGACGCTGATCTTTACCGTGATGATCAGCGGCGTGATTCACCTGGCCAGAATCACCGGTGGCATGCAGGGGCTGGTCAATCTGATCTCCGAGCGTCTGAGGATCGTGCGCGGCCCCGTCAGCACGCAATTGCTGGCAGGATTGCTGGCCATCCTGATCTTCATCGACAGCTACCTGGCCATGCTCACTTCGGGCGCCGCGACCGCCGAACTCGCCCGCAAGCACCGCATCGCCCGTGAGCAAGTCGCCTATGTGATCAAGAACGCGGGCATCAGTGCCTGGTCTTCGGTCATGTTCAATGGCTGGGGCGCCATGATGCTCGGCATCGTCGCCGTACAGGTCGATAATGGCAGCATTGCCGGCAACCCCTTCAACATCCTGGCGCATTCGATTGCCTATAACCTATTCGCCTGGGCGAGTATCGGCCTCGTCCTGCTAAGCATTTTCACACCGTTTGCCTTCCCCGCGATGCGCCGTGCCAAGCAACGCGCCGCCGAAGGGATCGAGCTACGACCAGGGGCCACACCTCTGGCAGTGGTGAGCGAGCAGCAGGTCTCGCAAAAGGGTGGCGTTTCGAACCTGCTGGTACCGTTGCTGGCGCTGTTCCTGTTCGTCCCGGTTGGGCTCTTGATAACCGGCAAGGGCGTCATCGGCAATGGTTCGGCTTCGACGGCGATTCTGTGGGCGGTCATCTTCGGACAGGTCGTGGGGTGCATCCACTACGTGTGGGTTCGGCGGGTCATGCGCATTGGGGAATACATCAATCATCTGGTCGAAGGTTATCAGGCGATGGTGCCGCTGGTAGTTGTACTGACGCTGGCATTCCTGATCGGTGACCTGTCCAGCCAGCTCAAGATCGGGCAGTACCTGTCGTCCCACTTCAGCATGATCGTGCCGGTGGGGCTCGTGGCGGCCTTCGTGTTCGTCGTTGCGGCGGTGATTTCTCTGTCCACGGGGACGTCCTGGGGTACGTTCTCGATCATGATACCCATCGGTATCCAGCTCGCCGTGTCGTCGGGGGCGGACCCTTATCTGGTCATTGGCGCTGCGATTTCTGGCGCCATCTTCGGTGACACTTCGTCGCCTATCAGCGATACCGGGATTGTCACCGCCACCGCCACCGGCAATGACATGATGGATCACATCAAGACCCAGCTTCCGTACTGCCTGACGGCTGCAGCCATTGCGCTCACAGGCTTTGTCGTAGTCGGCATGAGCGGGCATTGACGCTCCATGAATTCCTGGCCGTTGAGCTGAACGCCAGCGGCTTGGCTTATCGATTGAGGAAAATGGAATACCTGACATGGCAACTCCGGCCTACCTGAATGCGCTGCGGGCATTCGAAGCGTCTGCCCGACATGGAACCTTCACAGCTGCTGCGGCCGAGTTGAACGTCACCCCAGCAGCGGTGGGCCAGCAGGTCAGAAACCTCGAGGCATGGTTGGGCACCTCATTGTTCATCCGGGCAGGCCGCGGCACCGGCCAACTCGAACTGACAGCCAATGCGCAGCTTGCACTGCCCGATATCCGGGCGGCATTCGATCGGCTGGCGATCGGTGTAGCGCGCTTGAGGGAGGGGAGTGCACATAGTGGCTTGACGGTCACGGTCAGCCCGGCTTTCGCCTCCAAATGGCTGGTACCTCGGCTTGAACGGTTTCAAAGCGCTTATCCAACGCTCGATGTGCAGTTGGACACCGACGCCCGTCCACTGGATTTCACGGTCGAGCGGGTGGACATCGGTGTTCGCTACGGCAGTGGTCAATGGCCAGGCTTGACGTCTGAACGGCTCATGGAAGAGTCATTGTTTCCGGTTTGTGCGCCGGACTATCCGCTGCTGCGCAACGGCCAGCTGGAGCCTGGTGCGCTGCACAAGTGTACGCTCATTCACGACCTGTCCATGCTCAATGATGCCGCATTTCCGGGCTGGAGGAGCTGGCTTGATCGCGCGGGTTACCCCGAGGTGGACGCAGGCCATGGCTTGCGAATCAACAACTCTGCTGCCGTGCTGCAGGCTGCCGTCGAGCGTCAGGGCCTGGCGCTGGCACGCAGCATCATGGTGCAGGATGACCTTAACGCCGGACGCCTGATTCGTCCGCTTTTGGCAGGTGCTAGTGAATGGCCTTTGCAGCAGGCTTATTATATCGTCTACAGGACAGATCACGGTGAGCTGACCAACGTGCGGCTGTTCCGCGAATGGTTGATGGCCGAGGCCGATAACTGTCGCGCCTGAACTATGGGCCGTACTAATAGCGCGACATAGCGCGACTGACGCAACCTCTCCATAGGAAGACCCATAGGGCAGGGAGAATTTGTCTCGGTATAGCCTGGCCCGAAATCGATACGCGGGTGGGCAAGTCTAGAAAGGGATCCTCTTCGACAACTTTGGATGTGATGCTCGGTTTGGTAGGGCTTCAGACCAGCCCGTTTCAAGGGACGCCAGTCTTCATTGATTTCCAGAAGCTCATCTGGGGCGCCCACCTAAATTTGTGCCGTCGATAGAATTTAGCAGAGCCCAGGTCGGTGGAGGATCAGATACGAAAGCGAGGTACGCTTCCCGGTGAGCTACATCCCCATTCGCAGATCAGACGATTCCGCCGAAATCTTGGCTTTGGGTCGCCAGGCGGCAGTAGCTTTTTTCGGATGTATTCAGACATTGTTCGGCAGGCCGAAAGCGGGAAGCATGCCGGGTTTGCCGTAACGAGAGCGCCTTCGACGTATCTACATTCAAAAACAAGAAGTCCACTCTGCGAAGCGTCCTGACAGCACCGGCAAACCTCCAGCCTAAACTAAGATTTAACATAATGTAGATTATCGGTAATCAGATATTTCCGTTTCAAGCCATGGGTCAGCCATGGCAGACGCACCAAGCCCAGGGGCCGAACGTGATCCCCTGAATGCACAACACCACCACTCCCTGACGACCACCCGCGCGTCAGCGGATGCTTCATTAACGTCGGTCATCAAGTCTCACGCCACCTCTAGCGGTTGAACCTGATCCTCACTGAGGCAGATGCTTCGTGCATTGAGTTCAGGTGAACCTGGTTCGGACAACAAGCCTCTGCGCTGAGGCTCTGTCTGGACCCACGGTGAATCCCGTCGCGAACTCGCTTCAGCGACCCGCTATTGAGATCGCTGCTTGGCGCCTTCACTGGCACCGGCGTGCTCAGCGTAGCTCGACAACGTCATTACAATGAGCGCGGTGCGCTTGGCGCCCATCCTGTTCATCTCGGCGGGCGTCACGCTGTATCGGGCTTGAATTCACGAATCAACGTGGTTGGCACGGCCGGTTGCGGGCTTTTGAGGCCCATACCTGAAGGCCGTTGGTATAACGTCGCCTGTTGTCATGGCTGCCCAGGCTGGATGCGCTCCTCATAGGTCAGGTCCAAGCCTGTATGAACCGCCCGACACTGGGCCTGTGCTTTTCAACGGGAAAGACGCCTTATATCCAGGCACACGTCTTGCGTTTGGGGGGCTGGCTTCACAAGACAGAATGTTAGAGAATCCCGTGACCCGCCTTTATATACCATGCATTTTTCACGGTAGTTGATTGTCCCGCCCCCCTGAGCAGTAACGAACTGACACGCTGTCAGGATTGTAATATCCGATAACTACCAGACCCGGATATTACGGTCCTTCAAAGCGAAGATCCAAACGCCCTGCTTTTTCGTGGTCTCGCCGGCTTGCGCTTACAAGTTGGCCCCGCCAATAAACTGACAACCAGGCATTCCATGTCTAAGTGCGCGACCTCTGCCCCTGGTACTCAGAACCACACTTTTCGCCTACCCATGCCTATTCATAAGTCCCTGAACGGCAATGAAAATCCGTCCGAAATCAACTTGCTCCCTGGCGCTTGTTTAAGGCACCCTACTTTCAGATCCGCTCCGCCCGAGACACCACCCCATGGCTACCCGACCGCAGCCCTTGTTCGACACCTACGACCGTTTCCTTGACCTGCACTTCATGAGCCTTTGCGCGGAACGTGCCGATGTACGCGCCTTCCTCGATGGATGCAGTCCAGAGGCGCGACCAGCCGAAAGTTACCAGGCCGTGCGCGGTTTCCTGAAGTCTTACGCGGGCAATGAGGCTACCTTTACGTCCTACCGTACTCATGTGGAGCGGCTTCTGTTATGGGCCCTGCTCTCAGCCAACAAGCCATTGCTTGAGCTGCGCCGGCGTGATGCCGAGGCCTTCATGGAGTTTTGTCTGAACCCACCGGCCGATTGGGTGGGGCCGGTGGTGAAGTCTCGCTTCCTGCGCTGCGGAGGCCGCAAGGCTCAGCACGATGATAGGTACGAAACCAACCCGGCGTGGCGGCCGTTCAGCACCACCGTGGCCAAGCGCGAACGCAAGATCGCCGCCGAACACAACCTGCCGCTGCCCTCGCCCAGCTACAAGATGAGCCAGGGTTCGGTGGCGCAGGTGTTCGCGGTATGCGGCAGCTTTTTTCAGTACGCCATCGATGAAGGGCTTACGGAAGTGAATCCCTTCCGGGCGGTTCGGCAGAAATCCGTATACAAGCAGCGCAACACGGTAGACGTGGCCTCGCGATCCTTGACCCAGCTGCAATGGAATTTCGTCATCGAAACAGCGGAACTCATGGCCGCTGAAGAGCCTGAGCACGAGCGCACACTGTTCATCGTAGCGACACTCTATGCCATGTACTTGCGCATTTCAGATCTTGTAGGCCGGGAAAATTGGGTGCCGACCATGGGCGACTTTCGTCGTGACACTCGCGGCCACTGGTGGCTGCATGTCATTGGCAAGGGGAACAAGGCAGCGAAGATCAGCGTGCGGGATGACTACGTCCAAACCTATTTGGTGCGCTACCGCACTTACCGTCAACTTTCGCCGCTGCCCTCGCCCCATGAGAAGTTACCCTTGATCAGCACGCTCAAAGGCCGAGGCGGACTGTCCGACAGGCATGTTCGCTCGCTCTTGCAAGAAGTATTCGACCGCTCTCTGGCGCGCATGCAGGCCGAAGGCTGGAGCGAAGACGAGATCGATCAGCTACGCTCCGCGTCTCTGCACTGGCTGCGGCACACGTCGGCGACGTTCGACGCCAAACATCGTGACATGAAGGACCTTCAGGCGGACCTGCGCCATAACAGCTTGAGCACTACACAAAATACCTACTACAACTCGCTCGATGAGCAGCGCGCGCACTCGGTAAAGGATCTGAAGGTCAAGCTATAACCGGCGCGCCAATAGTTGACTTGCTGTCAATCGACGATGCAAACCCAACGGTGATTATGCCGATAGGGCGCCCGGGTGAAATGGATATCGGACACCAGCATAAGGCCGCGTTGTTGAAGGGTGCGGGTCAGTTGTTCCAGAGTATCAGCTTCGATGGTCATGTGAGTTACCTCTGTAATGTTTACCGCCTACAGAGTTCTTGACCGGGTCGCTTTTACCTTGATTCCCTTTTTAGTGCGAGATCGCCGTAAGCTCTGGACGAACGGCACTTGCGATAAGGTTCAACCCGAAATCGCCTTCCTGTATTGGCCAGGTGTGAAACCCGTCAACATCTTGAATTGCCGAGTAAAAGCACTGTGGTCGGTATAGCCACAGCGCAGGGCGACCTCGATGATCGGCATTGGGTCTTGCAGCAAGCGTCGGGCGTGCTCCAGGCGCGCTTTCTGGATCATCTGACGTGGCGTCAGGTGAAATACCCGCTTGCAGTAACGTTCCAGCTGTGCCACCGAGATGCCAGCGATGCCCGTTAGGGTTGCCAGGCTGATGGGTTGGGAGAAGTGCTCGCGAATATGAGCGTCCACCGCCGCCAGACGCTGGTAGGCCGGGTGGCTGTGCCCCGCTTGTTGCAGGTCCAGGGAGATCCCTGCCAGGCCGTAGATGGCACCCGCGGCATTGCTCAGCGGCCATTTATGGGTCAGGCACCAGCCTGGCTCCTGGCTGCCGTACAGATGCAGCTCCAGTTGACCTTCCAGCACCAGCCCTTGCTCCAGCACCCGCCTGTCCTGCTCCGTATAGCCGGGACCGAAGCGGGCCGGGAAAACCTGCGCGCTGGTCTTGCCTAGTAACTGGCGAGCCATCTTCAGGCCGCAGCGTTCTACCAGCGCCTGGTTCGCCAGCACATAACGCGCCTGGTCATCCTTGATGAAGATAGCCGCGTTGGGCAGCACATCGAGCAAGGGGCCAAGGGGCGCCACGGCGGCCAACAGCGCGTCAAGGGTAGGTGCGCCCTCTCCTGCCATGCCGTGAATCAGGTTGCTCAGGCTTGCTGGGCTCATGGTCGTTGCGGCCTCCGTTGAACGAAGTGAGCCAGCTTGGGCCAGCACTGGTCGGCTGTCCAGCCAGGTCGCACGTTGGGACTGTGCCGATTTCGTCATCGCCGTCGCCTAAAGGCATCAAGCCTGGGAAGAAAAGCCGCGGCACTCTAAGCACGCTTGGCACAGCCCTTAGACGTGCGAACAACAGCAAGCCAAGCGCTTCACACCTGCCTATTCCAATAACCCCAAGAAGGCGATCCCATGTCAGCCCAAGGCAAGTTCAAAAGACAGCTCTCGTTGCTGGACCTCACCTTTATCGGCCTCGGTGCCATCTTTGGCTCCGGGTGGTTGTTCGCGGCAAGCCACGTCTCGGCCATCGCCGGTCCGGCGGGCATCTTTTCCTGGCTGCTGGGGGGCTTCGCGGTACTGCTGCTCGGCATCGTCTATTGTGAGCTGGGCGCGGCGTTGCCTCGGGCCGGGGGCGTGGTGCGTTACCCGGTTTACTCGCATGGCCCCCTGCTCGGCTACCTCATGGGCTTCATTACCCTGATCGCCTTTTCCAGCCTGGTGGCCATCGAAGTGGTCGCCGCCCGCCAATATGCGGCGGCCTGGTTTCCCAGCCTGACTCAGGCCGGCTCCAGCGACCCCACCCTGTCCGGCTGGCTCGTCCAGTTCGCCTTGCTGTGCCTGTTCTTCGTGCTCAATTACCGCAGCGTGAAGACCTTCGCCAAGGCCAACAATCTGGTGAGCCTGTTCAAGTTCGTTGTACCGTTGCTGGTGATCGGTGTGCTGTTCACCTTCTTCAACCCGGAAAATTTCGCGGCTCACGGTTTCGCGCCCTTTGGCCTGTCAGGCGTCGAGATGGCAGTGTCGGCCGGAGGTGTGATCTTCGCCTACCTGGGCCTTACCCCTATCATTTCGGTGGCCAGCGAAGTGAAGAATCCTCAGCGCACCATTCCCATCGCGTTGATTCTGTCAGTATTGCTGTCCACCGCCATCTACGTACTGCTGCAAGCGGCATTCCTCGGCGGCGTGCCGGTGGAGATGCTGGCCGAAGGCTGGGCCAACATGGGCAAACAGCTGGCGTTGCCCTACCGCGACATCGCCCTGGCCCTGGGCGTGGGCTGGCTGGCTTACCTGGTGGTGGCCGATGCGGTGATTTCACCCAGCGGCTGCGGCAACATCTACATGAATGCCACGCCTCGAGTCATCTACGGGTGGGCCCGCACCGGTACCTTTTTCAAGGTGTTCACTCGCATCGACCCTGAATCCGGCATCCCCCGCCCTGCCCTCTGGCTGACGTTCGCGCTCTCGGTATTCTGGACACTGCCATTCCCGTCCTGGGAAGCCTTGATCAATGTGGTATCCGCCGCCCTCGTACTCAGCTATGCGGTGGCCCCGGTGTCGGTCGCCGCCCTGCGGCGCAACGCGCCACAGCTGGCGAGGCCGTTCCGGGTCAAGGGCATGGCCGTGCTCGGGCCCCTGTCGTTCATCATCGCCGCGCTGATTGTGTACTGGTCTGGTTGGAAGACGGTGTCCTGGCTGCTGAGCCTGCAGATCCTCATGTTCGTGGTGTACTTGCTGTGCGGCCGACTGGTGCCGATCCGGCCTCTGAGCCTTGGCCAGCAGGTCCGGTGCTCCGCCTGGCTGATCGGCTTCTATGCGGTGACCATTCTGCTCTCTGGTCTCGGCAGTTTCGGCGGGCTGGGGGTGCTCGGCCATCCGCTGGATACCCTGGTAGTCGCCGGCTGCGCCCTGGGCATCTATTACTGGGGGGCCGCTACGGGTGTACCGGCCCATCTTGTGCAGCTACAGCCTGAAGAAGAGGAAAACGAGGGCGCCGCCGAGCCGCTGGGGCCCCTCGCCTGCTCCGGCAGAACGCCTGACTTACAGCCGCACTGACAGCCTCCCACAACGAATGGACATTCCCATGCATCAGGTTCATGTCATCGATTCCCACACTGGCGGCGAGCCGACACGCCTCGTGCTCAGCGGCTTTCCTGAGCTGCCCGGCGCGACCATGGCGCATAAGCGCGACGCCCTGCGCCAGGGCCATGACCGCTGGCGCAAGGCGTGCCTGCTCGAACCCCGCGGCAACGACGTGCTGGTGGGTGCGCTCTACTGCGAACCCGTCTCCGCCGATGCCACATGCGGCGTGATCTTCTTCAACAACGCGGGCTACCTGAACATGTGCGGCCACGGCACCATCGGCCTGATCGCCTCCCTGCATCACCTGGGGCGTATCGCGCCTGGCGCGCATAAGGTCGACACACCAGTGGGCCAGGTGGAGGCGACCTTGCACGCCGACGGCGCGGTGACGGTGCGCAATGTGCCCGCCTGGCGCTCAGCGCGGCATGTGGCGGTAGAAGTTCCAGGTTACGGTATCGTTCACGGAGACGTGGCCTGGGGCGGCAACTGGTTCTTTCTGGTGGCTGATCATGGCCGGGACCTGCGCCTGGCGAACGTCGAGGCGCTTACCGCTTATACCTGGGCCATGCTCAAAGCCTTGGAGGCCCAGGGCATCCGGGGCGACGATGGCAGCCTGATTGACCACGTGGAGCTGTTCGCCGATGACGAAGTCGCCCACAGCCGCAATTTCGTGATGTGCCCCGGAAAAGCCTACGACCGTTCACCTTGCGGCACGGGCACCAGCGCCAAGCTGGCGTGCCTGGCCGCGGACGGTAAGTTGGCGCCCGGCCAGACCTGGGTCCAGGCCAGCATCACCGGCAGCCAGTTCCAAGGGCGCTATGAATGGGACGGCGACCGCATCCGCCCATTCATTACCGGGCGTGCCTACCTCACCGCCGACAGCACCCTGCTTATCGATGACAGCGACCCCTTCGCCTGGGGCATCTGAACGCATTTCCTTTTCCCGACATCATCACTTGGAGGCTTCGTCATGAACACTTCGATCTTTACTGGTTGCATTCCCGCCTTGATGACCCCCTGTACAGCGGACCGCGTGCCCGATTTTGACGCCCTTGCGGCCAAGGGACGCGAGCTGGTGGAGCTTGGCATGAGTGCGGTGGTGTATTGCGGGTCCATGGGGGACTGGCCGTTGCTGAGCGAGGCTCAGCGCCAGGAAGGCGTGGCCCGGCTAGTGGCCGCCGGGGTGCCGACCATCGTCGGCACCGGCGCGGTGAATTCACGTGAGGCTGTGAGCCATGCCGCCCACGCGGCCAAGGTGGGTGCTCAGGGGCTGATGGTGATTCCAAGGGTTTTGTCCCGTGGCTCCTCCGCCGCCGCGCAAAAAGCCCATTTCGCTGCCATTCTGGGGGCGGCTCCCCAGCTACCGGCGGTGATCTACAACAGCCCCTACTATGGCTTCGCCACCCGGGCGGACCTGTTCTTCGAGCTGCGGCACGAACATCCCAACCTGATCGGCTTCAAGGAGTTCGGTGGTGGCGCGGATTTGCGCTATGCCGCCGAGCACATTACCTCCAAGGACGACGCGGTAACCCTGATGGTCGGAGTGGATACCCAAGTGGTTCACGGTTTCGTCAACTGCAACGCCACCGGCGCCATCACCGGCATCGGCAATGCGCTGCCTCGGGAAGTGCTGCAATTGGTCGCGCTCAGCAAGCAGGCGGCCCGAGGCGATGCCAAGGCCCGCCGCTTGGCGGGTGAGCTGGAAGCTGCCCTGGCCGTGCTGTCGTCATTCGACGAAGGCACCGACCTGGTGCTGTATTACAAGTACCTGATGCTGCTCAACGGCGAAGAGGCCTATCGCCTGCATTTCAACCCCACGGACAGTCTCAGCGATGCCCAACGCCGTTATGCCGAAACCCAATACCGGCTGTTCCAGACCTGGTACGCCGACTGGTCACGCGAGCAGAACCTGCTCTGAACCTTCAGCCATCAAGGATGCTTGATATGACGGCGATAACGCCTGCTGCCGACCGGACAGCCCCGGGGGTGGACATGCTTGTGATAGGCGCCGGAATCGTGGGCGTGGCCTGTGCTCTGAGGCTCGCCCGCCAGGGCCTGCGAGTGCAGCTGGTCGATGCCCAGGCGCCTGGGCACGGTGCCTCCTATGGCAATGCGGGACACTTGGCGACCGAGCAGGTGTTTCCCATCGCCGATGCTTCTTTATTGCGGCGGTTGCCCGGCATGCTGATGGATCCCCTGGGGCCTTTACGTCTGGACTGGCGCTACCTGCCCCGCGCGCTGCCCTGGCTGAGCCGCCTGCTGTGGAACCTGCGACCTGAGCCGTTCCGGCAAACCGTGGCAGGGCTGCGTGCGCTGAACGAGCGCAGCCTTGGGGCCTGGCAGCGCCTGCTTGGCGAAATCGGGCAAATGACGCTGCTGCGTCTGGAGGGCTCATTGTTGATGCATGAGCATCCTGGTTCCGCTCTTGGCATCGAGGGCCTGGAAAGGCGGTTGGGCGAACAGGGTGTCAAGGTGGAACCTTGGACCGCCACGCAGATATTGCAGGCCGCGCCAGCGCTGGCGCCAACGGTCGCGGGCGGTCTGTTCTTTCCAGATACCGGTCATGTCCTGGACCCGCTGCGGGTGGTGAACGAACTGGCACGCGCCGCTCAAGCCTACGGCGCGCGAATACTGCGCGGGCGAGTCAGCGATGGCTGCGTCCACCCGGCGGGCGTGACTCTGAACACTGACCAGGGCGCCCTGAGCGCGAGACGAGTGCTGATCGCCTGCGGCGCTCACTCGGCGCCCCTGGTTACAGCCTTGACCGGGCGACGCGTGCCTCTGGATACGGAGCGTGGTTATCACCTGATGCTGCCGGCCGAGCGCAATCGTTTGCCCTTCGCGGTGACCTCATACGAGCGCAAATTCATCATGACGCCCATGAGCGGCGGATTACGCTTGGCCGGCACGGTGGAGTTCGCCGGGCTCAGGCGCCCTCCTGACATGCGCCGCGCCTGGCAACTACAGTCGCTCAGCCAGGGCTTGTTTCGCGCGCCCTTGAACTTCGAGGGGGCCGAACCCTGGATGGGCCTGCGGCCTTCCCTCCCCGACTCCTTGCCGGTGATCGACCACGCCGCCGGTGGCAAAGTGTTGCTGGCCTTCGGTCACCAGCACCTGGGTCTGACCCAGGCGGCGATCACCGCCGAGCTCATCGGTGAGCTGGCCAGCTCGGAAAGGCGTCCTGTGGTGCTGGAGCCTTACCGCCTGGACCGCTGGTAGGTGTCCTCTACGTGAGCAATACAGCAGCTATTGGATTGCTTGGTCGCGTTCGCCCGCTGAAGCGGCTACCCACAAGGCTGCTTTTACAGGAAAGGGTCCGGCAGCCGCTGCCAGGCGCCTGGTCCCCCGATCATCTCCTCGTCCGTCAGTAGGCAGCGCTCCAGCATGGCGGTCAGGGCGGGCCGGTCCATGTCCATGCCGATCAGTACCAGCTCCTGACGAGCGTCGCCCACCTGGCTGTCCCACAGGGCCTCGATTGCGGCCCGTTGTGCGGGCTCGATCGGCCATTGAATCCGGGGCACCTCCACCCACCATACCCCGGCTGGGCCGTGACGGCAGAGCCCGCCGGCCTGGGACCATTCGCAGGCCTCGCTTGGGCGGCTGGCCAGCCAGAAAAAGCCCTTGGAGCGAATGACACCGGGCCAGGACTGACTGATAGCGCAATGGAAGCGCTCCGGGTGGAAGGGCCGTCGCGCGCGATAGACGAAGCTGCTAATACCATAGGTGTCGCTTTCAGAGACTTCTTCGCCCCTCAATGCGGCTAACCACCCTGGCGCCGCGGCGGCTTGCTCCAGATCGAACAAGCCTGTGTCCAGTACTCGCTCCAAGGGCACCCGGCCAAAATGCGCCGGCTCGATACGCGCCCTTGGATTGAGCCGGTGAAGGATCGCTTCGAGCCGCGCCTGCTCGGCGAATGAAACCTGATCCAGCTTGTTGAGCACGATCACGTCGCAGAATTCGACCTGCTCTACCAGCAGATCGACGACGCCCCGATCATCTTCTTCACCCAGGGACTCGCCTCGAGCCTGAAGGCTGTCATCGCTTTCATAGTCCTTGAGAAAATTACAGGCATCGACCACCGTCACCAGGGTGTCGAGCCGGGCGACATCGGAAAGGGAGCGCCCCTGCTCATCGGCGAAGGTGAAGGTTTCAGCCACGGGCAACGGTTCGGAGATCCCCGTGGATTCAATGACCAATTGGTCGAAGCGCCCCTCCCGGGCCAGTCGACCCACTTCCAACAACAGGTCTTCACGGAGTGTGCAGCAGATGCAGCCATTGCTCATTTCCACCAAGGTCTGCTCCGTACGAGATAGCACCCCGCCACCGCCTCGCACCAGCGCGGCATCGATGTTCACCTCGGACATGTCATTGACAATGACGGCCACACGGCGACCTTCGCGGTTATCGAGAATGTGGTTAAGCAAGGTGGTCTTTCCGGCGCCCAGAAAGCCGGACAACAGGGTAACCGGTAAACGAAAAGCGGTACTGGCGGCGCCAGGATGCACAGAGGACATGAGAGCGGCTCCATCAAAGGAGCCGAATGTTACGTTATAACAATGTTTACAGCCACCCCTGGCCTCGCGCTCTTGCGGACCGGCACCTTCACACTTTGAACCGCTTGACCAGGCTACTGAGTTCGGTCGCCAACTGCGACAGCTCGCCCGTGGCGATCGTCGTCTGGCGCGATCCGTCGGACGTTTGTCCAGACAGGTCGCGAATGCTCACCAGGCTCTGATCGACCTCCCGCGCCACCTGCGCCTGTTCTTCGGCCGCCGTGGCAATCAGCAGGTTACGCTCGTTGATTTGCCCGATCGATGCGGTGATGGTGGTCAGCGCCAATCCCGCCGCTTCGGCTTTGTGCAGCGTCTGCTGGGCCTGCTCGCTGGTCTGATGCATGGACGCGACGGCATTGTGGGTTCCGGACTGTATGACATTGACCATCTGCTCGATCTCCAGGGTCGAAGACTGCGTGCGATGAGCCAGGGCTCGCACCTCGTCCGCCACCACGGCGAAGCCCCGCCCCGCTTCTCCGGCCCGGGCAGCTTCGATGGCAGCATTGAGCGCCAGCAGATTCGTCTGTTCGGCGATGGTCCGGATGACTTCCAGCACCTTGCTGATGGCCTTGGCGTTTTCGGCCAGGGTTTCTACGCGGCCAGAGGTCGCCGCCACGGTGGAAACCATCGAAGTGATAGCGGCGACGGTCTCGCTGACCTGGCTACGCCCATCGAGCGCGGCCCGAGCGGATTGGCTCGCGGCATCCGAAGCCGCGGCGGCATTGCCCGCTACCTCGTCCACCGCTGCGCTCATCTGCGTCACCGCCGTGGCGGCCATCTCGATTTCGCCGTTCTGCCGGTGCAGCGCGCCAGCGGCATCTTCGGTAACGGCATGCATCTCTTCCGAGGTGGCAGCCAGGCGGGTGGCCGAATCCCCGATCAGGGTGACGGCGGCACGTAGGTTTTCCTGCATGTTGGCCAAGGCGGCCATCATCCGCGCCGGTTCGTCCTGGCCTTCGACCTCGATAGCCTGGCTCAGGTCGTTGGCGGCGATGCGCTCGGCCACGAGCAGCGCCTGCCGCACCGGACGCGTCAGGCTACGGGTGAACAGTACCGCCAGGGCGATGGACAGCAGTACCCCTACAACGATAAAGCCCACGACCAGGGCGATGGTTTGGCCATAAGCTGCGCGCGCTGCCAGGCCCGCATTGGCTGCCTTCTTGGTATTGACCTCCAGCAGGCGCGTCAGCGTCGCATCTATCTCCTCGGCGGCCTGACGCATCTCGCCGGCCGATAGCGCGGTGGCCGCGGCCATGTCCTGCTGAGCGACCAGGGCGGCGTAGCGATCGAGGTGGACGTCGTAGCCACGCGACAGCGCCTTGAGTTCGTCCAACCCCTTGCGCCCCTGCGGAGTAACGATCAGTTGCTCCAGCTGCTGGAGGGCCTGCTCGATGTGGGCACGGTTCCGTCGCACGTCGGCGCTGGCTCTGGTGCGGGCTTCAATCGGCTCGCCAAGGTTGCGCAGGCGCGCATTGTTGCCCCGTATTTCCGCGAATTCCTGGCCGAGGATGCCCAGCACGCGCATGCTCGGCACTACGTTTTCCTCAACGAACCGCTCGGACTCATCGAGCACCTTGGCCTGTCGCAAAGCGACCAGCCCCAGCAACACCAGCAGCAAGCACATCAACCCGAAGAACAGCGCCGAGCGCGGCCCTATATTGAGTGAACGAAGGCTCATCCCATCCTCCATGAACAGCTTGGTCAATACAGAGCGAGCCCCTGCTCCGCTCCTCTACAGTTTTTCGACCAGGCCGGCGTCCACGTGAGGCTAGGGATTTGTAAGCAATTACTACATTTCTGGGCCCGCCGCTGCGCTGATCAAGTGGCTTCCTGAAAGTCCATTTCCGGTGGCTGTCGACGAAAACCGCCCGTCAGCCACGCGAGGTAGACACACCCCAGCGCCAGCCAGGCCAAGCCCAGCATCACAGCCAGCTTATCCAGGCTGACCATCAGCCAGAGGTCTGCCGTCAAGCCCATCAGCGGACATATCAGAAATACCGCGAACGCCCGGGCGCCGCGTGCCTTGCCGGCTATCCAGTAATGGAAGATCACCGCCAGGTTCACCAGGCTGAACGCCAGGAACGCGCCGAAGTTGATGAAGGACGTGGAGGTGCTCACGTCCAGCTTCAGGGCCAGGAGTGCCACCAAGGCGCAAAGCAGGATGCTGTTCACGGGAGTGCCGAAGCGTCCGCTCAGGCGGCCGAAGATCGAGGCCGGCAACACCCGGTCGCGGCCCATGGCATAGAGCAATCGAGAGCCGCTGGCCTGGGCCGAGAGCCCCGAGGCGAATTGCCCGACCACCAGGCCGATGAGGAACAGGCTGACGAACAGGTCACCACCAATGTTGCGAGCGATCTCGTAGGCCGCCGAGTCGACACTGCTGAACTGATCTCCCGGGTGCGCCAATTGAACGAAGTAGGAGACACCCACGAAGATCACCCCGCCTACCAGGGTAATCAGCAGGATAGCCTTGGGAATGGTGCGCCGCGGGTCGCGGGTTTCTTCGGTCAGAGTGCTCACGGCGTCGAACCCCAGGAAGGAGTAGCAGGCAATGGCGGCGCCGCTCATGATCATTGGCAGCTGAAGATCCCCATTGCTGAAGGGAGCGAGGGACCACAGCGGCATGCGAGGGTCGCCGCCCAGGTAATGAATGCACAGCGTCACGAAGGTCACCAGCACCAGGAACTGGATCGCCATCAACAGGGCATTGACCGTGTTGGCCAGCTTCAACCCTACGATGTTGATGGCGCTGGTCACCAGGATGAACGCCAGCACCCACACCGGCTGGGGCACGGAAGGAAAGGCCGAGCCCAGGTAGGCCGCGCCTATGAGCCAGATGGCCATGGGCAGGAACAGGTAGTCCAGCAGCACCGCCCAGCCGGCTATGAAGCCCAGCTTCGGGCTGATCGCCTTGCGCACGTAACTGTAGGCCGAGCCCGCCACCGGAAACGCCGCGGCCATGCGGCCATAACTCATCGCCGTGAAAAGCATGGCCACCAGCGCCGCCAAATAGGCTGCCGACACCCGCCCGCCGGTGGCCTGGGCCAGGATGCCGAAAGTGCCGAGCACGATGATGGGCGTCATATAGGCGATGCCGAACAGCACCACCGCCCCTAGAGAAAGGGTAGGTTGCAAACGAGCCATGAGCGACTTACTCCGAAATTATAGGTGTTATGGCAGAGGGTGTTTCAAGGAACAGCGGGGGGGTCATGTTCTTGTTCTAACCGGTCGCGGCGCCACCCGTTCGGCGACTGACGCCCCTCTTCAGGCGGGAATCAGCAGCTCGCAACGGCCATCCGGGTGCTCGATCACCTCGCCTGGCAAGCGCAACCGCTGGTCTTCGAGATAGCGGTAGTCCCGGCGAGCGAGCGCCAGCTGGGCCAGGTCGAGCTCCACTGTGAACTGACACGGCTCCCGCCCGGCTTCGTGCAACAAGCGCCCGAGCGGATCGACCAAGGCGCTGCCCCCGGCGAACACCAGGCCGCCGTCGCCCTCGCCTACCCGGTTCACCATCAAGGCGAACGCCTGGTTTTCCTGGGCCCGAGCCATGATGGCCGTGCGATGGGTTGGTCCGTATGGGTCCATATTTCCGTTGGTGACCAGAATCAGGTCAACGCCCAATTGGCCAAGTGCCCGGGCAGATTCCGGGAATTCGATGTCGTAGCACACCAACAGCCCCACCCGCAGGCCCTGCCAAAGGCAGGTCACGTAGCGATCACCCGGGCTGAATACGCCTCGGTCGGATGCCCACAGGTGTGTCTTTCGGTACTTCAGGGCAACGCCTTCCGGCGTAATCAGCAAGGTGGTGTTATAGAAACGGCCGCGGTCGTTTTCGGCCAGGCCGATGGCGACGCTCAGGTTGCGCGCCTTGGCGGCCGCCTGAATGGCGCCGACGCTTGGGCCGTCCACCGGCTCGGAAACCCGGGCCACGGTCTCGGCAGAGGGGAAGCCCATCAGATGGGTTTCCGGGAACACGATCAGGCTGGTGTCGGGCGCGCAGGCTTCGATGGCCGCCAGGGCCTGTTCGAGGTTATGGGCCGTGACATTATCCTGACCCGCCAACTGGGCAAATTCGACCTTCATGAAAACTCCTTGGGCGAGGCTGCCTGTGCGAAAGCGCTAGCGAGCCTTTGAACGGTGCTGCAGTATGCGCACCGGCATTGTTTACGGGGTATTCCGCAGCTGGGGTACCCCATTGAGGGTAGTTCGATGAGCGTCTCGCTCGAAGACATGGCCTGGCACCGGGCGATAGGGCAATTGATCGAGGCTTTGGAGCGGCCCAATTTCTGGGCGCACCTGGTGCGTCTCATTCACCAGCAGGTACCCTTCGATAGCTGGGTGGCGTTGCAGTTCTCATCCGCGGCCAGGCCCTTGGTGTTCGCCGAATCGCCCACCGAAGACGGGGGCGCCGATGCTTTGTTCCAGGATTACCTGCACGGGCTTTATCTGCTGGACCCTTTCTATTGCGCGAGCCGGGAAGGCCCTCGCAGCGGGCTGGTCAGCCTGGCGGAGGTCGCGCCGGAACACTTCGAACTCACCGAGTACTACCAACGCTACTTCCGCCTGAACGTGGTCGCCGACGAGGTGCAGTTCAATTGTCAACTCGACACGGACCATACCCTTTGCCTGTCCCTTGGGGCCAAGCGGCCATACACACCCGCGCAGCTCTCCCTGCTTTCCCTCATACAGCCCTGGGTCCTGGCACTGATGCGCCAGCGAATGGCCCATGAACGCGCCGAGGCTGACGGCACGGCCCAGGATGCGCGGGCCGATGGGCTGGATTGGCGTGTGCAGCTGGAAGCTTCGGTACAGCGCAGTCGAGGCGCGCAGTTGACGGCGCGAGAACTGGAGGTGGGCCGCTTGATGCTGAGCGGATGCTCGAGCAAGGAAATCGCGCGCAAGCTGGCGATTTCCGCCGAGACGGTGCGCGTTCACAAGAAGCACATGTACAGCAAGCTGGGCATAAAGTCCCAGTCCGAGCTGTTTTCCATCTTCCTGCAGGCACAGAGCGAGAGCGGTGACGGTCAGTTCTCCCCCTGAATGAAGCGCGCGGCTTCGCTCAAGGCCCGCTGGCCCTGCTCGAGGTTATGCGGCGCCTGATAGAACTGCACGAAGCCGTGTTCCATGCCAGGGCATTCCACATGCCGGGCGAAGACGCCGGCCTGGATGAGCTTATGGGCATAGGCCTGCCCTTCATCCCTCAGTGGGTCGAGCTGCGCCGTGATCACCAAGGCGGCCGGGAGCCCACTCAGCTCACCGCGCAAGGGCGCGGCCAGAGGCTGCAGCCGATCTTCTGCGGGCCCCGGCAGGTAGCAGCGCAGCGTCAGTTCCATGGCTGCCTTGGTAGGAAAATAGCGGTTCCCCAGTTCGGCCCAGGATGGGGTATCGCAGGTGCCATCGAGGTTCGGGTAAAACAATACCTGCCCCGCGGCCTGAGGGCCGCCGCGCTGCTTCGCCAGAAGACAGACCGCGGCCGCCAGGTTGCCGCCGGCGCTGTCCCCGCACAGGAACAGACGCGCCGGGTCAGCACCCCAGTCGGCGGCGCGCTCCGCCAGCCAGCACAGCGCGGCATGGCAGTCTTCCAGCCCCGCGGGGAATGGCGACTCCGGCGCCAAGCGGTAGTCCAGCGACAGCACCGGCGCGCCGCTTCGGTTGGCCAAGGCGCACAGCATGGCCTCATGGGTGTCCAGGTCGCCGCAAAGAAACCCGCCGCCATGAAAGAACAGAACCATGGGCCCTGCGTTGGAGCATCCGGCGGTAGCGGGAACATACAGTCGCGCCGGGATCCGCCGCTCGGGCTGCCTGGCCGGAATGCTCAGCTCGCGGACCTCGGCGACGGGCTCAGGGATGCCCGCCCGAGGGATCATCCCCCGGTAGCTGGCACGACCCTGCCGCGCATAAGCGAGCAGATCGGGATTGGGCACATAGGAGGCGCTGGACATGGCTGAGGCTCCAGTGTGGCCCTGGGCAGGCCGCGCGCCAGGGGTCATCGGTTCATATAAGCCAGGCTCGTAAAAGGAGGGCTTCCAAAGGCCGGGGACCTTAACCCAGGGCGGGGTCGCATGCAATGCAAGCACCGCCACCAACCTGGGGTTGGTAGCGGTGAGTAGCGATGATCCTCAGTTGGCCAGGTGCGCCTTGAGTTCACCCGCGGCCTGACGCAGAGCGGCTTGTACCTCGGGCACGTCGCTCAAGGGGTTTAGCAGGCCATAGTCGTGGATCATGCCGTTGTAGCGAACCGCGGTCACAGGCACTCCGGCCACGTCCAGCTTGCGGGCATAGGCCTCGCCTTCATCACGCAGCACGTCCAGGGCGGCAGTCTGTACCAGGGCCGGTGGCAGGCCTTTGAGCTGATCCAGGCTGGCACGCAGCGGTGAGGCATGGATATCGGCCCGCTGGGCAGTGTCCGTGGTGTAGTTGTCCCAGAACCACTTCATCATGTTGCGGGTCAGGAAATGCCCTTCGGCGTATTGCTGGTAGGAGCCCGTGTCGAAGTTGGCGTCTGTCACCGGCCACAGCAGCGCCTGGAAGCGGAGCCTGGGCGCGCCCTGCTCCTTGGCCATCAGGCTGACCACTGCGGCCATGTTGCCGCCCACGCTATTACCCGCCACGGCGAGCCGGCTGCCGTCCACGTTGAGCTCCCGGCCATGTTCAGCTACCCAGCGGGTGGCCGCGTAGGCCTGATTGATGGCAGTGGGGTAATGGGCCTCTGGAGAGGGGGTGTAGTCCACATAAACCGCCACCGCGCCAGAACCTACCACCAGGTCATGGATCAGCCGGGCATGGGTAGGGTAGTCTCCCAGCACCCAGCCGCCGCCGTGGAAGAACATGAAGGCGGGCAGCGCGCCTTTCACACCCGCCGGGCGCACAACGGTCAGCTTGATGGACTGGCCGTTCGCCTCGATGCGTCGCTCACTGACCTCGGTGCCTGCCAGATTGACCTTCACGGAGTTCTGGGCGCCAGTGAGCACGGCCCGGGCGTCCTTGGGCGGCAACTGTTCCAGCGGCTTGCCGCCACCGGCGTTGAGGGCATCCAGGAATGTCTGGGTGCGCTGGCTGGCGATGGCGTCGGGGCTGGCGGCGAACGCATTGCCGATGGCCAGGGTAAGCGCGGTGGTGACAAGGGCGTGGCGCAAAAGGGTCATGGTGTATCTCCTTATATCGAAATGGGAGCCGGGTCTGAGTGGATGTCGCTCGGCATGGGTGTACTCTAGGGGTAGCGTTTCACTGCAACAATCACCTAAGATCCAGACTCTTTGATTCAATTTTGGGGACAATTTCGTGGATCGTATTGAATGCATGCGCGCTTTCGTCGCCACCGTCGATGCCAACGGCTTTGCCGCGGCGGCCCGGGCAATGCGAGTGCCACGTTCAAAAGTGAGCAAGCAGATCCAGGCGCTCGAGGAAAGCCTTGGGGTGCAGTTGCTACTGCGTACCACACGCAGCCTGCATATGACCGAAGCAGGCGCCGAATACTATGAAGCGTGCCGGGAGCTGATTAGCGCGTTGGATGAAGCCGAACAACGCGCCCGCAGCGGCCTGGCCGAGGTCCAAGGGGTGTTACGGGTGAACGCGCCCATGTCGTTCGGCCTGACCCAACTGGGAGCCCTGCTCCCCAAGTTCCATGCCCAGCACCCGAAACTGGAGCTGCAACTGGTGCTCAGTGACCAACAGGTAGACCCGATCAAGGGCGGCTTCGACGTCACCATCCGTATCGCCAGCCTGGCCGACTCCTCCATGGTGGCTCGCCAGCTGGCGCCAGCGCCGCGGGTATTGGTGGCGTCCCCTGGTTACCTCCAGCGTGCCGGCACGCCGGAACATCCCAAGGAGCTGGCCGGCCATGCCTTCCTCAACTATGGCTACCTGCAAAGCGGCGTCAGCCTCCAGCTAAGCAATGGTCGCGAAACCCAGAGCGTGCATGTCACCGGCCCGCTGCATGCCAACAATGGCGACCTTTTGGCTCAAGCCGCTGAGGCTGGCATGGGTATCGCCCTGCTGCCGACCTTCATCGTCGAACAAGCCTTGGCCCATGGCACCCTGGTCGCCTTGATGTGCGACTGGCAGGCGCCGCCCATTTCCATCAACGCTGTCTACCCCACCGCGCGAAGGGTGCCGATGAAGACCCGGGCGTTCCTGGATTTTCTCAAGAACGAACTGGCCCCAAGCGCAGCCTAACCTGCTTCCGCCATTCAATCCTGGAGTTCCAGCATGAGCGACAATGCCTACGTTCCACCCAAGGTCTGGAAACACGAAGCCCCATCAGGCGGCCACTTCGCCAGTATCAACCGCCCCATCGCCGGCCCGACCCACGAAAAAGAGCTGCCTATGGGCAAGCACCCGCTTCAGCTGTACTCCCTGGCCACGCCCAACGGAGTGAAGGTGACGGTCATGTTGGAGGAATTGCTCGCCCTGGGCCACCAAGGCGCCGAGTACGATGCCTGGCTGATCCGTATTTCCGAAGGGGACCAGTTCTCCAGCGGCTTCGTGGAAGTGAACCCTAACTCCAAGATTCCCGCCTTGCTGGATGTCAGTGGGGATGCGCCGATACGCGTATTTGAATCCGGTTCTATCTTGCTCTACCTGGCCGAGAAGTTCGGCGCCCTCCTGCCCAAGGACCTGGCCGCGCGAACCGAAACCCTGAACTGGCTGTTCTGGCAGATGGGCGCGGGGCCCTACCTGGGCGGCGGTTTCGGGCACTTTTACGCCTACGCGCCCGAGAAGCTGCAGTACCCCATCGACCGCTTCACCATGGAAGCCAAGCGCCAGTTGGACGTGCTCAACCGTTGCCTGGCCGACCGGCCATACCTGGCCGGCGCTGAATACAGCATCGCGGATATCGCCGTCTGGCCCTGGTACGGCGAACTGGTGCGCGGCAATCTGTATGGCGCGGCGGAGTTCCTTTCAGTGCACGAGTACAGCCATGTGCGTCGCTGGGCCGATGAGATCGCCAGGCGCCCCGCCGTGGCACGCGGCCGGCGGGTCAATCGGGTATGGGGTGACGAAGCCGAGCAATTGGCCGAGCGACATCAGGCCAGTGATCTGGATGCGAAGTGAGCGGCCATGACGCTGGCCAATAGTTGATTCGCCAGCTGCGCTGGCTCCCACTGACTGACTGGTTGAACTGAAATCTTCGATCTCCCTTGCCCGGCAGTCCGGTAGGAGCTAGCAGCGGCTAGCGAACGGGGCATCGATGCCTTGCAGGTGTTCGCCAGCCCTACCCACTCTTACATATGCCAGCAGCGGTACCAGCCGTCCTGCTCGCTGACGCGCAGGTCGATCTGGTACAGGTCGGACAAGCGCTCGCTGGTCAGCACGTCGGCCTTGGGGCCGTCGGCAACGATACGGCCCTTGGCCAGCAGTACCACGCGTTCGATTTCCGGGATGATCTCGTCCAGGTGGTGGGTGGTAATGAGCATGGCGTGTTCCGGCCCACAGAAACGGCGCAACAGCCGGAGCATGCCCAGGCTTGCGCCCATGTCCAGGCCATTGGCGGGCTCGTCAAGGATCAGCGCGGCTGGCCGGTGCACCAGGGCGCGCGCCAGCAGCAACCGGCGCCTTTGCCCCGTGGAGAGCCGCTGGAACATGGTGTCTTCGTGTCCGGCCATTTCCACTTCGGCCAACATGGCCCTGGCCTGGGCAAGCTGCTTCGCGCTCGGCTGCAGATGCCCATGGGTGCCGATGGCGCCGAAAAAGCCCGAAGTGATCACCTCAAGGGCGGTGGTATAGGGCGTGTAGTCGTCCTGCAGGTCCTGGGATACCAGGCCCAGGCGGCTGCGCAGGTCCCAGAGGTTCACGTTCTGTCGGCCGAACAGCTTGAGATGGCTGCCCTCCCGGTCCAGTGGGTAGAGCTCCCGGGTGATCAGCTTGAGCAGGGTGCTTTTGCCGGCACCGTTGGGCCCCAGAATAGCGACCTTCTCGCCGGTTTCGATCTTTAGGGAAAAGCCGTCCAGGACACGGGTCTGCTGCTGGTAGGCGGTGACGTTGTGGAATTCGATCATCTAGAGCTCTGGCGGCCGGTACAGGGTCCTAGACCATAGGTGCGGGACGCGACACGCTCAAGTAACTTTTCATCTAAATCAGACAGACCAGGGGTTGTAGGTGGTCGCCCCGGTGTCCTGGAAGTCTCTGATATTGCGAGTGACCACGATCAGACCGTGGGCCAACGCGGTTGCCGCGATCAGCGCGTCGCGCTCGGGGCGCGGATCAGGCACATGCAAACCCGCGCATTTGAGCGCAACGCCGAGGTCGATAGGCAAGATCCGCTCGCGGAAGCCCGGCAATACCTGGGTTTCGAACCACCGACTCAAGGCTGTCGCCTGTTCGGGGTCGCGACGCGCAACCAGGCCTACGCCGATACGCAGCTCCATGAGCGACACAACGGAAATGAACAGCGTATTGACCGGCACCTTGCGTGCCCACTCCAGCACGCCGGGATCGGCTCGTCGCGATGACGCCTTGCGTAGCTCGGAAACGACATTCGTATCCAGCAGGAACATCAGTCGAAGCTTGCCGGGGTCAGAGCCAGACTCAGGGGCGATGGATCGAACTCGATGGTATCGTCTTCGGACATTGCCAAAAGCTGATCGATACTGATAGAAGGGCCGGACAGGCGCTCATAGTCCTCCATGCTGAGCAATACATGGGCCGGCCGGCCTCGGTCCGTGATGAATACCGGGCCCTGGGCCGTGGCTTTCTTGGCCCTGGTGGTGTCCTGATTGAAGGCACGACTGGAGACGGTAGTAGGCATGGCTATCTCCCAATTTAGGGTAGCAACGTTACTACATCTGAAGCCTATGCTCCAGGCATTCGCCCAGCGGCAGGACCGTTGAATCCATGCCAGCGCCCGCGCGGCTACCAGGGGTGGTGCCGCCAAAGCCAGACGACTCTGTTTGGCATCGACTGAAGTGATTATTTGCCGGGGCGTATGTGACGTTCCCAGGCCAGGCGGCAAAATCGAGCCATCATAAAAGCCAAGGCCGACCGCCATGCACCAGGACATGCTTATGCCTTTACCTACCGATACTTGCCACGACGAGGTATTACAAGCGGCCCGGCGGCTGGTGGAGGCGTTCGCCAGCAATGACACCGAGCGCTATTTTGCCGCTTTCAGCCCACAGGCGACATTCGTGTTCCATACCACCGGCCAGGTTCTGAGCGACCGGGCGGCCTATAGGGCCTTGTGGGACAGCTGGCAAGAGGACGGCCTGCGAGTGCTGGCCTGTGAGTCCCGGGAACCGCGGGTGAGCGTTCTTGGGGACGTAGCGATCTTCATTCATGAAGTGGCCACACGCGTAAGCCTGGCCGGAACCCTCAGCGACAGCCTGGAACGCGAAACCATCGTATTCCATCGCCAGCCCGGAGCCGACTGGCTGGCGGTGCATGAGCACCTTTCGCCAAGGCCGGTCGGTCAGGCATAGGTCCTGCCGCGCAATGCCCGTCACCCCATCGCTCGCCGGTAACGGGCCGCGCGACGGGGGATGGGTAAGACCGCCTGGATGAGGTCAGCCGATCGAGTGCTGCTCGTCGGCCACTGTAGTTACGCCCACCAGGGTGACGCGCTCCTGCGAGGCAAAGATCATGTTGCTGTCGTAGAGGCTTTCTCGCCAGTCGCCCTCCAGGGCGATCTGGAATTTATGGCCCTGAGTATCGGCCTCCGTGTTCTGCAGATAGGTACGCTCCAGCTGGGCGTTGTACACCATCTTGAGGGTGTCGCCGGTACCATCGCCAAACCCCGTATAGCCTAGGGCCGACACGTCGATCTTGTCCCTTACGGTCATATTGACGATCAGGTCGACCAAACTCCGGGTATCGGTCCGGTAGCTGTCCTCGACCGAGGTGTAGCGGAATATATCGGCATTTTCCGCGTTGTCGAAAAGAATGTCGATGTCCGCCCGGTCACCGCCCTCCAGCCGATCCGCCCCCCGGCCGCCGATGATCACATCCGCGCCGGCGCCAGCGTTGATGCGGTCGTTGCCGTCCAGCCCGAGGATGGTTTCCGACAGGGCCGAGCCTGTGAGCACATCCTTCGCGGAGGTGCCTTCCAAGGTAGGCGCGGTAAAGACCAGGTTGGTTTCATTCAGCCGCCCCAGCAGGTTGCCGTTCAGGGCCAATTCGAAGCGGTGCCCTGCTCCGTCGACATCGTAGCTTTTCAGGTAGGTGCGGCTGCCGTCGGCACTGGCCAGGATAGCCAGGGTGCCGTCATGGCCGTTGCCAATGCCCGAGAAACCCAGCGCGGTGAGGTCGATACGATCCTCGCTGGCGTCGAAGTCGGAGATTCGATCGCTGTTGTTCTGAGTAGCGGTGCGGTAGCTATCGCTCAGTTCGGCGAAGCGGAAGATATCCGCCCCCGCGCCACCCTGTAGCAGGTCTCGCCCACCGTTTCCTTGCAATACATCATCGCCGGCATGGCCATCGACCACCTCGGCCACGCCCGTGCCCTGGAGCACTTCGTCGCCCAGGTAGCCGTCTATGTGATGCTTGCCGTCCTGGCTGCCGAAGCCGCTATCCAGGGTGCCGTCTTCATTCAAGCGCACGAGGTTCAGATCCCGGTCGTCGGAGCCCGCCAACAGAATCTTGCCGTCCTGTTGCACGGCCAGGGACATGGCCTGCTCGAATTCAAGTACAACCTGCCCGTCCCCTCCACCGAAGCTGGTGTCGAAGGTGCCGTCCGCGTTCAGGCGGAACACGCTCGTCAGCGCATCATCCGCTGTCTGGCCCGCAACGATGATCTTGCCATCAGTCTGGACGGCCATTTGGACTTCGCCTTCCAGGCCCAGGGCAACGTCGAAGGACACAACGCCGTCATTGCCAAAACCGGTATCGAGCTTGCCCTCCGAGGTGAAGCGCTGCAGCACGTAAAGCGGGGCATTGGAGGCTTCATGGTTCCATGAGCCGATGACGACACTGCCGTCGTCTGCCACGCCTACCGTGCCGACGCGATAGTACGGGTCATCCACGGTGTTCAATAGCAGCTTGCCCTGATCGCCGAAGCTGTCCAAGAGGCTGCCATCATTGTTCAGTCGGTAGACGGAAGTCGTTTCCGGCCCTCGCGCGCTGAAGACCAGGGTACCGTCTGAAAGCACCTTGAGGTCCGGATCCTTGAAGTCATGAGAAATCTGGAAGGTGGCGACGCCCTCGTCACCGAAGCCGGTATCGATACTGCCGTCGCTGTTGAAGCGCTTGAGCTGGACACTGTCGTCCAGGGTCAGGGCCAACAGCACCTTGCCATCAGCCTGCACCAGCGTTCTCTCGCCGAGCACCTCCGGTGCGTAGGCCGCCGGTACGATGTTCACCCCACCGTCGCCGAAACCGCTGTCCACACTGCCGTCGGTATTGAGCCGCACCGCTGAGTAATTCTGCTCGTAGCCGTAGCTTTCCTCTCCAGGGGCGCCGGGATATCCCCAGGCCAGGTACTGAGTAAGGCCGCCGACTATTATTTTGCCATCTTGGTCGATAGCGATGCTGCGATTGGCATCGGCGTAGCCGCTCACGTCGATCCGGATGCTGCCAGGCGCGGTCGTGACGGTATGGGTGGCTAGCGCAGTACTATCCTTGATGTTCATGAAGAATCCTTCAGGCAAAGGTATGGATCCCTTACTCTAGCCTTCTTCTCGAACTGTGCATCCGAAGCAGGCGGCATCCTGACTTCAGCGCGGCAACTGATTGCTTTATGCAGGTTGCCTACGCCCGGACTTCAGATTTCGTTTCGCTCGGCCGACAACCTTCCATACCTCTTCTGGAGTGCGTCGCATGTCGCTTCGAAACATCGGGATCGCCGCCCGGGCAACCTTCGGGTTCGCGATCATTGCCCTGTTCATGGCGGTATTGGGCATGAACAGCCTACGGCAAATGTCCCAGCTCAATGACAACACCCGCGAGTTGGCTGAAAATTCACTGACGTCCACACGACTGCTTGGCGAGCTCACCGACATTGTGGGTCGGTATCGAACCATGTCGTATTTTGTATTGGTCAACCGCGAGAAAGCGGATGTGGACAAGTCCAGCGCTCGGCTGCAAGAGCTCACCAGTGCCGGGCAAAAGCGCATCGACGCCTACGCGCCCCTGGTCGGCGATGGTGAGGAAGCCCAGGCCTTCAACCAGCTCAAAGCCCTTCATGGCCAGTACCTGGAGGCACTGGATCGCCTGCGTCAGGCCTCGCTCGCCAACCGTGAAGAAGCCCTGGCGCCGCTGATCAGTGGCGACCTGAAACGGATTTCCGATGCTATCGCGCCTGTACTCAAGCAACTCACCGACATCAATCAGCGTAACGGCGATGACAGTGCGGCCTTGGCCCAGGCCAAATATGAAGATGCCCGTCTGCTGGTATCTGTGATGCTTTGCGCGGCGTTCGTGCTGACGGTCGTCCTGGCCTGGCTGTTGACGCGCAGTATCGTGCGCCCCTTGCATAGCGCCGTAGCCCTGGCCGAGAAGGTCGCCAGCGGTGATTTGACTCAACGCATCGAGCCCCAGGGACGCGATGAGGTGACTCGCTTACAGGTAGCCCTGGCCGGTATGCAGGAGCACTTGCGCACTACGCTGTCGCGCATCAGCGGTTCGGCGACGCAGTTGGCGTCGGCCGCCGAAGAGCTCAATGCGGTGACAGAGGAAGGCGCACGTGGCCTCCATCAGCAGAACGACGAAATCGAGCAGGCCGCCACCGCGGTCAATGAGATGACCGCCGCTGTGGAAGAAGTGGCCGGCAACGCTGTATCCACTTCCACCGCCTCGCAAGCGTCCAGCACTGCCGCGATGGACGGACAGCAACGGGTCAGACAGACGGTATTGGCCATCGAACACATGAACGAAGAAGTGGAAGCCACTTCCGAGCAAGTTCGCGGGCTCGCCGAGCGTACTCGTGAAATCGGCAAGGTGCTGGATGTGATCCGCGCCATTGCCGAGCAGACCAACCTGTTGGCGCTCAATGCGGCCATCGAAGCGGCCCGTGCCGGTGAAGCGGGCCGTGGTTTCGCCGTAGTGGCTGACGAGGTACGAGCGTTGGCCCATCGCACTCAGGAATCGACCCGCGAGATCGAGGCGATGGTCAGCGGTATACAGCAAGGCAGTGGCCAGGCCGTAGCTTCCATGCAGACCAGCAGCGAACGCGCCCGTACGACGCTGGAAGCCGCGCGCCGGGCGGGTGCTGCCCTGGAGGACATCACTCGGGGTATCAGCGAAATCTCCGAGCGCAACCTGGTCATCGCCAGCGCGGCCGAAGAACAGGCCCAGGTGGCCCGGGAAGTGGACCGCAACCTGGTCAATATTCGCGACCTGTCCTTGCAATCCGCCGCCGGCGCCAACCAGACCACCGCCGCCAGTCACGAACTTACCCGTCTAGCGGCGGAGCTGAACGAGCTGGTAGGTCATTTCAAGGTCTGATCCGCACTCTGATCAGGCGCTGCGGGCCGGGGCGG
The DNA here is from genome assembly GCF_049895785.1 of Pseudomonas sp. DC3200b2. NCBI lineage: Bacteria > Pseudomonadati > Pseudomonadota > Gammaproteobacteria > Pseudomonadales > Pseudomonadaceae > Pseudomonas > Pseudomonas sp. DC3200b2. The sequence continues at coordinate 504,424 of NZ_JAFCTA010000002.1, read as the reverse complement.
TCGACTTCTCGGCTTCAGGTCTGCCCAGGGGGGTGGCGGGTTGCCAGTGGTCGTGTTCGCAGTACGGACAGCGTGGCCAACCTTCGGCATCAGCGGTAGCTGTGTAGCCACAGCAGGCACAGCTCAAGGCCCCGTCACCCAACGGCTGCTCACTGCCTGGCGCGGCAGGGATCAGGGACAGGCCCGGGCGAGGCTGCCGGTAGGTCAGCAGGGTGAAACGGCCAGTGGACTCCAAGTACACCCGGCGCAGCTGACCCAGCTGAACGATGCCCTGCCCGCGCAGTTCGGAGTGGACACGGTCCAGGGTGAGCCCGGCGCCGCGCACATCGTCCATCAGCAGCCTGCCGTCCTTGAGCAGCAGGGTGACATCCCCTTGCACTGCCACTTCGACCCGGCGCCAACGAAAGGACAAGGCGGACAGCCCCCGCTGGAACACCAGGGCGCAACCCAGCAGTACCACGGCCGGCAGCACTCCCTGGCTCGGGGTTTGCAGGGGCGCGCCTATGGCCGCGCCCAGGGTGAGCATCACTGCCATCTCCGAAATGCTCAACTGGGCTGCCATGCGTTTGCCCAGCAAACGCATCACAATGAACAGGGCCGCATAGACCACCAGCGCGCGGCAGCCCACCTCCAGCAGAAACACCCAAGGCGCCTCGCCCACAAGCAAGCGATGCAGCGTCGTCACGCCACCCTGCCCGCTCATTCGTCCAGCTCCCGAGCCGCTGGTTGCCAACGATCGGCGCCACAGCCAGGGCAAGGTTTGGTGGCGGATCCGGGCTCGACATGCCCGCATGAGGCACAGCAGCAAGCGCCGTCGATACAGGCCGCGCGGCGCAGCTCTTCGTCGATTTCCGGAAGAATGCACAGCCCAGGCCGCGGGCGCTCGGCGCGCACCAGGGTAAGCTGGCCGGAAGGCTCCAACCAGGCACGGCCCACCTGCCCGAGATGTTGGATGCGCATGCCGCGCAACAGGCCGTAGAGTTTTTCCCGCGACAAGCCGGCATGCTTGAGGGCGGCCAGCTCCAGCGTGCCTTCGTTGACCACCAGTTCCGGAGCGCCAGCTACCGCGACCGCGAACCGTGGATTCCGGCTGCTCAACGCCACCACCACACGCTGGATCGAAATGAGCACCACAAGAATGATCAACGGTGGCAGCAAGCCCCGTTCCTGAGCCTGAAGCGGAATGCCCACCGCGCCGGCCAGGGTGACGACAATGGATAACTCGAACAAGGTGTACTGGGAAACCACGCGGCGGCCCAGCAGGCGCATGCCATACATCAGCATCCAGTACAGCAAGGCCGCCCGGCCGCAGATTTCCAACAACATCCAGGGGCTGGCTTCGCCCAGCAGAAATCGATGCCACTCCACGGTACATCCCCTTTCGCTACAACAACTCACTTACGAGCGAGGCGCCCGCGACGGGGTTCGGTTTTTCAGTCCGGTCTTCCGGCGAACGGCAGTCTAGAGCGGGGCCAGCCATCGGGCGAACAGTCGGGTGACCCTTGGCATGATCACGAATACAACACTGATGACGATGCACGCCGTGATCAGCATATTGCTCGGAATCAAACCGCCCAGCGCCGGATAGCGAGCGAAAACCGGCTGCCAGAGCAGAGGAATCACAATGGACAGCGGCAAGATGACTGCATAGCTGAGCACCGCCTGTTTCCATTTGGGCGGCTGGGCCGCGCCCTGGTCGTTGGGAGTGAACCAGAACTCAGGGCCGGCATGGATCTGCGGATGATCCCCATCCTCCAGCAGAGGCAGCACTTCGTCGACCAAGGCCCGGCGTTCGCTGGACTCTATCCAGCCTTGCAGAAGTCGCGCGCTGGAAAAGCGCAGCACCGAGGTGAAGACCTGGCCATCTTCGCCTGGCCGTATCACGTTCACCCCCAGATGTCCGGGATGCCGCCGGGCGGCCGTCACGGTGCGCTTGAGCCAGGCCTCATAGCGCTGGCACTGCCCACGACGGACCTTGTGCTGGATGACCAGGGTCACCACGCTGTTGGGCGCTGCCTGCCCAGGGCCCGAAGCGTTGTTCGGCAGGGCCGAGTGAACGACGGTGGTGGGCTTCTCCATGGCTGCGCTTGCTCCGGTAAAAGCATAGCTTGCCTACGCTCAATGGAAGCGAATTGGACGGGTGTGCTGGTTTGCGTCAATGCCAGGCACAAGCGCTTCGGTCGAGCCCGAACCGGGACGAAGGAATGGTCAGGGGGGTGACTGCGCCGGCTTGAACGAGCCCTGGAGGTAGCGGCCAATGACATCGAATAGCGCACTGCCATCGCGCTGGACAGGATCGGGCCTTCCGGCTTCCGCGGCTTGCCAGTATTTCCAAGGCACCGGCGCGCTGCCCAGTTCGTAGTCCATGCCATCCCAGGCGTCTTCCCGAAACGCATAGAAGGCCCAGTGCACGCCGCTGCGCTCGGCGACGTCCAGGACGTCTTCCAGGTAGCTCGCGCACCCGGGCCAGCGGCGCAGGCAGCCGAACTCGCCGAAGACCAGGCGCGACGCCGGCAGCCCGGCCTGCTCCGCCCAGCGGGTGAAGTTGCCCAGGTAAGCGGCTACGCGCTCTCGATTCCAGTACTCCTGGCTTGCGCCGAACGGTGCCATGCCGGGGTACGCGAGGGCGGGCCTTTTCAATGAGGCTGGGTCGCTGGTCATCTGGTAGGGCTCGTACATGTGCACGCTGTACAGGATTCGCCCATCCCCGAGCGCACCCGGCCAATAGGCGAAGCCATCGGCTGCCGCGTACCAGCCCGCGTCCAGCATGATCGGCATCCGAACATCCTGGCTGCGCACCGCGCTGATCAACGTCTGATAGAAAGCCCTGAGATCCCGCCCGCTACCCTGCTGCTCTTGATACCAGGCCCTCATTTCGGCTGCCGACGCGTGTTCGGCCAGGCCACCGTCACGCTCGGGCGCCGGTTCGTTGATCAGGTTATAGGCCGCCACCGCGGGATGACCTTTCAAAGCCCTGGCCAGGTCCCGCCAGAAACGCGTGGCCGCTTCCCAGTTGGCGGGGGCCTGCCACAGGCGATCATCGAATCGGCCATCATTGTTCTGTGCCCAGCGCATCAGTGGCAGCGACAAGGGCGTCAGCACTACCTTCAATCCTGCCTTGTGTGCCCGGTCGAGCACCGCCCTGAGGCGGGCCAGGTCAGCCTGGACCAGCCCCTGGTAATGATCGGCATTGCCTATGAGAAAATCGCGACCACGACTGGGCCACTTGTCGTAGGCCAGGCGAACCCAGGTCGCGCCGGTGGCGGCCAGGGCGTCGAAGTAAGCCTGGCTGGGAGGCAGCCTGTTGAAACTGTTCGCCCCTCGCTGCGGATCGGCCCAAAAACCCAGCGGATCTGTCGCGGTGGCCGGGCTCGCCAGGCCAAGCAGGGCCAGCCATAACACGAGCATCTTGGACATGGGGTCGCCTCTTTGCAGAAAGGCGACAGGCTAAAGAGACCATGAGACCAAAGCTGCCAGTGATTTCCGTAACTTCTGTAGGAAAGAGAGAAATTCGAGGCGTGATCGGGCTGACCAATGGCAGCTTGACCCCGGACGGGAAGTAGGGTTTCCTGAAACCGGTTTCAACCTGTCCAGACAACTACCACAAGGACGACAGGCCATGAGTCGATTCTCCCTCGGCCACCGGGTCACCATGCAGGATGTCGCGCGCCAGGCAGGAGTGTCCAAGGCCAGCGTGTCGCGTTTCATCGGTGAAGACCGTGGTCTGCTATCCGAAGCCATCGCCGGGCGAATCGAACAGGCGATCACGACCCTCGGCTATCGCCCCAATCAAATGGCACGAGGCCTCAAGCGCGGGCGCACCCGGCTGATCGGGATGCTGGTGGCCGATATTCGAAACCCCTACTCCGTCGCCGTGATGCATGGTGTCGAGACGGCATGCCGACAACACGGGTACACGCTGGTGCTATGCAACACCGACCGCGATCCAGGGCGCGAGGTCGAACAGCTGGATGCACTTCGCGCCTATAACATCGAGGGGCTGATACTCATCACGCTTGGCGGGCATGCCGAGCAATTGAAGGCGCTGCGCGGTGAGCTGCCCGTGGTGCTCATCGACCGCAAGCTTGAAAGCTTCGGCACTGATCTGGTAGGCCTGGACAACGGCGCGGCCGTGACGCTAGCCCTGGATCACCTCCTTGAGCGAGGTTACCGAGACATAGCGCTGGTCATGGAACCGGTGGAGGGCGCCAGTTCCCGCGCGGAACGGCGCGCGGCTTTCGAGACGGGCATTTCCGCCAGGCCCGGCATCAAGGGCCGCGTGCTCTACACCGGGGAGGCGCTGGCCGACGATCTCACAGATTTTCGCGGGCGCCTCGATAACGGCCCCAAAGCGCTTTTCTGCGCCAATGGCGTGGCCACCCTGGCCGCTACCCTGGTCTTGGCCGAGGCGGGTGTGCAGGCGTTCGATACCCTGGGCTTGATCGCACTCGACGACTTGGACTGGTACCCCTTGGTCGGCGGCGGAATTACCGCGTTGGCCCAGCCCACCGACGCCATTGGCCGGGTCGCGTTCGAATGCCTGTTGCGACGGCTGCAGGGCGATACCGGGCCGAGCCGACAGATAGACGTACCGGCTCGCCTGATTGTGCGCGGTTCCACCCCGCGCAGAACGCACTACGCTTAACTAGCTGGGGCCAGCGATGGCAAAGAGTGCCGAGCTCGACTGGGCCTGTAACCGGTTTCAGAGGACAACCACAATGCGAATACCCGTTTCCATCAGCCTTTCCAGCTTCGGTGCGCAGCTTGTGCGTGCCCAAGGTCAAGCCTGCTTCCTGCCGCTAGTCGCCCAAGCGGGCGCCAGCCACGTGGAGTTGCGTGAAGAGTTGCTTGAGCCAGGCGCAGACCTCGCCGCCTACCGCCGCCAGGCCTCAGCCCTGGGACTGACCCTGGTATACAGTGCTCCGCTGGAGCTGTGGCACCTCGACGGCAACCGTCCGCAACCCCAGTTGGCAACGGCCCTGGCGGCAGCCTCCGAGGCAGGTGCCTGCTGGCTCAAGGTCTCTCTCGGCCATTTCACGCCTAACGCTGATTTCAAGGCCCTCGCCGATCAACTGAAGGGCTCGCCTGTAAGGCTGCTGGTGGAAAACGACCAGACCGTCCAGGGTGGTCGTATCGAGCCCCTTGTACAGTTCTTCGCGGGCGCGCGGGCCCGCCAGGTTCCAGTGGGCATGACCTTCGACATAGGCAACTGGCAGTGGCAAGGCCAGTCTGCCCTGGGCGCTGCCGGCCAGCTGGGGCAATACGTGGACTATCTCCACTGCAAGGCCGTACGGATGAACCCGGAAAGCAAGCTGGTGGCGGTGCCCCCCGAACGTCATGACCTGGCAGACTGGGCGCGTCTGCTTCGCCGCTTCCCTGAAGGCATTGTACGGGCCATCGAGTACCCTCTCGAGGGCGCGGATACTGGCAAGGTAGCGGCTGAGCGCGTGGCAGAACTGGCCACCCTGGGGCAGGAGGTCGCTCATGCCTGAGTTCGATATTCTCAGCTTCGGTGAAACCATGGCGATGTTCGTGGCCGACGAATACGGCGAACTGGCCAGGGTGAAACGCTTTCACAAACGCATCGCCGGGGCTGACAGCAACGTAGCCATCGGCCTGGCCCGCCTGGGGTTGAACGTGGCCTGGCTGAGCCGGGTCGGCAAGGATTCACTGGGCCGCTTCGTCACCGATACCCTGGTGGATGAAGGCCTGGATTGCCGCTTCGTGCGCACCGATCCCACCCGGCCCACGGGTTTCCAGCTTAAAAGCAGCGAGGCGGACGGGCGCGACCCGGCGGTAGAATACTTCCGCCAGGGCTCGGCCGCCAGCGTGCTGAGCGTCGCCGACCTGGACCCCAGCCTCCTGCGCGCGCGCCATCTGCATGCCACTGGTATTCCCCCGGCGTTGTCCCCTCAAGCACTGGAGCTCTCGACCAGCCTCATCCGGCAGATGCGCGAAGCCGGACACAGCATCTCCTTCGACCCCAACCTACGCCCTGCCCTCTGGGCTGATCAGCGCACCATGGTCGATACCGTCAATCGGCTCGCCTGCCAGGCCCACTGGGTGCTGCCCGGGCTGGCCGAAGGCCAGATGCTCACGGGGCTGGAAGCGCCTCGTGACATTGCCGGCTGGTACCTGGAACGAGGGGTGGAAGCCGTAGCCATCAAGCTTGGTCCGCAAGGTGCCTACTACCGGACCGCTCAGGATGAAGGCGTGGTGGAAGGCTTCGCGGTGGCTCGGGTGATCGACACCGTTGGCGCCGGCGACGGTTTCGCGGTGGGGGTCATTAGCGCGCTGCTCGAGGGCCAGGGCTTCGCCCAGGCGGTCCGGCGTGGCAACTGGATCGGTAGCCTGGCGGTACAGAGCCAGGGCGATATGGAAGGTCTGCCAAGGCGTGAGCAACTGGAAGCGGCGAGGCTGGCGCTGAGCTTGTAGCACCGGGCCGCAAGGCCACCGACGCCTGGCCGGCTTGCAGCCGGGCCCACCTACAACAATACGCGGAGAGCGATCATGAGTACGTTGAAACTGGCCAGCCGTCGCTGGTGGTATCTGATGCCGGTGGTATTCATCACCTACAGCCTGGCCTACCTTGACCGCGCCAACTACGGCTTCGCTGCGGCTTCGGGCATGGCTGAGGATCTGCACATCACGCCCCAGCTGTCTTCATTGCTGGGCGCCCTCTTCTTCCTTGGCTATTTCTTTTTCCAGGTGCCTGGCGCCCTCTACGCAGAAAAGCGCAGCGTCAAGAAGCTCATCTTCGCCAGCCTTATCCTCTGGGGCGGTCTGGCCAGCCTGACCGGTGTAGTCACCAATGCCTATTGGCTCATCGCCATACGCTTTTTCCTCGGTGTGGTCGAGGCGGTCGTGATGCCCGCCATGCTGGTGTACCTGTGTCACTGGTTCACCCGCGCGGAGCGCTCAAGGGCCAATACCTTCCTCATCCTGGGAAACCCGGTGACCATGCTGTGGATGTCAGTGGTCAGTGGCTATCTGGTGCAGCATTACTCGTGGCGCTGGATGTTCATCATCGAGGGCCTGCCTGCGGTACTCTGGGCCTTTGTCTGGTGGCGCCTGGCCGATGAGCGCCCTGCCCAGGCCAAATGGTTGAGCGCGCAGCAACGCCAGGCCCTGGAGAGCGCCCTGGACGCCGAGCAGCAGGGTTTCAAACCGGTCAAGAACTATGCCCAGGCCTTCCGCTCACCCAAGGTCATCCTGCTATCAGCGCAGTATTTCTGCTGGAGCATCGGGGTCTATGGGTTCGTTATCTGGCTGCCCTCGATCCTGAAGAAAGGGCAGGACATGGACATGGTGCAGGCCGGCTGGTTGTCGGCGCTGCCCTACCTGGCCGCGGTAGTGGCGATGATACTGTGCTCCTGGAGCTCGGACAGACTGCAACGCCGCAAGGCGTTCGTCTGGCCACCGCTATTGCTGGCCGCGCTGGCTTTCTACGGCTCCTATGCGCTGGGAAGCACGCATTTCTGGTGGTCCTATGCATTGCTGACCTTCGCCGGAGCCTGCATGTATGCACCCTACGGCCCGTTCTTCGCCATCGTCCCTGAAATCCTTCCGGTCAATGTAGCCGGCGGCGCCATGGCGCTGATCAACAGCATGGGCGCGCTGGGATCCTTCGCTGGCGCCTGGGTGGTCGGCTACCTCAATGGCAGCACGGGCGGGCCAGGCGCTTCCTACCTGCTCATGAGCGCGGCCCTGGCGATGTCGGCGGTGCTCACGCTTTGCCTGACGAAGCGGGATGCGGCGGCCCCAGTCACGCCAGTCGCGCCCCGTACCGCCCATGTCTGACACGTCCGGCAGGGCGACATCGGTGCGCCCGCGGGACCTGATTTGGCCGGTGGGATCATGGCTGCTAAAGTAGCCCGCCCCACTGGCCAGACCACCCTACCCATGACTGCCCTGGTTGTATTCCGCTTCGTTCACTACGCCGCCATTCTGAGCCTGTTCGGGATCAGCCTGTTTCGCCCGCTGTTGCTCAAGGGCGCGCCTCAACTGCCTGCCCTGCGCCAGCGTATGGACCCGATCCTTTGTGTCGTGGCCCTGCTGGGTTTTCTGAGCGCAATCGGCTGGCTCCTGGCAACCAGTGCCGAAATGACCGGAAGCTGGCGTACCGGCATCGCGGCACCAACCCTGCGTACGCTTTTGTCTGATACCAGCTTCGGTCGGGTATGGGCCGCTCACGTGGCCATCTGCCTGGTCCAGCTGGTCTGGTGGCGCCTGCCCGGCCAACGCTCGCCGGTGCCGGCGCTGGCGCTGAGCGCACTGGCCGTGGCGACCTTGGCGCCGGTTGGCCATACCGGTGTCAGCCAAGGGCTGCTAGGCACCTTGGTGGCCTTGAACCAAATGGTGCACCTGGCCGCCGTCGGTGGCTGGTTCGGCGCCCTGGGGCTGCTCGCCTGGATAGCGGCCCAACCACGGGGGCTACAGCCGGCACGCCTGGCCCTTGCCTTCGGCCGCTACTGGATCGGCCTGGTATGGGCGATGGCCCTCAGCGGGCTGATCAACCTCTGGCTGGTGACAGGCGTCTTGATCCCGAGCCCCGGTGCCTACACCGGGGTACTGGCGCTCAAGCTGTTGGCCGTGGCGGGCATGCTGGCGCTGGCCCTGTGGCACCGCAGGCATGCCGCGACGGCAGCGTCGGCGAACTTGCGACTGACCCTGGGGCTCGAATGGGGCTGCGGCTTGCTGGCGCTGATGGCGGTGGCGTTCCTGGGCACGCTGTCACCCGTGGCTTGAGCCTCGAGCCATTGTCTACAGGAGAGGATCTCGATCATGAGAATCGGGCTTATCGCCGACACCCATGGCCTGCTTCGCCCCGAGGCTATCGTAGCCCTGCGGGAGTGCGAGCAGTTGATCCACGCCGGGGACATCGGCAAACCCGAGATTCTCTACGACCTCCGCAAACTGGCCCCGCTGCACGTAGTGCGGGGGAACAATGACCGTGGCTTGCCCTGGGCCGATGACCTGCCTGACCACCTGCTGATACCCTTCGGCGACTGGGCGGTCTATCTCACCCATGAAATGGCCCATGTGCCCAAGGAACTGCCCGATTCGGTTCGGGTTGTGGTAACCGGGCATTCTCATAAGCCATTGGTCCAGGCCAAGGACGGCGTGCTTTTCGTCAACCCCGGTAGCGCCGGGCCTCGACGTTTCAAGCTGCCGGTTTCGGTTGCGTTGTTGGAGGCAAGCCCGGCTGGGCCTGAGGTTCGCTTGCTGACGCTTGGCTGAAGCGCATCTGGCGCAGCTCCCGCTGCAAGGCCTCCATCTCCATCAACAGCGCCTCCACCGGGCGCTCGTCTCGCTCCACCGCTTCGCAGCACTTCACCAAGGCCACCGCCCCCACGATGCGCGCGCCCCCCTTGATCCGATGCACCACATCGTCGATCTCCGGGCAGGCGGCGGGAAGGGTGCGCAAGCGTTGCTCGTCCTGTTGCAGAGCCTTGAGCAGGCTTTCCCGCAGGCGGCGGGCCGAAGCCGCGCAACCACCCGCCAGGGCCAGCAAGGCCTCGGCCCCCCGGGCCGCTGCCGGAGCCTGAGGATCGGCCCTGGAATCATCGGAGCGAGGCGCCAGGGCCGCCGCCAGGCTGTCCAGGCCCAGGGGCTTGGTCAGGCAGTCATCGAAGCCGACTTCGCGGCAACGGGCGCGCGGGGCGCCGCCCACGTCAGCGGTGTACGCCAGCAGGCGGCACCTGGTCAGGCCCTTGCGGTGCTCCTCGAGGCGGATCGCGCGAGCCAGATCGTAGCCGTCCAGCCCTGGCATTTCACAATCGCAGATGACCGCGTCGAAGCCGCCTCGCCCGCACCATTCTCGCAAGCCCTGCGCGCCGTCCCCGGCGACCACCACCCGGTGCCCAAGGTAACTGAGCTGCTGTGCCAGCAAAAGCCGGTTGGGCTCATGGTCGTCCACCACCAGTATGCTCAGGCTGGCCTGTGCAACGCTGGGTGAGGCCATTGCCGGCTCCGGGGCGATCACCCCGCAGATCGGCAGGCGCATCAGGGCCTCCACCCGGGTGCCCTCGCCTTCGCGGCTGTGCAGCGATAACTGGCCACCCATGATGCGACACAGGTGATGGGTGATGGACAGGCCCAGCCCGGCGCCCGCCCGCCCGGAGAGCTGATGATTGCCCGCCTGTTGATAGGGCTGACAGAGACGCTGCAGATCGCCTTGTGGTATGCCTATGCCGGTGTCCTCGACCACTAGCCGAACCATCAGCTCGCTCGCGGTCGCCTCGCCGACCAGGCGAACCCGAACGCCTCCTTCCCGGGTGAACTTGATGGCGTTGCTGAGCAGGTTGCCAAGCACCTGCTGAAACCGCAGCGGATCGAGCAGCACGCCCCAGGCGATGTCGCTCTGCGCCTCCAGCCGCAAGGCCAGTTTCTTCTCGCGCGCACGCACCTGGTAGAGCTGGACTACCTGCCGCGCCAAGGCATCCACCTGTACCGGACGTGGGTTCAGGGTCAGGTGGCCCGCTTCGATACGGCTGATGTCGAGGATATCGCTGAGCAGTTCGAGCAGGCTGCTCGCCGATTCCGACGCCACTCGCAGCGCCAGGGTATCCAGCTCGCCGGTCTCGGCCTTGCGCAAGGCCAGCTCCAGCATGCCCAGCACGGCGTTCATGGGCGTGCGGATTTCGTGGCTGGCGGCAGCGAGGAAGCGGGACTTGGCGCGGTTGGCGCTGTCGGCTTCCTCCTTGGCTGCTTCCAGGGCGTCGTACAGGCGCTGCCGCTCCGTGATGTCGATCCAGCCGCCGATAAGCCCGACGATGCTGCCATTGCTGGCCCGGTAGGGGAGCATCCAGTGCAGCACCGTCATCCGCCTGCCGCTTTGCAGATGAAGATGACGATCCTCCACGATCGGCTCGCCGTCGCGGATCACCTTCTGGTACAGGGTCTCGTATTCCCGGGCTTGCGCCTCGGTCAAGGGAATGCGCGTGACCGCCTGGCCGACCACCTCCTCGTAACTCACGCCAAGGGCTTGCAGGTAGCTGGCATTGCAATTGAGCAAGCGACCCTCCCGGTCACGTACATAGACCGGATGCGGGGTGCCATCGATCATGACCCGCATGAATTCCAGTTGATCCTTCAAGGCTTGCTCGGCCCGCCGTCGTCGATGGACCTGGCGCTTGAGCAGACGGATCCAGATCACTGCCAGGCCGAGCATGATGGCGGCGATTCCGAAGGCCGGCGTCACCCACCGGGCTTCGCTGGACCCCAACCAGGCCGGATGGACCTCACTACGCCACCTTCGGCTCATATCCGCGAGGCTGGTCGGCCCGATATCGGACAGCGCATCATCGAGAATGGCCAGCAAGGGTGCGCGCCCGCCCGATACCGCGAAACCATAACGGCGGGGAGGCAATGCCAGAGGCGAACCTATTTTCAATGACTCGCCGGCTACACCGGCAAGGGCCGCCCGGGCGTGCAGGTAAGGCACCACCGCGCCGCTGACGTCGCCAGACATGACGCGACCCAGGGCCTGCCCGGCCGTGTCGCTTTCCTCCCATCGCACCCCAGGCCAGCGCTGCGCCAACGCCGTGGCCAGGCCGAGGGAGGCCGGCACGGCGACTCTTCGCCCAACCAGGGCATCAAGCTGGGCTTGCGGGGCATCCGCGGCGACGATCAGCACCGGCACTGTGGTCAGCCAGCTTTGACTCGACTGCAGCCCCGCCTGTTCGGCGGCGTCCCGGGCCATGCTGGCGGCCAGATCCACCTGGCCGCCTTCCAGGCCGGCCAGGAGTGCCACATGGCTGTCATAGCCGATCGGACGTAGGCGCAGGCCGGTGCGCTGCGCGATCCGAGCGAGCAGATCGGCCGCCAGCCCCTGGAATTCCCCCTTGTCGGTCTCGAAACTCAGCGGCGCGAAGTCACGCAGGTAGCCCACCCGGATTTCGGGATGCGCCCTCACCCAGGCTTGCTGCGTGGGCTCGAGCGGCACGGTCGCGGCTTCGCCAAGCCGCGCCGCGCCCTGGGCCCAGTTCGCTCGTACCTGGGCCAGCCAGGACGGGGGAGCCGCGGCGAGTGCACCGTTGATCAGGGCGAGCAGGCGCGGTTCCTGTTCGCGCAGGAGAAAGCCCAGGCCTTCCGGCCGCGGGGCCAGGAAGCCGACCTGTTCATGACCCTCGAGTGGGCTCTGACCAAGCTGGGCGGCCACGGCATCGCCATTGGCCAGGACGGCGTCGACCTCACCCAGGGCAAGTGCCGCCATGGCGGTGAGCAGCGAGGGTTGGGTAGCCAAGCGGTAATGGCCAGCGGCCCCCAGGTCGCTGGCTTCAGGGGCATATCCATCCGGTATGGCCAGGGTCATGGCCGATTCAACACCCGCCGTTGCCGGCCCCGCTCGCCGGACCAGCACCGGTTGGTCCTGGGCATAGGGCCGGCTACGGGTCAGCCCTGGCAGACGTCCTTCCTGCCCCGTGGCGCTGGTGAGCAGATCCACCTCGCCCTGGCGCAATGCCTTCAGGGCACTGGCGCGATCCGGATACGAGAACACGCGGATGTCCAGGCGTAGCCAATCGGCCAGCAGTGCAAGGTATTCCGCGCTCACGCCCTCGAAGCGCCGCGCGTTGACGAGGAAGTCGAAAGGCGGATTATCCGGGCCAGCCACGCCTACGCGCAGATTCCGGTGGCGCCAGAGCCAGCGACGGTCCTCATCGGGCATTTCCAATCTCGCGGAATGGTTTCGGGAACCGTTTGCCGAGGAAACGTCCAGGGGGACCCGAGCGTACACCATCGCTGCCTGGCCGGAGGCGCTTGGCGTGGCGCCCAGCCCCGCGAACAGGATGAGTAGCAGCAGAAGGATGCGCCAGCCTTGACGCCCCGGGGGTTTCAACACAATTGGTGCCTCCTCGCGATTTCCGCCAGGCCTACCACCGAGGGCACGCCCAGCTTTTCCATCAAGCGGTACTTGTAGCTGCTCACCGTCTTGGCGCTGAGGGCCAGGTGCTCGCCAATCAGTCGATTGGTGTAGCCCTTGGCGAGGTGATGCAGCACCAGAATCTCCCGGTCGCTGAGTTCAGCCAGGCATTCGCGCTCCGATCGTCGGCCATCGGCCTTGCGCACGCTGCTGAGGGTGACGCTGGGGAAATAGCTGTAGCCCGAACGCACCGCGCGCACGGCCTTGCGCAGTTCGCCCAGTTCGTTGTTCTTGGCCACGAAACCGCAGGCGCCCGCCTTCATGCAGCGCAGCGAATAGAATTCGGCCGGAAGCGAGCTGAGCACCAGCACCTTGGTGGGTAGCGCCAGGCTACGCAGGCGCTGCATCACCGTGAGGCCGTCCAGCAAGGGCATGGAGATATCGACGATGGCCAGGTCCGGCTGCAGATCACGGGCCAGCTGCAATGCCTGGCGGCCGTTGTCGGCCTCGCCGGCGATCTCGATGTCGTCCTGGGCCAGAAGCAGGGCGACACTGGCGCGAATGAAGGGGTGATCGTCCACGATCAAAGCCCGGTACATGATGACCTCCTTGGCAATGCCGCCTATCACCTGACGGTGCGGTGATTATTCGGTTTGCGCCTGGCGGAGTCTGTAGGACCGGTCCCAGCTGCTTGTAGGAAAGGTGGAAGAGTTCTATCAGGGAGCAATAACGACACCGTTGCGGTCCATAGCACAGCCCTGGAAGGACATGACAACCATGCCGGATACCGCCGCACCCGCCATTCCCGATCTGCCCCCCGACCTGCATTACGTCGACGACAGCCAGCCTGGCATCCGCCGACGCAAGCTGCGCGGAAAGTTCGCCTACTTCACCCCGGACGGCGAGCGGATCAAGGACGCGGACCAGATCCAGCGCATCAACGCCCTGGCCATTCCGCCGGCCTACCAGGATGTATGGATATGCCCGGACCCTCGTGGCCACCTCCAGGCCACAGGCCGTGACGCCAGGGGCCGTAAGCAGTATCGCTACCACGCGCGCTGGCGGGAGGTGCGCGACGAAAACAAATATGCGCGAATGCTGGCCTTCGGACGCTCGCTGCCCAAGGTGCGGCGCCAGCTCGAGGAGCACCTTGCCACCCCGGGGCTGTCTCGGAACAAGGTCATGGCGGTGGTGATCTCGCTCCTGGACGCGACCCTCATTCGCGTCGGCAATAGCCAGTACGCCCGGGATAATCAGTCCTACGGCCTGACTACCCTTCTCAATGAGCATGTGGAGGTAAAGGGCAGCGCTATCGCCTTCCAGTTCCGTGGCAAGAGCGGCGTCGAACACCAGGTCAGCCTGAAGGACAAGCGCCTGGCTCGGATCATCAAGCGCTGCATGGACTTGCCAGGCCAGCATCTGTTCCAGTATCTGGACGAAGATGGCGAGCGTCACCATGTAAGCTCCCACGACGTGAATGAATACCTGCGCGGCCTGCATGGCAGCGATTTCACCGCCAAGGACTACCGCACCTGGGCGGGCTCGGCACTGGCACTGTCGATGCTGCGCGAGTTGCACTGGCAGCCGGAGCCGGAAGCCAAGCGCCATATCGTGGAAATGGTCAAGCAGGTAGCCAGGCAGTTGGGCAATACGCCAGCAGTCTGTCGGCGATGCTATATACACCCGGCGGTGCTCGAGCGTTTCGCCCTGGGAGAGCTCGCCAAGCTACCCAAGCCCCGGCAACGCAAGGGCTTGCGACTGGAAGAAGTCGCCCTGGCCACCTTCCTGGAACGCCTGTTGGAAGTCGCGGAGGACACTAAGGCCGGAGCATGAACGTGAAGGCCGATGGCGGCTCACGGCGCCGCCATGCTTTCCATCCCGCCAGTGGTCAAGCCCCTGGGCTCCCGCGAGCGCAGGCCCACGGGGCTGGAGTAAACCACATCAGCCGCCGGTGGGCGGTCATTGGTCAGGCCTGGCCCCCCTGCCATTTTCCTTTTCGGTCCTGGGCCGAGGGGCTTCCCCTTGCTGATTCAACTGCTTATGGGTTTCTCCCACCTTGCCGGCATTGCCTGGCGAGTGGTCAAGGTCTTCGCGTTGAGATTGCTTGGTCATGGTCGTGCCTCCGGACGGTTCACGACGTTAGGCAACGGCAAGGCGCTGAATGTTTCCGCTGAACTCATCACCCTGTGGGCCAGTCCCCTTTAGGAGTACTGGCGATGAGGCTCAACCCGATGCACATTTCACTTGAGAAACAAGTTGCGCTGGTCACCGGCGCCAGCTCCGGCCTTGGATACGCTTCGGCCAAAGCGCTGGCCGCCGCAGGGGCAGCGGTGGTGGTGAACTACCGGAGCCAGGCCGAACCCGCCGAAGCGCTGGTCAATGAGATTCGTGAAGCGGGCGGGCAAGCCGTGGCGATCGAGGCTGACGTCAGCCAGGAAGACGCGGTCGAAGCCATGTTCGCCGAGGCCATCGACACCTTCGGCGCCCTGGACATCCTGGTCGCCAACTCTGGGCTGCAAAAGGATGCCGCCATCGCTGACATGACCCTGGACGACTGGCGCACCGTGCTGGATGTCAATCTTACGGGTCAGTTTCTGTGCGCCCGCGCCGCGCTGCGGCAATTCGCTCGCCAGGGCCCGCGGCCTTGGGTTTCCCGGGCCAATGGCAAGATCATCCATATGAGCTCGGTCCATCAGTTGATTCCCTGGGCCGGGCACGTCAATTACGCTGCCTCCAAGGGGGGCGTGGACCTGCTCATGCGCAGCATTGCCCAGGAAGTCGGTGAGCAGCGCATACGGGTCAATGGCATCGCCCCAGGTGCCATCCGTACGGCCATCAACGAACAGGCGACCCAGGGCGAGGCCGCGCGAGACTTGCTTCGGCTGATCCCCTACGGCCGTATCGGGGACCCGCAGGACGTGGCCAACGCGGTTGTATGGCTGGCCTCCGACCTGTCCGATTACGTGCATGGCACTACGCTGTTCATTGATGGGGGCATGAGCCTGTATCCGGAGTTCCGGGACAATGGCTGAAGACCAGAAGATCGCCCAGGTACCGATCCAGCGCCATGGGGTGATAGGCAATATGCGCGCCCTGGCCCTGGTCGCAGACACCGGCAGCATCGACTACATGTGCTGGCCCGAGTTCGACAGCCCTTCGCTCTTCGCGGCCTTGCTGGACACTCCCGCGGCCGGCATGTTCGAGGTCGCGCCACGCCTGCCCGACGCCCGTCGCTTACAGATCTACCTACCCGGCAGCAATGTACTGCAAACGCGCTGGCTGAGCCGCGATGCCGTGGTGGAGGTCACCGACTTCATGCCTGTGGTCGCTGATGCCGGCCTGCCACCGCTTCTGATTCGTCAGGTCACTGTGGTCCAGGGGCATGCCCGGATCCGTATGCGTTGCAGGGTTCGTCACGATTACAGCCGCGCCGATACCCAAGCCCGGCTGGCGGACGGATGCGTGCTGTTCAGCGCGCCGGATCAGACCGAAGTCAGTCTGTCGGCCTCGGTGCCCCTGTCGTTGCAGGAGCACACCGCCACCGCTGACTTCGACCTTGACGCCGGCGAGCATGCGCAGTTCGTCTTTGGCGATGCGCGCGATGCACGGGTCAACCCAGGCCGGGTCGAGGAACTGCTCAAGCAGACCCTGGCTTTCTGGCGCCAGTGGTTGCGCAAGAGCGACTACCGTGGGCGCTGGCGCGAGTCGGTAGAGCGTTCGGCCCTGGTGTTGAAGCTGCTCACGTCCCGCCAGCACGGCGGAATACTGGCCGCCGGTACGTTCGGCCTGCCCGAGCTGGCCGGCGGGGAGCGGAACTGGGATTACCGCTATTGCTGGATCCGCGACGCCTCCTTCACGGTTTATGCGTTCATGCGCCTAGGCTTCAGCGACGAGGCCAATGCCTTCATGCGTTGGGTTCGCGCACGGGTGAGCGCCTGCAGTGAGGACCCTTCCCCGCTACGCATCGTCTACAGTATCGCCGGGCAGAAGCACCTGCCGGAAGCGCAGCTGGATCACCTCGCCGGCCACCTGGCCTCCCGTCCGGTACGTATCGGCAATCAGGCATATGAACAGAAGCAGCTCGACATCTACGGCGAGCTGCTCGACGCCGTGTACCTGGCCAACAAATACGGAGAGGCGATTTCCCATGAAGGCTGGGAAAACTGCCAGCGTGTCGTTGACCGATTGTGCGAGCAGTGGCACGAAAGCGATGTAGGCATCTGGGAAATGCGCGGCGCCCCGCAACATTTCCTGCATTCGCGCCTGATGTGCTGGGTCGCCCTGGATCGAGCCATTCGCCTGGCCTACAAACGCTCACTGCCGGCCCCGTTCGAACGGTGGGACCGTGCTCGTCAAGCCATTCACCACGATATATGGACCCACTTCTGGGACGACGAAGCTGGCCATTTCGTGCAACGACTCGGCAGCCGGGAGGTAGATGCCGCCATGCTGCTCATGCCCTTGTTCCGCTTCGTAGGCGCCACGGATCCCCGCTGGATCGCGACCCTGAGAGTCATCGAGCGGGACCTGGTACGCGACGGCATGGTGTATCGCTATCGCACCCGCGAGGGGACCGATGGATTGGTGGGTGATGAGGGTGCGTTCACCGCCTGCTCGTTCTGGTACATCGAATGTCTGGCACGCGCGGGTGAACTGGACAAGGCTCATCTTGAATTCGAACAACTGCTGCGCTACGCCAATCCCCTGGGCCTGTACGCCGAAGAGTTCGACCGTAACGGCCGACACCTTGGCAATACGCCCCAGGCCCTCAGCCATCTGGCGTTGATCAGCGCGGCGACCTTTCTGGACCGCAAGCTCAGCGGTGACAGCAGTTTCTGGCAACCCTGAAAGAGGAAGCAACCATGCAAAGCGAATTGGAAAAAGAAGTGCTCACCCGCCTGCTCAATGCCCATCCCAAGGGCCTGGGTTCGGAGATCCTCCAGGACTTCCACGGCGCAGAGCAAGTGGAACTGTGCATCAAGGACCTGCGTAGCCGTGGGCTCATTCATAGCCCCGAAGAAGGTAGCGGCAAGCTGGTGTTTCCAGTGAAGCTCAGTGCCGCCGGCGTGGAAGCCGCCAACGCCAGGACAGACGCCTGAAGCCGCCGACACGCCGGACAGCCATGCCTGGCCGGCGTGTCGGATCCCATGAATCACGGGCCGTCAGGAGGTACCGTCATGCGATTTTATCGACTTTTTCATGCTTTCAAGCCCTTGACACGCTAGGCGCAGCGGTCGTTACAGGCGATACTTCGCTTCCCGATTTCTCAATCACTTGTAGTCCATTTCTTATACAGGCGAAGGATAGAACGGAATTAATAGGGCCAAACCGCGTCTCTAGTGTAGGACGTCCGTTGTGCATTTTCAGACCGGATATTTTGCAAGAATCAAGGAGCATTAAATGCTGATACTCACCCGCAAGGTCGGCGAAAGCATCGTTATCAATGACGATATCAAGATCACCATCCTTGGCGTGAAGGGAATGCAGGTCCGCATCGGCATCGACGCGCCCAAGGATGTGCAGGTTCATCGCGAGGAAATCTTCAAGCGCATCCAGGAAGGCACCCCTGCCCCCAAGAAACCTGAAATCTGATAAAGGCGCGCTTGCTTCCATGTGCCGGGTTGCGCCCGGCCGGTTTTTCCCCCGCATCGGCTTGCCCATGTTCAACCCTCGCTACCTGCTCGCCTTGCTGCTTTCATCCAGCAGCCTGCCTGCCCTGGCCATGCAACCGGGCGACGCCGTACACCCCTGGACCCTGCTCGATCAGTTCGACCAGCCCTTCACCCTTGGCCCGGATACCCGGGTTCTAGTGGTAGCGCGCAGCGTGGGTTCGGCACGATTGTTCAACCAAGCCCTGGAGGACGCACCCAAAGGGTTTCTCGAGGCTCGGCACGCGGCTTATATCGCCGATGTGGAAAGGATGCCCTCGGTAGCCCGGGCCTTGGCCATTCCCGCCATGCGCTCGGCGTCTTACCGGATCCTTCTGGATATTGAAGGACGAGTGGCGCCGCGCTACGAGGGAGCGCGCGAAGGCATCCAGTGGCTGGAGGTCGACAACGGCCGCTTGAAGGCAGAGCGCCGTTTCGACGACGCGGTCCAGCTCCGGCAGGCACTTGACCGTCTTGGGCCTTGAGCCCGCCTCCTGGATCCCGGGGCGCCCATGGCTAGCCGAATCGGGAAAAGAGTTCATCCACGAAGACACGGATCGGCTGCTCCGGTGGATAGACCCGAGCCAGGTGGTACTCGGCGCTTCGCAAGTGCTGGCGCAACCGGTGCCTGACGCCTGAACTGCCCAGGACGGCCACCAGGGTCGCCTTGCCTTCATCCTTGCCCACATCCTTGCCCGTGGCCGTGGTGGAAGGACTGCGGTCATGAAGGTCGTCCATCAGCTGGAAGGCCTGGCCCAGATCCAGCCCAAAGCCGGCAAGGGATTGCCGCACCTCAGGTGTCGCACCCGCGGCAATGGCGGCCATCTGCAGGGCGGCGTCGAACAGCACACCGGTCTTCAGCTCATTGGTTTTGGCAATGGCTTCGACGCTGCGGGCTTTGCGCCCTTCTCTCAGGTCTTCATACTGGCCCTTGACCAAACCCTGACTGCCGACGGCCCGAGACAGCTCGGCGACCAGGGCGGCACGCCGGCTGGGCTCGATATCGGCGCTGGCCAGAAGGCCGAACGCCTGGCTCAGCAGGCCAATGGCCGCGAGGATGGCCACGTCATCTCCGTAGCTCAGGTGCAGCGTGGGTCGTCCTCGCCGCAGGCGAGCATCGTCCATGCAGGGCAGGTCATCCAGCACCAGTGAGGCGGCATGCACCATCTCCACGGCGCAAGCCAGGTCCAGCATGGCCGGTCGGGTTTCCCCCAGGCCTTCGGCCGCCAGTAACAGTAGCAGTGGCCGCACCCGCTTGCCGGGCGCCACGGCGCTTTCGCGCATGGCCAGGCTGAGCAGTTCCTGCTGCTGGTTCGGTAGCGGCAACAAGGCATCGAGGCGAGCATCCACGGCGCGGCGCCTTGATTCCCAGGCGCAAGTGGGGCTGGCTTGAACGAGTGCAAGAGGCTTGGCGGTCATCCGTGGCGATCCTTCTGGCTATCAACGGCTGTATTTACACGGCAAAGGCTTCGCCCACGCCGAGATCAATTTCAAGGTCATTGCAGGTTCCGGGGAACGCCTCGCTCGCTACGCTGCCTTAACACCGCACGGACGCTGTACCAACCCTCTACAAGGTAGCCGACCCTGCATAACAGACAGTGAATCTGCTCGAATACTCCCCGGAGCCTCGATGAATCCTGTGGAACTGCTCAACCGCAAGAATGACCATCTGGAAATCGTGCTGGACCCGGCTCGTGCCCTTAGCAATGGCCGCACGGGTTTCGACCGCTGGCGCTTCGTTCACTGCGCACTGCCTGAGCTGGCCCTGGACAGCATCGACCTGGGCATCGGCTTCCTCGGCAGGCGCCTGGCCGCGCCCCTGTTGATCAGCTCGATGACCGGCGGTGCGCAGCGCGCCGGGGAAATCAATCTGCACCTGGCCGAAGCCGCACAAGCCCTGGGCCTGGCCATGGCGGTGGGTTCCCAGCGGGTAGCGCTGGAAACCGGCGTCGATCACGGCCTGACCCGTGACCTTCGTCGACAGGCTCCGGATGTGCTGTTGCTGGCCAACCTTGGCGCCGCGCAGCTGCGTACCGCCAACGGTCTGGACATGGCTCGCCGGGCCGTGGACATGATCGATGCCGATGCGCTGATCGTACACCTCAACCCATTGCAGGAAGCCGTGCAGCCCGGCGGGGATTGGGACTGGCGCGGGGTTCTCGCGGCCATCACCGAAGCCGTGCGTCGGCTCGACGTGCCCGTGGTGGTCAAGGAGGTCGGCTGCGGCCTTAGCCCCGAGGTCGGCCAGCGCCTGGCGCAGGTCGGCGTCGCTGCCCTGGACGTCGCTGGCCTGGGAGGCACTCATTGGGCCGCGGTGGAAGCCGAGCGCGCGGCTACGCTAGCGCAGCGGCGCATTGCCGAGGCCTTCAGTGCCTGGGGCATCCCTACCGCCGAGGCGCTGCGGGGGCTGCGCGAGCGGCTTCCCGACACGCCCTTGATCGCCTCGGGCGGAATCCGCGATGGGATCGACATGGCCAAGGCCGTGGCGCTGGGTGCTGACCTGGTGGGCCAGGCGGCGGCGGTGCTGGCCAGCGCCACACTCTCGTCCGAGGCGGTCATCGAGCACTTCCAAGTCATGTTGCAACAACTGCGCATCGCCTGTTTCTGCACCGGTTCGGCCAATCTCCGACAACTGCGCCAGGCGCGGCTCGCCCAGGTAGCCGCTACGTGAGCCATTTCGGGGTCGTGGCACCGCCTCTTTTCAGCCATTTCCAGGCCTTGCAGGCCCTGGCAGGCCGTCTCGTGGACCTGGGCCACCGGGTAACCTTCTTCCAGCAACTGGAAGCGGGCGCCCTGATGCGGGACAACCGCCTGGCCTTCCACCCCCTGGGCCTGGCCAGTCACCCGCCCGGCAGCCTGGGTGAAGTGCTGCGCCACGCGGCGCGCCCGAGCGGACTTTCAGTACGCCGGGTGATCAAGGACATGGCTGCCAGCACCGACATGCTTTGCGCCGAGCTGCCCGAAGCGGTCACGGCGTTGCATGTGGATGCCTTGATCTGCGACCAGATGGAAGCCGCTGGTGGCCTGGTGGCCGAAGCCTTGGGCATCCCTTTCGTATCCGTGGCGTGCGCCCTGCCCATCAACCGTGAGCCGGGAGTGCCCTTGCCCGTGATGTCCTTCCCTTGGGAGGATGATCCGCGCATGCGCAAGGTCTACGCCAGCTCTACGCAAGTCTACGACGCCTTGATGGCGCCTCACGGCCGTGTAGTGGCCAGGCATGCCAGGGCATTCGGCTTGCCACCACGGCGCGGGCTTCACGAATGTCTGTCCAATCTGGCGCAGATAAGCCAGACCCTCCCCGGTCTGGAATTTCCCCGCCAGGCCCTGCCTGGATGTTTTCATCATGTGGGCCCCCTGCGTGTGCCAGGGCGCAGCCTGGCGGACACCTCACCCTGGCCGGTCGAGCGTGGACGGCCGTTCATTTTCGCCTCCCTGGGCACCTTGCAGGGACATCGCTACGGGTTGTTCAAGCGCATAGCCAAGGCGTGCCGGTCGATAGACGCACAATTGCTCATCGCCCACTGTGGCGGCCTTGATGATAGCCAGGCGGCCACGCTGCGCGGCCTCGGCGCCAACTGGGTGACCGATTTCGCCGCCCAGCCCCAGGTACTGCGCCAGGCCGATGCGGTGATCACCCATGGCGGCCTCAATACCGTCATGGATGCCTTGGTAGCGGCCACGCCGATCCTGGCGCTGCCTATCGCCTTCGATCAGCCTGGGGTGGCGGCTCGGGTCGCCCACGCCGGGATCGGCCGGCACTGCTGGCACCGTAGCCGCTGGCGTACGCTGGCCGGGCGCCTGGAGTCGCTGCTCGACGATACCGGCGTTGCGGCCAGGCTCGCGGCCCTGGATGCGCAGTTGCAGGCCGCCGGTGGGGCGCAACGGGCCGCGGCTATCGTCGAGCGGGCCGTACGTGGCGGCCGGCCTGTCAACGCCGAGGGGGCTGCATGAAAGAAACCTGGGACCTCATCCTCGTCGGTGCCGGCCTTGCCAACGGCCTGCTGGCGTGGCGCCTACAGCGTGCCAGGCCCGAGCTTTCAGTGCTGGTAGTGGAACAGGCGCCTGTACTGGGCACGGCCCATACCTGGTCGTTCCACCGCAGTGACCTGACGTCCGCACAGAACCAATGGCTGGCCCCGCTGGTCAGCCATCGCTGGCCTGGCTACCGCGTACGCTTTCCTCATCTGGAGCGACAACTCGATGGGGAATATTGCAGTATCAGTGGCGCTCATTTCGCCCAGGCACTGAGCTCCGGCCTGGGGCGGCAATTGATGCTGGGCGCGCCGGTACAGCGGCTGACGCCAGATCGGGTGCAGTTGGCCAATGGCGAGACGCTGCGCGCCCGCGTGGTGATCGATGGCCGTGGGCTCGCACCAAGCCCCAACCTTCGTCTGGGCTATCAGAATTTCCTCGGGCAGGAACTGCAGCTTACCGCTGCGCATGGGCTGGACGTGCCCCTGGTGATGGACGCTACGGTGCCACAGCTGGATGGCTACCGGTTCGTCTACGTGTTGCCTCTGGGGCCGGATCGTCTTCTGGTCGAGGACACCTATTACAGCGAAACCCCTCACTTCGAACAGACACGCCTGCGAGAGCGCATCGATGCCTACGTGCGCGACAAGGGCTGGGTCGTACGCGACCGGCTTCGGGAAGAACAGGGCTCGCTGCCCATCGTGCTGGCGGGGCGTTTCGAGGCCTTCCATGCTGAAGGGCACGGGGTGGTGCGCAGCGGCTTGAGGGCAGGCCTGTTCCACCCGGTGACGGGGTATTCCCTGCCAGAGGCTGTGCGCCTGGCTGATCTGCTGGCGGCGACACCCGAGTTGAGCGCAGAGGCCTTGCAGGGACAATTGCAAGCCTACAGGCGCGACCTGTGGCAACGGCAGCGCTTCTTTCGCTTGCTCAACCGGATGCTCTTCCTGGCCGGCCGACCCGAGGAACGTTGGCGTATTCTCGAACGCTTCCACCGCCTGGCGCCAGGCCTGATCCAGCGCTTCTACGCCGGCGCGCCGACGGCCACGGACAAGGTTCGGCTATTGATGGGCAAGCCCCCGGTGCCGGTAATGGCAGCCTTGCACGCCATGCTCGATTTCGCTCCACCCAGACAGGAGTCACCATGACAGACGCTCCATTGACCGTGATCACCGGCGCCGGCTTCGGTGGGCTGGCTCTGGCCATCCGCTTGCAGGCCGCCGGTCACCGCACCCTCTTGCTGGAAGCTCGCGACAAGCCCGGCGGGCGCGCCTATGTGTACGAAGACCAAGGCTTCACCTTCGACGCCGGTCCCACGGTGATCACCGATCCCAGCGCCATCGAAGAGCTGTTCAGCCTCAGCGGCCGACGCATGGCCGACTATGTGGAAATGCTGCCGGTCACACCCTTCTACCGACTGTGCTGGGAGGACGGCAGCCGCTTCGACTATGCCAACGACCAGGCCGCGCTGGAGCGGCAGATCCATGCCTTCAATCCCGCCGATGTGGCCGGCTATCGCCGTTTTTTGACGTATTCGAAGGCGGTGTTCGAGGAGGGTTACCTGAAGCTGGGCAGCGTGCCCTTCCTGTCTTTCCGAGACATGCTTCGGGTCGGGCCGAGCCTGGCGCGGCTGCAAGCCTGGCGAAGCGTGTACGCCATGGTCGCCAGGTTCATCCAGGACGAGCGCCTGCGCCAGGCCTTTTCTTTTCACGCCCTGCTGGTAGGTGGCAACCCCTTTGCCGCGTCCTCCATCTATACCCTTATCCATGCTCTGGAGCGCGAATGGGGCGTCTGGTTCCCACGCGGCGGAACCGGCGCGTTGGTACAGGCACTGGTCAAGCTTTACCAGGACCTTGGCGGCCAACTTGAACTCAATGCCCGCGTCGAAGGCATCGAAACCCGTGAGGGTCGGGTCAACGCGGTGCGCCTGGCCGATGGCCGAGTGATTCCGGCAGCCGCCGTGGCCTCCAATGCCGATGTAGTCAATACCTACAAGGAACTGCTCGCCGGCCATCCGCGGGGGGTAAGCCAAGGCAGGATCCTGGCGGGCAAGCGCGCCAGCAACTCCCTGTTCGTGCTCTATTTCGGGCTGGATCGGCTGCTTCCGGGCCAGGCGCACCATACCGTTTGCTTTGGGCCTCGCTATCAGGGGCTGATCGAGGACATCTTCAACGGCAAGGGCCTGGCCGAAGACTTTTCGCTTTACCTGCACACGCCTTGCGTCACCGACCCTTCCCTGGCACCGCCGGGATGCAGTGCGCACTATGTGCTGGCACCGGTGCCGCACCTGGGTAACGCCCCTCTGAATTGGGCCGAGGAAGGCCCGCGGCTGCGCGAGCGGATCTTCGACTACCTGGAGCGACGCTACCTTCCCGGCCTGCGCCAGCACCTGGTCACCAGCCGCATGTTCACGCCAGTCGATTTTCGCGATCAGCTGGGCGCTCACCTGGGCTCAGCCTTCTCCCTGGAGCCCTTGCTGCGCCAGAGCGCCTGGTTCCGCCCCCACAATAGGGACGATAAGATCGCCAATCTTTACCTGGTAGGCGCGGGTACCCATCCTGGTGCCGGTGTGCCTGGCGTCATTGGCTCGGCCAAGGCCACCGCTCGGCTGATGCTGGAGGATTCCCAGCCATGAACCAGCCCCTGCTCGACCATGCCACCGAAACCATGCGCCAGGGCTCCAAAAGCTTTGCCGCCGCGGCGCGTCTGTTCGACGCCCCTACCCGGCGCAATGCCCTGCTGCTGTATACCTGGTGTCGCCACTGCGATGACGTGATCGACGGCCAGGCGCTGGGGCATGGCAACACCCCTCCTTCACCCACCCAGGCCCTGGCCCGTCTTCAGGGCCTGAGAGAGACCACCGCGGCGGCCTATCGAGGCGAGCCCATGAACGATCCGGCATTTGCAGCCTTCCAGTCGGTGGCCATGGCATGTGGCATCGAAGCCAGGCATGCGTTCGCGCACCTGGATGGCTTCGCCATGGATGCTCATGGACGGTGTTACGAGGACCTGGCCGATACCCTGGACTACTGCTATCACGTGGCCGGGGTAGTAGGCCTGATGATGGCTCAGGTGATGGGGGTACGAGACCGGGCCACCCTCCTGCGGGCCTGCGACCTGGGCCTGGCCTTTCAGTTGACGAATATCGCCAGGGATATTGTGGATGACGCCACCGTGGGGCGTTGCTATCTGCCAAGGGCCTGGTTGCGCGAGTTCGATATCCCGGTGGAAAGCATCGTCGAAACGCGCCATCGCCCGGCCCTGGCGACACTCGCCGGACGGCTGGTGGAGGCTGCCGAGCCCTATTATGCCTCGGCCACCGCGGGTATCGGCGCCCTGCCCCCACGCTGCGCCTGGGCGGTGGCGACTGCCTTGCACGTGTACCGTGCCATTGGGCTGAAAGTTCGCGCCAAGGGCGCCCAGGCCTGGGACGAGCGCCAAGGCACCAGTAAAGCGGAAAAGCTCTGGTTGCTGGGCCGCGGCCTTGGCTCGGCAGGCCGGGCGCGCCTGACCAGGCATCCACCGCGCCCGGCAGGATTGTGGCGGGCGCCCGAACAGGCGCTCTAGGGTCGGGGAGCGCGGCCTTTTCCCGCCTCCCCCTGGCGCAGTTGGCGCTTGAGCTTGGCGACCGGCGGCGCATACAGGAAGCCGAAGGACACACACCCTTCCCGTCCGCCAACGGCATGATGGAGCCGGTGGGCCTGGTAAAGCCGCTTGAGATAACCGCGACGAGGCAGGTAATTGAAGGGCCAGCGCCGGTGCACCAGACCGTCGTGGGCAATGAAATACAAGGCCCCGTAGACGGTCATGCCAGCGCCTATCCATTGCAAGGGATAGTAGCCCTGGCTGCCCGCGGCTATCAGAGCGATGGCCAGGCCCGCGAAGAACACCGCATACAGATCGTTAAGCTCGAACCAGCCCGTGCGCGGCTCATGATGGGAGCGATGCCAGCCCCAGCCCCAGCCGTGCATCACGTATTTATGGGCGAGGATGGACACCAGCTCCATCGCTGCCACGGTCAGCAACACAATCAGCGCTTCAAGCATGCCATTCCCCTTCGCTTGCTGTTGGGCAATGCCTCGCAGGGAGGGTTCCCCGCGCCTGCTTTCGAAGTGCTTCCACAGCTGAACTGAGCCCCAGTCGTGGAGCTGCTCGGTGGGACCCCGCGCCAGTTGGAGAATCGGCGCTGCGAACCGTTGGTCATTCGGCAGCTTCGCTACCTTGAGCGTCCACGAAGGCATGGGCCGCGCCCCTGCCTAGGTGGCCAGCCAGGTTCGCTGCAGCGCCTCGACGGCCATGGGCCGGGCGAAATGGTAACCCTGGGCCTGGCCGGTGCCCATTTCTCTTAGCAGTTCCAGGGAAGCGGCGTCTTCAACGCCTTCGGCCACTACCGAAAGGCCCAGCGATTCGGCCATGCGCACGATGGCACGGACGATTGCCCGGCTACGTCCGCTGGCGGTCAGCTCGAAGATGAATGATTTGTCGATTTTCAGCCCGGTGAAGCGGAATTGATGCACATAGCTCAGGGAGGAGAACCCGGCGCCGAAGTCGTCCAGCACCACGGACATGCCCCGGTCCGCCAGCTTCTGCATGGTCTGGCGAGCCAGTTCAGGCTCGGCGACCAGCGCGCCTTCGGTGAGTTCCAGGCAGATCCTCGCGGGCTCCACCCCGTGGCTTGTCAGTAGTTCGAGGACCTCATCGGCGAACTCCGGGCGGGTGATGCTGTAGCTGGAGCAGTTCACATGCACAGGCGGCCAGTTGCTGTTTTCCGGGCGGGACAGGATCAACGCCACGCAGCGAAGCATGTAGAGGTCCAGGCGGCCGATCAAGCGCAAGCCTTCCAGCGCGGGCAGGAACGCACCGGGGGCCAGCACGTTGCCGTCCGGCTGGCGCCAGCGGATCAAGGCCTCCAGGGCCATCAGGCGCCCGCTGGCCACGTCCACGATAGGCTGGAAATAAGGCACCAGCTCATCACTGCCCTTCAAGGCGTTCCTCAGGGCCCCTTCACGCTCCACCTGGTCTGAAAATTCCCGACGCAGTTCCTGGTTGAATACCGCATAGCTGTCCCGCCCCGCATTCTTGACCCGGTACATTGCCGTGTCCGCATCGCGCAGCAGGTCGGCCGGTTCCTCATGGAACTGTTCATCGGCGCTGACGATGCCGATGCTGCACGACGAAAACACTTCATGGCCGTCGATGTGGAACGGAAGGTCGAAGGCAGCCAGGATGCGCTCGGCGATGCCCACCGCCACGTCCACCGGAGCTTCGGGGGCCAGCACCGCGAGCTCGTCACCGCCCAGGCGCGCCAGCAGGTCGGCGTCGCGCAGGCAACTGCGCAAGCGTGCCGCGGCGGCCATCAGCAAAAGGTCGCCGAAATGGTGCCCGCGGCTGTCGTTGATCAGCTTGAAGCGGTCAAGGTCCAGAAACATGACCACCAATTCGCGGCCTTGCCCACGGTAGGCCTGCCAGGCCTGTTCCAGGCGCAATTGCAGGTGGCTGCGGTTGGGCAGTCCTGTGAGCGCGTCGTGGGCGTTTTCATGCTGTAGCTTGGCGTTGGCCAGGTCCAGTTCACGGGTGCGATCCTGCACGCGCGCCTCGAGTTTCAGGTTGGCCGCATGTACCGCTTCGGCTGCGCTGCGCCGGCTCAATGCGGTATCGATATGCCGAGAGACGAAGGTCAGCAGTTCCTGGTCGCGCAGGGTGTAGCGGATATGCGGTGCGTAGCTCTGGACCACCAGCACGCCGCGCACCTGGTCGTCGTCGAACAGGGGAATGCCCAGCCAGGACTGGGAGCGGACCGGCTCGTTGGTATGCTGGATCTCGCCGGTTTCCATCAGCCGGGTCGCGTCATCGAAGTCGATCAGGCAAGGTCGCCTCTGGCGGATCACATATTCGGTCAGGCCGCGGCGCCCCCGGCGTGGCCGTGGGCGCACGGCCTGCACTTCATCGATGTAGTAGGGAAAAGTCACTTCACCTTGGCCAGGGTCGTACAGAGCGATATAGAAGTTACGGGCATACAGTAGCTCGCCGACGATGGCATGGAGCCTGGAAAACAGCTCAGCCATGTCGCCCCGCTGGCTGGACAACTCGGCGATCTGGAACAGGGCGCTTTGCAAGTGTTCGGCGCGTTCGCGCTCGCTTACCTGCTGGCGAAGCGCATCGTTGAGCTGGGACAGTTCTCGGGTGCGCTCGGCCACCGTACGCTCCAGGTGGGCGCGATGGAGGATGCGGTCCAGGGCCATGGCGACGTGCCTGGCGACCACCAGGAACAGGGCGCGGTCTTCCTGGCCGTAGACCCTGTTCACGTCATAGACCTGCATGGCGATCATGCCGAATACCTGGTCCGAGGCGTTCTTCAGCGGAGCGCCCATCCAGAATTCCGGACGATGACCAACGCAATGGAAACGGTCCTCAGCTGCCGCCTGGGCGATACCCGCGGCGTCGATCAGCATGGGCTGGCCTGTGGTCAGCACATAGCCGGTCAGGGAAAGCCGCCGAGGGTTAAGGTATTCGTTGGCGTCCGCCTCGACCGCTTCGACGTCCGTGGTATCGACGTAGTAGGGATAGGTGACCTGCCCGGAGCGCTGGTCGTAGAGCGCCAGGTAGAAATTTTCCGCGTCGATCAGGTCGGCCAGCTGGCGGTGCACGCCGACCATGAAGGTGGCGCGATCATGGGTAGAGCTGGCCAGATTGGTGATGCCATAGAGCACACGCTGGGTATGCTGGGCACGGATCAGCGCGTCGCTTTGCAGTCGCAGGCCCAGGCGCATGGCCAGATCCATGAAGGTCGGGTTGTCGCGGTCGCTGTCATGGGCCAGCAGCCAGCCCAGGGTGCTTTCACCCTGGCCGGTAGGCCAACGATGCAGGCCCTGGGCCTGGCAGAACGATGCCAGGCCGCCGTCCTCGAGTATGGCGGGCCACTCGGCCCGGGCCTCGCCCCTGCCGGTCAGCTCCAGACGTTCCCCGGCCCGATAGAACGCCCAGGGGCGTTCCCGGTTATGGGCGCGGGCCTCGGTCAATAAATGCGCGAGACTTGGCAACTTCGAATCCTGCGAACCCATGCACGCTCCAAGCTATCCCGTCGATATCCATCATCTGCGCCTGGCCAACCCTATGGCCATGTGACATCACTGCGTCGCCAACGCATAGTACATGCATGAAACGGGCAACCGCCAGCCTCGTTATCCGATCACGCTTCAGGCCGGACCTGGCATATTGGCGGGCCCTTGCGTTGCGTTCAAGCGCTGCCGCTTGCCTGCCGTGCCGCTCATCCCCAAGGCCAGTGCGGCACCGTGCTAGATATCCTCCCCTCTCGGCTGGTGCGAACGGATCACACGGGCCCGGCTGTTGGCCAGGTGCACTCGCATGGCCGCCCGGGCGGCGTCGTAGTCCTGGCGAGCGATCGCGTTGTAGATATGTTCATGCTCTCCAACCAGCCGGCCATGGGCCTGCTGCCGATCCAGTCGGGCGATCGCCAGGGTATTGAGCCGCGCGCGCGGGAACATGCTGGTGCCAAAATGGGTGACGATTTCGGTGTAGTAACGATTGTTGGTGGCATGGGCTATTTGCAGGTGAAACTGAAAATCCGACACCAGCGAACCGCCCGTATCGCTGGCCCGTTCGAAACGCGCCAGCGCCTCTGCCAGGGCGGCCAGCTGCGTCTCGGTCCGGCGCAGCGCCGCAAGGCCCGCGGCCTCGACCTCGAAACTCATGCGGACGTCCAGAATGGCGACCACGTCCTGCAAGGTGACGATCGTGGAGGGGTCCAACCGGGGGCTCGCACTGCCACGGGCGTTGAGCACGAAGGTGCCGATGCCCCGGCGAGTTTCCACCAGGCCGGCCACCTGCAAGCGAGACAGGGCTTCGCGGACCACTGACCGGCTGACACCGCCGCTTTCCATCAGCTCCACTTCACTGGGCAACCTGTCGCCCGGTTTCAATTCGCCCGCGCCGATGCGCCGAGAAAACTCTTCCACCAGGGCCTGGGCCAGGTTGCGTGGGCGGCGCGGCGCGCCAGTGGGGGCACTGATGTCAATGGCCAAGGAAGTCTGTCTTTACCAAAGGAAGTTAGGGCAATCATATAGGAATGCGCAGCACCATGGCCAAGGCCTCCCTTCCATGCAGGCCATTCATTTCATTCCTTGCGTTGCCCGGGCAACACCGCGCCAAGCACCTGGCGCGCGGTCTGCAGGAGGATGCCGGCTTCGTCGGGATCGCCCTTGAGCAAGGCCGAGGCGAATTTCTTCGCTTGCTCGAGCTTGATATGCGGAGGCAGCGGCGGAACGTTCGGATCGGTCTTGAATTCGATCACCACTGGCCGGTCGCTGGCCAGGGCCTGCTCCCAGGCGCCGGCGACCTGATCATCATTATCGACAAAAATGCCTTTCAGACCGATGGATTCAGCGAAGCGGTGATAGGGAACGTCCGGGATGTTCTGGGAGGCCTCGAACTTGGGGTCGCCCTCCATCACCCGCTGCTCCCAGGTTACCTGGTTCAGGTCTTCGTTATTGAACACCGCACAGATCCATCGGCTGTCCCTCCACTCTCGCCAGTACTTGGCCACAGTGATCAGCTCGGCCAAGTTGTTCATCTGCATGGCGCCATCGCCCACCAGGGCGATCACCGGGCGGTCAGGCCAAGCGAACTTGGCGGCGATGGCGTAGGGAACCGCCGCGCCCATGGAGGCCAGGCCGCCCGACAGCGAACACTGCATGCCACGGCGGATCTTCAGGTCGCGGGCGAACCAGTTGGCGCAGGAGCCCGAGTCGCTGGTGATGATCGCCTGGTCCGGCAGGCGCGGCGACAATTCATACACTACGCGTTGAGGGTTGATCGGGTCGGCCGTGACCAGGGCGCGATCGCTCAGCGTCTTGTCCCAGTCCGCATGCCAGCCCTCGACTCGCTCGCGCCAGGCGCCGCGGTCTTTATCCAGCAGCAGCGGCATCAGCGCGGCAAGGGTCTCGGCCGCGTCGCCGGTGAGGTTGACTTCCATGGGATAGCGCAGGCTCAGCATGTCGGGCGTCAGGTCGATCTGCACGCCCCTGGCCTGCCCTTCCTTGGGCAGGAACTCCGAGTAAGGGAAGCCCGAGCCGATCATCAGCAAGGTATCGCACTCGCTCATCAGCTTATAGCTGGGCTCGGTGCCCAGCAGGCCGATGGAGCCTGTTACCCAGGGCAGATCGTCGGGCAGTACCGCCTTGCCGAGCAGGGCCTTGGCCACGCCCGCGCCGAGCACATGCGCGACCTGGGCGACTTCATCCGCTGCCCCAAGGGCGCCCGCCCCTACCAGTATGGCGATGCGCTCACCACTGTTGAGCACGTCGGCGGCCCGTTGCAGGTCATGTTCGTAGGGCACCACCCGGGGGCGACTGAAGCCTACCCCTGAATGCACGGTGCCATGAGCCCGGACGGGCTCGCTGTAGGCTTCCTCCTGAAGGTCATTGGGCAGCACCAGCGCAGTCACGCGCCGCTCGCCTACAGCCGTGCGCACGGCGCGGTCCAGCAAATGTCGCACCTGCGACGGGGCACTGGCCTGTTGCACGAACGCGCCGGCCACGTCCTTGAACATGGACACCAGGTCCAGCTCCTGCTGGTAATGTCCGCCCAAGGCGGTACGGGCTTGCTGCCCGGCGATGGCCAGGACCGGCATGTGGTCCATGCGCGCGTCGTACAGCCCGGTGATCAAGTGGCTGGCGCCTGGGCCGGAAGTGGCGATGCATACGCCAAGCTCGCCGGTGAACTTGGCGTGGGCACAAGCCATGAAAGCGGCCATTTCCTCGTGTCGGGCTTGAACGAACTCGATCTTGCCCTTGGCCCGGGCAAGCGCCCCGAACACACCGTTGATGCCATCGCCAGGGTAGCCGAAGATGCGCCTTACCCCCCACTGGTAAAGCCGCTCAACCAGAAAATCGCCGACGGTCATGCTCGCCATGGCTTATCT
This sequence comes from Pseudomonas sp. DC3200b2, assembly GCF_049895785.1. Taxonomy (NCBI): domain Bacteria; kingdom Pseudomonadati; phylum Pseudomonadota; class Gammaproteobacteria; order Pseudomonadales; family Pseudomonadaceae; genus Pseudomonas; species Pseudomonas sp. DC3200b2. The sequence continues at coordinate 472,002 of NZ_JAFCTA010000002.1, read as the reverse complement.
CTCCTTGCCGGTACGTTTGCTGTCTAGACCGCCCCCGGCCCGGCGCCGGTTCCATTTATTTCCTCGAAACCCTGGAGTTGGCTACACTCGCCGCCCTTTTTTCAGCAGTGCCGCCTGACCATGGACTCCGTCGCCCTCGCCTCCTTGTCTCTTTGCCTGCGCCAGGCGCTGGCCGCTCCGCCGACCGAGGCGCGGCGGCTGCTGCATGGCCGGGGCCGCCGTTGGCCGGGGTTGGAACAGCTCACGGTGGACTGGCTTGAAGGGCTTGTGCAAGTAACGCTCTTCAAGGCGCCGCCGGCCGAAGCGCTGGAAGCACTCATGGAATGTTTGCGCGGCGTGCTGGCCGAACCGGGCTGGGCAACCTCCGATGCTCAGGCTCTGCTGCTGCAGCAGCGCTATCTGGACGGCAGCCCCTCCCTCTGGCTTGCTGGCCAGGCCCAGGGCCCGCGTCGGATCCATGAACAAGGCCTGGCCTACTGGATAGAACCCGGACGCGCCCAGAACAGCGGTTTCTTCCTGGACATGCGTGCGGGCCGGCAGTGGGTACGCCAGCAGGCGGCCGGCAAGCGAATACTGAACCTGTTCGCCTACACCTGCGCCTTTTCGGTGGCCGCCATGGCTGGCGGCGCTCGCGGCGTGGTCAATCTGGACATGTCCAGTGCCGCGTTGGCGCGGGGGCGGGAGAATCATCGCGCCAATGGGCATGATCTGACGCCCGTGAGCTTTTTGGCCCATGATCTGTTCAAATCCTGGGGCAAGCTGGCCCGCCTGGGCCCCTATGACCTGATCATCGTCGATCCGCCGTCCTTTCAGCAGGGCAGCTTCGTATTGGCCCGGGACTATCCGAAGGTGTTGCGTCGTCTGGAAGGGCTGCTTGCCCCCTCAGGGCAAGTAATGGCTTGCCTCAATGACCCCGCCCTGTCGACAGACTTTCTGCAGGAAGCCATGGCCAAGCACGCCCCGACATTGACTTTCGTCGAGCGGCTGGCCAACCCCGCCGAGTTCGAGGACATGGACCCGGACGCAAGCCTGAAGGTGGCGATCTTTCGCCGGGACGCCTAGAACGCTGACGGGGCTTCATTTTTTCGCTGGGTCGCCGATACAGCAGACACCACAGCTTCGCTGACTTCATCCAGGCCATCCAGCGTCCATGATCCCGCGCATTCTTACCCGCTTATTGCCTTACCGCCGCGACCAGCGGGGTATCGTCCTGCTTCCGTTGGCGATATTGCTGATCGCGGTGGTACTGGCTCTCTGCGTAGGTCATCTGGAGCTGCGCAACCAGCGAGCCGAAGAACGCGGGGACGTTCGTCTGGAGCTGACCGCCCTCAGCGCCCAGGTGCAAAGCCAGGTACGTAGCGCTTTCACCGAAAGCGAGGGGCTGGCACAGCTTATCGCCGTGGACGGCGATATCAGCCAGGCCCGGTTCGCCGGCATGGTAGGCCAGATGATGGACAAGCTGCCTTACCTGAGCCATATCGCCGTCGCGCCCAACGATGTGGTGCGCGATGTGTACCCTCGTGAAGGCAACGAGCGACTGCTGGGGCTGGACTTCCGCTCCGTCAGCGGACAATTCCAGCAACTGGAAGCGGCACGCCAGGCCCGGCAGAGCATCCTGGTAGGGCCGTTGCGCCTGTACCAGGGCGGCCTTGCCCTCGTCTATCGTCGTCCTGTGTTCGTCACTGGCCCGCTGGGGCGGCCCAAATACTGGGGCGCGCTGTCGGTGGTGGCCAAGGTGGACGGATTATTGGTCGCTTGCGGCATCACGGCGCATCCGGACCTTGAGCTTGCCCTGCGCGGGGCCAACGGCCTTGGCGCCAGGGGCGACCTTATCTGGGGGGACCCCGCGCTGTTCAACAAAGCCAACGTCCTGGCGGACATAGACATCCCCGGTGGCCGTTGGCAACTGGCCGCCCGCCCCAAGGGCGGCTGGCCCAAGCCAGACTTGCTGGACTCGCGCCTGTTCCTGCTATGCCTGGGTGCTGGCGCCTTGCTTGCGCTGCTTTGCGCGCAGCTCACTCGCAGCCATCTATTGTTGAGCCGGCGCAACCACGACCTGAAGCGCGAAGTGGCTGAACGCCAGCAAGCCGAGGCGGAGTTGGCGCACATCGCCCACTTCGACAGTGTGACCAACCTGCCGAACCGGGTGCTGTTCCGCCAGCAGCTCGACCGCTGCGTCACCGATGGCCTGACATCGACTGGCTTTGCGGTCCTGCTGCTGGACATCGACGGCTTCAAGGTCATCAATGACACCCTGGGTCATGCCCTGGGTGACCAGTTGTTGCAACAGGCCACTGAACGCCTGGCGCGACAGATCCGACCTGGCGATACCCTGGCCCGGCTAGGCGGCGATGAATTCGGCTTCATACTCGAAGGCGCGGGTGATCCCGGCGAGGCCGCGCCTCGGATCGAAGGTCTGGTCCGGGCCATGCAGCAACCCTTTGACCTGGACGGGCATACCGCGCTGGTTTCCGCCAGCGTGGGCGCCGCCCTGTTTCCGCTGGACGGCCAGTGCGCGGCCGATCTTATCCGCCACGCGGACACGGCCATGTACAGCGCCAAGGAAGCTGGCCGCAACGACTACCATTTCTATCAGCCAGCCATGACTTCGGTGATCCATGAACGGGTAATGCTCGAACATGCCCTGCGCCGTGCCTTGCAATTCGACGAGTTCGAGCTGTGGTACCAGCCCAAGGTCTGCCTGCGCACCGGCGCCATCGCCGGCGCCGAGGCCTTGCTACGCTGGCGTGACCCGGTTCAGGGGCTGATGCTGCCTGACTTGTTCATTCCTGTTGCCGAGCGCAGCGGCTTGATCGTGCCCATGGGGCAGTGGGTGCTGGAGGAAGTGTGTCGACAGCAGCGGGTATGGCGCGAGCAGGGCCTGTTCGAAGGCCGGATCGCCATCAATGTCGCGGCGCCGCAGATCGACCGCAGCGATTTCGTCGCCAGCGTAACCGCCGCCCTGGAGCGCAACGGGCTGCCCGCGGCTGCCCTGGAGGTGGAGGTCACCGAAAGCCTGCTGATGGAAAGCCAGGAGCGTGCCCGAGACGTGCTGGCGCACCTGCAGGCCATCGGCGTACGCACCGCCATCGATGACTTCGGCACTGGACAATCCTCGCTGGCCTATCTCAAGTGGCTGCCCGTGGACCACTTGAAGATCGATCGCGCGTTCATCCGCGATCTGCCCGATGACCGTACCTACGGCGCCATCACCGAAGCCATTATCGCCCTAGGCGCGGCGGTGCGCTTCTGTGTCACGGCCGAAGGGGTGGAAACCGCGGACCAGGCCCGCTTCCTTCGCGATGCCGGCTGCACCTACGGCCAGGGCTACTACTTTGGCAGGCCCATGCCAGCTCCCGCGTTCGAAGCCTGGGTGCTGCAACGGCAGGCTGCCCTGGCCCTGCCGGGCTGAACCCGGCCGGGCGTACCGGCCACGCCCATGGCGTACTGCAAAAAAGTATCAGTGCCGGTGCGCCCGCGGCGTTGTTTCACGTGCTCGCCCAGCGTGTAATCCCTCCCAGGCACATGCCCCGCTTCCTTGCGGATCAAAAAGAACAATAACCAGGCCCGGGCGTCGCCCGGGCCATGAGGAGAGCACGATGCGCACGTCGGCACCCGCCATTTTCGCCACCTGCTGCCTTGCCCTGGTCGGGCCAGCCGTGGCCGCAGACACCCTGACCATTGCCACGGTCAACAATAGCGACATGATCCGCATGCAGCGGTTGTCCAAGACCTTCGAAGAACAGCACCCGGATATCAAGCTCAACTGGGTGGTGCTCGAAGAAAATGTCCTGCGTCAGCGCCTGACGACCGACATCGCTACCCAGGGCGGGCAGTTCGATGTGCTGACCATTGGCATGTACGAAGCCTCACTCTGGGGCGCCAAGAACTGGCTGGCGCCGATGCAGAACCTGCCGGCGGACTACAAGCTCGACGATGTCTTCCCTTCCGTCCGTGAAGGGCTTTCCGTTGGCGGCACCCTTTATGCCCTGCCCTTCTACGCCGAAAGCTCCATTACCTATTACCGCACCGACCTGTTCAAGGCAGCCGGGCTGACCATGCCAGACAAGCCTACCTGGACCCAGATCGGTGAATTCGCCAGCAAGCTCACCGACAAGAGCAAGGATCAGTACGGGCTCTGCCTGCGAGGCAAACCGGGCTGGGGCGAGAACATGGCATTGATCACCACCTTGGCCAATGGCTATGGCGGCACCTGGTTCAACGCCCAATGGGCGCCGCAATTCAACGGCAAGGCCTGGAAGGACGCCTTGAACTTCTATGTGAACAACCTCAAGCAGTTCGGTCCGCCGGGGGCTTCGAGCAACGGGTTCAACGAGAACCTGGCATTGTTCAACAGCGGCAAGTGCGCCATCTGGGTGGACGCCAGCGTCGCCGGTTCCTTCGTCACAGACCCCAGACAGAGCAAGGTGGCCGACAGTGTCGGCTTTACCTTCGCCCCCCATGAAACCACCGAGAAAGGCACCTCCTGGCTGTACTCCTGGGCGCTGGCCATTCCGACGACATCCAAGAAACAGGAGGCCGCGCGCAGCTTCACCACCTGGGCGACCTCCGAAGCCTACGCCAGGCTGGTGGCCGAGCAGGATGGCATTGCCAATGTGCCGCCGGGCACCCGGGCCTCCACCTATAGCGAGGCCTATCTGCAAGCCGCGCCCTTCGCACTGGTGACCTTGGAATCGCTGAAGGTGGCCGACCCCGCCGCCTCGGCAGACAAGCCCTATGTGGGCATCCAACTGGTGACCATCCCCGAGTTCCAGGCCGTGGGCACAGCGGTGGGCAAGGTCTTCTCCGGCGCGCTCACTGGCCAGGCCAGCGTGGACCAGGCCCTGGCCGCGGCGCAGACCGCCACCGAGCGGGAGATGAAACGGGCCGGTTATCCGAAATAAAGCCCAGCCCTTGACCGCCCTCCAGCTCCAGGAGGGCCCTGGTCACTCTTGCCAAGGTAACCATCATGACTGCTTCGACCCTCAAGGCCGGGCTCGCGAACGACCCTCGCCAGCCCGGCCGGCGCCTGTTCCGCAACCCCGGCTGGTTCCTGGTCAGCCCCTCGGTCATTCTGCTGCTGCTGTGGATGATCGTGCCCCTGGCGATGACCCTGTATTTTTCCCTGATTCGCTACAACCTGCTCTACCCAGGGGAAAACGCCTTCGTGGGGCTGGAAAACTTCAGCTTCTTCCTTACCGATAGCGGCTTTCTGCCCGGAGCGTGGAACACCGCGGTGCTGGTGGTCAGCGTGCTGCTGATCAGCGTGATGGGCGGCGTGCTCATCGCCGCGCTGCTGGAAGCCAGCGAATTCTTCGGCCGGGGCGTAGTACGGGTGATGCTGATCTCGCCTTTCTTCATCATGCCGACCGTAGGCGCATTGGTGTTCAAGAACCTGATCTTCCATCCGGTATCCGGCGTGCTGGCAGCGCTCTGGCGATTCTTCGGCGCCGAGCCGGTGGATTGGCTGGCCAACTATCCCTTGCTGTCGATCATCCTCATCGTGGCCTGGCAATGGCTGCCCTTCGCGATTCTGATCCTCATGACCGCGATGCAGTCCCTGGACCAGGAGCAAAAGGAAGCGGCGCGGCTGGACGGTGCCGGCCCGCTGGCGATCTTCTGGCACCTGACCCTGCCGCACCTGGCCCGGCCGGTGGCGGTGGTGGTGATGATCGAAACCATCTTCCTGCTGTCGGTGTTCGCCGAAATCTTCACCACTACCAATGGCGGGCCAGGCTTCGCCTCCACCAACCTGGCCTACCTGATCTACAACCAGGCCCTGGTGCAGTTCGACGTCGGCATGGCCTCGGCGGGCGGGCTGATCGCCGTGGTGATCGCCAACATCGCTGCCATCGTGCTGGTACGCATGATCGGCAGGAACCTGACCGACAAGGGCTGAGGGCAAACCCATGATGACGCTCAAACAATCCAGACGGCTGCAAAGCCTGGCCCTGGGTACGCTGTCCTGGCTGGTCGCGCTGGTCATTTTCTTCCCCATCTTCTGGATGGTACTGACCAGCTTCAAGACCGAGATCGACGCCTTCGCCACGCCGCCGCAGTTCATCTTCAGCCCTACCCTGGAGAACTACCTGCATATCCAGGAACGCAGCGATTACTTCCACTACGCCTGGAACTCGGTGCTCATCTCCTTTGTGGCGACCCTGTTGTGCCTGCTGATCGCTGTGCCGGCCGCCTACTCCATGGCTTTCTACGAGACCCAGCGCACCCGCAAGACCCTGCTGTGGATGCTCTCCACCAAGATGCTGCCACCGGTGGGTGTGCTGATGCCCATCTACCTACTGGCCAAGGGGGCCGGGCTACTGGATACCCGACTGGGCCTGATCATCATCTACACCCTGATCAATCTGCCGATCGTTGTGTGGATGGTGTACACCTATTTCAAGGACATCCCCCGCGACATTCTTGAAGCGGCTCGGCTCGACGGGGCCACCCTGCTGCAGGAAATGCTGCGGGTACTGCTTCCGATCAGCAAGGGGGGGCCGGCCTCGACCGTCCTGCTGTCGCTGATCCTGTGCTGGAACGAGGCATTCTGGTCGCTGAACCTGACCAGTTCCCAGGCGGCGCCGCTTACCGCGCTGATCGCTTCCTATTCCAGCCCGGAGGGCCTGTTCTGGGCCAAGCTGTCCGCGGTTTCCACACTGGCCTGCGCGCCCATCCTGATCTTTGGCTGGATCAGCCAGAAGCAACTGGTGCGCGGCCTGTCCTTTGGCGCAGTGAAATGAACGCCGGCGCGCCTCGGTCGCGCCCGGCCACCACCTGTCTGGCTTGAACAAGGAGCCAACCCATGGCGACGTTGAAAGTCCGAAACCTGAAGAAAGGCTTCGAAGACCTGCAAATCATCAAAGGCATCGACCTGGAAGTGCGCGACCGCGAATTCGTGGTGTTCGTCGGCCCTTCCGGTTGCGGCAAATCCACCCTGCTGCGCCTGATCGCCGGGCTAGAGGATGTCAGCAGCGGGCAGATCGAGCTCGACGGCCGGGACATCACCGAGGTCCCCCCGGCCAAGCGTGACCTGGCCATGGTGTTCCAGACCTACGCGCTCTATCCACACATGACGGTACGCAAGAACCTCTCCTTCGCACTTGATCTGGCCGGGCGCGACAAGCAGGAGATCGAGCGCAAGGTGAGCGAGGCTGCCCGCATCCTGGAGCTGCAGCCATTGCTGGAGCGCAAGCCCAAGCAGCTGTCCGGTGGCCAGCGTCAGCGCGTAGCCATCGGCCGTGCCATTGTGCGCAACCCGAGGATTTTCCTGTTCGACGAGCCCCTGTCGAACCTTGACGCCGCCCTTCGGGTGCAGATGCGCCTGGAATTGTCACGCCTGCACCAAGAGTTGCAGGCCACCATGATCTACGTCACCCACGACCAGGTGGAGGCCATGACCCTGGCCGACAAGGTAGTGGTGCTCAATGCCGGACGGGTCGAGCAGGTAGGTTCTCCCCTCGAGCTCTATCACTACCCGGCCAATCTTTTCGTGGCCGGGTTCCTGGGCACGCCCAGGATGGGCTTTCTCAAGGGGCAGATAAGCCAGGTCTTCGATAACGGTTGCGAACTGCTGCTCGACGCGGGCACCCGCATCAGCCTCCCCAGGGTAGGCCCGCAACTGAGCGAAGGCAGTGCCGTGACCCTTGGCATCCGGCCGGAGCATCTGGAGCTGGCCCAGCCTGGGCAGGCCAGGCTGAGCGTGACCGCCGACGTGAGCGAGCGACTGGGCAGCGACACCTATTGCCATGTACGCACCGACGCCGGCGAAGCCCTGACCCTGCGCATCAGGGGGGACCTGGCCAGCCAGTACGGCCAACGCCTCGACCTGTACCTGGACCCTGCCTGCTGCCACCTGTTCGATGCCAATGGCCTGGCCGTACCCAGCGCCTTGCGCGCCGCCGCCTGATGCCTGGAGCCTTCATGACCATCGCACCGCCAAGACTTAGCCTGGAGCATCTGGACGATCTGCCAGACGTGGTGAAACGACCTTCCTACCCGCCCGAGCTGTTGACCCAAGGCATCGTACACATTGGGGTCGGCGGGTTTCATCGCGCCCATCAGGCCTATTACACCGACGCCCTCATGAACCAGGGCAAGGCTCTGGACTGGGCCATCTGTGGCGCCGGGCTGCGACCCGAGGACCGCCGCGCCCGCGACCATCTGGCCAGCCAGGATCATCTGTTCACTCTCTACGAGCTGGGTGACCATGAGGATACCGAGGTTCGGGTGATCGGCGCACTGCGCGACATGCTGCTGGCCGAGGACGATCCCGAAGCGCTGATCAGCCGCCTGGCCAGCCCGGGCATTCGCATCCTGTCCCTGACCATCACCGAAGGCGGCTACTGCATCGATGACAGCACCGGTGAGTTCATGGCGCACTTGCCCGCTATCGAGCATGACCTGGTCAATCCAGGCGCGCCATGCACAGTATTCGGCTTCGCCTGCGCCGCGCTGCAACGCCGTCGGGCGGCAGGTCTCCCACCGTTCACGGTGATGTCCTGCGACAACCTTCCTCACAACGGTGAGGTGGCGCGCAAGGCCTTGCTGGCCTTCGCGCGCCTGGCCGGCGATACCTATGGCACAGGCCTGGCCGACTGGATCGAGCGACAGGTCGCGTTCCCCAACGCCATGGTGGACCGGATCACTCCCATGACCAGCGCCGCGCACCGGCAACAGCTGCTGGAGCGACACGGCATCGATGACGCCTGGCCGGTAGTGTGCGAGCCCTTCGTGCAATGGGTGCTCGAAGACAATTTCTGCAACGGACGCCCGGCCTGGGAAGACGTCGGCGTTCAGTTCACCGCCGACGTTACGCCCTATGAACAAATGAAGATCAAGCTGCTCAACGGCAGCCACCTGGCGCTCACGTACCTGGGCTTCCTGCGCGGCTACCGCTTCGTCCATGAGACCATGCAGGACCCGTTGTTCGTGCAGTACATCCGCGACTACATGAAACTGGACGTACTGCCCCAGCTTGCGCCTGTCCCGGGTATCGACCTGGCCGGCTACCAGGACACGCTGATCCAGCGGTTCTCCAACAGAGCCATCGCCGATCAGCTCGAACGTGTATGTTCCGACGGCTCTTCGAAATTCCCCAAGTTCACCGTACCTACCATCAACGAGCTTATACGCAGCGGTGGTGACCTGCGCCGCGCTGCGCTGGTGGTCGCGGCCTGGGCGCTCTATCTGCGCGGCGTGGATGAGAACGGCGTCGCTTATTCCATCCCGGATCCCCGCGCCGATTTCTGCCAGGGCCTGGTCACTGAAGATGATGGCCTTACCCAGCGTCTGTTGGGCGTGGTGGAAATTTTCGGCCAGCAGATGCCCGCTTCGCCTGATTTCATTTCCGCGTTCGAGGAACAATTGAACCACCTGCGCGCCTATGGCGTGGAAAGCGCGCTCCGCGCTTTGGTGAGCCTTTGAGGAGGCGCTCATGTACTTAGGTATCGACTGCGGCACCCAGGGCACCAAGGCGGTGGTCCTGGATAGCCAGAGCGGCCGCGTGCTGGGCCGCGGGGCTGCGGGACATCACTTGCTAAGCGGTGCGAATGGCCGCCGTGAGCAGGACCCGGCCGAATGGATACAGGCGCTGGTGAGCGCCAGCCGCCAGGCGCTCGCCGATGCGGGCATCGCCGGGCAGGCCATCGTCGGGGTCGGTGTGTCTGGTCAACAGCATGGCCTGGTATTGCTCGATGCCACGGGCCGGGTGTTGCGCCCGGCCAAACTCTGGTGCGATACGCAAACCACTGTGGAAAACGCGCGTCTGCTCGCCGACCTGGGCGGCACCCAGGGATCGCTCGAACGCCTGGGCCTGGCCCTGGCGCCGGGATATACCCTCTCCAAATTGCTCTGGAGCAAGGAGCGGTTCCCTGAACTCTTCGACCAGGTAGCACATGTCCTGTTACCTCATGACTACCTGAACTTCTGGTTGACCGGCCGCTTCTGCAGCGAATACGGGGATGCTTCCGGCACCGGTTACTTCAATGTTCGAACCCGCTGCTGGGACCTGGATCTTCTGGATGTCGTCGATCCCAGTGGGCGTCTGCGCCGGGCCCTTCCCACCCTGGTGAGCGCGGACGAGGCTATAGGCCGGGTCCGTCCAGAAGCGGCGGCCGAGCTGGGCATCAGCCCGGATGCGCTCGTCTCCAGCGGCGGCGGCGACAACATGATGGCCGCCATCGGCACGGGAAATATCAGCCCCGGCCTGTTCACCATGAGTCTGGGCTCCTCGGGCACCGTGTACGGCTATACCGATTCGCCAGTCGTGTGTCCCGAGCCCTCGGTAGCCACCTTCTGTTCGTCAACCGGGGGCTGGCTGCCGTTGATCTGCACTATGAACCTGACCAACGTGACCAGTCAGGTGCGCGATTTGCTGCGCCTGGACCTGGGCGCGTTCAACGAAGCCGTGGCAGGCGCGCCCATTGGCGCCGAGGGTGTGCTGATGCTGCCCTTCCTCAACGGCGAGCGAGTGCCTGCCCTGCCCCAGGCCACTGGCTCGATCCTCGGGCTGACGACGGCCAATATGAACGCCGCGAATCTATGCCGGGCCGCGGTAGAGGGCACTACCTTCGGCCTGCGTTATGGGCTTGACCTCCTGCGCGCGGCCGGCATGCAAAGCAGCGCCATACGGCTGGTGGGCGGCGGCGCCAAGAGCCCGGTGTGGCGGCAACTGGTGGCCGACGTCATGAACACCCCAGTGATCTGCACCGTCGAGCCGGAAGCCGCCGCGCTGGGCGCTGCATTGCAAGCCGCCTGGTGCGACCAGGGCGGCGATGACACCCTGGGTGGCCTCGAGGCGCTCTGCGCCCGTTGCGTGATGCTCGACGAAACGACACAGTGCCTGCCGAAACCGGAGAACGTGGCGGCCTACCAGCCGATCTACGCGCGTTACCGGACCCTGCTTTCCAACCTATGATCTGGAGCCCCCATGTTTCTGGTATGCGGCGAAGCCCTCTACGACTTCTTTTGCGACACCCGCCTCGGTGAACCTCAGCCGCGGCTGGCCTACACGGCCGTGGCCGGGGGGTCGCCTTTCAACGTCGCGGTCGGCCTGGCGCGCCTGCAGGCGCCAGTAGGTCTGCTGGCCGGCCTGTCCACCGACGCGCTTGGGGAAAACCTCGTCGCGCTGCTGGCCCGGGAAGGCGTGGCGGGTGACTACCTGCAACGCTTCGAGGCGCCCACCACCCTGGCCATGGTCAGCCTGTCCGGCGCGGGCATACCGAGCTATGCCTTCCGGGGCGCCGGCTGCGCTGACCGAGCCCTGGAGGCGCGGCATCTGCCTGAACTGGACGCCAGGGTAACGGCCCTGCATTTCGGCTCCTTTTCACTGGTGGTCGAACCGGTGGGCAGCGCGCTGAGGTCCCTGGCCCGCCGCGAGCGAGGCCAGCGCCTGATCAGCTACGACCCGAATGTCAGGCTCAATCCAGCGCCGGATATTCATCAATGGCGCGCCAGTGTCACCGAGATGGTGAGCATGGCGCACTTGGTGAAGGTCAGTGATGAAGACTTGGCGCTGCTTTATCCCGAGGTGCCCATCGAACAGGTAGCCAACGGCTGGCTGGAGCAAGGTTGTGAACTGGTGTTCGTGACCCGGGGCGGGGAAGGCGCCGAGGCCTACAGCCGCGGCCAGGATTGCGTCAGGGTAGCGGCCCCGGTGGTCCAGGTGCGCGATACGGTAGGCGCCGGAGATACCTTCCAGGCCGCGCTCCTGACATGGCTGCACGAGCGAAGCAAGGCACTGCCGGACCAGTTGCGGTCATTGAACCCGCAAGATCTCGAAGCGATGCTTCACTTCGCCTGCAAGGCAGCCGCCGTGACCTGTTCGCGGGTCGGGCCGGATCTGCCCCGCCGCTCGGAACTTCAGGCTTAGTTGCTCTGGCAATCAAGAAGCCGGTGCGCCTCAAGGTTTACTTGACGCGACCGGCGTTCTATCCTGCCGCGCACTCGTTCACAAAGCCGGAGCTGTCCCATGTCACGACTCGCTGAATTCCGTGCCGCTGAGAAGGCCCTTCAAGAGCAACTCGCCTTGTTGGAGCGAATGAAAAGCGACGCGGCGCTGAAGCGCGAACTGGCCTTCGAGGAAAAGCTTGTGGCTTTGATGCAGCAGTATGGAAAGAGTCTGCGGGATGTCATCGCTCTTCTCGACCCCTCGCGGTCTCCGAGCGGCGCTTCAACGCCAGCGCCCAGAACCCGCCGTCCGCGCGTGGTGAAGGTGTACGAAAACCCTCATACCGGGGAGTTGATCGAAACCAAGGGCGGTAACCACCGCGGCCTGCGCGCCTGGAAGGACCAGTATGGCGTGGATGCCGTCGAGGGCTGGGTACGCCGCTGAGCGGTCGCATGCTTCACGCTTTTTTCACGTCCGAGCGCGCAGGATCAAGATCGCTGAAGGAACAGCGCCCCATATGCCCGCTTCGGCGGGCTTCTTCTTTCCTGCCTGTTTCGGCAGTCGTCCCTAGGGACATCGCGGATACCGCGCCTCGATCCAATCTTCCTCTCGTTTTCCCATCAAGGAGTGCTTGCCATGAGCCGCAGCCAACTGGACGCCGTCGCCGGCGTCACCGCTTCTCCCGATTCCGCTACCCAGGGCTTCGTTTTCAACCACACGATGTTACGGGTCAAGGACATTACGCGCTCGCTGGACTTCTACACCCGCGTGCTGGGTTTCAGCCTGATCGAAAAACGTGATTTTCCCGAAGCTCAGTTCAGTCTTTATTTCCTTGCGCTGGTGGATCGGGCCAATATTCCGGACGACGATGCCGAGCGTCACCGCTGGATGAAATCCATTCCAGGCGTGTTGGAACTTACCCATAACCACGGCACGGAAAGCGATGCCGATTTCGCTTACCACAATGGCAACAGTGACCCGCGTGGGTTTGGGCATATTTGCGTGTCCGTGCCGGATATTCATTCGGCCTGCGAGCGCTTCGAAGCACTGGGTGTCGACTTCCAGAAGCGCCTGACCGATGGACGCATGAAAAGCCTGGCGTTCATCAAGGACCCGGACGGCTACTGGGTAGAAATCATCCAGCCCGAGCCGGTGGTGGGTGAGTAAGGTTCACCGGAGAGCCCGGCAGGACGCCGTTCGCGGGTTCGCCTGACCCCTGCATGAGGTGCATGGCGCTGTAGGTAGCGGGCGCAGCCGCAGGCAAAGACCGCGAATGGGCATCGAGTTGCAGTCGGCAGCTTCGCTACCTCCCACAGCCACGGCCCCCTCCTGCGCTACGCTACGGGCTACCGCTAGAAAAGCCCCATCTGCCCGCCGATCACGTGCTCGAAATCCGCATTGACAAAGGGCAGTATGGCATCGGCCACCGGTCGCAGCTGGCGACTGATGTAATGGTCGTAATCCGGAGCGGCCTTGCGCGCTTCCAGTGGCTCCGGGCCGTTCAGGGTCATGACATAACTGATCCAGCCGCCGCGCTGGTATTGGGCGGGCCGGCCATGGGCCTGGTTGTACTCATCGGCCAGGCGAGCGGCCCGCACCTGGGGCGGCACGTTCCGCTCGTACTCGGCCAGCGAACGGCCCAGCCGCTTGCGGTACACCAGCAAGTGGTCCAACTCGCCGTCGCGGGTTTGCCGTACATATTCGCGCAGCCAGCTCTCCCATGGCTGACCCGTGAAGATGCGCTCATAGAGCGCCTGCTGGAATTCCCGAGCCAGCGGCGACCAATCGGTGCGTACGCTTTCCAGCCCCTTGAACACCAGCCGATAGCCACCGTCCGGGTTTTCGACCAGTCCGGCATAGCGCTTCTTGCTGCCCTCCTCGGCGCCCCGGATGGTCGGCATGAGGAAGCGCTTGAAATGACTTTCGAACTGCAGCTCCAAGGCACTTTCAAGCCCCAGGGTCCGGCTCAATTGCTCGCGCCACCATTGGTTGACTGTCACCACCAGGTGCCGGCCTATGGCGGTCGCTTCATCATGATCGCACGCGCGGTCGAGCCAGACGAAGGTCGAGTCAGTGTCGCCATAGATCACCGAATACCCCTCGGCTTCGATCAGCGCGCGCGTCTGCTGCATGATCTGCTGGCCCCTGAGAGTGATGGACGAGGCCAGGCGGTGGTCGTAGAAACGGCAGCTCGGCGAACCCAGTACGCCGTAGAAGGCGTTCATGATGATCTTCAGGGCCTGGACCAAAGGGGCATTACCGTCTTGCTTGGCCTGCTCACGGGCTTTCCAGACACGCTCTACGATGCCCGGCAGGCCGTGCCGGATGCGCGAGAACCGCGCGCCACAATAGCCGTCAAGCGCCTGGCCGGGCTCGGCCAGGCCTTCGACCAGGCCAACCGGGTCGATCAGGAACGTGCGAATGATGGAGGGGTAAAGGCTTTTGTAGTCCAGCACCAATACCGAGTCGTATAGCCCAGGCCGCGAGTCCATCACGAACCCCCCGGGACTGGCCTGGGGCATGCGCTCGCCACGGTTGGGCGCTACCAGGCCCAGGCGGTGCATCACCGGCAAGTAAAGATGGTCGAACGCGGCAACCGATCCACCGTTGCGGTCGGCGGGCAAACCGGTGACCGTGGCTCGCTCGAGCAGAAAGTCCATGATCCGGGTGTGCTCGAAGATGCGGGTGACCAATTCACAGTCGCGCAGGTTGTAGTGCGCTAGGGCAGGCTTGTCCTCCCGAAACATGCGCTCGATGGCGGTCAGGCGCTGGTACACATTGTCGATGGCTTTTCCCTCGCCCAACAGCGTTCGTGCCACGTGCTCCAGGCTGAACGACTTAAAACGCCAGAACGCCGAGCGCAGCGCCTCGATGCCATCGATGACCAGCCGTCCCGGCACTGACGCGAAGCAATGGGCATGCTCGGAGTGCTCACGCCAGCCCATGGGCTCGCCGCCCCGGCCCAGCCGCAAGGGCACCTGGCAACGCTGGCTGTGCTCATGGAGCACCCTTAGATCGAACTGCACCAGGTTCCAGCCGATGATGGCGTCCGGATCGTGCTCGGCGAACCAGGCATTGAGGGCTTCAAGCAGGGCCGGCCGATCCGGCAGGTAACGCAGGCTATAGTCCAGGGCCAGGGGCACCGCTGGTGGTTCACCAAGCATCAACACGGTGCGGCTTGCGCAGCCCTCGAGCCCGATACAGAACAGATTGCCGTGACGATCGGTTTCAATATCCAAGGACACCAGGCGCAACTTGGGACGGTAGCCAGGGGCGGGCCGGATATCCCCTTCCCAGCCCGCTTGCGCGCTTGGCTGCGCCGTAAAGGCGACCGGCGCGGTAATGAAGCGCTCCATGAGGTAGCGGTCCGGGGGCCGCACGTCGGCCTCGTAGACATCCACCCCGCCCTGGCGCAGCCGTTGCGCGAGGTCGAGGAGCTGGCGGTACTGACTACAGTAAAGCGCGGCAACCGGTCGCTGCCGGAAATCCTTGAGGTCCAGGTCACGCAGTCGCGCTCCAGGCTCCCCATCCAGCAAGCGCTCGGCCCGCGCGCGCTGCGCCTGGGGCAGGAAGGCGACGGCTTCCTGCACCGGGAGGCGCAGGCGCAAGGGGCCTTCATCCGTGGCCAGCCATACGGCCAGCGCGATGCCCCGTTCGGTATCGACCCAATGACGGGTGAGAATAAAGCCGTGACGATGAGACAACCCCGGTTCCTCGGTTGAGCGGGTCGTCATTCTATTGCGTCAGGGCATTGGTCGCCCAAGGTTATGGGGAAATGGGATCGCTGGCGGGGAAAGTTTCCTCCACGGCGTTATCCACCTTGTCGTGGCCTTGGCCATGGTCACGGGTTTTCACGGCCGTGCTGCCGCAGCCGCAGCCGCGCATCGTACAGGGCTGACCATCGAGATGATCGAGGGAGCAGGCAACGCAGCAGAACCACTTGCCCTGCACCTCCACGCCCTCGGTGGAGCCGGGACCGCAGTCGCAGCCGGAACAGTTGCAGGTTTTCTCAGCCATATCGATCTCCAGGCAGTAGCTGTACTGCATAGGAATGGCTGGCTGGGCGGGAAGTTTCGTTGGCGGGGCAAGCCAGGCCCATCAGCGGGCCTGGTCGAAGATTGCCTGTTACGGATGCGCTCAATACCGCTGGTACTGGGAACCGAACTCCTTGCGGTTCTCAGCCACGAGCACGGCGGCTGGCTGACGCTGCGTTGCGGCCTGGGCCGGCTGGGCGGCAGCAGCGGCCTGACGCGGGGCTACCGCTATGGCCTGAGCCTTGGGCAGCGCGAAGGCGCTGCTGGAGGCGATGGCGGATACACTGAGGGCAAGCGCGATGAGGCGTTTCATGGTGAGTCTCCTGAGAGGTGGTTAACTGTGTCGCTACAGTAGCCACCTGTCCGGCTCAGGGGAAAATCAACTCAGGCATAGTAACCATCAACGCCAGTGATCATTGCATCGGCCTGTTTCGCTCATGGCTTGCAGCCTTACAGCTTGAACTCTCGCACCTTGGCCTCCAGCGTCCGTGCCAGCTGCTCGATCCGGCCGGCGCTTTGGGACGCTCCGGCAATACCCTGGTTGGCGGCTTGAGCCATCTGGGCGATGCGCTCGACATTGCGGGCGACGTCCTGGCTGGCCACCGATTGCTCCTGCAGCGCCATCGAAATCTGATCCACCGCCGAGATGATCCGGCCCGAGCCACCGCGGATATGCTCGATGGCCTGGTTGGCCGTCTGGGCCAGGCGCAGGCCGCCGTTTACCTGTTCCACCCCGACCTGCATCTTGCTCACTGCCTCGTGAGCGCTACTCTGAATCTTCTGGATCATGTCGCCGATTTCCTGGGTCGATTTGCCGGTGCGCTGGGCCAGCAAACGTACTTCATCGGCCACTACCGCGAAGCCCCGGCCCTGCTCTCCCGCGCGCGCCGCTTCGATGGCCGCATTGAGGGCCAGCAGGTTGGTTTGCTCGGAAATCGCCGTGATGACATTGACGATGGAAGTAATCTGCTCAATCTGCCGGCCCAGTTCAGCAACCTGGTCTGAGGAAGTCTGCACGGTCCCGGCGATCTGCCCCATGCTCTCCAGGGTCTGCTGAATCACCGCGCCGCCTTCCTGTGACTGTCGGCCTGAGTCAGAAGAGATCTCCCGCGCCTCGCTGGCACTGCTCGCCACATGGCTAATGCTGACAGTCAGTTCCTCCACGGTCGCCGCCATGCTGGAAGCCGAGTTGGACTGTTCCTGTGCGGCGTTGGAAAGGTCGTTGGAAGTTGCTGCGATATCGCGGGCCGCGGCCACCAGCCCTTCGCTGCTGGCCAGAATTTCCTGGATCATGTCCCGTAACTTTTCCTGCATGGCGGCGAAAGCAGTGTTCAGCTGGCCGATCTCGTCGCCGGAACGATCCGTGATCGGCAGGTCCAAACGTCCTCCGGCTATGCCTCGGGCAACATCGATAGCCCCCTGGATACGCCGCCGTATTGAAGCCGACAAACCGATGGCGACGGCTAAGGCCAGAAGGGCTGCGGCAATCCCACCAATCACCAGGCTGCTCAAGGCAAAGGATTCAGCGGCCTTGAGCGCGTCACTGCGGGTTCCCAACAGCTTTTCTTCATCCCCGCGTATATCGGCCAACAACTTGCGCATGCTGTCCATGCGAGTCTTGTCCTGTCTGGCGGTGATGCGATCGGTCAGGGCAGCGGCCGGTTGTGTGCCTGCGTTCACCGCGCGGCGCAGTGCAAGTGTTCCTTCCAGATCCTGGCTGAGCCAGCTCTGCTGGGTGGCGCGCAGGTCTTCGAGGCGCTTCTGCTGGACCGGATTGTCCGAGGTCAGCTGTTTCATTCTGGCCCAGGCCCGCTCAAAGCGCTCTCGCCCTTCGTTATACGGGCCCAGGAAGTCGTCCTGGCCGCTCAGGGCGAAGCCGCGCATGCCCGTTTCCATATTGGTGAGGGCTATCAGGGCGTCGCTGGACGCGTCCATCACCTGGTAGGTATGGATGGTCCAATTCACGCTTTTGTCAGCCTCGGAGAAGCCGTGGCGAGCCACCAGCACCAGACCGAGGATAATCAGGATGATCGCGCCGAACGCGGCGCTGAGCTTCTGGGTGAGCGAGAGGCGCGACAACATGGCAAGTCCTCAACGAACGGCCCCAAGGAGGATGGGGCACGCAGTACCGGTCGACAGAACCCGTGCCCTGGCACATAGGATTCGAGGCCGCCTAGTTGCCGGGCTCTGTCATGCCGGGATCATTTCTGATCGCGAATTTCCTTGATCACCGCGTTTTCGCGGTTGACCATCACATACTTTCCGCTGATCTCGACCCACTGGGCATTGTCCTCGGGCGCGGGCAGGCCTTTGGCTTTCCAGTCGCGAATCGCGGTGTCATCACGGGTATAGGGGTCTGGCGCCTTGTCGCCATGGGTGTAGCAGCGGCCGTGGCCGAGGAAGTCCGTCCAGACTGCGTCTGGCTTGCAGTCGCTTTTCTTTTCATCGGTGGCCTGGGCCAGCAAGGGGGTCAAGCACAACAGGGCAGCCAGGGCTGCCGCGGATGTTTTGTTTCGCATCGCTCACCTCTTTTTCAAGCGGGCCCACGGCCCGCGCTTCGGGGGCCCGAGCCTTATCCAGGCCCCTCAGGTTATGGAAGCCTGACAACCAGGAAAGTTTCCTTTATCCGTGTCGGTGGGCCGTTCGTAGCCTGGGTATATCGCCCCGCTTCCCCGCCCGCTAGAATTGCGGGTCGCCCGTCATTACAGCCATGCCCTACGCCATGAACGCTTCCATGCCCGGACCTGCCCTGAACGAGCTGAGTGACGAAGGCAGCCGCTACCGCCTGTTGCTCGACGCTGTCACCGATTACGCTATCTACATGCTCGGTCCCGGCGGCGAGGTGACCAGTTGGAACACCGGCGCCAAGCGCTTCAAGGGCTATGAGGAAGCGGAGATCCTTGGCCAGCATTTCTCCCGTTTCTACACTGAGGAAGACCGCGCCGCCGGCCTGCCCCAGCGAGCCCTGAACATCGCCGCCCAGGAAGGCCGCTTTGAAAACGAAGGCTGGCGCGTGCGCAAGGATGGCTCGCGCTTCTGGTGCCATGTGGTCATCGACCCCATCCTTTCGGGTGAAGGCGCTGTGCTCGGCTATGCCAAGGTCACCCGGGACCTGACCGAGCGACGCTTGGCCGAGCAGGAACTGCGCCGTACCGAGCAGCAGTTTCGCCTGCTTGTCCAGGGTGTGGTGGATTACGCCATCTACATGCTCGACCCCAACGGCATCATCACCAATTGGAACCAGGGTGCCCAGCGCATCAAGGGCTATACCCCCGCCGAGGTGATCGGGCAGCACTTCTCGATGTTCTACCCCGCGCCGGAGCGCGAGCGCGGCGATCCGGAACGTGGCCTGCGCACGGCCATGAGTGAGGGCCGCTTCGAAAACCAGGGCTGGCGGGTACGTCGGGACGGCACGACCTTCTGGGCCAACGTAGTGATTGACCCCATCCGCGACGATCAGGGCCAGTTGCTGGGATTCGCCAAGGTGACCCGGGACATCACCGAGGCGCGGGAAAAGGAGCTTGCCTTGGAACAGGCGCGGGAAGCCCTGTTTCAATCCCAGAAGATGGAGTCGCTCGGCCAGCTGACCGGAGGCATCGCCCATGACTTCAACAACCTGCTCATGGTGGTGCTCGGAAGTCTGGAGATCCTGCGCAAGCGCCTGCCCGGCGACCCCCGCATCACGCCCTTGCTCGACAATGCCCTCCAGGGCGCCCAGCGCGGCGCGTCCCTGACCCGCCGCATGCTGGCCTTCGCCCGGCGTCAAAAGCTCACGCTCGAGCGGGTGGACCTGAGTGGGGTGATCCGCGGGATGTCGGAGCTGTTGCAGAGCTCGCTCGGGGCCAAGGTCCACATCGAAACCCGCTTCCCCTTGCGCCTTCCTCCGGTAATGGCCGATACCAACCAGCTGGAGCTGGCCGTGCTCAACCTGGCCGTGAATGCACGGGACGCCATGCCCGAGGGCGGCACCTTGACCATAGAGGCGCGGGAGCATGAGTTGAACGCCAATGCGCTGAACCTTCCAGCCGGCGCCTACATTTGCCTCTCGCTGAAGGACTCCGGCGAAGGGATGGATGCGGCGACCCTGGCGCGGGCCGCCGAGCCTTTCTTCACGACCAAGGGCATAGGCAAGGGAACCGGCCTGGGCCTGTCCATGGTCCATGGCCTGGCGGAGCAGACCGGCGGCAAGTTCCACCTGCGTAGCAGCCGGCCCGGCGGCACCACGGCAGAGCTGTGGTTGCCCGTGGCCCAGGGTACCGCCAGCGGCTCGCCGTCGCAGGCGTTGACGGGCGCGGACCTGCATGCCCCGCCGGGACGGTCGCGCACCCTGCTGGTGGTGGATGATGACCCCCTGATCCTGCTCAGCACCCGGGCCATGCTCGAAGATCTTGGCTATGCAGTGCTCCAGGCCACCAGCGCGGAACAGGCCTTGAACTGCCTGGCCCAGCATCCTGGACGTATCGATGCACTGGTGACCGATAACGAACTGCCCGGCTTGTCGGGTATTGAATTGATCGGCCGCGCCCGGGAACAGCAGCCGGCCCTGGGTTTTGTGCTGGTCAGTGGCTTCGGTCATCAACCAGAAGCGCGCGGCCCGGCGCTGACGCGCATCGACAAGCCCTTCGATCAGCGGGTACTGGGCCAGGCTCTGCTCGACCTATGGAGCGAGTGCCGCTGAGGCCGGCGCCTGCGCGGAGGTGTCCACGCTGACGACTACCGACATGCCCGGGCGCAGCCTGGGCAGGTCAGGCTGGTCAGCGTCCAGGACGATCTTCACCGGAATGCGCTGGGCGATCTTGACGAAGTTGCCGGTCGCGTTGTCGGCCTGCAACAAGCTGAACTCCGAACCGGTGGCTGGGGCGATTTCCAGGACGTGGCCTCGCAACCTGGCATGGTTGAGCGCGTCCACGGTAAAGGTCGCCGACTGGCCAATACGCATGTGGGCCATCTGGGTTTCCTTGAAATTGGCAATCACCCATACCGTTTCCGGAACCAGGGCCATCAGTTGGGCCCCGGAGTTGACCCAGGCGCCAAGGCGCACGCCGATCTGCCCCAACTGTCCGTCCCTGGGCGCGACCACCCGTGTATTGGCCAGGTCGATGCGGGCCAGTTCCACTGACGCGGCGGCGTTATCGACCGCCGCTTCGAGCGCGGCCCGGTTGACATCGACGGTACGCACGTCTTCCTCGGCGATTCGCACCGCGGCCCTGGCCTGGGCCAGGCTGGCCTTCGCCTCGGCCGCCGCCGCCCGGCTCATATCCAGTTCGCTACGGGAAATCGAGCCGTCAGTGATCAATGCCTGGCTGCGCGCCAGGTCTGCCTCAGCCTTGCGCGCTTGGGCCTCGGCGCTGCCGATAGCGGCGCGGCGTTGTTCCAGGCTGGCCTGGGCGCTGCGTTTCTGCTGTCGATTGTTGGCCAGGTTCGCCCGCTGGGACGCCAGGTTCGCCTGGGCCTGGGCCAGGCGCTGGGTGTAGATTCGATCATCGAGCCGCACCAGCAGCTCTCCCGCCTTCACATACTGGAAATCTTGCACAGGCACTTCGAATACATAGCCGCTCAGCTGAGGGCTGATGACCGTGACCTGGCCGCGCACCAGAGCGTTCTCGGTACTTTCAACGGCGCTGGCGAAAGGTGGCAGTTGCCAAGCGTAGAGGACGATGAGCACTCCCAGCACCGCCAGCCCGCCGAAGGTCAACGCAGAAAAGAACTTGGCACGACCGCTACGGCCCTGGACGATGGGGTCGGCCGGCGGAGACTGCCCCTCAGGTGTGGCCGCGATCGCTGTGGTGGTGGTCTGGGTCGGTTCAGTCATCAGGGTTTGCCGGAAGTGGAATCTAGAGCCGCCTGGGCGCGGGCATTACTGGCCAGCCAGAGTACCCGCACCGCCATCCAGATGAAGGTCAGGATGGCGATAATGGCAATCAGCATGAATACATCGTTGTAGGCCATGACGTTGGCTTCCCGGGTCGCGGCGGTGGCCAGCGCCCGCAGCCCCTGTAGCGTGCGCGCCTGGGTGTCGGGAAGCAGGCTGCTGTAGTTGGCCGCGCCGTTGCTCAGCCGCGCGGCCACCCGAGGGTCGGCGCCCACCAGTTGTTCGACGATATGGCTGGAGTGGAATTTCTCCCGGATGACCTGCCAGGTACCCAGCAGGGCCGAGCCCAGCAACCCGCCCAGGTTCTGGGCAATACCGAACATGACGGAGAAACTCACCAGGTTGCGCGGGTTGGCAATGACGTTGCGGGTGCCGAGCACCATGGTGGGGCCCAGGAAGAACGTACTACCGAACGCGAGCAGGAACTGGCTCAGGTAAAGCTGCGGTGGCCGGGTCAGATTGCTGGAGAAACTGTCCATCAAGGCGCCCGCGGCCATCAGCGCTACCGAGAGCAACAATGGACGGAACAGATGTTCAGGGTCGATCGTCAAGGCGCTGACCAACAGCCCCGCCGCGCTGCCGATGAGCATCACCACATACAGGCTGAACAGTTGCTCGCTGCCCATGTTCAGGTACTGCATGAAGCCGACCGCGCCGGTGGACTGTTCGGACGTCACCATGCGAATCAACACCACCGCCAGGCCCAGGCGCAGGATCGGTCCGCTGCCCAGCCAGCGCGTCATCAGCAAGGGGTTGCGTCTGTTGTGCTCGATACACAGCCCGAGCGAGATCAATACGATGGCAGCGGCCAGGGCGATGCCGATCGAGGGCGCTTCCAGCCACCAGTCGATGCGTCCCAGGGACAGCACCGCCACCAGTAGGCCGACGCCTGGAGCGAGAATGGCAAAGGTCAGGAAATCCATCGGCTCGAAGGTGCGAAAGCGATCTCCAGGTGGAAGCTTCAGCCAGAGCACGCAACCCAGCGCGGTGATCGCCAGGCCGAGCTCGAACAGGTACAGCCCGCGCCATTCCGCGATCTGCAGGAGGTCTTCGGACACCAGGCGCGCCAAGGGCAAGGCCAGCTGTGCCGTACCCAGCCCCAATACCAATGCCTTGAGCCGCCACTTGGCCGGCAGCGCCTGGATCATGTAGTACAGCCCGAGAGAGCTGAGCGCGGCGCCCACCATGCCGTGGGCAGCGCGCACCGCGATGGCCGAACCGAGGTCGTTGACGAACAGGTGGGCCAGGGTCACCAGCACATAGAGGGCCAGGAATACCTCTGTGAAGGCACGCAGGCCGAACTGCTGGCGAAACTTGACCAGCAGCAGGTTCATGGTGACGTTGGTCATCACATAGGCCGCCGGCAGCCAGGCGATTTCGGCGCTGGTCACACCCAGCGCGCCCTGCAGATACACCAGATTGGCAGTGACCAACGCATTGCCCAGCCCGCCGGTGATGCCCACCAGTAACCCGGTGAGGGCATAGGCCACACGCCGGTGAGTGGGATGCAGGGGCGTGGAGGGCGATCCGGGGAGGTTCGGCCGCTCGTGGGGCTGCCAGTCGCGAGGGGCGTAGCGATCCATTCATTGACTCGTCTGCGGCGATTTGGCCGAGCCAGGCCGGGCGCTGTCGATACAGCCCGGCATGACATCTGTGCCTTAGTAGCAGCGCGGCGGCAAAAGTTTCTATGCACCCTCGATTCAAGGCTCGCTGCAACCGGAGCCGGGCTGGCAACCTGTTTATTCTTCGCTCGCGGCCCGAGAAAGAATTTTTCTCCGCCGAAGGCGGGCCGCGCTCTAGCAAAAGAGAAAAACTCTCCAGCGGGACAGGCCTAGAATCAGTATCGACAACTCCCCAATAAACACAAGATCGAGGGTTGTGACACGTGAACGCCCAAGAACCGCTTCGCCTGCATGTGCCGGAACCCACGGGCCGCCCGGGCTGCAAGACCGATTTCAGCTATCTGCAGCTGCTCCCCGCTGGCGCGGCTCGCAAGCCGCCCCTGGACATCGACCCTCGAGACACCGCCGACCTGGCCGTGGGTCTGGTGCGCGTGCTGGATGAGCAAGGCCAGGCCGTTGGCCCTTGGGCCGAGGCCATACCGCTCGAGCTTCTCCATCGTGGTCTGCGCACCATGGTCAAGACTCGGGTGTTCGACAGCCGCATGGTCAAGGCCCAACGCCAGAAGAAGATGTCCTTCTACGTACAGAGCCTGGGAGAGGAAGCCATAGGCACGGCCCATGCCCTGGCTCTGCGCGGCGATGACATGTGTTTCCCGACCTACCGCCAGCAGAGCATCCTCCTGGCCCGCCAGGTGCCGCTGTTCGAGATGATCTGCCAGCTGTTCTCCAACGAGTGCGACCCGCTCAAGGGCCGGCAGTTGCCGGTGATGTACTCCAACAAGGCTGCTGGCTTCTTCAGTATTTCCGGCAACCTGGCGACTCAGTTCGTACAGGGCGTGGGCTGGGCCATGGCCTCGGCCATCCGGGGCGATACCCGCATCGCCTCGGCCTGGATAGGTGACGGCTCCACAGCCGAAGCCGATTTCCACACGGCCCTCACGTTCGCTCATGTATACCGCGCGCCCGTCATCCTGAACGTGGTGAACAACCAGTGGGCGATCTCCAGCTTCCAGCATATCGCCGGGGGCGAGGCCACTACCTTCGCGGGGCGAGGCGTAGGCAGCGGCATTGCCTCGCTGCGGGTGGACGGCAACGATTTCCTGGCA
Source organism: Pseudomonas sp. DC3200b2 (assembly GCF_049895785.1). NCBI lineage: Bacteria > Pseudomonadati > Pseudomonadota > Gammaproteobacteria > Pseudomonadales > Pseudomonadaceae > Pseudomonas > Pseudomonas sp. DC3200b2. The sequence continues at coordinate 447,478 of NZ_JAFCTA010000002.1, read as the reverse complement.
GTCTATGCCGTCTCGCGCTGGGCCGCCGAGCGGGCCCGGGCCAACCTGGGGCCCACCTTGATCGAGTGGGTGACTTACCGGGCCGGCCCCCATTCCACCTCCGACGACCCTTCCAAATACCGCCCCGCCGATGATTGGGCCAATTTCCCCCTGGGGGATCCGATCGCTCGGCTCAAGCAGCATCTGATTGCCGAAGGGCACTGGTCCGAGGCACAACACGAGGCGCTGGTGGCCGAGCTCGAGCAGCAAGTACTGGAGGCGACCAAGCAGGCCGAAAGCCACGGGACCCTGGGTGGCAGCGCCTATGCCAGCGCGGCGACCATCTTCGAAGACGTCTATCACGAGATGCCCGCGCACCTGCGGCGTCAACGCCAGCAGATGGGGATCTGACCATGACTACCGCACACCAGATCCAGCCTTCGCAGGCTGTCGAAGCGACACGGGACATGACCATGGTGCAAGCCATTCGCTCAGCCCTGGACGTGATGCTGGAGCGAGACCCCAACGTAGTCACTTTCGGCGAGGACGTGGGCTATTTCGGCGGCGTGTTTCGCTGTACGGAGGGCCTCCAGGCCAAGTTCGGCAAGACCCGGGTTTTCGATACGCCGATCTCCGAGAGCGGCATCGTTGGGGTGGCCGTGGGCATGGGCGCCTATGGCTTGCGGCCGGTTGCCGAAATCCAGTTCGCTGACTACGTATACCCGGCGTACGACCAGCTCACTTCCGAAGCGGCGCGGCTACGCTTCCGCTCCGCCGGCGACTTTACCGCGCCGATCACGGTACGCATGCCCTGCGGCGGCGGAATCTACGGCGGGCAAACTCACAGCCAAAGCCCGGAGGCGATCTTCACCCAGGTTTGCGGCTTGCGCACGGTGATGCCATCGAACCCCTACGACGCCAAGGGCCTGCTGATCGCTGCCATCGAATGTGATGACCCGGTGATCTTCCTGGAGCCCAAGCGCTTGTACAACGGCCCCTTCGACGGGCATCACGATCGCCCCGTAACGCCTTGGGCGGGCCACCCCGACAGCCAGGTGCCGGAAGGCTATTACCGGGTACCGCTGGACAGCGCTGCCGTGGTGCGCGTAGGCAGCGATGTCACCGTGATCACGTACGGCACCACTGTCCACGTGGCCTTGGCCGCGGCCGCGGAAACAGGCGTGAATGCCGAAGTGATCGATTTGCGCAGCCTCTGGCCACTGGACCTGGACACTCTGGTGACATCGGTGAAGAAAACGCGGCGTTGCGTAATCGTGCACGAGGCCACCCAGACCTGCGGCCTGGGCGCCGAATTGCTCGCCCTGGTACAGGAGCATTGCTTCTATTGGCTAGAAGCCCCTATCGAGCGGGTAGCCGGGTGGGATACCCCTTACCCCCATGCCCAGGAATGGGCCTATTTCCCCGGCCCCGCCCGGGTCGGCGCTGCCTTGCGCCGTGTCTTGGAGGTGCGCTGATGGGCGAGCATGTGATCAGGATGCCCGATATCGGCGAAGGCATCGCTCAGGTGGAGCTGGTGGAATGGTTCGTCAAGGTGGGCGACACCGTCAGCGAAGATCAGGTACTGGCTGATGTCATGACTGACAAGGCAACAGTGGACATTCCCAGTCCGGTACAGGGTCGGGTGTTGGCCCTGGGCGCCTCGCCAGGGCAGACCGTAGCGGTGGGCAGCGAGCTCATTCGCCTGGAAGTCCAGGGCCAGGGCAATGAGAAACCGGTCGTCTCGTCCGCCAGCATGGAAGCAGACGCGCGGCCACCGGCACAGGAACAGATCACCGTGTCGCCGGCCGCCGCCATCACGGAGCCGAGGCTGGCGCCTGTGGCGTCCACCTCCGTCTGTGCCCCGGCGTCAGTTGACGAGTCAGGACGCCCGCTGGCCTCGCCCGCCGTGCGCAAGCGTGCCTGGGACAACGGACTGGACCTCGCTGCCATCGCCGGGAGCGGGCCGGCTGGCCGGATTCTCCAAGAGGATCTGGATCATGCCCTGGCCCGCGGCGCCCTTTCCCCGACCGCTGCTGGACCTGACGGGCGCCATGCTTGCCCCCTGGCCATCGAAGAAGTGCCAGTCATCGGCCTGCGTCGCAAGATTGCCGAGCGCATGCAGGAAGCCACCCGCCGTGCCGCGCATTTCAGCTATGTGGAAGAAATAGATGTCACCGCCCTGGAAGCGCTGCGTCAGCAGCTCAACAGCCAGTGGGGCGAGCATCGCGGCCGGCTTACGCTCTTGCCGCTGCTGGTCAGGGCGCTGGTAGTGGCCCTGCGAGACTTCCCGCAACTCAACGCGCGTTACGATGATGAGCGCCAGATCATCGAGCGGCACAGCGCGGTGCATATGGGCATCGCCACCCAGGGCAGCCAGGGGCTGCTGGTGCCCGTACTGCGTGACGCACAGGCCGGGGATCTCTGGAGCAACGCGCGAGAGATCGCTCGTATCGCCGAGGCGGCGCGGCAAGGCAAGGCCGAACGGGCGCTGCTTTCAGGCTCGACCATTACCTTGACCAGCCTGGGCGCGCTTGGCGGGATCGTTTCTACCCCTGTGCTGAACCTGCCCGAGGTAGCCATCGTCGGGGTCAATCGCATGGTCGAACGCCCGATGGTAGTCGACGGCCAGATCAGCATCCGCAGGATGATGAACCTTTCCAGCTCCTTCGACCACCGGGTGGTCGACGGCATGGACGCGGCCCGCTTCATCCAGGCCGTGCGTCAGTTGCTGGAGCAGCCTGCTACCCTCTTCATCGATTAAGGTCGGAACATGCAGAGTCTTGAAACGCAACTTCTTGTCCTCGGTGGTGGCCCAGGGGGCTACGTCACCGCCATCCGGGCAGGCCAGCTTGGCATCCCTACCGTGCTGGTAGAGGCCCAGACCCTGGGAGGCACGTGCCTGAACGTGGGCTGCATCCCGTCAAAAGCCCTGATCCATGTGGCGGAGCGCTTCCATCAGCTGAGCGAGCCCAACGAATTCGGGATCAGCGGCGGTCAGCCGCGACTGGACCTTGGCCAGGCAATCGCCTGGAAAGACCGGACCGTGGATCGGCTGACGTCCGGCGTGGGCGCGCTGCTGAAAAAGCACCGCGTGCAGGTCATTCATGGACATGGCCAGATCGTGGATGGCAAGACGGTACAGGTGGGCGATACCCGCATTCATTGCCAGCATCTGGTGCTGGCTACCGGCTCGCGAGGGATGAGCCTGCCGGGTCTGGCCATTGGCGGGCCGATCGTGGATTCCACCCAGGCCTTGTCCCCTGAAACGCTGCCGCGGCACTTGGCGGTGATCGGCGGGGGTTATATCGGCCTCGAGCTGGGCACCGCCTATCGCAAGTTGGGCGCTCAGGTGACCATCGTCGAAGCCCAGCCTCGCCTGCTGCCGGCCTATGACTCCGAGCTGACGGCCCCTGTGGTCACGCGCCTGCGGAATCTTGGCATAAAGGTGCTGACCGAAAACCGCGTCGAAGGTTACGACGCAGCCGGGCAGCGCTTGCGGCTACGCTCCGGCAGCGGCGATACCGCGAGTCTGGAGGTTGATCGCGTTTTGGTGGCCGTGGGGCGCACGCCCCATACCGGGGGCTATGGTCTGGAACGCCTGGACCTTGACAGCGCGGGCAAGGCCGTAAAGGTCGATGGGGGGTGTCGCACCAGCATGACCGGAGTGTGGGCTATCGGCGACCTCACGGGAGAGCCAATGCTCGCCCACCGAGCCATGGCTCAGGGGGAAATGGTGGCTGAGCTGATCGCTGGCAAGCGCCGAAGCTTCGCCCCCGCGGCTATCCCCGCCGTGTGCTATACCGACCCGGAAATTGTCGTTGCCGGGCTTACACCGGACCAGGCCGGCGCCGACGCCAAGGTGGCCAGCTTCCCCTTCGCGGCCAATGGGCGGGCCATGACCCTGGGGGATACCTCCGGCTTCGTACGGGTGGTCGCACGGCCAGGCGACCATCTAATCCTCGGCTGGCAAGCGGTGGGCCCAGGCGTCTCGGAACTGGCCGCGGCCTTCACCCAGTCATTGGAGATGGGTGCCCGCCTCGAGGACATTGCCGGGACCATCCACGCGCATCCGACGCTTGGTGAAGCGGTACAGGAAGCGGCCTTGCGGGCGCTGGGCCAGGCGCTGCACATCTGACCGGAAACGGGTTAAAGGCCCGGAGCCGGGACGCTCCGGGTGAACTATCAAAAGCATCGATTCCGGACAACAAAGCGTTCAATTTCTCGGACAGCGCGGTTAGCGGTTTACTGAACTCAACCAGAAACCCAACCCGCTGCAAACGAGGAATCCATCATGAAAGCTGCATTCGCCATCGCCGCCCTGACTGCTGTGTTCGCCACCGGTGCCTTCGCCCAGGACGGCGCCGACCGTGCCGTCACCAGTAACCTGCCGGTGGAAACCTACCATTACGGCATGAAGCTGGATGTACAGAAAATCATCTCCAGGACCGACGTGAGCACCAAGCGAGGTGTGGTACCGGTGACCATGGTGTACCAGGATAGCCAGGGCGCGCTGCACAAGCTGCAATTCCTGCAACTGGGTGGCTACGACGACAACGCCAACGGCTGATCCGGCCGTGACCTTGTCGAGCGAGGCGACTAGGCCTGGCAGGTCTGCTGCCGGGTCGCCTCGATGAATTCTCGCTTTCCTTTGCAAAGGTGTCACATGTCATCCGATCGCATCATGTGCGTAATAGGCAGCGCGGTACCCGAGCACCTTCGCGACCTTGGCTTGCTGGCCTGCTGGTACGTGGTTCGCGACGGCGAGCCGGTAAGCCCGCCCCTGCTTTCCCGCGCCGCGGCCCAAGACTATCGGCTCCGCGACTTCGCCGCCTGACCCCAGCCAGGCCAGGGCCTGCCGGGCCCGCCCTTATGGTCGTCGCTATGCCGCGCCATGCTACCGCCTCGCACCCATCAGCGACCTTGCCAGCTGACGGCCCAGGTACTCCTGGCCGCTCCTCCTGCACCTCCATTTGACGCCCTGCGCCCGACGTGCTTTGCTTGCGTCTTTCGTTCGGGTGCCCCTCACGGGGTGAAACGGGAAACCGGTGCGCCTTCGGGCCAGTCCGGTGCTGCCCCCGCAACGGTAAGCGAGCGTGCTTCCAGGCAAGGCCTGAACCACTGTGCACGGGCATGGGAAGGTATGAAGCGGATCGGTGGCCTGTATTGTCCGCCCCTCGCGAGCCCGGAGACCGGCCCGAGCGTTCTCGATGACACACCTGCGGTGGGCGGGCGGTCGGCCATGCCCTTCTAGGGGCGGTCCCCGCGCGCCTGCCTCATACACTGGAAGGAAGCGCCATGACCACCCACATCGCAAGTCAGACTCAGAGCCAGCCCGCCGTCACGCTCGGCGCGCGTATCACAACCGCCTGCGTGGCGGGCGTCCTGGGCATGGCACTGGTTTATCTCGCCGGCTTTTCTCATGTTCCCGCGGTTCATAACGCGGCACACGATACTCGGCATAGCGCTGCCTTCCCCTGCCACTGAGGGCTCACCATGTTCACTCGTATCGCCCGGACCGCGGGCTTCGCGGGGCTACTGGCCGCGCTGCTGCTGACGCTGATGCAAAGCATCTGGATCAGCCCCCTGATTGAACAGGCGGAAGTTTTCGAAAGTGCCGCCGCCGAGAATTTGCACCAGGATCATGCCGCGCCTGACGGCCATCACGAACATGAGGTCGCAGCCTGGGAGCCGGAGCCTGGTTGGCAGCGGCTGCTTTCGACCACCGGTGGCAACCTGGTCGTCGCCTTAGGCTTCGCCTTGATGCTGGCCGGCCTGTATACAGTGCAGGCGCCCAGTCGCACCGCGGCCGGCCTGCTCTGGGGGCTGGCGGGTTATGCAGTATTCACCTTGGCGCCTACCTTGGGACTTCCTCCGGAGTTGCCGGGCACAGCCGCCGCGGACCTCAGTTCCCGCCAACTGTGGTGGGTAGGCTCTGCCGCCAGTGCCGCCGTCGGCCTTGGGCTGATCGCGTTCGCCGGCTCCTGGCCCCTGAAGCTGGCTGGCGCCGCACTGATGGCCATCCCTCATGTGATAGGCGCGCCGCAACCCCCGGTGCATGAAAGCGTTGCGCCCGAGGCCTTGCAGGCGCAATTCCGCTGGGCAGCCCAGACGGTGAACCTGGCGTTCTGGCTGGTGCTTGGCCTGGTCAGCGCCTGGTTGTTCCGTCGTGCTTCCTGACGCTGCCGCACTCCAATCGCCACCCGCTTGCCTGGTGGCCGGCTTCGGCTGCCGCCAGGCTTGCAGCGACGCTGAATTGCGGGCACTCCTGGACAGAGCCCTGGCCGTGATAAAAGCGCGGCCGTGTCAGCTCCTCGGTCTCGCTACCCTGGACAGGCGCCTCGCCGTGCCAGGGTTACAGGCGCTGGCCCAGGAGCTCGGCCTGGCTCTGGCCGGTTATGACGCCCAGGGCCTGGGACATTATGATGGCGAACTCAGCCACCGCTCCGCTCTCACCTGGCGCTATACAGGCTGCCATGGTATCGCGGAGGCCAGCGCCCTCGCTCACTGCCGGGCACTCGTCGGCAGAACGCCACGCCTCTGCGTCAGCCGTCTTGCCAGCGCCAATGCCACGGTCGCTCTGGCCTGCCCTGCCCCGACTTGAAATCCCTTCACGCTCCGCCTCGAAAGGCCATTCAATGACTGTCTATTTTATCGGTGCCGGCCCCGGCGACCCCGACCTCATTACGGTCAAAGGGCAGCGGCTCATCCAGCGCTGTCCGGTGATCATCTATGCCGGTTCACTGGTACCCGCGGCGGTGCTGCAGCCCAACCAGGCCGAACGCGTGGTCAATAGTGCGCAGCTGCACCTGGAAGCGATCATCGAGGAAATGGTCACCGCCCACGAGGCCGGCCTGGACGTGGCTCGGGTACATTCAGGCGACCCTTCCCTGTATGGGGCCATCGGCGAGCAGATCCGCCGCCTGCGAGTACTGGGCATACCGTTCGAGATCGTGCCCGGGGTCACCGCGGTCGCCGCCTGCGCCGCCCTGCTCGAGTCCGAGCTGACCCTGCCTGGCGTGGCGCAGACGGTAATCCTTACACGCTATGGGCACAACAGTCCGATGCCTGAAGGTGAAGAACTGGCTGACCTGGCCAGGCACCGGACGACCCTCGCCATACATCTGGGGGTGGGCCATGTCGGCGCGATTGCCGCGCTGCTCCAGCCCCACTACGGCGCGGACTGCCCGGCGGCGGTGGTTCACCGCGCGAGCTGGCCGGACCAGGATTGGGTGTCAGGGACGCTGGAAAACATTGAAGCCAAGGTGGCCGCCAAAGGGTTCAGGCGCACCGCGCTCATCCTTGTAGGGCGGGTACTGGGAAACGAGCCCTTCGAGGATTCGACCTTGTATCGGGCCAGCCATGCTCACCTCTATCGGCCCGGCAGCGACTGAGGCCTGCCGTTCGCCGAGCTCGCGCCTGTTTTCAGTAATAGGCGTTCTCGCGGTTGGTATGGTCGGTCACGTCGCGGACACCCTTGAGTTCTGGAATCCGCTCCAGCAACGTGCGCTCGATGCCTTCCTTGAGGGTGACGTCGGCCTGGCCACAACCCTGGCAGCCTCCGCCGAACTGCAGGACAGCGATGCCCTCTTCCACCACATCGATCAGCGTCACCTGGCCACCGTGGCTGGCCAGGCCGGGATTGATCTCGGTCTGCAGGTAATAGTTGATGCGCTCGTTCAACGGGCTGTCTTCGTTGACCATCGGTACCTTGGCGTTGGGCGCCTTGATAGTCAATTGACCACCCATTCGATCAGTGGCGTAGTCCACCACCGCGGCGTCGAGGAACGGCTCGCTCACTGCGTCGATCCAGGCAGTGAAATGCTTGAGCCCCAGCGCGGTGTCGTCCGGTTTTTCCTCGCCTGGCTTGCAGTATGCGATGCAGGTTTCAGCGTATTGGGTACCCGGCTGGGTGATGAACACACGGATACCGATGCCGGGGGTATTCTGCTTGCTGAGCAGGTCGCCAAGGTAATCCTGGGCCGCGTCAGTTATGGTAATGGTGCTCATGGGGGCTCCTCACAGACTAGCGCGCAGTTTACGGCAAAGCTTGCCGGGGAGAAAGTCCTAGTAATTTTGTCGGGTTAAGCCGGAGTCGGGCCTCGCGCGAATCAGCGAAGCTTTCATGCGGTAGTAGAGCCGCTTTTCCAACAGTTCGTAGCTGAGCCAGGACATTGCCAGGATCGTGGGCACGCAGAAAAATGCGAACACCATATAGGCATTGATGCCCAGCCGCTCGGTGATGAACCAGCCGGCGTAAAGCACGAGCAGATGCACCAGGTAGACCGAGTAGGAACAGTCTCCCAGCGCCTTCAGCGCCCGGCTGTGGGCGAACCGTGCCTCCAATGCCAGGCACCCGGCCACGATACCGGCGCTGGGCAGGCCCCAGTTGAGCAGGCGATTGGTCGGTTCCAGGCGATAGATGATCGTCGAACAGACGGCTATCAGTGCCAAGGGCAACCACAGGCCGCTGCGCACCCAGCCCCGACGCCAGGCCACCCCCAGCGCGATACCCAGCAGGAATTCATAGACGATATTGTTGGCGTAGAAGCGCCCCGACCAGCCCAGACGGCTGAAGGCCTCGCTGCTGAGCAACAGTGCCCCGGCGACGAACAACGCCCGCCACGCCTTCGGCACGATGAAGGCCAGGGAGAATACCAGGTAGAAGAACATTTCGTAGTTCAGGGTCCAGCCCACGTTGAGTGTGGGGTACAACCCGTATCCTCCCGGGTTTTCCGCGGGGATGAATAGCAACGAGAGGATGAAGGTAGGCCAGTTCACCACGCCGTGGGGCATATGACTGCCTACTGTGTAGAGCAGCAGCCCCATGGCCATCGTATAGAACCAGTAGGCAGGAATGATGCGGATGGCTCGATTGAGCAGAAACTCTCGCGGCTGCAGGGGCTTGCCCCAGGTCGACAGGTAGATCACCAGGCCGCTGATGACGAAGAAGATGTCTACACCGACCGCGCCCCGTGCCGCGAAAAAGTGACCGATAAGCCCCCCGCCCTGGAAGTTGAAAAACACCTGCATGAAATGGTGGCATACCACCATCCACGCCGCCATGGCCCGCAAAGCCTGAATCGAGATCAGCATTCAAGGTTCCCGCGTTACGCTCTCACTACCGTGCCCAAGAGCACGAACTCATAAGTGGGACCGACCTCCCAAAGTTATGTTTCATGACAATGCCGTTCAGCTGTCAACATGAGCCGGATTCATGCAAAGCCGGGGCGGGGTATAAACCCGTTCAGCTTTGCTATCATCCTCGGCTTTCGCAGCCGCACCAGAGTGCCCTTCCATGACCGACCGCCTCGCTCGCCAGACCGCCCTACAAGAAGCTCTCGCTTCGCGCATCCTGATCCTCGACGGCGGAATGGGCACAATGATCCAGAGCTACAAGCTCGAAGAAGAAGACTATCGCGGCGAGCGTTTCGCGGACTGGCCCAGCGATGTAAAGGGCAACAACGATCTGCTGCTGCTGAGCCGGCCTGATGTCATCGCCGAGATCGAGGCAGCTTATCTGGACGCTGGCGCGGATATCCTGGAAACGAACACCTTCAACGCCACCCGAGTGTCCCAGGCCGACTACGGAATGGAGCACCTGGTCTACGAACTGAACCTGGAAGGCGCTCGGGTCGCGCGCCGAGTGGCCGATGCCAAGACCCTGCAGACGCCCGACCGTCCACGTTTCGTGGCGGGAGTGCTTGGGCCGACCAGCCGCACCTGTTCTCTGTCGCCAGACGTGAACAACCCTGGCTATCGCAACGTCACCTTCGACGAACTGGTGGAAAATTACACCGAGGCCACGCACGCCCTGATCGAGGGCGGCGCTGACCTGATCCTGATCGAAACCATCTTCGACACCCTGAATGCCAAGGCCGCCATCTTCGCGGTGCAGGGCGCCTTCGACGAATTGGGCTTTAGCCTGCCGATCATGATTTCCGGCACCATTACCGATGCCTCCGGACGGACACTGTCCGGCCAGACCACCGAGGCCTTCTGGAACTCCGTGCGCCATGCCAACCCGGTATCCGTGGGCTTGAACTGCGCGCTGGGCGCCAAGGAACTGCGGCCTTATCTGGAGGAGCTGGCGACCAAGGCCGATACCCATGTATCGGCCCACCCCAATGCGGGCCTGCCCAACGCCTTCGGTGAATACGACGAAAGCCCCGAGCAGATGGCCGAGACGGTAGAGGAATTCGCCCGTAGCGGCTTCCTGAATATCGTAGGGGGCTGCTGCGGTACCACGCCCGCGCATATCGCGGCCATCGCCAAGGCCGTGGCGCCCTACCCGCCGCGGCCTATCCCGGCGATTCCCAAGGCGTGCCGGCTGTCCGGCCTGGAGCCGTTCACGATAGACCGCCAGTCGCTGTTCGTGAACGTGGGCGAACGCACCAACATTACCGGCTCGGCCCGCTTCGCCCGGTTGATTCGTGAAGAAAACTACACCGAAGCCCTGGAAGTCGCGCTGCAGCAGGTCGAGGCCGGCGCTCAGGTGATCGACATCAACATGGACGAGGGGATGCTCGACTCCCGCAAGGCCATGGTCACCTTCCTCAACCTGATCGCGGGCGAGCCGGACATTTCCCGGGTACCGATCATGATCGACTCCTCCAAGTGGGAGGTGATCGAGGCGGGGCTCAAGTGCATCCAGGGCAAGGGTATCGTCAACTCCATCAGCATGAAGGAAGGCGTGGACGCTTTCATCCACCATGCCCGCCTGTGCAAGCGCTACGGCGCCGCCATCGTGGTCATGGCCTTCGATGAGCAGGGTCAGGCCGACACGGAGCAGCGCAAGGTCGAGATCTGCGCCCGCTCCTACGACATCCTGGTGAACCAGGTGGGCTTCCCGCCGGAAGACATCATCTTCGACCCGAACATCTTCGCCGTGGCGACCGGCATCGAAGAGCACAACAACTACGCTGTGGATTTCATCCGGGCCTGCGCCTGGATTCGTGACAACCTGCCCTATGCGCTGACGTCCGGCGGGGTATCCAACGTTTCCTTTTCCTTCCGGGGCAACAACCCGGTACGTGAAGCCATCCACTCGGTCTTCCTGCTCCACGCCATCCGCAATGGCTTGACCATGGGCATCGTCAATGCCGGGCAACTGGAGATCTACGACGAAATTCCGGCCGCGCTGCGCGACCGCGTCGAGGATGTGGTCCTGAACCGTAGTGCCGAAGCCACCGAGGCCCTGCTGGCCATCGCGGACCAATACCGTGGCGATGGCGCCGCCAAGGAGGCCGAAACCGAGGAATGGCGTGGCTGGGACGTGAACAAGCGCCTCGAGCATGCGCTGGTCAAGGGGATCACCACCTACATCGTCGAGGACACCGAGCTGTCCCGGCAAGGCTTCGCCCGGCCCATCGAGGTCATCGAGGGGCCGCTGATGGCAGGAATGAACGTGGTAGGTGACCTCTTCGGTGCCGGCAAGATGTTCCTGCCCCAGGTCGTCAAGTCCGCCCGGGTGATGAAGCAGGCCGTGGCGCATCTGATTCCCTTCATCGAAGCTGAAAAAGGTGACAAGCCGGAAGCCAAGGGCAAGATCCTCATGGCTACCGTCAAGGGCGACGTGCACGACATTGGCAAGAATATCGTCGGCGTGGTACTGGGCTGCAACGGTTATGACATCGTCGACCTTGGCGTGATGGTTCCGGCGGAGCGGATCCTGCAGGTGGCCCGCGAAGAGAAATGCGACATCATCGGCTTGTCCGGTCTGATCACCCCTTCTTTGGATGAAATGGTCCATGTCGCGAGGGAAATGCAACGCCAGGACTTTCATTTGCCCTTGATGATCGGTGGCGCGACCACCTCCAAGGCGCATACCGCCGTGAAAATCGAGCCGCGCTATAGCAACGACGCGGTGATCTATGTGACCGATGCCTCCCGCGCCGTGGGCGTAGCCACCCAGTTGCTGTCCAGGGAGCTCAAGCCAGGTTTCGTGGAGCGCACCCGTCAGGACTATGCCCAGGTGCGCGAGCGTACAGCCGCGCGAGGGAGCCGCAGCGAACGCCTGACCTACGCTCAGGCCGTGGCGGCCAAGCCCACCTGGCATTTCGAACCAGCCAAGCCGAGCTTCACCGGAGTGCGGGTGCTGGAAGATATCGACCTGAATGTGCTGGCCGACTTCATTGACTGGACGCCCTTCTTCATTGCCTGGGACCTGGCCGGCAAGTATCCCCGGATCCTGACCGACGAAGTGGTGGGGGAAGCGGCCACGGCACTGTTCAGCGATGCCCAGGTCATGCTGCGCAAGCTGATCGACGAAAAACTGATCAAGGCCAGGGCCGTGTTCGGGTTCTGGCCGGCCAATCAGGTCGCCGACGATGACATCGAAGTGTATGGGGATGATGGTCAACCCCTGGCTCGCCTGCACCACCTGCGTCAACAGACGATCAAGCCCGACGGCAAGCCGAACCTGAGTCTGGCGGACTTCGTGGCGCCCAAGGCCAGCGGCGTCATCGACTATATCGGCGGCTTCATCACGACCGCGGGCATCGGCGCCGAGGAAGTGGCCAAGGCCTATCAGGATGCTGGCGACGACTATAACTCGATCATGGTCAAGGCCCTTGCCGACCGCCTGGCCGAAGCCTGCGCCGAATGGCTGCACCAGCAGGTGCGCACTACCTATTGGGGCTACGCCCCTGATGAATCCCTAGACAACGAAGACCTGATCCGCGAGCAGTATCGCGGCATCCGACCGGCGCCAGGCTATCCAGCCTGCCCGGATCATACCGAGAAGGGCACCCTGTTCAGCCTGCTGGACCCGGAAGGGACCAGTGGGGTGACCCTGACGGAGCACTATGCGATGTTCCCGACCGCGGCCGTGAGCGGTTGGTATTTCGCGCATCCACAAGCGCAGTATTTCGCGGTCGGCAAGATCGATAGGGACCAGGTGGCCAGCTACTCCGAGCGCAAGGGCCAGGACCACAGCGTGACCGAGCGCTGGCTTTCGCCCAACCTCGGTTACGAGGCCTAGCTGAGTACTGTCTTTTCAACGGGTTGGATTCATCACCTCAACCTTTTTACAGCCCGCCCGCGTTGGACACTGGTATGGGAGTGATCTGGCTGGCCAAGGCTCGAGCGGCTGTTATCGAGAAAGCTTGATGACAGGGTTGATTCGCCCGCTTCGCAGCGGGCTTAACCCTAAATCCATTGGCACCAGCGAGTTGAAGGCCAAATCCCGACCAGCGCGGTCAGTGCGTGCTGGTCCAGAAGACCAGTGCGGCAATCACCAGAACCACCATGAAGGCGGTTGCCCAGGCATCGATGTGACGGGAAGGCTTACGGGTTTTCACGGATAGATGGCGCATGGTGCATACCTTTATTGTTGTAGGCGCGGCTTGGCCAACACACGGGTCCAATACCTTGGACGTTCGTGCCAGTAAAGCTCATGTTCGAGCACGCTGCCAATCCTCCTATCGGGCTTGGACTGGAAATCTCCATATATCGATTTTGGTTATTTCCTTATATAAAAACTTCGCTTCAGTGGATAAGGCAAAAGGGGTATCTTCCGTCGGCTGAAAATTAGAGTGCGCGACCGTGAGCGCAGACCAGCCTGAAGCAGGACACCTATGTACGTTTACGACGAGTACGATCAAAGGATCATCGAGGACCGCGTCAAGCAGTTCCGTGACCAGACCCGCCGCTACCTTGCCGGCGAGCTGAGCGAGGAAGAGTTCCGGCCGCTGCGCCTGCAGAATGGTCTCTACATCCAGCGCTTCGCCCCCATGCTGCGGGTAGCCGTGCCCTACGGCCAGCTGAGCTCACGTCAGGCCCGCATGCTCGCCCGGATCGCTCGCGACTATGACAAGGGCTACGCGCACATCAGCACCCGTCAGAACGTGCAGTTCAACTGGCCTGCCCTGGAGGACGTCCCAGACATTCTGGCGGAACTGGCGACGGTACAGATGCATGCCATCCAGACCAGCGGCAACTGCCTGCGGAATGTCACCACCGATCAATTCGCCGGCGTAGCCGCTGACGAGCTGGTCGACCCGCGCCCATGGTGCGAGATCGTGCGGCAATGGACCACCTTCCACCCCGAGTTCGCCTACCTGCCGCGCAAATTCAAGATCGCCGTCAACGGTGCGCGTAGCGATCGGGCTGCCATCGAGGTGCATGACATCGGCCTGGAGCCGGTGCGCAATGAAGCCGGCGAGCTGGGCTTCCGGGTACTGGTCGGCGGCGGCCTCGGGCGCACGCCCATCGTGGGCGCCTTCATCAATGAATTTCTCCCTTGGCGGGATCTCATCAGCTACCTGGATGCGATCTTGCGGGTGTACAACCGCTACGGCCGCCGAGACAACAAATACAAGGCGCGGATCAAGATCCTGGTCAAGGCCCTGACGCCGGAAGTGTTCGCCGAGAAAGTGGAGGCGGAGATGGCTCACTTGCGCGGCGGGCCGACTACCTTGACCGAAGCGGAAGTGGAACGCGTGGCCAAGCACTTCGTCGACCCCGCCTATGAAGCCTTGGAAGACATTCCGGCGGCACTGGCTCAGCTGGACGCCGAGCATCCAGGATTCGCCCGCTGGCGCCAGCGCAACGTGTTCGCCCACAAGCGGCCCGGGTACGCCGCGGTCACCTTGTCGCTCAAACCCACGGGCACCGCGCCCGGCGACCTCACCGACAAGCAGCTCGATATCATCGCTGACCTGGCCGACCGCTACAGCTTCGGCTTCCTGCGCACCTCCCACGAGCAGAACGTGATCCTGGCGGACGTCGAGCAGAGCCAGCTGCACGCCCTCTGGCTGGAGGCCCGGGAGGCCGGGTTCGCCACGCCTAACATCGGTCTGCTCACGGACATCATTTGCTGTCCGGGTGGCGACTTCTGCTCTCTGGCCAATGCCAAGTCCATCCCCATCGCCGAGTCGATCCAGCGTCGCTTCGACGACCTTGATTACCTTTTCGATATTGGGGAGATCGACTTGAACATCTCCGGCTGCATGAATGCCTGTGGCCACCACCACGTTGGCCACATCGGCATTCTGGGTGTAGACAAGAAGGGCGAGGAGTTCTACCAGGTCTCATTGGGCGGTAGCGCCAGCCGCGATGCCAGCGTCGGCAAGATCCTCGGCCCATCGTTCGCCCAGGACGACATGGCTGACGTGATCACTCGGCTCATCGATGTATATGTGGAAAAGCGCACCGAAGATGAGCGCTTCATCGATACCTACCAGCGTATCGGCATCGAACCCTTCAAGGAGCGCGTCTATGCAGCGAATCATTAAGAACAACGAAGTGGTGGACGAAACCTGGCATCTGCTGCCCAAGGAAGCGTCCTTCGATGAACTGACCAATTGTGATGACTACATCGTGCCACTGGCGCTATGGCGTGATCACGGTCACGCCTTGAAGGCTCGGGACGGCGGCCTGGGCGTATGGCTGGATTCCGATGAGGAAGCCGAGGAAATCGGCGATGACATTGCTCATTTCCAGGTCATTGCGCTCAACTTTCCGGCTTTCACCGATGGCCGCAGTTATTCCAACGCGCGCCTGCTGCGCGACCGTTACGGTTTCAAGGGAGAATTGCGTGCCATTGGCGACGTGTTGAGGGATCAGCTGTTCTACATGCGCCGTTGTGGTTTCGATGCCTTCGCCATCCGCGCCGATAAAGACCCCTATGAAGCACTGGAAGGCTTGAAGGACTTCTCGGTAGCCTACCAGGGGGCGAGCGACGAGCCGCGCCCCCTGTTCCGCCGCCGTTAAGTTTTCGGTGTCGCCGGCCGGGCCTGATCCAGCCCCAGTAGTTGCCGGGTCAGGCGCAGTGCCAGGGCGTCGAGGGATTCCTCTCGCCGACGGCTGACCCAGTCATAGGCGACCCGGGTCTGCTGGTCGTTGAGCGCAGGCAGCCGCTGGCTGTCCCAGTTCAATTCAGGCAATGCCTCCCGCAAGCCTTCCAGAGCCGAAGGGACCCGCCGGGAGGCGTCGGGCCGCGCATCGTCGTACAGGGCATCCGCCGCTGCCTGCCATCTGTCCTGCTCAGGCTCGAACTGAGCGGAATATGCGCGTTCCAGATACAGTCGGAAGCCAGGCTGGCGCGCCACCCATTGCGCGAAAGCCTCGTCGGTATCCCTCTGCAAGACCTGCGCGCCTACTCGATGCGCGGTGTTGCCGCTCACGCGCGCGTTATATTGCATGCCCCGACTGGGCGGCAGGCTCAAGCCACCTTCAAGTAGCTGGAACAGTCGAAAACGTACCTCTACCTCATCCAGCCCCTGTTCGAGCACCGCGTCCGATATGTCGTCCATCGCATGCAGGGAAGGCGGCGGCAAGTCATTGGCGAGCGCCGTATGCCTGGCAATGCGGCCGCGAACGATGGCCCGGGCGATCTCATCCACCAGGGCTCGTCGCCACAACCCGCGCTGATAGTCCAGCAGTGCACGCATCGGTGCCTCGCCGCCACCTTGGGCATCGATCATCCTGCGCCAGGCCTCGACCTCGAACTCCATTTCGTCCAGCGTAAGAGCGACCCCGTCGCCGCAGGTGCCCTGGGTATCCTGAGCCAATGAAAACAGCCGTTCGCGCAGTTGACTCAAGCCCGGCGGACTGTCTGTGCCTACCTGCAACCAGGTTTGCACGAGGGTCCACGCGCGTCTGCGAGTACTGCCCGGATCGGCGCGGTAATCCGCGGTGTGCACGATGCGGCTAAGCAACCCATAGAATTCCGCCGCCTCCTGTTCCCTGCGCTCGGCACGGATCGAAGCCGCCAACGCTTCAGGACACCCCGTGAGCCATTCGTCCGGGTGCGGGCCCAGGCCTTCATCATCGGAAGACGGGTCGGTGAAGAATTCGATGCTAGCCTGGCGCAGCATGTCGCGGCTTTCTTCGTCCAGCGGATTGCCGTCCAGATTGATCCCACTGCCGTAGTGCGGGGACTCGATATCATCCAGCGCCTGGCGAGCGATGTGGACGAAACGGGTTTCGGACAGGTCTGGCAAGTGAGTCAGCGAATTGGACGATAAATCGATTTCCAATATTCTCGGCGGTTCGCGATTCATCAAGTCGATGAGCCCGGGTGGAAACTCGGCGATCCCGGCGCTGCTCAGGTCCAGGCGGACCAGGCCCTGCATCTGACTCAGCTGGGGCGCCCGTTGCAGCGGGTTGCCGCTGAGATTGAGCTCTTCCAGCGCCGTCAACTGATTGAAAGCGCTGGCGGTAGCCTCATCCAGTGTGATGAGGTTGTAATCGAGTGCCAATGTTCGCAGGCGCGGCAGTTGCCCCAGCCGCTGAATGTCTTCCACAGTCAGGCTCAGACTATTGCCCGCCGCTTCAAGGTGCTCAAGGTCGGACGCCAGGGGCGCGACAGCATCGAGAATCTCGCTCATGGCGTTACGCCCCGTGGCATCGAGAGTGAGCCGCCTTAGCCGCGGGAACTGACCTATGTTGCTGGGCAAGCGGGTGAGTTCGTTGAAGCTCAGATCCAGCCACTGCACATTGGGGAAGCTGGCGAGGAACGCCTCACTGACCTCGCTCAGGTGAAGGTTGACCAAGGCAAGACGGTGCACGTGGTCGAGCCTGACACTCAAGATGGGCAGCTCACTGACGGGCCAGTTGCGCAGGTTCAGGCCATAGCCCGGCCAGCCCATGGCATAGGTGCTCTCGCGCCGTTGCCAGGCTCGCGTGATTTCCCGTGCGATGGCGGTTCTGTGCTCTCTCTCGATATCGGCCTGCTCCGAAGCGGAATCCAGGGCGCGGTTTACCCAGGTATCCAGGTCCAGGCGCAGCCTGGCGAGGTCCGCATTGAGCCGAGCCAAAGCCGTAGTGGCCGCCTCGCCATCACCGAGCGAGGCACGAATCTCCAGCAGCTCCACTTGGGAAACGTCCGGATACAGGCCACGAAGCGCCGCGAGGATCGGACTGATCGCGCCGAGGGGTGTCTCCAGGGAGCGCCCTCGCCCGCTAAGCTCATAACCCACTGCCCCATTGGCCTGGTGGCTCGGTGGGCGGAAGAACGGACGCCGGTCCGCGATCATTCCCAACTGAAGCCGCAGCGCCTCCCGATCAGCGACTGCCAGCTCTACCAGACGGTGACGCAAGCCATCCACGTCTGCGACGCGGACCTGGAATTCCGGTCGATAGGCATCCGGCACTGTCGCGAACAGGGCCTGTTCCAGCGAACCGACCGGGGACAGTTCCAGGCCCTGTGCATCCAGCGCCTGGTAGGCCCGGCCCTGACGGACGATCACCCAATGGGGCAAATCACTGCTTCCGGTGCTATTGAGCAGGGGGCCCGCAAAATGCCCTTCGCGTAGTTCAATGCGCATCGCTGCCGTACCTTCGACAAGATGGGGCCACAGGCCGAAGACCAGACGTTCGCGGTCGGGACTGAAACGCCCTTGCGCCAGCGCGTCGCAGACACGTGTCAGGCGCAATTGTCGCAGGCTCTCAGCCGCCAGCTCGGCGATGGGTAGCGGTACTCGCCCTTCAGCGAGCATCTGGTGCTGCGCTGCGGTTCGACCCGTGAGCAGCGCGTCGAGGGCTTCATCCACAAGGCCTGGAAAGTGACGCCTGAGGGTCTCGCGCGCACTGTCTGTTCCGGTCGACTCCAGCAGCCAACGGTCGATCAGCTGATCGCGAGCCTCCTCCATCGCCTTGGCCCAATGCTGGCCGAGCATCTGACGAACAGGCTCGGCGGGTACCAGCGAAGTGTTTTCCCCAAGCAGGCGTTCGGTGGCAGCAGAGCCCAAGTCTGACAGCACGCGCTGCGCCCAACTGCCATCCTCCATCCGTAGATCGCTGAGCCGTACCGGTCGGGCATCCTCGGTAGAGCCGAAGCGGTGCTCGGTTCCCTGATATTCATAGAGCAGCCCGCGATCCGTGGGCCATCCCGGGGCGGTGGCCAAGCGTTCTACGAATCGGGGTTCCAGCGTGCCAAGGCGCCTGTGGCTGCGCAGGGCCCGGACGGTGGCATCCAAACGCCCCTCCAGCATACGTCTTCTCAGCAAATGAGCGAGAGGGGCCGGCGCCGGCTGATGATCCAGATGAGCCTGGCGCAGTTGACCATCACTGATTCCAGCCAATCGCTGGGCTTGCAGCAAGACAGAGTCCGCGAGGGCCTCGTATGCCGGATCGAAACGCCGCAACAGGGCCGCCCCGGTCCAACGCAGCGGATCTTCATGAGCGAGGCGCCATCCCCCGCGACCATTCCCCTGCACCGTCGGCGCGAAGCCAACCTGTCGGTGGGCGATCAGCCGGGCATGACGAGGGCTGGCGTCGTGTTCAACCTCATGGAATCGCCCCTCGACTTTCACCCAGGCCCGCCCCCGGTGGCGGTAGCGACCGGCCTCATCTGCCCGGACATGTGCCGGCGGCTCCTCAAGGGCCTGATAATCTTCGGGCTCCGGGCGCCACAAGCGGACCTGACCATCCGCGCTGACGACCGGCAGCAGGCGTTCTGCGAATATCCTCGTTTCCGGGCTGGGTTCCGGGCGCTTGCCAAGACCGAGGAAGGTTGCGTTTTCCACGGCACCGAACAGATGGTCCAATGCCGCCTGGGAATCACCGGCGCGCCACGCCTGCACGCCTTCGTAGATGCTATAGATGCCCTGCGCCAGCATGATGCCATCCACTATCAGGTTCACCCCGGGAATGGCCGACCCCACCAGCATCGCCAGGGTAAGACCCAACTGCTCGCCCAGCGCGACCCAGTGGGCATAGCGATCGAGTGTATCGCGACGATCGAGCATGTCCGTGGGTACCGCGGCCCGTGCCGCTTGCGCCAGGCTTTGCTGAGCCCAGAGGCGGTAACAGTCGACGAAGGGGTCCCCGGCCAAGGGCACGGGTGTCCATCTGAGGTGGGGCGCCAGCCAATGGCCGCCCTTGAGTGAATCGTTCAGTCGCTCGACGAATTCAAGCCGGCGTGCCACCGGCACGAAAGTGGCGAAGCGCTTTACCTGCGCAGGGTCTCGCAGCTTTTGCCCAAGCGCCAGGGCCAGGGCCTGAGCGTTGGCGTATTCTGCTACCGGAGCGGTTGAATCGCCGGGGAAATAGACCACCACAGGCCCGATCTGGCCATCGTCCAGCGGCTGAAATACCAGCGGTCCGGCCAGAGGGAAATCCAACAGCTCCAGCCGACAGGCCTGGGCGGGCCTCGCCGGCCCGCTTACAAAGTTCCACCCCGCCAGCAGTGCCCGCCCCGCTGAGCGGAGCTGGCCCTTCAACAGAGCCGTATGGGCCTCCAGCATGAACGCCTTGCGCTGGGCGTCGAAGACGCGCCAACACAAGGACGGCTCGGCTTCCACTGGCTCTGCCCGGCTCGGTAGCGATGCCGGGATCTGTTCCAGAAGTTGCAGACGATAGCGGCCGCCGATGTCCAGTTCGCGGCAGCGCCGAGCGAAGGCGGCAGGCGTTAGCGCAAGCGGCTGAGCGGCATCAGGTTCACCCGTCGCCAAAACGCGAGCGAAGAGGCCGGACCCTGGTGCGTAGGCCGCCTCGTCAGCGTCAGAGGCATGGAAATTCAGTAGCGCGGCCTCAAGTAGCGAGCGCTGACTGGGCGAACGTTGGCCGGCGGGGTCTACCCAATGCAGCACCGCCTTCTCAAGATCGATGCCTGTGCTCAGTTCAGGCGCGAATTCGCTTCGTAATAGCGCCAAGGCGTACTGACGTAGCGTAGGGAGGCTTTCCTGGGCCTGTCGCAAGGCCTGGCGGGCTGAATCGGCGGCTAAGGCAAGACGGTGCCGTTCTTGACGCTGCTCCGGGCTGGCATTCAACAGCCAGTCGGGTAGCCGCGAGACAATGAATGCATGATGAGGGAGGGTGGGGGACGCATGGGTTTCGATCATCGAGGGGCCTCCTTGTGGAAGGCCCTATCCTAGGGCGCCGCGCCTGATGCCGGCGGTAGATAGCGCTTACCAGAACCGTGCGGCCGTCAGCTTGCTCCAGGCGCGGGCGAAGCCGTGTTCCAGCGCACCGCTCGCTGCCAGGCCTACCCGCTCCGGCAGGCTTTTGCGCTCGGCATAGTGCAGATGAAATACATCCGCGGCCCGGGCTCGTTCCGCCAGGTATTCATCGCTGGTCTTGATCTCGTCCACCAGCTTGCGTTCCAGGGCAGAAACGCCCAGCCAGACTTCGCCGGTAGCGACCTCATCGATGTTCAGCTGGGGTCGATAGTGAACGACGAAATTCTTGAACAGCTTATGGGTGACGTCCAGGTCCTCCTGGAATTTTTCACGGCCCTTCTCGGTGTTCTCTCCGAAGACAGTCAGGGTGCGCTTGTACTCCCCCGCGGTATGCAGTTCTACATCGACGTCATGGTTGCGCAGCAGGCGATGCAAGTTCGGCAATTGTGCCACCACCCCTATGGAACCAAGCACGGCGAAGGGGGCGCTGAGAATCTTTTCACCAATACAGGCCATCATGTAGCCGCCACTGGCGGCGACCTTGTCGACACACACGGTCAGCGGTACGCCAGCCTGGCGGATACGCGCCAACTGCGAACTGGCGAGGCCGTAGCTGTGGACCATTCCGCCGCCACTCTCCAGACGCAGCACCACTTCATCGCGCGGCGTGGCCAGGGTCAGCAAGGCAGTGACCTCATGACGCAGGCTCTCGTTGGCGGATGCCTTGATGTCGCCATCGAAGTCCAGAACATAAACCCGGCCCTTGGTCTCAGTCGTCTTGGCCTTTGCCCTTGCCTTACGTTTGGCCTTCTCGTCTCGGGACTGCTCCTTGCGCAGGCGTTTGAGCGCGTCCTTGTCGAATAATGCGCTTTCCAGGCGTTCGCGTAGGCCTTTGTAGAAATCGTTCAAGCGGGTGACCTGTAGCTGGCCACCACCCTTGCGCCGCCCCTTGGCGCGCAAGGAGGCGATGCCGGCCAGTACGATGAGAACAGCGACGACAAGGGTAGCGGTTCGGGCAAGAAAGCCCAGGTATTCGGAGAGAAACTCCACGATGACTCCTGCAGCGGATGGAAAACGTTCACCAGCATACCGATGCGCGTTGCCGGGGCATAGCAGGCTACAAGGGGGGAAGCCGCAGGGAATGAAACGCCCTTTTGAAACGGGCGTATGAAATCACGTTGACACCTGTCGAGATCGCCCCTAACCTGCCGAGCACTCGTTTTGCACGGCAGTGTCACCGCGGGGGACATTCAGCTTGGGAAACCTTTATCTGATTCGGCACGGTCAGGCGTCCTTCGGCGCCGCTGACTACGATGTATTGTCCACCGTGGGTCAACGTCAGGCGGAACTCCTGGGTGACTTCCTTGCACAGGCGGACATACAGCTTCATCGCTGTGTCAGCGGCGGTCTCAGGCGCCAGCAGGACACCGCGCGGCACGCCCTGGCCCGCCTTCCCTACCCTCCCCGATTGGAAACCGACCCCAGGTTCGATGAGTTCGACGCCCAGGGCCTGATTCGCGCCTTGTTACCCGGTTTACTGGATACTGAGCCCGAAGCCGGGCAGATCATGCGTAATGCCGCGCACCACCCCCGCGAGTTCCAGCGCCTTTTCGAGCGCCTGGTCTCCCAATGGCTCGAAGGCGACGTCCCAAGTGCCAGCGAGTCCTGGGGCGCGTTCCTGGCGCGAACCGTCGACGCCGTTACCAGCCTCCTGCGCGCCGCCGCGCCCGGGGAAAACATTGCCGTCTTCACCTCGGGCGGCGTGATAACCGCGCTGCTCCACCGCTATACCGGCCTGGCTCCCAGCGAGGCCTTTCGGCTGAACTGGCAGATCTACAACAGCTCCTTGAATCATCTGCGCTTCAAGGGCTGCGATGTAACCCTGGTGTCTTTCAACGGCCATGCCCATTTGCAACTGGCCCAGGCACCAGAATTGATAACCTGGCGCTAGCGCCATCCTCAGCACTCCTGACAGGACACCCCAATGAGCGACGCAACGAAAGCCATCGAAAGCATGAAAGCCAAGTTCAACCCGGCCGCCGCGCAGGGCCTTGATCTGGTCTTCGGATTCCGCATCGACGAGGACAAGCACTACAACCTGATCGTCAAGGATGGCACATGCGACATCCAGGAAGGCGAGAATCCCGATGCGAACGTTACCCTGGTGATGGACAGCGAAACCCTGGAAGGCATCGTCAGCGGTAACACCGACGGCATGCAGGCCTTCATGCAAGGCAAGCTGCGCGCCGAGGGCGATATGATGCTGGCCATGAAACTGAGCGAACTGTTCCCGGTTTGATGTACTGGCCCGGTCGAAACGCGCCTGAGACGCGTGGGCGTGTTTCGACCGGGGCACCTGGGTATCAGCGGTCAAGGGAATCGGCCCGCTCGACCAGGCGCCTTACGATGTGCAGGCGCAACGCAGCCACCGCAGTATTGCACGCTTCGGCCAGCCGATTGCTGAGGTCGTAAGCTTGTCGTTCGGTCAAGGCAGGATGCGGGGTTTCAGCACTGCGCCAGTCCATAGCGGGCTCCGCCGCTTCCAGCACGGTCGCGCCCTGGGCGCTCAAGGGTTCCTCGGGCTCTTGCGCAGCGGCACGTGCGAGCACATAGGCCAGCGCTTGGTCATAAGGCTCACGCGCGCGTTCGAAGCTGTCCGCGTAACGATGTTCCACCGCCTGCCGCAAGGTAGCTTGGTGGTTGACCAGCCATTGGGCGAAGGCCTCGTTCGAATCCAGCACCTGGACGCGGCTCGCCACCCGCTGCAGCGTCTCTTCCCCGATGATTGCGTCATACAGGCGCTCACTTACCGGTGGAAGGTCCAACCGCGCCTGCAGGCGCTGGCGAAGCAACAGCCGAAGCTCGACCTCATCTACGCTCATTTCAAGCAAGTGATCGGCGATGTCGTCATCCAAGTCAGTGGCTGAGTCTGTCGGTTCCGTTCGGTTGAGTCGCGCCTGTCGCGCGCGAATCAATCGCTGCGCCTGACCATCGAGCAGGGCCTGGCGGAATACCTGCCGCGCCGGACCCAGCGCGGCTATCAATGGCCCTTCTTCTGTCTGATCGGTGGAACGCGCGATGGCCTCCCAGACCCTGACTTCGCTTTCGAACTGGTCGAGCGTCAAGACCACGCCATCGCCACAGGTCGCCCGTGCGTCGGTGGCCATCTGGTAGAGACGCTCACGCAGTTCATCGAGGCCCGGCAGGGCATCCTCCGGCCTGAGGAGTCGCTCCGCCAAATGCCAGGCCCGCTCCCTGACCTCCAGACGTTGTGCCTCGTTGTCGGCTCGAAGGTAGGGCGCCGTGCGTACCACCTGACTCAAGACATCATAAAACGGCTGTGCGGCGCGCTCCTCCTGCGCGGTCAGGATCCGTTCGGCCAACTCCTGCGGACAGCCGTCGAGCCAGGAGGACCGCGCCGGCTCAAGCGCAGCGCCAGGCGCCTGGCGGCCTATGAAGCGAAAACCTGAGTCATGCAACAGGCTGACCGAGCGCGGGTCGAGCGGGTTTTCGTCCAAGATGAACTCCGGGGTACTGCCACTGGCGTCGGCCTGGGCTCGACGAAAAAACGTCGAATCGCGCAGGTCAGGCAGTTGGTGGATGTCATTGCCGCTGAGGTTCACGTAGGTCAGCCGCAGGTCATTGCGTTGCATCAAGGACACGAGCCCTGGGGGAAGCGCCTGCAAGCCGGAGCTCTGGATCGATAGCCAGTTGAGCTGGGTCATGCCTTCAAGGTCCGGAGCGAACGCTAACGGATTGCGGTTCAGTGAGAGCGCTTCCAGGTTTGGCAAACCACGAAAGACGCCCCGGGTCGCGGCGGTCAGTTCCAAGCCAATGCCGGTAAGCTCGAGCAGCCGCAACTGCTGAAACTGCTCGAGCCTGGCAAGCAGGATGTGGTTCGGTACAGCGGGGTTGGACGACAGATCGAGGCAGCGCAAGGTTCCAGCACTGGGCTGCAGCCAATCGAACACCTGCCCCGCTGCGTCCGGGCCAATGTCGCGCAGGTAGATTTCGCGAAGCTGGCCCAACCATGCCGGACCGTGGGGAAGCTCATGCAGGGGATTCTCTTCGATGCGCAGTATCCTGGCATTGGGAAAGCAGGCCAGGAACTCCGGATCGATGCGCTGCAGCCCCATGTCGCTCAGGGACAGCTCCAGGATGTGAGGAAAGCTGACGCTCAAACGCGGCAGCGAGCCGCCGGTATTGAGATAGCTCAGATTCAGGCCGTAACGCACGCCTCGGTCGGAGGGCATGGCGCGAGTGGAAGGAAAACGTCGCTGCCACGCCTGTACGATCAACCAGATGGCGATCTCGCGCGTGGGGGCGATTGCAAGCGCGCCCGCGGCGCCAGCTGAACCACGCCAGCTGTCCAATTCCGACCGCAGCCTGACCAGGTCGGCCTGGCGCCGCGCGAGTTCAGCGCTGGCCATCGGGCCGCTTCCGATTTCCAGACGCAGCCGGCGCAGCGTCTCGCCGTTGGCCTCGGGATAGAGCTCGCGTAGCAGCTGCCCGGTGAGGTCATCCTCGGTGATCGGGGCGCCTCGACCTCGGCCGCTCAGTGCGTAGCCTCGCCGACCATCCAGCAGCCGCGTCGGCGGCCTGAAGTAAGGTCGGGTGTCTGCCGTCATATTCAGGTATCGCCGAACGCGCCCAGAGTCGCTCATGGCAAGCTCAGATAGCTCCCCTCGAAGAGCCGCTGCGTCTTTCCAGGGCAGGCGAGCGCTCTGCCATTCACGACGGACGAGCGCCAGAACAGCCTCCTCCAAGCGATTGTCCACCGGGCCACGCCAATGGTCATGCACTGCCTGATAGCCGCCGGGACGGCGAACGACGATCAACGGCTCACTGCCTACGGCACCGACCCGGTGGACCAGCGGCCCGTCGGGCTGTGCCTCCCTAAGCTCCAGCGCCAGGTTGGCGGGCCACTGCGGGAGGTCGGCGAGGAACCCACACAGCAAGGCATCTCGGTCAGGCGTTACATAGCCTCGGTCGAGCGCTTCCCGCGCGCGGGCGATACGCAGATGCCGCAGCTGTTGCACTGCCTGTTCGGCCAAGGCCACCGGTACTCGGCCGAGCGCCAGACGCTCGCGCTGCGGCGTGGTGCAACCCTGGATCAGCGCTTGGACCATACTGCCCGGCAGCTTTGGGAATTGCCGGGCTAATGCTCCATGAGGCCCATCCTGCGCCCCTGGAGCCGCGGGCGGCTCACTCAACTCATCCAGCAATGCGGCGATGTCGCCAGAAAGCACATCGGCCCAGTGAGCGGCCAGCCGGTGTACACCGCTGTCGGCGTTGGCGCCCAAGCCCAGGCCGGCTATGTCTTGCGAGCTCATTTGCCTGAACAGTGACTCTACCCAGTCGCCGCGCGCCAGCGCCGATGCGCTGAGCTTCACCGAGCGCAGGCGCTCAGGATGCAGTTGCAGCAGGTCGCCGGCGGCAGACCGCAGCTCGATACCCAGCTGCGCGGGCCACCCGGGTACGTTCGCCAACAGACGTACCAGGCCAGGGTCGGCCTCGGGCAGGGAACCTTCCGAGCGCAAGCGACTGGCGAAGCGCTGGAGCCGCAGCGCGCACTGCCGCCGGCGCAATAGGTATCGGGACAGGGCCGGCAGGGGCTCACCCCTTATTACCAGACCCTGCAAAGCGGTATCTTCCAGACCGCTCAGGCGATGGACCAGGTCCAACGCCTCGTCGGGCAGATCCCGGGCAGGCCCCCAGGCCCGCCGGAGCAACTGGACGGGGGTCCATTGGCTGGGTCGCTCATAAGCGGCCCGCCAGCCGCCCTCGCCATTGCCCAACAAGCAAGGCATGTAGCCTCGCTGAGTGGCGGCGGTCAATGGCCGCGCAATATAGGCGGTCGCGTTCGGCCGTACCGGTACCGGCTGGTTATCGAGGTACACCCAGGCCTGGCCGCCCTCGCGCATGAGTCCATTGTCGGCCAGATGACCTGGCCCGAAGGGAATATGAGCGCTGCGCGGAAGATGCGGTGGCCAGAGGCGAACCTGCCCATCATCACAGGCTACCAGCTGCAGGCGAGCGAGAAAGGCTTCGTTCTCCGCTTCCGTCGTGCCGCCCGAAGCGGGCACCATGAATCGCGCATTCTCTGCCGCCCCGATCATGAGCGCGCGGATTCGCCGCTCATCATCGGCCGCCCAGGCCGCTGAAAGTTCGCAAAAACCGCGCACGGTCTGAACCATCGAATAGACAGCGACGATCTCCCCTACACCGGGGATAACCGAAAGGACCAATAGGCCCAACTGCTCAGCTGCATCGATCCATTTCTGGTGCCGCGCCAGGCTAGCCTGACGGTCGATGCGTTCGGTGGATACCGCGGTCACCTGCGCATCGTCCAGGGTCTGTCGAGCCCAGGCCGAATAGCGTTGAGTGAACACGTGCTCCAGGGGCGAGATTTCAATGTACATTTCATCGCGCGCAATGACCGGTTGCCTTTCGAGCAAGCGCTCGGCCAACTCCAGCGCTCGTAGCGGATTGGCGGGCAGGTCCCCATAGTGGTCAAGCAACGTGGTGGGGTCGCCTTCGATGGCCTTGATGAAGGCATCTTCGTACGCCAGGCCCACATAACCCGCGAGAAAGCGTACGTAAGCGGGATGCCCGAGGCGGCTGTCGAGCGCCTGCCACAGCGATGCCAGGTTGGGAAATTGCGCCAAGGGCGCGTAGGGGTCATTAGGAATGTAGAGCAGGCACGGATCGTTCGCCGTCTCGTTTGGTCTGGCGGTGATGACAAGCGCGCGGCTCACGCTGAATCCGCAAATGACCAAGCGCTGCGCCTTGGCCGGTAAAGGCGACTTGGGTCCCACGAAGATCCAGTTAGCCAATAGCTGTTCTCCGGCACCGTCGATACGCCCTTGGAGCTTGGCGATACAGGCTTCGGTCGTCAGGTTGGCTCGATCTGCCCGCATGAATGCATGGGCAAGACGGTCGGCCGGGCCCGCAGGCACGTCAAGCGGCAGTGCAGCGGCCAGAGCTTGGGCAAAGTGCTCGCCCACGTTGGCAACGCGGCAGGCCGCCGCGAAGGTGTGGGGGGCGATGCTCAATTGGCTGCCTGCAACGGGCTGCCCTTGCGCATCCACTCCCCGAAACAGTCCTGAGCCTGGCCCGAAAGCTTCTGCTTTCGCATCCTGCTCGCTGAAGTTTCTTAACACCGCCTGGACAAGGGTGCAAGTGCTCGGTGCGCGCGTACTATCGGGATCGACCCAGTGCAGCACAGCGGTCGCGGGATCAGCGGCGTGCTCGCCAAGATCCATAAGAATGGCGCGCAGACGCTCGGCGGCAAAAAGCTCGTATTGAGGCAAACCCTCCAAAGCCAGCTGCAGTGTTCTTCGCGCCTGCTCTGCTTCAGCATTCAGCGCCTCGAACCGCTCAAGCTCTGGAGCGCTGGCTGTGGCCAGCCAAGTTGGCAAACGCGATCTGATGAAATCCAGCTTTGCGGTGTGGTCCGCGGAACGGCTTAGGCTCATGGTCGGCTCCTGGTGGCTAATGAGCCGTTGAGCCTAATTGTTCCTTAACCCAAGAGAGCGTACATAAGGCAAAGCGGCGCCCGCCTGAAGGCGCCGCTGGAGACTCGTGTCAGAAATGGCGGGCTGGTTGAACGTGCCGATAGCGAGGCTCGACAGCGCTAGGCGTGGCCTGGCTATTCTCCAGACGGCCCCGCAGATCGGCGATCAGGGCGCAGATTTCGCGGCTGCTGGCGAAGCGGTCGGGCGATATGCCTTCAGCTGCCAGCATCAGTTTTCCGCTATGCAGGTCTTCGATGCGGATGTTGAATTCATCGTCGCCGGCGTGTTCGCAGGTGCAAGCGAGCGGTAAAAAGGCCTGCTCGACGATGCCACGGATTTCCAGCGGGCTTAAACCTATGGTTTTCATGAAGCGACCTCCTTGGGCAGTGGCCCGGGTCGCAAAGGCGCAGAAGCGGAATGGACGCATCAATTTTCCCAGGCTTACCTTTCATTTATAGACTTCGAGTCGCATCGCGGCAACGACCTCTAGCGGCGCGCTGCCATGCCGGGCGGCCGCATAGGGGACATGGATAGCGACTGCTCCACGAATTGCCCAGGCGGAAAGCTTTCAGCGACGCAATACCGAGGCCTTTGACAAGCGCATCCGCCCGTCGTATAAGCCGTCCGCCAAATGAAACAGAACGTTGCGCCCGGCTTCGACATGTTCAGTAGCCACTGAACAGGAGCCCATCATGGCAACCGGCAATCAGTACCAGATGCAAGACCCTCGCACTCAATACCCTACCCCCGAGTTCGAAGAACAGCCACAGCCAGCCCCTGGCCTTGACTCGAAAATGAAGCCCGAGCCAGACCACGGCGAAGCCACCTATGAAGGCGCCGGCCGGCTGAAAGGTCGTAAAGCGCTGGTGACCGGCGGCGACTCTGGCATCGGTCGCGCCACCGTCATCGCTTACGCCAGGGAGGGCGCCAGCCTGGTCATCAACTACCTCCCCGAGGAAGCCTCGGATGCCCAGGCCGTCATCGATCTGGTCAAGGCTGAAGGTGGTGAAATCGTCGGCATCCCGGGCGACCTCAAGGATGAAAGCTTCTGCCAGAGCCTGGTGCAAAAAGCCCATCAGGCCCTGGGCGGGCTGGATATCGTTGTCAACGTGGCCGGCAAGCAGACGGCCAGGAAGACCATCGCCGAGATCGATACCGAGCAATTCGACGCTACCCTCAAGACCAACCTTTACGCGCTGTTCTGGATCTGCAAGGCGGCGCTGCCGCTACTGCCTGCTGGCGCTGCCATCATCAACACAGCGTCGATTCAATCCTATCAACCATCGGCCACCCTGCTCGACTATGCCACCACCAAGGCGGGCATCGTCGGGTTCACCAAAGCCCTGGCCAAGCAAGCCATCGAACAGGGCGTCCGGGTGAATGCCGTGGCGCCGGGGCCGGTGTGGACGGTCCTGCAGCCCAGCGGCGGCCAGCCGCAGGAGAAGATCCCGCATTTCGGTGAACAGACTCCTTACAAGCGTCCAGGCCAGCCGGCCGAATGTGCGCCGCTCTATGTTTTCCTGGCTTCGCAAGAGTCTAGCTATATCACCGGCGAGATCTTTGGCGTAACCGGCGGCAATCCCCTGCCGTGACCCACTCGCTGCCAGGTCAGTCGCCGATCATGGCACCTGGCCTGGCAGCCTATCGTGCTGTACCTGCAGCGTGTCACTCAGGCCGAGCCGCTCCAGCAACGCTTGCGCGTCATAAGGCGCGTGCACCTTTACGTCGTTGTCGAAAAAGCAAAAGACATCCCGGCTCTTGCGCCTGCGCCCTTGTGCCGGGCTGAACGTGATAGGGTCCGGTACCTGCCTGCCTTGACTCCAGCATGCAATGCGGGCTTGCCAACGGTCGAGGGTTTCGCCGCCATACCCACTTTCATAAAGCTTGGCGTCTCCGTGCAAGCGAATGTAGACGAAATCGGCGGTCAGGTCCTCCGCGTAGGGCCACCTACCTGCCGTATCCGCCACCACCAGCGCGACGCCATGGCGGCGTAGCAGATCGATGAACGCTGGCGTGGCAAAGCTTTCATGACGAATTTCAACGGCATGACGCAGGCGAATGCGCTGGGGTATATCCAGGTAGCCTGGTTTGCGCAGGCGCTCCTCACCCTGCTCGGCCAGGGCTCGGGCTTGAGCCCCGGTGCGCGGTAAAAGGGTCAGGAAGGCTTCGAACAGCTTCGGCTCGAAGCGGAACGTGGCCGGGAACTGCCACAGGAAGGGCCCAAGCTTTTCCTTGAGTTGAAACATGCCTGAGGCGTAGAAGTTCGCCAACGGGCCTTCGATATCCTTCAAGCGCCGGGTGTGTGTGATATAGCGCGGCCCTTTGACGCTGAACATGAAACCTGGCGGCGTAGCGGTGTACCACTGCGCGTAGCGCGCCGGTGCTTGCAGGGCGTAGAAGGATCCATTGATCTCGATCGCCCGCACCGCTCGCGAGGCAAAGGCCAGCTCATCGGCCTGCACAAGCCCCTTGGGATAGAACTCCCCTCGCCAGGGCGCATAACGCCAGCCTGAGATACCAATGCGAATGTCACCCATGAGTGCCGTTCCCGCGTCGAGGACTGGTGATCGGACCAACGGGGTGGCGGGCGGTTCACTGCGGGGAACTTGCCGGCCTGGCGATAGCCTTTATTTGATCGACGAACAAGCGAGGCCGCCATGACCGCTCATTATGACTTGCAGCGTTTTCTGGATGCGCAGGCGCCAGTGTACGCCCGGGTAGTGGAAGAACTGCGCGCCGGCCAGAAGCGCAGCCACTGGATGTGGTTTGTGTTTCCTCAGCTGCAGGGGCTAGGTCGCAGCGAGACCGCCAGGTACTACGCCATCAGCAGCGTCGATGAGGCA
The DNA here is from genome assembly GCF_049895785.1 of Pseudomonas sp. DC3200b2. NCBI lineage: Bacteria > Pseudomonadati > Pseudomonadota > Gammaproteobacteria > Pseudomonadales > Pseudomonadaceae > Pseudomonas > Pseudomonas sp. DC3200b2. The sequence continues at coordinate 416,296 of NZ_JAFCTA010000002.1, read as the reverse complement.
GTTGCCTATCTGGCGCATCCGGAGCTCGGCCCGCGCTTGCGTCAATGCTGCCAGATGCTGCTACAGCTACAGTCGCGGTCGCCCGCCGAGATCTTTGGCGAGTTGGACGCGCTCAAGCTGCATTCCAGCATCACCCTCTTTCTGCGCGCTTCGAGCAATGACCCACTCCTTCAGGATGTGCTCGACCGGTTCTACTCGGGCGAACAAGACCCTCGCACGCTTGAGCTGCTGTCCAGCTAGCGCCCATTAGGCTCCGAGGCTCAGCTATCGCAGCCCTCGCCACAGCGCCGAGAGTTCCACGGTTGCGCCGACCGTTTCACACCGACGGCAAGACTTCCAGCCCGCTGGCGTTCACCCAGGGTTCGCGAAACCTAGAACAGCCAAGGGTGATGTTCCGGCAGTACTCCGGTTTCCAATGCGATCATCAATTGCTGCGGGTGGAATACCCACGCGTTACGGTCAAAAGCCTGCTGTAGCTCCCGCCAGCGCACCCGCATCCCGCAGCAACAGAATTCGAGTGCCTTCGACAGCTTGGGCAATACGTGCAAGCCTTTTTCCGCTGCGAGCAGCTCCAGTCGCAAGCGCTCCGAAGCGGTAAAGCCGAAGAAGAAAATGCGAGGGCTGAAGCCACCCGCGAGCCGCGCCAGTGGATCCGGCGCCGGCGGCACCTGTGCCTGGTTCAACCATTCCCCGCCTCCGTGCACCTGGACCATGCGAGCCTTGTGGAAGCTGGCGAAGGCACCGGTGTGCTCGCGGCCCTGCACGGCCAGGCTGTTTTCCTGCCAGTACAGCAGCGTATGTTCACTGATGGCGCCCTGGCGGCTGCGGTAAGTGAAACGAATAGGGGGCGCGCGATGGGTGTTGCGATAGCGAATGTCCATGCCAGCGTTCGGCATCCTTGAGAGGGGGTTTCCAAGGTATAGGCCCTAAGCCCGGGCTTTCCATAAAGCAGCGCCTTAAATGCTTGTAGGAAAAGTTACCTGGCTCACCTATCCGCGCCAAACGCAGCCTCTCACTGCCGGCAGCAGGACGAAATAGCCACTTGCCATCATCCGAGCGATAGGGCATAAAGGCGCCCGATTTCACCATGGATGGCCCCAATGCGTCGTGTCGCTCGCCTTAGCTTCGCCCTGCTCATCGCGCTTCTGCTCGCCCTGGCTGTGTTGCTGTATTACGTAGCCTGGCCGAATCTCCCCGCCTACCAGGCGCCCACGCAGGTGCGCTACCTCGATCAATGGAGCCCAGCGGACCGCCAGCTGTATTACTTCACGCCCCAGGGCACACAGGTCAAAGGCCTGCGCTATCAGTGGTTCACTGCCCTGGAGCAGCCCTTCTCGGCGACACCCTTTGCGTTGCAAAGCAACCTGGGGCGCTTCGGCTTTCTTTTCGAGCAGCCGGCTGCCGACGCCAACTCCGGTCGGTTGCCGGTGGGCTTCACCCAGCACTTGAACCCCGGCGATGGCCAACGCTACCTGGACATCACGTGTGCCGCCTGCCATACCGGGGAACTGCGCTATGGGGGAACGGCGGTGCGCATCGACGGCGGAACCGCGCAACACGTATTGCCCTCGAGCGTGCCGACCCTGCGTGGTGGCAGCTTCGGTCAGGCATTGGTTGCCAGCCTTGCCGCCACCACCTACCTGCCCTGGAAGTTCGACCGCTTCGCCCGCAAGGTGCTAGGCAATAGCTATCCCGAGGGTAAGGACGAGCTGCAGGTTGCCCTCAAGCAGTCGCTGTTCGCATTCGTGCGCGCGGCCTGGAACGACACCCACCGCGGGCTCTATCCTGTCGAGGAAGGACCCGGCCGCACCGACGCCTTCGGGCGTATCGCCAACGCGGCCTTCGGCGACGCCATCACGCCGGACAACTATCGAGCCGGCAACGCCCCCGTTGACTACCCGCAACTGTGGGACATCTGGAAATTCGACTGGGTCCAGTGGAACGGCTCGGCCCAGCAGCCAATGGCGCGCAATATCGGCGAATCCCTGGGCGTGGGGGCCACGCTGTCCTACTTCGACGTGGACGGCCAGCCTCGCATGGGGCTGGATCGCTATCCATCGAGCGTTCGCGTGAAGGACCTGCACCTGATCGAGGAAACCCTGCAGCGGTTACGCCCTCCGGCCTGGCCCGAGGACGTCTTCGGGCCTGTGGACCTGCCCCTGGCAGCGCAGGGCCGCGCGCTCTTCACGCAAAACTGCGCCCATTGCCACGAGCCCCGCGGCCGTGAAGCCAATGGACGGCTGGAACTGAAGCTGACCCTATGGCCCACGGCGCAGATCGGCACCGACCCGACTGCAGCGGACAACATTGCCAACCATCGCTTCGACTTATCCGCACTGGCCTGGTCACCCGAAGAGCTGCGCGCCCTGGACGTCCATCCCAAACCCGAGAAGATCGACCTGCATAGCGTCTCGGTGGCCATGGGCCTGGCCTGGGTCACGGCTTTCGTGGAGCAGCGCGCCTATGCGGACGCCGGTATACCCGCCGAACAACAGGGACGCATGAACGGCTTCGATTTGCCGATAGGCGTACGCGAAGAGGCCGCCTACAAGGCCCGTCCGCTGGCCGGCGTCTGGGCAACGCCACCATTCCTGCATAACGGCTCGGTCCCCAACCTCTACCAGTTGCTATCCCCGCAGGACGAGCGCGCCGTGACCTTTTATCGAGGCACATTCGAATACGACCCTCGTCACCTGGGCTATCAGACCGGTGCTTTCACGGGTGGCTTCCGCTTCGATACCCGCATCCCCGGAAACCGCAACGGGGGCCATGAATTCCGCGATGGCCCCCAGGGCAGCGGCGTGATCGGCCGCCTGTTGCAGCCCCAGGAGCGCTGGGCCCTGCTCGAATACCTCAAGGTGCTTGGCACACCACTGGAGTCTCGCCTGCCATGACTGAACGTACCCTATTCATTTCACGCAAGCGCGGCCCTGGCCGCGGTCGATGGGTGACCGCCTGGCAGATCCTCGGTCACTGGCTGGCGCGACTGGCCATCGGATTGACGATTCTAGGGTTGCTTGGCTGGGGCGGCGCCAGCCTCTGGTACGCCTGGCGCTTTTCGGGCGCGGTGGCGGCGGTGGAAGAGATACCCGAAGGCGAAGCCGCCATGACTCAGGACGTGATCCAGACCGCCATCCGTATCGTCGACCGTTTCCGCACCGATACTCGTTACCTGCGCGACGCCCACGCCAAGGCCCATGGCTGCGTGCGCGCCCAGCTAGAAGTGGCCAGCGACCTGCCCGCCCAGTGGCGCCAGGGCGTATTCAGCGAACCTGGCAAGACATGGGCGGCCTGGGTGCGTTTGTCCAACGGCAACGCTTACCCGCAATTCGACAAGCTTTCCGACGCTCGCGGCATGGCGATCAAACTGCTGGACGTTCCCGGCACGCAGTTGCTCGGCAGCCAGCAGGCCCGTCGCGAGCAGGACTTTGTCATGTTCAACCATCCCAATTTCTTCGTCAGCGACGTGGCGGAATACCGGCAGAATGTCGCCGCCCAAGCCGACGGCAAGCGGGCCCTGGCCTTCTTCCCCAGTTGGGACCCGCGTACCTGGCAGATACGCCACCTGCTCATTGCCTTCGCCACCTTGAGCAAGGCGCCGGATAGCCCTGTGGACGCCACTTATTACTCCGTGTCGCCTTACCGCTTCGGCCCTGAAAATGCCAAGTTCCGCGTGGTTCCCGAGCCCTCCGCCTGCCCAGCGTACACCTTGCCGAAGATGAACAGGGACCAGCCCAATTTTCTGCGCGATGCCCTGTTCCAGCAGCTTTCGGCGGATCGCCAGCCAGCCTGCTTCGCCTTGCAGGTCCAACTGCAGGACCCTAACCGCTACATGCCACTTGAAGACACCAGCGTGGCCTGGAAAGAGAGCGATTCGCCATTCCATACCGTGGCGCATCTGCGAGTCGCGCCCCAGGACTTCGACACGCCTGAACAGAACCTGGCCTGCGACGACATGCGCTTCAGCCCTTGGCATGGCCTGGAAGCCCACCGTCCACTGGGCGGGATCAATCGGTTGCGCAAGGCGGTGTACGAGGCGGTGGCCGATTACCGCCACGCCCGGAATGCTCAGGCGCAATAGCCTGGGCAAAGATTGCAGTCTTGTCAGGTGACAGCCAGAATGCTCTCACCTGATCGTCTCAACCGGTGCCCCATGTTCCAAGTTACGGAAGTCTCCATCGCCGAGCTGCGCGCCGCGCTCGAAGCCGGCACGCTCACCGCGGTCGACCTCGTTCGCGCCTACCTGGCCCGGATCGATGCCTTCGACCGCCTTGACACCGCCACCGCGCTCAACGCCGTGGTCGTGCGCAACCCCGCCGCATTGGAGGAAGCCGCCGCGTCAGACGCTCGTCGCGCGCGAGGCGAAACCCTGGGCCCGCTGGATGGCATCCCCTACACGGCCAAGGACAGCTACCTGGTCAAAGGCCTGACGGCGGCTTCGGGCAGCCCGGCTTTCGCTGAACTGGTCGCCCAGCGCGACGCCTTCACCATCGAGCGCTTGCGGGCCGCTGGCGCCATCTGCCTGGGCAAGACCAACATGCCGCCCATGGCCAACGGCGGCATGCAGCGCGGGGTCTATGGCCGCGCCGAAAGCCCCTATAACGCGGCCTACCTGACCGCCCCGTTCGCCTCCGGTTCATCCAACGGCGCCGGTACCGCCACCGCGGCCAGTTTCAGCGCTTTCGGGCTGGCCGAGGAAACCTGGTCCAGTGGACGGGGCCCGGCCTCCAACAATGGGCTGTGCGCCTATACCCCGTCGCGCGGGGTGATCTCGGTGCGCGGTAATTGGCCGCTGACCCCGACCATGGACGTGGTGGTGCCCTTCGCTCGCACCATGGCTGACCTGCTGGAAGTGCTGGACGTGATAGTGGCGCCGGACCCGGATCCTCGTGGCGACCTCTGGCGCCTGCAGCCCTGGGTCCCGATTCCCCCAGTGGCCTCGGTGCGCCCGGCGTCCTACCTGGCGCTGGCCGCGCCTGCCAGCAGCCTGGCCGGCACGCGTCTGGGGGTGCCACGCATGTATATCAATGCCGACCCCGAAGCAGGCACCTGTGAGCAGCCGGGTATCGGCGGCCCTACCGGGCAACGCATCCACACCCGCGCTTCGGTCATCGCGCTCTGGCAACAGGCGCGTCAAGCGCTGGAAGCCGCGGGCGCCGAGGTCATCGAGGTGGACTTCCCGCTGGTATCGAACTGCGAAGGCGACCGCCCCGGCGCGCCCACTGTCTACAACCGGGGGCTGGTGTCCAGGGAATTCCTCCATCACGAGTTGTGGGACCTGACCGCCTGGGCCTTCGACGATTTCCTTCAGGCCAATGGCGACCCCCGGCTGAACCGCCTGGCGGACGTGGACGGCCCGAAGATCTTCCCGCACGAACCCGGCACCCTGCCCAACCGCGAGGGCGACCTGGCCGCCGGCATGGATGAGTACGTCAACATGGCCAGGCGCGGCATCACGCCCTGGGACCAGCTGCCGACCCTGCCGGATGGCTTGCGTGGGCTGGAGCGTACACGGCGGCTGGACCTGGAAGACTGGATGACCGAGCGCGGCCTGGATGCTGTGATCTTTCCCACCGTGGCCGATGTAGCGCCGGCGGATGCGGACGTAAACCCTGCCTCGGCGGATATCGCCTGGAGCAACGGTGTCTGGGTGGCCAACGGCAACCTTGCGATACGGCATCTGGGCGTGCCGACCGTCACTGTTCCCATGGGGGTAATGGCGGACATTGGCATGCCGGTAGGGCTGACGTTCGCCGGTCGCGCCTACGACGACAATGCCTTGCTACGCCTGGCCGCAGCGTTCGAGGCCACTGGCCAGCGTCGCCAGATACCACCGCGCACGCCGCCCCTGCCGATCTGATCCGGTGGTGGCAATGAACAGCGAAGCTGGCCGAGGCTGCTTGGCGGGTCAACCGCGGCAACTTCGCTATTTCCTCCAGGCAGCTCACCCCCTGAGGGGTGCTGGGCTGCCGCTGAAACTCCATTCGCCCGCTTCCTGGGCGCCAGTACAGGCTCACTGCTAAAAGATGTCCGTTCCTACCTCTGATCCGAACGAGCCCTGGCATACCCGCCTGGGTGTATTCGTACGCGCGCTTTGGCCACAACCCCAGCCGATCAACCTGCGTGAGCGCTGGCGTGCCAGCACGGGAGCCGCAGTCGGCATCCTGTTGGTCGCCTTGTTGGCCGCGGGCTGGGTCGGCGGTTTCCTTGCCCACGATCACCAGGCCCTCGCCCTGGCCCTGGTCGCCCCCCTGGGGGCGAGCGCGGTACTGGTGTTCGGGGTGCCGTCCAGCCCGCTGGCCCAGCCCTGGTCGGTGGTAGGCGGCAATACCCTTTCAGCCCTCACGGGTATCGCCTGCGCCAAGTGGGTGCCGGACGCTTCCCTGGCGGCGGGCCTAGCGGTGGGCCTGGCGATTGCGGTGATGCTGGCCTTGCGCTGTCTGCATCCGCCCGGCGGCGCTTCAGCGCTGTTGATGGTACTCATGGGCTGCGAGCATTTCTCCTTCGCCGTCACCCCGGTGCTGCTTGATTCATTGCTGTTGGTGGCCGCCGGGCTGCTCTACAACAACCTTACCGGCCGGCCATGGCCACACCTGCAGCGGGCCGCGCCGGCCGCGGCGACCACACGCCTGCAACGCAGCGATCTGGACGCGGTACTGGCGCGACACAACGAAGTGCTGGACATCAGCCGGGACGACCTCGAAGCCCTGCTCGAGCAAGTGGAAGCGATGGCCTACCAGCGCACCATGGGCGAGGTACGCTGCGCGGATGTGATGACCCGGGACCCGCTCGCCGCGCGGGTGGAAATGCCTTTGAAGGAAGCCTGGGCCTTGATGCGCAAGCATCGGATCAAGGCGTTGCCCGTGGTGGACGGCCGCCGCCATCTGCTGGGAATCGTGACTGTGGCGGACTTCATGCGCCAGATCGACCTGGACGTCCACGAAGGCATGGCCTGGCGGCTGCGCTCCCTGCTACGGCCTCGTCCTTCCCAGGTCCAGGGCGTGGGGCGAATCATGACGCGCACCGTTCGGGTCGCCAGCCAGGACCGGCTGTTGATCGACCTGGTACCGGTGTTTTCGGAAAACGGCCATCGCCATATTCCCATCATCGACCAGGAACAACATCTGGTAGGCATCATTACTCAGTCAGACCTGATCAAGGCCTTGTATCGTGCCGTACACGGCTAAAGGCTGGTAACACCCTGGCGTGGTGCCCGACGGTGCATTGGTTTAGTATGCCGTCCGCCGGTTTCCGAGTGAAATCATGCAGCACCCATCAAGACAGCGCCGCCTCATGGTCGGAGCTGGCCCGCACCGCGTCGGCGGCGCACGGAGGCCGTGACTGCTTCTCCTCCACGCCGGGTGCTCTTCCATCGACATCAAGGATGCTCCATGCTCCCGTTCCGCTTTCTTGGCGTGGCTCTTGCCTGCCTCGCCGGCAACGCCTTCGCCGGCGCTCCGGAAACCGCCGTCGCCCTGGACAACTGCGGCCAGGCGCTCAGTTTCCGGGAGGCACCCGCGCGAGCGGTGACCATCGGCCAGGCTGCGACCGAAATGCTCTATGCGCTGGGCCTGGGCGATCGTCTGGCAGGCACTTCCCTGTGGTTCAACGCGGTAGACCCTCGCTACGCCGAGCAGAATGCCAAGGTGCCGCGACTGGCCAACAACGAGCCCGGCTTCGAGACTGTCATCGGCAAGCGCCCGGGCCTGGTGATCGCCCAGTTCGAATGGATGGTGGGCCCTCAGGGGGTGGTGGGTACGCGCGAGCAGTTCCACGACCTGGGCGTGCCAACCTACATCCTGCCTTCCGACTGCGAAGGCAAGGACAACCTGGTCGGGGCCGATGGGACTCGGCTTCGCCCCTTCCGCGTCGAGAGCGTCTATGAAAGCGTCGTTCAGCTGGCGGGGATCTTCGGCGTGCCGGAGCGCGGCAGCGCCCTGGTCGAGGACTACCGAAGCCGCCTGGCCGCCGCCACCGTCCAAGCACCGGGCAACCAGGCCAAGGATCTTTCCGCCGTCGTGTGGTTCTCCAGCGCCGACCTGGCCAGCGATCCCTACGTGGCTGGCCGCCAAGGGGTGGCCGACTTCCTCTTGACCAGCGTAGGCCTGCGCAACGTAGTGACCTCCACCGAGGAATGGCCTACCGTCGGCTGGGAGACCCTGGCCAAGGCCAACCCCAGCCTGATCGTGATCGCCCGGATGGACCGCCGTCGCTTCCCTGGGGATGACTACCAGGAAAAACTTCGCTTCCTGCGCGCCGACCCGGTTACCCGCAACATGGACGCGGTCAAGCATGACCGCATCGTTATCCTCGACGCCGAAGCCTTGCACGCCGGAAACCGGCTGTTCAACGGCATCGAAGAACTGGCCAGGGCTACCAGGGCATTGACGCCATGATCCAGTGGCGCTCTGGGCTAAGCTATCTGCTACCGCTGGGCATCGGCGGCGGCCTGCTGCTGATCGCCCTGTTGAGCGCCATCAGTCTGGGGGAAACCTCCCTGGCAATGCCGGTAGTACTCAAGGCCGTGGCCAATGCCCTTGGCGCCCAGTACCCGCTGGACCCGATCGACCAGGGCATCGTCTGGAACTACCGCCTGCCACGCAGCCTGGTGGCCGCCGCCTGTGGCGCGGGGCTGGCCCTGTGCGGGGTGATACTGCAGGCGCTGTTGCGCAACCCGCTGGCCGAGCCTTACCTGCTGGGTATTTCCGCCGGGGCATCCACCGGCGCTGTGCTCGTGGCCATTGTCGGCCTCGGCGGTGGGCTGCTTTCCCTGCCCCTGGGCGCCTTCAGCGGCGCCTTGCTGGCATTTGCCCTGGTCGCCTTGCTGGTCCGGGCGTCGCGCCTGCGCAGCAGTGCCGGGCTGATCATCCTTGCCGGCGTGGCCGGCTCGCAACTCTTCAATGCCCTGACCGCCCTGCTCATCGCCAAGTCCGCCAACGCCGAGCAGGCCCGCGGCATCCTCTTCTGGCTGCTGGGCAACCTGAGCGGGGTACGCTGGGGTGCCGTCTGGCTCACCTTGCCGGTGGTGGGCCTCGGCCTGGCCGTAAGCTGGTCGGAACGACGTACCCTCGATGCCTTCATCTTCGGCAGCGAGGCCGCGGCCTCCATGGGTATCGCGGTGCGACGTTCACAGATCGTGCTGATCGGCACCGCCGGGCTGGTCACTGCCGTACTGGTTTCACAGGTGGGCGCCATCGGCTTCGTTGGCCTGGTCATCCCGCATGCGTTGCGCTTGTGGGTAGGCAGCGGACACCGCCGGCTGGTGCCCTTGTCGGCACTGTGTGGCGCGCTCTTCCTGATCGCCGCCGACCTGTTCTCACGCACCCTGGTCAAGGGCCAGGTGCTACCGGTGGGTGTGATCACTGCCTTGGTAGGCGCCCCGGTGTTCGCGCTGCTTCTGATGCTGGGGGAGCGAGGCCGGTGAACGCAGCGTTGCCCTCGCTGGCCCTGAGCCCGCTTCCCTTGCGCTGTGAAAGATTGACCTGGCGGCGTCACGGGGCGACGCTGCTCGACGGCGTCACGCTCGATGTACACCCCGGTGAGAAACTGGGCATTGTCGGGCCGAACGGTTCGGGCAAGTCCAGCCTGCTGCGCCTGCTGGCCGGGCTGGTGGCCCCTAGCGCGGGCGCGGTCTGGCTGGGCGGTCGGCCAATGGGTGAGTTCACACGGCGGCAGGTTGCCCAGGCCATGGCACTGGTTCAGCAACATAGCCAGGCCACCGAGCGTATTCGCGTCTGCGACGCGGTAGCCCTGGGGCGTACTCCTTGGCTGTCTTCCCTTCGCCCCTGGAGCGTCGAGGACGACCAGGTAGTGGCGCAGGCCTTGGCGCAGGTAGGCATGGCTGGCTTCGCGCGACGCTGGTGGCATAGCCTCTCCGGCGGCGAACGCCAGCGGGTGCAACTGGCCAGGGCCCTGGCCCAGCAGCCACGGGTGCTGCTGCTCGATGAGCCGAGCAATCACCTGGACATCGCCCAGCAACTGTCGTTGCTCAAGCTGATAGGCAGACTGCCGGTCACCCTCCTGTTGGCCCTGCACGATCTCAACCATGCCCTGTATTGCGATCGCCTCGCGGTACTCGATCGCGGCCGCCTGGTGGCGCTGGGGCCTCCTCGACAGGTGCTTACCGAGCAGTGCCTGGCCAGTACCTTTGGGGTAGCCGGCCACTGGCTGCATGATCCGATGGAAGGGCGGGACGTACTGGTGTTCAAGCCTCTGTAGGCTTCTCCGGCCGACCCGGCCCAAGCAGGAAATTTCCGGGGCTCGGCTGCGTCTGATCCGGGGTGAGCAGCGGCACCTGGGCTTCATCCTTGAGCTGAACGCCCGACAGGCCCCGCTTGCAAGCTTCACGCATGAGATAGGCAAGCTTGTGCGCGGCCGTGGCATAGCTCAGCCCATCGGGCCGCACGTTGGAGATGCAATTGCGGGACGCGTCGGTGAGGCCCACCCGGGGCGCATAGGTAAAATACAACCCTAGACTGTCCGGTGAACTCAGCCCCGGGCGCTCGCCAATCAGGTTCACCAGCATTCGGGCATTCAGCCCCTGGGCCACTTCGTCAGCCACCGCTACCCGGCCTTGCTCGACGATCACCAGGGGGCCGACTGTCCATCCTTCCTCCCTGGCCAGCGCCTGTATGCGATCGACCATGGGCGCGGCGTGACGCTGAACCGCCAGCGACGAAAGCCCATCGGCAATCACGATGGCCAGGTCGAAGCCCCTGCCCTGGATTCGGCCATCACCGTTCAGGCGCGCAAGGCTGTCCTCGGACAACCGTCGCCCCAGGTCGGGACGTTGCAGATACACCAGCCGATCAGCGGCCGCGCTGTGCAGCGTCAGAATAGGCGCGTCGGTTTCTCCGAGCGCGGCCTTCAAGCCGGCAACGTTCAGGGGTAAATGAACGGCGTCCCGGGCCTGGGCGTGGGCGAACTGGAATGCCAGCTGCGCCTGGGTCGGCAGGCTGGTGCCAGCGCGGCCCAGGGCGATCCGTGCCGGCGTCAGCGCGCGCAGGGCCTGCCACGGGTCAGCCTGGGCGGGTTGTCGCGGCTTGCCCGCCGCGGGCTGTGCTTCCGGTTGGTCAGCGTGGCCTGGGGCATTCATAGCTGTGCCAGCGCCCCCGCGAAGGCGTCGGGCAGTTGGCTGCCCAGGCGCAATTGCGAGCCTTCTTGATTCAGGATACCCATGCGCGCCAGCCAGCCCTCGAACTCCGGGGCGGGCCGCAAGCCCAGCACCTTTCGCGCATAAAGGGCGTCGTGGAAGGAAGTGGTCTGGTAGTTGAGCATCACGTCGTCAGAACCTGGAATACCCATGATGAAGTTCACCCCTGCCGTACCGAGCAGGGTCAACAGGGTGTCCATGTCGTCCTGGTCGGCCTCGGCATGGTTGGTATAGCAAATATCGCAGCCCATGGGCACGCCCAGCAGCTTGCCGCAAAAATGGTCTTCCAGCCCGGCGCGGATGATCTGTTTGCCATTGTAGAGATATTCCGGCCCAATGAAGCCGACCACCGTATTGACAAGGAAAGGGCGATAGCGCCGGGCGACGGCATAGGCTCGAGCCTCGCAGGTCTGCTGGTCCACGCCGTGGTGAGCGTTGGCCGAAAGCGCGCTGCCCTGCCCGGTTTCGAAGTACATGAGGTTTTCCCCCAAGGTGCCGCGCTTCAGGCTCAGGCCGGCGTCATAGCCCTCCTGCAGAACGCTCAGGCTGACCCCGAACCCCGCATTGGCCGCTTCGGTTCCGGCGATGGACTGAAATACCAGATCCACGGGCGCGCCCCGCTCGATGGCCGCGATCGAAGAGGTAACGTGGGTTAGCACACAGGCCTGGGTGGGTATTTCGTAGCGCTGGATCACGCCATCGAGCATCTTCAGCAGCTCGATGATCGCCGGCAGGCTGTCACCGGCTGGATTGATACCGAACATGGCATCGCCGTTGCCGTAAAGCAGGCCGTCGAGCAGGCTCGCGGCAATGCCCGCCGGATCGTCCGTCGGATGATTAGGCTGCAGTCGCGTGGACAGCCGCCCAGGCAGGCCCAGGGTGCCGCGGAAGGCCGTCACTACCCTTACCTTGCGGGCGACCAGGATAAGGTCCTGGACGCGCATAAGCTTGGATACCGCCGCTACCATCTCAGGCGTCAGGCCCGGTGCCAGCGCCGCCAGCACCGGTCCGCTTGCCACCTCGCTGAGAAGCCAGTCGCGAAACCCTCCTACGGTCAGGTGCGCCACGGGCGCAAAAGCATCCGCCTCATGGGTATCGATGATCAGCCGGGTTACTTCATCGGTTTCGTACGGAATCACCGCTTCATCGATAAACTGCCGTAAAGGCACGTCGGCCAGCGCCATCTGCGCCGCTGCCCGCTCGGCATCGCTTTGCGCCGCGATACCTGCCAGCGTGTCTCCAGAGCGGGCTGGGCTGGCCTTGGCCAGCAACGTGCGCAGGCTATCGAACTCCCAGTGCAAGTGCCCTAGTGTCTGACGGTATCTGGCCATGCTTCAACCCTCGCTCACAGCCACGGACAAGCCCGACGCGCGCCCGCGTACTACCTTGGAAAACAGAGCGCCCATGACCATGAGCCCGACGAAGAGCGCGCCCACTTGGAAATTGAACCAGATCATCGCTACCAGGCAGACCACGGCCAGGCCCAAGGCGATGGCCGGTACCACGGGATAGCCAGGGGCGCGGAAACTGCGCTCCAGACCCGGTTCGCTGCGGCGCAGCTTGAACAGGCTGAGCATGCTCACGATATACATCACGATAGCGCCGAAAACCGACATGGTGATCATGGCGGCGGTCAGGCTCATGCCCTGGATATTGATCAGGCTGTCGCTGAAAATGGCCGCGATACCGATCAGGCCACCGGCGATGATTGCCCGGTGCGGCGTCTGGAACCGGGAAAGCTTGGCCAGGGCCGGCGGCAGGAAACCGGCTCGGGCCAGGGCAAAGAACTGCCGGGAGTACCCCAGGATGATGCCGTGGAAGCTGGCGACCAGCCCGAACAGGCCAATCCATACCAGCATGTGCATCCAGTTGGAGTCATTGCCCACGACTGCCTTCATGGCCTGGGGCAAGGGGTCGTTGATATTGGACAGCGCTCGCCAGTCCCCCACCCCGCCAGCGAAGATCATCACGCCGATGGCCAGGACTACCAGCGTAAGGATGCCGGCAATGTAGGCTCTGGGAATGGTGCGCCTGGGGTCCTTGGCCTCTTCGGCGGCCATGGCCGCGCCCTCGATGGCCAGGAAGAACCAGATGGCGAAGGGAATGGCGGCGAATATGCCAGCCAGGGCACCGGTGCTGAAGGTATCCTCGCCTGCCCAGCCACCCAGGGCAAAATTGGCGAAGCTGAAGCCTGGGGCTACGACGCCCATGAAGACCAACAGCTCGGCGACCGCCAGCACTGTGACCACCAGCTCGAAGGTGGCGGCGATGCTCACGCCTAGAATGTTCAGGGTCATGAATACCAGATAGGCGCCCACCGCTGCCCACTTGGGGTCCAGCCCAGGGAACTGGACGTTGAGATAGGCACCGATGGCCATGGCGATGGCTGGCGGAGCGAAAACGAATTCGATCAGGGTCGCCAGGCCGGCGATGGTACCGCCAGTAACACCGAAAGCGCGCAGACTGTAGGCGAAGGGGCCGCCTGCGTTGGGAATGGCGGTAGTGAGCTCGGTGAAACTGAAGATGAAACAGGTGTACATGACGGCCACCATCAAGGTAGTGACCAGGAAGCCCAGGGTACCTGCCGTGCCCCAGCCGTAGCTCCAGCCAAAATACTCGCCGGATATGACCAGCCCTACCGCAATACCCCAGAGGTGGATCGTGCCAAGTGTAGGTTTAAGGGTGTTAGCGCTCATCGATCACGCTCCAGTAGTTGGCCCGATAAGGTGCCCGGGGGTTTCTAGGGGAGCATAGACGTGGCCCGGCACTAAAACTTGACCGCAGCGCGTGGCGCCGGGCAACCCGAGGTCAAATCGTCCATGCTGCCCTGCTTTTGCGCGGCGTTCGTGATATCCGCACCGGCCTGGTTCACACTTGACGCCGAACATTCGGCGAGGCGGATACCAACCCCGTTCTCAAGCGGGAACGCCTTTTGCTAAGTAGCGATACTCCAGCTTGCCAAGGTAACCGTCCGTGACGTCCACCACTGCCAGCTTCGCCTCGCCCGGAAACGCGGCGCGTCCACATCTTGGCGTGCTGTCCGCGGCCGCCAGCGGCCTGGACAGATTCATCATCGAGCAAGGCGGTGACCTTGACCGGGTGTTCGGCCATGCAGGCATCGACCCCGAGCAACTTGCCCACCCGACCTTGAGCCTGGCGCTGCCCAACTACTGCCAGGTGCTCGAAATCGCCGCCCGGCAGACCGGTTGCGACACCTTCGGGCTGCGCTACGGCGAGCAGTTCATGCCCCAGGCGCTGGGCCTGCTTGGCTATGTGGGCCTGTGCTCCCCGACCTTGGAAACCGCTCTGATCAACTTCGCTGAAGCCTTTCCCTATCACCAGCACAGTACGCTGATTGAGCTGGTGGATGAGGGTGAGTGCTATCGATTCGACTATCAGGTTCGCCATGGGTCGATCGTCGAGAGGCGCCAGGACGCCGAATTGACCATGGGCATGGCGCTGAACCTGGTTCGCCACGCCCTCGGGCCAGGCTGGCATCCGCGGGAGGTGGGCTTCGAGCACAGTAGGCGCGCAGACGCTGACAGGCATCGGCAGGTATTCGGTGCGCCCGTTCACTTCGGGCGCGCTTGCAATTGGCTCCTGATCCCCAAGGCAGACATCGCCAACCGGCCAATGCCGGGAAGCGATCCCGTGCTGTTGATGCTGATCAAGGATGCCATTCGGCAACTCGGCGGCGCGGCCAGCGATGGACGACTGATGCCTAGGGTCGAGCGCGCTATCATCGAGCGGCTGCCGGAAGGCGAGCCCAGCCTGGAGGCGGTGGCACTGGCTGTGGACATGGGTGTCGGGACCTTGCAGCGCCGCTTGCGCGACCAGGGTTGTTGCTTCACCCAGCTGGTGGAACGCGTGCGCCAGCGGCTGGCGCAGCGTCTACTGCGTGAGGGCGTGACCTCGGTCACTGAGCTGGCAGGTCTGTTGGGCTATTCGGAAACCAGCGCCTTCTCCCGGGCCTTTCGCCGCTGGCATAACCTCAGCCCACGCCAGTGGCGTGCCCTGGAAGCGGGCCGCCAGGCCTGAGCAAAGGGCACTTCAGTTCGCGCGCAGATAACGCGCGCTCGCGCTGACGAACAGAAGCAGCAGGATAAGGCTACCCAACGCCCAGGAGAGGTTGGTCAGATGGGCCATCAGGCCGATGATGGCAGGGCCGAGCAGGATGCCTGCATAGCCAAGGGAAACCATCGCCGGAATGGCGGAGCTCTGCGGCATCCGTGTCTGCCGCCCGACGGCGGAAAACAGCACCGGGACGATGTTCGAGCATCCGGCACCCACCAGCGCAAAGCCCGCCAGCGCGGCTGGCCAGCCCGGGAGCAGCAGCGTCACGGCCAGGCCGGCCGCTGCGCAGGCGCCGCCGAACAAGACCACGCGAACCCCGCCCAGGCGATTCACCCAAGCGTCACCGGTCAATCGGCCGAGCGTCATGGCGGCCGCGAAGGCAGCGTAGCCGAGTCCGGCCGAAGCCGCTTCCATTTGCCGGGAGGACACCAGGAACACGGCACTCCAATCCAGCACGGCACCTTCGGTCAGGAACACGATGAAGCAGAGAGCGCCCAGGAACAGCACGATACCCCGAGGTACCGCGAACAGCGGTCCATCCCGTTCGCTACCATAGGGCAGCAAGGCCTTGCCAGCGTAGAACAGCCCCAGCACGACCAGGCCCGCCACTACCAGGGTCGCTGGCAGCGGCGCCAGGCCCAGGCTCAGTAGCCCGGCCATGCCCGCGGCACCTACGATACCGCCCAGGCTGTACATGCCATGAAAGCCGGACATGACGGCTTCTTCACCGGCTTTTTCTACGAGCACCGCCTGGATGTTCATGGCGCAGTCAAGCGTGCCCATGCAGGCACCGAAGAACGCCAGCGCAATGCCTAGGGTGACGGCATTCGGCGCCACGGCGAGGGTTGGCAACAACAGGCAAAGCGCCACGCTGGCGACCGTTATGGTCCAGCGGCAGCCACGGTGGGCAGTCAAGTAGCCAGCGAAGGGCATGGCCAGAATCGAACCGGCCCCCAAACCCAGCAACAGCAGACCCAGGGTGCCATCGTCGAGCCCCGCTCGGGCCTTGGCCATGGGCACCATGGGCGCCCAGGCGGCCATGACGAAACCGGCGATGAAAAAAGCCACGCGAGTGGACAGGCGCTGGGGAGCGCCCACAGCGGCGGTGGAAAGCAAGGATGGGGCGGTCATGGCAGGCGTTGGATCCTTGTTCAGGAAAGCGCCTACCTTGCCCATGGCCTTGAGCGAACGCAAGCCGAGCGCCGGGAACCACGAGAGTTCCCGAGCGCAGCATGCGCCTCAGGTGATAGGCGCTGGGTTGAACAGCACGATGTCATTATGCAACCTGTGACGCTCGGCCCAGGTCTGCTTGCGGCCACTGGCGACATCCAGGTAGTAGTGGAACAGCTCCCAGCCCAGCTCCTCGATGGTCGCACGGCCCGTGGCGACCACACCGGCATCCACGTCGATCAGGTCCGGCCAACGCTGCGCCAGTTCGGTGCGGGTGCTGACCTTGACCACCGGCGCCATGGCCAGGCCATAGGGGGTGCCGCGGCCGGTGGTGAATACGTGCAGGTTCATGCCCGCGGCCAACTGCAGGGTGCCGCATACGAAATCACTGGCCGGCGTGGCGCAGTAGATCAAGCCTTTGCCTGTCACCCGCTCGCCGGGGCCAACCACGCCATTGATGGCCGAGCTGCCGGACTTGACGATCGAACCCAGGGACTTCTCCACGATGTTGGACAGCCCACCTTTCTTGTTCCCCGGCGTGGTGTTGGCGCTACGGTCCGCCGCGCCGCGTTCCAGGTAATGGTCGTACCAGTCCATCTCGCGGACCAGCGCCTGCGCCACCTCCTGATCCTGGGCGCGCGACGTCAGCATATAGATAGCATCACGTACTTCAGTCACCTCCGAAAACATCACGGTGGCGCCAGCGCGGATCAGTAGGTCGGAAGCGAAGCCCAAGGCCGGGTTGGCGGTGATGCCGGAGAAGGCGTCACTGCCGCCGCACTGCATGCCGAGGATCAGTTCCGACGCCGGGACTGTTTCGCGGCGGCGCTGGTTGAGCTTTTCAAGCCGGGTTTCGGCCAGGGCCATGATCTGCTCGACCATCTCCACGAACCCATGGCTGGCATCCTGCAGACGATAAAGCCAGGGCTCGCTCAGGTCCACCGAGGGGTCGTCCTCATGCATGACCTGCCCGGCCTGGAGTTTTTCGCAGCCCAGGCTGATCACCAGGGCTTCGCCCCCCAGGTTGGGGTTGCGGGCCAGGTTACGCACCGTACGGATGGGAATGTAGGCATCCCGGGCGTTGATCGCCACGCCACAGCCATAGCTGTGGGTCAAGGCCACCACATCATCCACGTGGGGGTAGCGCGGCAGCAGTTCTTCGCGGATACGCTTGACCGCGTGATCGAGCACGCCGGTCACGCACTGCACAGTGGTGGTGATCCCCAGGATGTTGCGAGTACCCACGGTGCCATCGGCGTTGCGATAGCCTTCGAAGGTATAGCCTTCCAGTGGCGGCAGCGGCGGCGGTACCGCGTCTGACATCGGCAAGCTGTCCAGGGGTGGCGCGGACGGCATGGCCAACTGGGTCTCCTTGACCCAGCTGCCCTGGCGCAGGTCTTCGAGCGCGTAGCCAATGATCTGGCCATAGCGGCGGACCTCGCCCCCCTTGGGAATATTCACCAGGGCGACCTTGTGGCTCTGCGGAACGCCTTCGACGGTGGTCAGGCCATCCGGGAAGACGCTGCCTTCGGCAACGCCCTGGTCGTTGACCACCACCACCACGTTATCAGCCGGGTGTAGGCGCACGTAGCGCGGGGAATCGGAATGTTCGATCAACTGCATGGGGTTGGCCCCTTGTAATGTTATTCAGGCATGTACGGGTTGAGCGTCGGTCAGCAACTGGCCCTGGGCGTCGCGCAACTGCACGCGGCGGATGGGCCCGACGATGACCAGGTAGCTGAGCACCGCCACCAGGGCGTTGGCGCCAACGTAGACCAGGGCCCATTTGAATGAGCCGGTCGTCGAGATCAGGTAGCCGATCACGATTGGTGTGGTGATGGAGGCAACGTTGCCGAACATATTGAACAGGCCACCGCTGATGCCGGCGATCTGCCGCGGCGAGGTGTCCGACATGACCGCCCAGCCCAGCGCGCCTACCCCTTTGCCGAAGAAGGCCAGGGCCATCAGGCCGACCACCAGCCAGTCCAGCTGCACGTAGTTGCACAGCACCATGGTGGTGGAGAGCAGCAGGCCGCAAACGATCGGCAGCTTGCGGGCGAAGGTCAGCGAATGGCCGCGACGTAGCAGCCAGTCCGAAATCACGCCGCCGAGCACGCCGCCGATGAAGCCACAGATGGCAGGCAGCGAAGCGACGAAACCGGCCTTGAGAATAGTCATGCCCCGCTCCTGCACCAGATACACAGGGAACCAGGTCAGGAAGAAATAGGTGATGCCATTGATGCAGTACTGCCCCAGGTAGATGCCCAGCATCATCCGGCTGGTCAGCAGCTGGCGTACATAACCCCACTGCGGGCCGGCACGTTTCTGCCCAGGCTGATCCATGTCCACTACCCCGCCGTTGTCAGCGATATGACGGTATTCGGCTTCGCCTATCATTGGATGCTGGCCGGGGTTATGCAAGAACTTCATCCAGACGCCGGCGAAAACTACGCCCAGGGCGCCCATGACGATGAACACGTGCTCCCAACCCAGAGCATGAACGATCCAGCCCATCAAAGGGGCAAAAAGTACGGTCGCGAAATACTGGGCCGAGTTGAAAATGGCCGATGCCGTTCCGCGCTCCGCAGTAGGGAACCAGGCAGCGACGATGCGCGCATTGCCCGGGAAAGATGGCGCCTCGGCGAAGCCCACGAGGAAACGCAGGGTGAACAGCGCCATGACGGCCGTGGCCACCGGCATGAAGCCGACGAAGCCTTGCAAGAGCGTGAACACTGACCAGGTAAAGATGCTCAGTGCGTAGACTTTCTTGGAACCATAGCGGTCCAGCAGCCAACCGCCGGGAATCTGTCCTGCCACGTACGCCCAGCCAAACGCTGAGAAGATGAATCCAAGAGTCAGTGGGTCGATGCCCAGGTCTTTCTGGATGCTGGAACCGGCGATCGAAATGGTCGCGCGGTCGGCGTAGTTGATCGTGGTCACCACGAAGAGGAGGAAAAGAATCAGGTAACGCACATGCGTTTTCTTATTGGCATGCATCTGGAACACTCCCACTTTTTATCGTTATGCGGGCTGTCGTCAAGGCGGCGGCAGGCACTACTACGTTATCGTACAAGTTAAACCGCTGCTAGCTGTCTCCGGACTTTTTTTGACCGAAGGCGGGAATCCCTGTACGGGGTGGAGTCCCGAACAAAAGGACCGGTGGGAAAGGCGCAGCACCGTGACTCAAAGACCGCGCTCGATTCGGCGGACGAGTTGTCCGACATGAATGCCTTTAAGACGACGCAGACCCCCTGACCGCCTGGTCACGGATCGGCGCATGACCCTGGAATCCGTTCACGGTTCCATGGCGCTTCGCTGGACACCGACGTGCGGTAAGGATATGTTTCCGGGGTCGAACGGCGCCACGGAGGCGTCGCGGCGCAATTGGACTGCATCCGAGGTATCAACATGGGAACCAGGCACCTGCTGGCGCTCGTCGTGGGCTATGGATTACTGGGCGGATGCGCTCAGGGCCCCCTCCTGCACTACACTGCCTTTGGCGATGGCGGCCAGGTGCGCCAGGGAGATTATTCAGGCCTGACGAAATTTACCCTCGCCAAGACCCTGTTGCTGGTCCAGCAGGCCAAGGGTCACGCCAGCGTAACCTCCATCCCGGCCGAGGCCAGCGGCATAGGCACTGATTTTGGCATCTTGGCGAATGCGAGCGGCGGGCAGGCTAGCCTGCAACTGACCAAGATCGGCGATACCAACCTGGTGAACACCCTGGCATTGCGTCCGTCGGACCTGCCCGCCGCGCGCCCGGAGGTCGCGTCGCAGAGCGCTGCTCCCGCGACAGCCTCCATGAGCCAACTGAAAGACAGCACGGTATTGGCCATCGATGTGCAGGCGCTATTGGACAGTCCGCGCCCCGGCCCCTTGCCCGTGGCCGGCCTCGCCAGCGATGGCAACCGTGAACTGGCCTTCGAACTGGCATTCGAGGCCGTGCCTAGCGACGCCATCGAGACTCGCAAGCTCGACTTACAGCGTACCGGCAACCTGTACTTCTACTCGGCCTGCCGTACCGCCACCCTCACCTTCCTCAATCCACCCTTGGCTGGGCAACGCTTCACCCTCACCGTGGCCGATCCGAATTACGTGCAGACGGTGAGCATGGAACCGGGCCGCACGATAGCAACCCATCCAGGTTGCGGGGTCGATGTGCTCGTCGGCGACCCCCTGCAACGCGCCCCTGCCGCCGCGCAGGTGCAGCAGGTGGCACAGGCGCGTAGCCTGGCATCGTCCTGGACTACGAAAGCCCTGCCCGACCGGAAGGCCGCCCTGGCTGCGCTGAAGCCGGTAGCCCCGGCCAAGCCCACCCGGCGTAAAGGCAGTGTCGGCAAGGCCAGCGCGCCTCGAGTGGCGGACAAGCCCGCCACCACCACAGCGGAGGAAGCGTTGCGCAATACCGAAATACGCGTTCCACCGGCGCCGCGTCGAGAATCGTTCACCTTCTGAGCACGGTCAGGCGGGGTCTGTAAGGGCTTGGTCCGGCTGCGCATCTTCCTCAGGCTTGTCCTGGCCCGGGTCGCTACCGTACTCGTCATAATCGGCGGGCGTCTGGGTGGGTTTATCGGCATACGGCTCTTGCTCGGCCATCACGGGCTCCTTTCGCTGAGTTCTACAGATTCGAGGTGCCGAAATCGCGAATGTTCAGCCACGAAGCTCGCAACCTTCACTACACTGAACAGAATCCATAGCCGCCCGGGTAGAACTGGCCTGCGTGCAGTCTCCGTCAAGGCCCTGATCAGCTTGATATATCTGCGTCGCGCCCGCAGGGCCGCGCTGGGAGCGCGAATGAGCCAGAACCCTGATTCCACGGATGTGTCGCTCGACACCTTGTACCGAGACATCATTGCGGCCCACTCGGCCATACGCCCGGCCGTGGCGGTAACGCCGATGACCTACAGCGAGCGGTTTTCCAGGGCCACCGGCTGCGAGATCTTCTTCAAGTGCGAGCACCAGCAGCATACTGGGTCGTTCAAGTACCGCGGCGCCTACAACAAGATGCGCCTGCTTACGCCGCAGGAGCGCGCCCGGGGCGTGGTGGTCGCCACGTCGGGCAATCATGGCCAGGCCATGGCGTTGGCCGGTCGCCTGGCCGGCGTCGAGATCACCGTCTACACCCCGCAACGCACCTCGCCCTACAAGATCGAGGCCATGCGTGCCCTGGGCGCTACGGTGGTTACTGTGCCGGGCACCTCCCTGGACGCCGAGATCGAAGCCAGCCGGCAGGCGCAACTGCAGGGCAAGCCCTATGTATCGCCCTACAATGACCTGGCTGTGATCGCCGGTCAGGGTACGGTGGGCGTCGAGATGAATGAACAGCAGCCTGGCGTCGACGTGGTGTTCGCCGCGGTGGGCGGTGGCGGCCTGATTTCAGGTATCGGGGCCGCCTTGGCCCGGCTCAACCCTGGCGCCCGGCTCATCGGCTGCTGGCCTGAGCACGCTGCCAGCCTTTATCGAAGCCTTGAAGCCGGAGAAATCGTTTCCGTAGCCAACGAGCCTTCCATTGCCGAAGGCGTGGCCGGAGGCATATTCCCCGGCGCTGTCACCTTCGGCCTGTGCCAACAGCTGATCCACCAGAGCGTGCTGGTAAGCGAAGCGGAAATCCACGAAGCCATGCGCCTGGTGGCCGTCGACGAACACTGGATCATCGAGGGCGCGGCCGGAGCATCCCTGGCCGGGGCGCTTCGAATGGCCCGCGGCCTGGCCGGCAAGCGGGTAGCGGTCGTGCTTTGCGGACGCAATATCGATTGGCCCATATTCCTCAAGGCCGTTTCCTGATCCAGGCGGGCTTCAGAACAGCGCCTCTACCTGGGCGAGCACGGCGCGGTCCATCTGTCCGGTATGCACATGCAGGGTCACGTAGCTTTGCAGCATGTCCAGCTTGGCGTTGAGCAGGTCCCGGCGAGCCTCGAACAGGCGCTGCTGAGCATCGAGGATGTCCACGGTGGAGCGTACTCCCCCCTGGAAGCCTTTTTCCGTGGAAACCAGCGCGCGCTGGTTGGACTCCACCGCCCGTTGGGTCGCGCGGCACTTTGCGTAGCCGGCCACCACGCCCGCATAGGCGGTTTCAACGTCTTCGCTGAGTTGCTGACGCTGGGCGTCGGCGTCGGCCTGGGCCCCCGCAAGGGCTTCGGTCGCCTTGCGCACCGAGGCGCTGGTGGCCCCACCGCGGTAAAGGGGAATGTCCAGGGCAAGCCCCACGTAGTAGCTGTCTTGCCGGGGCGAAAGCTCCTCGTACTGAGAGTTGTCCCGGCGAGTCAACTGCGTAGTCAGCGACAATGTGGGATAATGCCCGGCCTTCTGCGCCTCGGCCTCGCTCTCGGCCACCTTGACCTCGGCCAGTCGAGCCGCCAGTTCAGGGCTGGCCTCGCGGGCCAGGCCCGTCCAGTAGCCCAAGTCGTGGCCATCGTTCAACGGGTTGTCCGGCGGGGCCTCACGCATTGGCACGATTTCCAGCAGCGGCAGGCTGCCCCGGCCAGACAGGGTACGCAAGGCGGCGATGCGCTGCGCCTGGTTCTCCGCCTCCTGGGCTTCGACCAGATCATAACGGGCGCGCGCTTCATCCACATCGGTAATCGCGCCCTGCCCTTTCTCGTAGAGGCGCTGACTCTGATCCACCAGCCCGGCGATCGCGGCCTTTTGCTGGGCGATCAGTTTCAGCTCGTTCTCCACCCTCGCCACCGCGAAATAGGCCTTGGCGACCCGATCGTAGAGCGCCTGGTCGGCTACCTGGTATTGCACTTCGCCCAGCTCTCCACGCGCCTTGCCCTGCTGGTAGGCCGCCCAGCGTCCCTTGTCGTAGATCGGCTGCTGGGCGATCAGCGATAGGCTGTTGGACTGATAGTCGTCACTGTCGACATAGCTGGCGTCAGTGCCGCCGTCGGTACGGCCGCCCTTGCCATAGCGCGAACTCAAGGACAACTGAGGCAATAGCCCGCCGCGGCCGATGGCTTCTTCGTTCTGCGCCGCCCGATGCGAGGAATCGGCCGAACGCATCACGGGATCGTTCAATCGGGAAGCGTCGTACAGCTGCAGCAGAGTCAGGCGATCAGGGTCTGGGCTCAATGCGTGGGCCTGGATAGACAGGCACAGCAGCGCAAGGGGTAGCCAGCGGTTATTCATTCATTCTTCCTTGAAGGCTGCGAGCAGGCGCTCGCGCAAGGGTTTCATCAGGTAATTGACAAGGGTTCGCTCACCCGTCACTACGGTCACGTCCGCCAGCATCCCGGGCTTGATTGGCAGCCCGGCCGCCTGCAGCTTGGGCAGTGTATCGGGCGGCAATTCCACCTTGGCGGAGAAATAGGGCTGGTGGGTCTGCTCATCGATGAGCTGGTCCGCTGAAACCGTCGCCACGGTTCCGGTCACCGTTGGCGTGTCTACCCGCTGCAAGGCGGTGAAATGTACCTGCACCGGCAGACCAGGCCGCAACTTGTTGGCGAGCATCGGCGGGAAGCGCGCGGTGATCCCCAAGGGCGTGCCGACCGGCACGACTTCCAGCAGTGCCTGCCCGGCCGTGGCTACCCCGCCGATGGTATGCACGGTCAGGTTGAGCACTTCCCCGGATACCGGCGCGCGTAGCGAGCCATTATCTACCTCGAAACGCAGGGCGCGGATCTGGTCGGCATACCCGGAGGCCTCGGCCGCCACGTCACTGAGCTGGCTTTCCGCGTCACGGCGAAACTCCTGCTCCTGCTGCATCGCCTTGAGCCTGCTCTCATTGATCGATTGTTCGGTCTTGCCGATATCACCGATGGACGAGGCGATCTGTCCAGACAGTTGCGCGGTATTGCGCTCAGCCTCGAACAGCTTGGCCCGGGGCACATAGCCATCTTGCGCCAGGTCACGCAGCCCATTGAGTTCTTCCTGCTGGAAGCTCATCTGCGCATCGTAATTGCTCTTTACCTGGCGATACGCGCGCAATTGCTGCGTAAGGGAAGCCACCTCGTGATCGACGATGCCCTGCCGGCTGGCCAGTTCGGCCTTGCGTGTCAGGAACAGATTTTCCTGCAGCGCCATGGCTGCCTTGGCGCGTGGGTCGGCGGCATGCTCGAGCAGATCCGCGGGCCACTCGATATGGTCCTGCCGGAGCCTTTCGGCGGTCAGTCGCGCCTCGGTGGCACGGGCACTCAACAGCTTGCCCAAGGTTACCTCCAACTGGGACTGGGCCTGGACCGTATTGAGCTGCACCAGCAATTGCCCTTGGCTGACCAGGTCGCCCTCGCTTACGAGGATCTTCTCGACAACACCGCCAACCAGCGGCTGCACTGTCTTGCGTTCGCCGGCCACCACCACGGTGCCTTGCCCGACCATGCCCTGGTCCAGGGGGGCCACGAAAGCCCAGAGCAGGAATCCACCGAAGGCGATCAGCAGAAACCAGAGGCCTTTGCGCGCCGTGCTGCCGGCATCGGCGTTGGCGGCCTCGTTCGAAATGGGAGTCACCGGCGCCAATGGCCGGCGTGCGGTTACGTCACGCATCGGAGCGCGCCTCCTTGACGGGGGGATTGGGGGCTACGGTGGGAGCGCTTGCCGGCGGCAATACCGCCTTGAGTACCTGGTCGCGGGAACCGAACAATTGCTGGCGGCCGTCGTTGAGGACCAGGATCTTGTCGACCACTCCCAGCACACTCGGCCGGTGGGTGATCATGATCACGGTACTGCCTGCGTTCTTGAGTGCCCGCAGTGCCTGCACCAGCGCCTGCTCGCCGGCTTCGTCCAGGTTGGAGTTGGGCTCGTCCAGCACGATCAGGGCCGGTTGGCCATACAGTGCCCGAGCCAGGCCGATGCGTTGCTTCTGTCCGCCAGACAGGCCCTGCCCACCGGGGCCGAGGACAGTGTCGTACCCTTGCGGGAAGCGCAGGATCATTTCATGGATACCGGCATGCCGAGCGGCCTGGATGATCGGCTCGGAGTCGAGCTCACCGAAGCGGGCGATGTTCTCGGCCACACTGCCATCGAACAGCTCGATATCCTGCGGTAGATAGCCCAGATGAGGCCCCAGCGCTTCGGGTGCCCATTGGTCCAGCGGCGCTCCATCCAGGCGCACGGCACCTTCCATCGCAGGCCAGATGCCCACCAGCGCGCGGGCCAGGGTGGATTTGCCCGAAGCGCTAGGGCCGATCACCGCCAGGATCTCGCCCTTGGCCAGCTGGAAATCCACACCCTTGATGATCGGGTCCTTCGCGCCGGGCGGCGCGGCCAGCAAACGCTCCACCTTGAGGGCGCCCGTTGGCGCCGGCAGTGCCATGGGCGCCACTGTTTCAGGCTCTTCAGCCAGCAGGTCGCTCAGGCGGCGGTAGCTCTGGCGAGCACCCACGAATTGTTTCCACGAGCCGATCGCGATTTCAACCGGCGCCAGGGCGCGTCCCAGCAGCAGGGACATGGCGATCATCATGCCTCCTGAGATCTGCCCTTCCAGCACCAACAACGCCCCCAGGCCTAGAGACAACGACTGCGCCGCGACGCGCACGAACTTGGTCATGGCGCTGATCCGCGCGCCTCGGTCGCTGGCCACGGCCTGGGCGGAGATCATGCCCTGTTGCAGCCAGCTCCAACGCTTGCGCAGCGCTGGCAGCATGCCCATCGCCTGGATCACCTCGGCATTATGCAAGCTGCTGTTCACATAAAGGTTGGCCTTCATGGAAAGGCCGTTGGCCTGGGCCAGACTGGGCCGGGTGGAAAGCTCCCCCCAAAGCGCCAAGGCGATCAAGACCAGGGCAACGCCCAGGGACAGGAAGCCGAACCAGGGGTGAAACAGGAACGCGATGACCATGAAGACCGGGAGCCAGGGCGCGTCGAGCATCGCCAACAGCCCCTGGCCGGTGATGAACTGGCGTACCTGGGTAAGATCGCCGAACACTTGAGCGGGATTGCTGTCCTGCTTGCGCAAGCTGCGGGTGAAAGCCGCGTCAAACAAGCGCTGCGCCAAGGTAGCGTCGATCCCCGCGCTCATGCGGATCATGACCTGGCCGCGTAGCCATTCGATCACGCCACTGAGCATGAACAGCCCCATGGCGATAAGGGTAAGCATGAGCAGGGTAGTTTCATTGCGACTGGTCAAAACCCGGTCATACACCTGCATCATGTAGAGCGAAGGTACCAGCACCAGCAGGTTGATGACGCCACTGAAAATAGCCAGCGCCCAGAAGACCCGACGGTAGCGTAACAGGGCGGCGTCGATGTCGTTGCGAGGATCAAGAGTCAAGCGCATGAACGTTACCGAATGTGAAAACCGAGTCTCTGACCGTGAAAGTTCGATTTCATTCCGCCATCACGGACGCCTGTAACAACTATTGCATGCTTCCTTGCCAATTCGGATACGCATGCTGCGCAGACTGTATGAAACCATGGCGGAGCGCAAGAAAAAGGCACAAGGGATTGGAATTCACGACGGAATATTGACGAAGCTCCGCGAGCGAACAAAAAAAACCCCGGACGTTTCAAAAACGCCCGGGGCAAAAAAAGCGCCGAGGATATCAATGGTGGGTGCCAAGCCCTCGGGAAAGATCAGTATCGCCCCCAGCATTGGGTCGGCCAACGTGAGCAGCGCTGTCATAGCCATTGCCACTGGCGTTGCCCTTGGACGAGCCGCGGGCATCGCTCTCGTTACCGCGAGCCTGCTCAACCACCGCGCCCGCTTCGCTCTTCACCGTTTCCTTGACTTCACGCGCCTTGCTCTTGACTTGCTCTGTCAGCCGGTCACTGGTCTTGCCCAGCAGTCGATTTTCATGGCGAGTGGAAGGCAAGGCAGCGCCAAAGGCAGCGCCGAGCGCCAAGCCAACCGCTGCCAGAACCAGCGGCTGCTCCTGAAGCAGATGCTCGAATTGGCCCTTGACCTGGACGCCGGTGGTCTTGGCCTGGTGCGTCAGATCGTGAGCGCCGTGATTGAGGCGTTCGCTCCCCTGGCTAAGGCGATCACTGGCGCCATCGCGCCAAGTCGTTGCCTTGTCCTTGACGCTGGACGCGCCCGAGGCGACCGAGTTTTTCACACTGGAAGCACTGGAAGTGACCGAGTCCTTGACCGCCGAAGCGCGGGTAGTCACCGAATCGGCGGCACCACGCAGTTGCTCCTTGGCCGAGTCCACCACCTGGCCGACCTTGCTTGCGGCGGCGCTGGCCCGATCCATCAGGCTGGGCCCTTCGTTAACTCGGCGCGGCGCGATGGGCCGGTTCTGGTTCATCGCCAACCAGGCCAGGCTCAGGCCGGCCAGCACAGTGGGGACCGGGTTGTTCTTCACAGTGGTGCCCAGGTTCTGGAAGAACTCACCGCCATTGCCACGGGTGTAGGCCAGGGCCTGGTCGAAGAGTTGGCCGGGGGTCAGCTTGCTCTCCAGAGCATCCACGATATTGCTGATATTGGCCCGTTGCTGGTCAATCTCATGCTCCAGCGTTTCCGGACTTTTATGGGACTGTGCGGTAATCGAGGAAGTCATGGCAGTTTACTCCGCAGTGCTTGCTGGTCTTTATCCATGGCATTGAGGGTACGGTCTGGCTTGAAGTGAGACGGCTCGAACTGTTTTTTGCCTGCCTGCAGCATGATGAAACCGATCACCATCACGACGCCGCCAACGATGAGCGCGGCCAGCCAAGGCTGCAGCACGGTGCTCAAGCCGTAGACCGCCGCCATCAACAACACGATGAAACCGCCCAGCAACACAATGGCTCCGCCGGCGACAGCCGCGACACCGGCCTTGAGGGTGGTGAGGCTCTTTTCCATTTCAGCCTTGGCCAAGGCCAATTCCTTGCTGAACAGGGCGGGCACTTCGTGGGTCAGCTGGCGCAACAGGCTGATAACGCTTGCATCACCCTCGGGCGTATGCACAGTGGTCTCGCGACGCACCTGCCCGGTGGCAGAGGTTTGCGTGGTGCGCGTCTCGACGTTCATACCAGGCCTCCTTTGTTCAGCGAATCGGCAGGCTTGTCCAGTGTTGGATAGGTGGCTGCCTCACCAAGGGGATCGGCAGCGGGCAGCGGGTCCACCGGCGGGCGGCTGCCTGGCATGGTGCTGCCCTCGGCGACAGTGCTCTGGTAGGGCGCGCTGGCGCCATAGGCTTCCTGCGGGGTAGGCGCCATCGCGCTCAGCCCGTCGTCCTCGCTGGAAGTACCCGATGGCGCTGAAGCGCGGAGGAAGCGAGACAAGGCAAAGCCCACTGCCACGGTGCCGGCCAGGAACAACAGCGGATTTTCCCGGGCCACGCGGGCGCCTTCCTGCAGAAGCTCTTCAGCGCTCTTGTGGCGCATGCGATCGGCAAAATCACCCAGGCTGGCGGCGACATCGGACAGCCCCTGAGCCAGCCCCAGTGTGTCGCGTCCTTCCATGGCCGACGCGGCCGATTGCACACCTTCGACCAGGCCCTCGAGCTGATCGGCGGCTTTATCGCGGTACTGCTCGAATTGCTGAGTACCTTGCTCTTTCAATTCATTGACCGCCGAGCTGGCTTCACTGGTGATAGTGTGCAAGTGGTCTTGTGCACGGTCCGCGCCCTTCGGCGTCGGTGACTGGTTTGGGATGGTCATCATGTCGCTCCTCAAAGGAAGTGGACTGTTGATGCGCGTTCGCCGGATTGCGATCCGCATCGCCCTACACTATTGAGGACGCCTTGACCAGAGGATGAGTTCAGTCTAATCGCACCGGTTCCGGTGACCGGTCATCAGCTTTCTCGCACGATCAACTCGAAGCCCAGGTCGCTGGGGCGCGTCGGCGCGCCCTTTCCATCGAGCTGGTCGAGCAGCATCAACGCGGCCTGGCGACCGATTTCAGCCCTCGGCGTGCGGATGGACGTCAGCCGGGGAACCATGTGTGCCGATGCTGGCAGGTCGTTGAAGCCCACTACGGCGACCTGGGCCGGAATGTTTATGCCCAGGCGCTGCGCCTCGAAGATCGCGCCCTGTGCCAGGTCATCGTTGCAAAAGAAGATTCCATCCACATCGGGGCGCGCACGCAGCAAGCGGCGGAACAGCTCGCCACCCAATCCGATGGAGGAAGGTTCAGGGCACATCACTTCGAGCGCCGGATCATGGCACCCCGCCTGGCTCAGCGCCTGACGAAAGCCCTCGGCACGCTGAAGGACCCGTGGGTCCAACTGAGCCGCGACATAAGCCAGGTGTCTGCGGCCCTGGCCAAGCAGGTGGGCAGCGGCCGCCGCGCCGGCCTGCTCTTGGGAGAAGCCCACGCAGGCAACCCCGGGAGCGCCACTGAGTTCCATCATATGGACACGAGGCAGCGACGCCTGGGCAAGCAGGCGAGTAGCGTGCTCGCTGCGAGTGACTCCCGTCAGCAACATTCCGCACGGCTGGTAGGCCAGATAGTTGCGGATAAGGTTTTCTTCTTCCTGTTCATCGTAGTGGTAGTTGCCGATGAGAACTTCCAGCCCCCTGGGTCGGAACACCTGATGGATAGCCTCCAGCGTGTCAATGAACAGGTGGTTGGACAGCGAGGGTATCAATACCACCACCGATTGACTTCGCGCAGACGCCAGGGCTCGGGCCGCCGGGTTGGCCACGTAGCCGAGGCTGGCGGCCGCCTCCTGTACTCGCTGGACCAGCTCCGGCGCGACCGTGGCAACCCCGCGCAAGGCCCGTGACGCGGTAATGGGGGATACGCCTGAGAGGCGGGCGACTTCATCGAGCGTAGGTCGGCCAGTGGTACGGGTGCCAGAACGAGCCATGTACTGAAGCATCTCTGTTTCACGGTAGCCGGCGAGTGTAGGAATTTTCGCTTGCCATGGGTAGGAATTTGGTTAAGGTAGCGCTGTCTCAAGCGGCGGGAAATGCAGTAGAGCCCAGTCGCCCGCGGTCGAATCCGTCATACCGCTTTGACATATACGAACAACAAGAAGGGTGTGGCGTTAGCGGCGTTGGCCTTCCATCGCCCAGACAGCGCTACCCCGCTGGAGGTAAAGATGGTTTCACCCTTGAGCGCGCTGGTCGTGATGGGCGTGTCCGGCTGCGGCAAAAGCAGCGTCGGCGCGGCTATCGTCGAGCGCAGTGGCGGCCGCCTGATCGAAGGCGATGCGTTCCACCCTGCCGCCAATATCGCCAAGATGAGCGCGGGCATCCCTCTGGATGACACTGACCGAGCGGGCTGGCTCCAGCGCCTTGGCGAGGAGATGGCCACCTGGGTTGCCCAGGGCCAGCGCCCGGTGCTGACCTGCTCGGCATTGAAACGCAAGTATCGCGACACGCTTCGAAACGCGGTGCCGGAGCTCGGCTTCGTGTTCCTGGAGCTGTCGCGTGAAGAAGCCGCGGACCGGGTCGCACACCGCCCCGGCCATTTCATGCCGGCCAGCCTGATCGATAGCCAATTCGCCGCGCTCGAGCCGCCAACAGGCGAATCCCACACCCTGGCCGTGGACGCCACCCTGCCAATCGTCGAACTCGCCCGGCAAGTGGACGGTTGGCTGCGTGAATCCGGTGCCGATGACCACAGCCAAGCCGTCGGCGACGCTGCCGGCACCCCCTTCTGCGCCATCAATAACAATACGAGGCCTTGACCATGCTGGGTTTGCCCCTTGATACCTTTCTGATGATCGATGCGCTGGTGACGATCATCGGCTTGATCCTGTTGATCACTAAGTTGAAGGTCCACCCCTTCGTGGCCCTTACCCTGGCCGCCGGCTTCCTCGGCTTGACCTCCGGGATGCCCGTGGCCAAGGTCATGAAGTCGTTCCAGGACGGCTTCGGCGGCGTGCTCGGTTTCGTCGGCATCGTGCTTGCCCTGGGCACCATGCTGGGCAAGTTGATGGCCGATTCCGGCGGCGCCGACCAGATCGCCCAGACCCTCATCCGCTGGTTCGGGGTGCGCTATGTTCACTGGGCGATGATGTTCTCGGCCTTCCTGGTAGGAATCCCGCTGTTCTTCGAAATCGGTTTCGTCCTGCTGATTCCGCTGGTGTTCATCGTGGCGCGACGCTCCGGCGTGTCGCTGGTGAAGATCGGCATCCCTCTGCTGGCGGGCCTTTCGGTGGTGCACGGCCTGGTGCCTCCCCATCCCGGTCCGTTGCTGGCCATCGGCGTGTTCGGCGCGGATATCGGCAAGACTATCTTCTACGGCCTGCTGGTGGGCCTGCCCACAGCGATGATCGCCGGACCGCTGTTCGGTGCGTTCATCTCTCGCTACGTACCGGGCAACCCCTCCCAGGAGCTGATGGACCAGATCGCCAAGGAATCGAGCGCCCGGGACCTGCCGAGCTTTACGGTGACCCTGGTCACTGTGCTTCTTCCTGTATTCCTGATGCTGCTCAAGACCTTCGCCGACGTAGTATTGCCGGCCGACCACGTGGTACGCGTATGGATGGACCTGATCGGCCATCCCATCACTGCCCTGCTCGCCGCCCTGCTCCTGGCTTTCTATACCTTTGGCTTCGCTCGCGGCTTTTCCCGCTCCCAGGTCATGAAGCTCCTGGATCAGAGCCTGGCGCCCACCGCCGCGATCATCCTGATCGTAGGCGCGGGCGGCGGTTTCAAGCAGATGTTGGTGGATACGGGCGTCGGTAACGTGATCGGCCAGATGGCCGTGCACGCTCAGATCAACCCGCTTTTGCTCGCCTGGCTGGTGGCCGCGGTGATTCGCATAGCGACCGGCTCGGCAACGGTAGCGACCATCACTGGCGCCGGTATAGTCGCCCCTGTGGTCACGCTGATTCCAGACGTCAACCGTGAGCTGTTGGTGCTTGCCACAGGCGCCGGTTCGGTGATTCTTTCCCACGTCAACGACGCAGGTTTCTGGCTGGTGAAGCAGTACTTCAACATGACCGTGGAAGAAACCTTCAAGACCTGGAGCATGATGGAAACCATTCTTTCAGTGGTAGGCATCGTCCTGATCCTGCTGTTGTCGCTGGTGGTATGACCCTGCCCAGCGCAGCGACGGAGTGAATACCACCCGTCGCTTCGCTGGCACTAAGCCTTGCGTTCGCCTGCCTCATGTCATGTGTCCTTCATCCTGGAGACGAACATGACCCGCAAATCCCTCGCTACCCTTTTCCTGGCCGCGACCCTTGGCGCCGGCAGCGCACTGGCCCTGGCTGATTCGAGCACTGGCACCACCGCGCCGGCCAACCCCGGTACCCTGCCTGCCGACAAGGGCGGCGCCACGGGCACCGGCACCGGCAGCCTGCCCAACCGCAATACCGACGGCTCCTCCGCCAGCAATCCCAAGCCGCATACCAACACCGACGTGTCCACGCCTCAGAGCAGCGATACTCGGCCAACCAACGGAAAAACCGGCATGGGTGGCACGGGCTCCGAAGGCACCGGCACTGACAAGTGAGCGGAGGCGATCATGACCAACCGCGCGCTAGATGAACCAGGCACTGCCCAGACGGAGGTCGATAGCCAGCCGCACGACCAAGGTACTACCGGCGCAGCCATAGGGCCCGGCGCGACGCCGGGCGAAGGTGACCCCTCCACCGCCGAAGGCAACAGCTATAGCCCTGACTTCGAGCCTGAACCCGGCGAGGAAAAGGTGTACAACCCCAAGGACGCCGACATCGATACCGACGGCGGTTGAGCTACCCAGACGGTTGTTCTGACCCCCGGCCTGCCCTGCTGCCCTCGTCACGCGAGGGCAGCGTCGTTTTGGCCGACGGGTTCGTGCGTCTGCCCGCTCAAGGCGCTATCGGCGGTACGTAGGCCAGGGTACCGCCCAGCCACCAGAGCAGGACCAGTACCAAAGGCGCGTGCACCAGCAACTGCACGAAAGAAAAACCAATCAGCTCCCGCGCCTTCAGTCCAAGCACCCCGAGCAGTGGCAGCATGTAGAAGGGGTTGATCAAGTTTGGCAGGGCTTCCGCCGCGTTGTAGATCTGGACGGCCCAACCCAGGTGATAGCCAAGGTCGTTGGCCACCTGCATTACGTAGGGCGCCTCAATGATCCACTTGCCGCCGCCGGAAGGGATGAAAAAACCCAGGACCGCGGAATAGACGCCCATCAACACGGCATAGGTGTCGTGGCTGGCAATCTGCACGAAGAAGGTGGAAATGTGATGGGCGACGGTTTGCCCATCCATGCCCTTGACGGTTGTCATGATCGCTGCGATGGAACCGTAGAGGGGGAACTGGATGAGCACCCCGGTGGTGGTTGGCACAGCCCGAGCCACGGCGTCGAGGAAGCTGCGGGGACGCCAGTGCAAGAGTGCGCCGAGCATGAGGAACAGGAAGTTGTAGGTGTTCAGACCGGAAATGGCCATTATCACTGGCTTGCTTGCGAACTCCTTGGCCAGCCAGCCACCGGCTAGCAGTACCAGGATGATCGTCAGTACCGGGCTGTACTCCAGCCATTCCCCTGGCCGCTCTCGCTTGCAAAGGGCAGGCGCGTTGAAGCTGGGGTCTACCCCGCAGGCCCGGGCATCTTTGGCGCTACCGGCGCCTGGGGCGGTAACGTAGGCCACTATCAGGGAAACCACCACCAAAGCCAGAAGAAGCACACCCGACTGCCAGAGGAAGATGGTCTGGGTGAAGGGGATCACACCGGTGATCGCCAGGATTGAAGGAGGGAGGCTCGCCGGATTGGCCTGTAGCTGGGCCGCCGAGGATGACAACCCCAGCGCCCAGACTGCGCCTAACCCCAGATAAGCAGCCGCCCCCGCCGCCCGATAATCCATGCGCAGCTCTTCGCGCCTGGCCAGGGCCCGCACCAGCAAGCCGGCGAATACCAGGGACAAGCCCCAATTGAGCAGCGATGCGAGCATGGATACCAGGGCCACCCAGGCCACGGCGGATCGGCCATTGCGCGGTACTCGCGCCAAGGCGGCGATCAGCCTGGCCGCGGGCGGGGAGCTGGCGACCACATAGCCGCCGATGACAACGAAGGCCATCTGCATGGTGAATGGGATCAGGCTCCAGAAACCGTCGCCAAAGGCCGCGGCGGTCGCCGTCGGGGTACCGCCAATGGCCATGGCGGCCAGGGCTACCACCACCACTGCCAGCGCGGCGAAGACATAGGAATCGGGAAACCAGCGTTCGGCGAAACCCGAACAGCGCAGGGCGAACCGGGCGAACCGGCTGTCTTCCAGGGAAGTGGACATAGTCAACCTTTTATTCTCGTTATCGGGCAAACCATCGCAAGCGCCCCGCGGCCCGGCGAGCCGCTCAGGGCCTGCCAAGGACGCAGGGGCGCGCGAACACTTCAGTGACGCTAGAACGTCATTTCAGGCACGTGATCCGGTACTACCAGACGGCCGGCGGTCTTGGCGACGATTTCCTCGACGCTCACGCCAGGGGCCCGCTCATGCAGGATGAAAGCGCCGTCGTCTATTTCCAGCCAGGCCAGGTCCGTGAGTACCTTGCGGATGCAGCCGGCGCCGGTAAGCGGCAGACTGCAACGAGGCAGCAATTTCGACTCACCGTCCTTGGAGGCATGGGTCATGGTAACGATGATGTTGTCCGCGCCAGCGACCAGGTCCATGGCGCCACCCATGCCCTTGACCAGCTTTCCAGGAATCATCCAGGAGGCGATATTCCCCTCCACGTCCACCTCGAAGGCGCCCAGCACGGTAAGGTCCACGTGGCCGCCACGGATCATGGCGAAGGACAGCGCCGAGTCGAAAATGGACGCGCCGATGCGGGCGGTCACCGTTTGCTTGCCGGCGTTGATCATGTCGGCATCCACGGTCGCCTCTGTGGGGAACTCGCCCATGCCGAGCAGGCCGTTCTCCGATTGAAGCATGACGTCCATGCCAGGCGGGACATAGTTGGCTACCAGGGTCGGAATGCCGATTCCCAGGTTGACGTAATACCCGTCGCGCAATTCACGCGCTACACGCTGGGCCATTTGTTCGCGGGTCAGAGCCATGTTCGAGATCCTCCGGTGAGCGGCGCTCACGCCTTCAATGTGCGTTTTTCGATGCGCTTTTCAAAGCTGCCCTGGATAACCCGGTCGACGAAGATCCCCGGGGTATGGATCTGGCTGGGCTCAAGACTGCCCGGCTCGACGATTTCTTCGACCTCCACCACGGTGATCCGGCCGGCGGTTGCCGCCAGTGGATTGAAGTTCTGGGCCGTATGGCGGTACACGACATTGCCGAAATGGTCGGCCTTCCAGCCCTTCACGATCGCAAAATCTCCGGTAATGGCCTGTTCAAGGATGTAATGGCGGCCATTGAAGACCCGGACCTCCTTGCCTTGCGCGATGGGAGTGCCATAGCCGGTCGCAGTATAGAATGCGGGGATGCCTGCGCCACCGGCGCGCATTTTTTCCGCCAGGGTCCCCTGGGGGGTCAGTTCCACTTCGAGTTCGCCGTCCAGCAGCTGCCGCTCGAATAAGGCGTTCTCGCCAACGTAGGAGGCGATCATCTTGCGAATCTGCCGCTCCTCGAGCAGCACCCCAAGGCCGAAGCCATCAACGCCGCAGTTGTTGGAGACCACCGTGAGCCCGCGCACACCCATGCGCTTGATCTGAGCGATAAGGTTTTCAGGGATGCCGCAGAGGCCGAACCCGCCGGCCAATATGGTCATGTTGTCGGTCAGCCCTGCGAGGGCCTCTTCGTAGGTGTATACCCGCTTGTCGAGTCCGGCCATGGTGAGTGCCTTTTTATCGTTATGAGGTCGCCCGAACGGGTTCCCCTAGGAGACATTCGGAGCGATGGGCTTATCTTCCGCCTGAAGCAGTCATTTGATAATTTTGTTTTTTTGATGGATTGATTTACTTCCCTTATGACCCCTCGCCAGCTTCGTGCCTTTGTCACAGTCGCCCAGACCCTGAATTTCGCCCAGGCCGGGGAACGTCTGCACTTGTCCCAGCCAGCCTTGAGCCTGACCATCAAGGCTCTTGAAGAAGACCTGGGCGGCCCTTTGTTGGTGCGGAGCACGCGCAGCGTGAGCCTCACCCCAGAGGGTGAGATTCTTCTGCCGCTTGCACGCCAGCTGTTGGCCGATTGGGATAACACTGAAGAGCGTCTGCGCCAGCATTTCACCCTGCAGTTGGGCAAGGTTTCCATCGCTGCCATGCCGTCGTTTGCGGCCAACCTGCTGCCAGACGCGCTGCGCCGCTTCAAAGACCAGCATCCCAAGGTCAATGTAGCCGTTCATGACGTGATAAACGAAGAAGTGGTTGAAATGGTTCGCCAGCGTCGGGTCGAATTGGGAATCGCCTTCGAACCGGAATCCGTCCGTTCGCTCTCCTTCGAGCCCTTGTTTCTCGACCGTTTCGTTGCCGTGGTGCCTCGGCAATCATCGTGGGCCAATGCGCCCAGTGTCACTTGGGCCCAATTGCTGGAGGCCGATTTCATCACCCTGCAGCGCCCGTCAGCGGTGCGCCTGTTGCTGGAAGCCGATTTGCGCGAGCGGCACGGGCGCCTGGCCGTGGCCCTGGAAAGCCATCAGTTGAGCACAGTGGGCCGGATGGTAGCCTGCGGCCTGGGCGTGAGTGCCGTCCCGGCGTTGTGTCGGCAACAGATGGAGGCCTCTGGTGCCCTTTGCCTTGCTCTGGAGGAACCTCGGATCGAACGCAGGATCGGATTGATGCGGCTTGCCGACCATCAGCTCTCAAGCGCCGCCCAGGCCTTGCACGATGTGCTGGTGCAGGTGCTGGCCAGGCCGCAGTCGTTGCGAACCTGATCGGGAGAAGCTGATGCGAAACCTACAACTGGCTGACAAGACCGTGCCCCTTATCGGTCAGGGTACCTGGCGCATGGGCGAGGACAGCCACGTGCGCCTGAACGCCCGTGCCGCCGCCCCGGAGCAGGACAGTGAAGGCCTGGCACGTCTCGATCAGGCCTTTCCCCCGCCCACTCGCAAGCAACGCTTGAAAATGGTGTAAGGGGCTGGCGCTCGTGTCAATCCCGGCCCTCTTCGTCCACCAACCCCCAATCAGGCCGACCACCCGCCGCCGTGCCCGGCGTCGTCGAAACGCCGGGGCGGCCTGGAGTCGGGTCGCGCTGCAGTTTCAGGCGCAGCCGGAGGTTGTTGACGGAATCGGCATTTTTCAAGGCTTCCTCTTCACTGATGGCGCCTTCGATCACCAGATCGAACAGCGCCATGTCGAAGGTTTTCATGCCAAGGTTTACCGACTTTTCCATGATGCCCTTCAATTCGCCGAATTCGCCACGGTGGATCAGATCGCGAATGGTCGCAGTACCCAGCATGACTTCCACCGCGGCACGACGCCTGCCATCCACGGTCTTGACCAGGCGCTGGGACACGAAGGCCTGCAGATTGTTGCCCAAGTCCTGGAGCAACTGAGCGCGGCGTTCCTCTGGAAAGAAATTGATGATCCGGTCCAGGGCCTGGTTGGCGTTGTTGGCGTGAAGCGTCGAAATGGCCAGGTGCCCGGTGTCGGCGAAGGCCAAGGCATGCTCCATGGTTTCGCGGTCACGGATCTCCCCGATGAGGATCACATCCGGCGCCTGGCGCAGGGTATTCTTCAGGGCAGCGCGGAAACTGCGCGTGTCTACTCCAACTTCTCGCTGGTTGACGATGCACTTCTTGTGACGATGGATATACTCCACCGGATCCTCGATGGTAATGATGTGGCCGCTGCTGCTGCGATTGCGATGATCGATGAGCGCGGCCAGTGAGGTTGACTTGCCGGACCCGGTGGCGCCGATGAACAGTACCAGGCCATGTTTGCGCATTACTACGTCGAGCAGAACCGGCGGTAGCTTGAGGTCTTCGAACAGAGGGATATCGAGCTTGATGTTTCGTGCTACCAGGGATACTTCGTTGCGCTGTTTGAAGATGTTGACTCGAAAACGCCCGACGCCAGGCAGCGAAAGCGCCAGGTTCATTTCCAGTTCCCGGTCAAAATCGGTCCGCTGCTCGGCATCCATGATGCTGGCGGCGATCTGGGCGACCTCGCCCGGTTTCAAGGCTTCGCTGCCCAAGGGGCGCAGCACGCCATTGAACTTGGCACAAGGAGGGGCGCCCGTGGAAAGGTACAGGTCCGAACCGTCCTGTGAGGCCAGAAGTTTGAGCAGCGCCGGTAGGTCCATGTGAAATCCGCCAGTATTACGTTGGAAACGGTGACATCGATTCGCTCCATAGCTTGGCTGCTAAGGGCATGGTGAAGCAACTCAAATGGCAAGCAAGGGATACGGGATGACAGCGATAAACCCGGCGGCGGTCGAGCCCGGCATCAGTGGCGCCGGCACAGGCAGCGAGACGCCGCTGCCATGGCCCGCGGTGTTGCATCAGGCGGCTCAGATGGTGAACCAGGCACCCGTGCCGATGGCCTTGTGCTGGGAAACGGGGCAGCATGCCGTTGCAAATCCCGAGTTTCTAACCCTGTTCGGCCTGGAAAAACGGCAACAGGGCCTGGCTTTGCTCAAGTGGTTCCCTGAGCACTCGCCGCAAGCCCGGTTCGTGATCGAACAGGCGACAGCGGGCAAGCCTTGCGACCTGCAGGATTTCGACCTGGCGTTCAATCCCTCGCTGCACGGCCAGGCGTCTCGTCACCTGGCTGCACGCTTCAGACCACTGAGGGATGAACAAGGTCGCCTCCTGGGCTTTTTCCTCTCAGTGCTACGCCAGGCGATGGAGCCTCTGGATGAGCGCACGCTTGCCTTGCGCCTGGCCGAAGAACAACGCGCCAAGGCCGCGTCCGAAGAGCGCCTGCGCCTGGCCCTGGACGCAACCCATGCCGTAGGCACCTGGGACTGGTACGTGCGCGAGGATCGCTTCATCGCCGACGCGCACTTCGCCCACATGCACAACATCGATCCTCACCAGGCCGGTCAGCGTCCGATTGGCGATTACCTGACAGCCGTCCACCCCCAGGACCGAGCCTACGTGGCTCGACGAATCAAGGCCTGCATGCACGGCAATGGGGAGTTCGCCGAGGAGTATCGGCTACGCCAGAGCGATGAAAGCTGGCGCTGGGTGTTCGCCCGGGGCCGCTGCTTCCGCGATGACCATGGGCGACCGGTGCGTTTCATCGGTTCATCCATCGATATCACCGAGCGCAAGCTGGCCGAGCAGGCCTTGCGAGAACTCAACGAAACCCTGGAGCAACGCGTCCAAGAGCGCACCCAGGCCTTGGCCGAGGCCAATCGCCGGCTACTGGCCGAGGCACAGGAACGCGAACGCGCCGAAGAGCTGCTGCGCCATGCCCAGAAGATGGAGGCCGTAGGGCAGCTCACCGGCGGAATCGCTCACGACTTCAACAACATGCTTACCGGCATCATGGGCAGCCTGGACCTGATGAACCGCTACATCGCCAAGGGACGCAGCGCCGAAATCGGCCGCTTCGCCGAGGCTGCCCTGGGCTCGGCGCAACGGGCGGCGGCATTGACTCATCGCCTGCTGGCATTCTCCAGGCGGCAATCGCTGGACCGTCAACGTATCGACCTCAATGCCCTGGTGACTTCGCTCGAGGATCTGCTAGGACGCACCACCGGTGAGCAGATCGATCTGCGGCTGGACCTGGCAACCAACGCCTGGCCGGTGTACACCGACCCCAACCAGCTTGAAAGCGCCCTGCTCAACCTGGTCATCAATGCTCGCGACGCCATGCCGAGCGGCGGGCGGTTGGTGATCACGACCTGCAACAGGGACCTGCCTCATGCCCAGCCGAACCCGCCCATGGAAGCAGTGCGGCCAGGGCAGTACGCGGTGCTTTGCGTGCGGGACAACGGCAGCGGCATGTCGCCCTCGACCCGTGCGAAAGCCTTCGACCCATTCTTCACTACCAAGCCCACTGGCCAGGGCACCGGGCTGGGACTTTCAATGATCTACGGTTTCATCCAGCAGAGTGGCGGGCATGTGACCCTGGACAGCGAGCCTGACGCGGGAACCGAAGTGAGTCTCTACCTGCCTCGCTATCTGGAACCTGAAGGCGATGCGGTTTTGCCTCAGGCCGAATGCGAAGCCCCGCTGGCCCAACAGGGTGAATGCGTGCTGGTGGTAGAGGACGACCCTGCGGTACGCATGCTGATCATCAATGTGCTCGATGAGCTTGGCTATCGAGGTTATCCCGCGGCGGATGCCGAGGTGGCGGTACCTTTGCTCGAGGCGCCGCTGCGCATCGATCTGCTGGTGACCGACGTAGGCCTGCCTGGCGTCAACGGACGCCAGCTGGCGGAAATCGCGAGGCGACAGCGGCCCGGCCTGAAGGTCCTGTTCATGACCGGCTACATCGACAAGGCGGCTGATCGGGAGTCTTACCTGGAAGAAGGCATGGACATCCTGGGCAAGCCCTTTACTTTGGAAACCCTGGCCAGCAAGATCCGCCAGATGATCGGCGATTGAAAGGGTAGGCGACAAGGCGCGCGGGCAGTAACATCGCGCCCCCTTTCAATTCACGCAGCAGTCACGGACGTATCGACCCATGAAAGCCCAGGCTAGACATATACTGGTGCGCACGGCGCAAGAAGCTGAAGCCCTGCGCCAACGCCTGGCCAAAGGCGAGGCTTTCGATGTCCTGGCGCGCAAACACTCCACCTGCCCCTCAGCCAAGCGTGGCGGCGACCTGGGGGAGGTTCGGCCGGGACAGATGGTGGCCGCGATCGATCAGGTGATTTTTCGCAAGCCGATCAAGCAGGTGCACGGGCCGATCAAAAGCCGATTCGGCTACCACCTGGTACAGGTGTTCTACCGGGACTGAGCTGATCAGGCGTTCATGCGCGCACGAAAACCCGCGCCGGAGCGGCCGCGGGTTTTATCGCCAGAGGGGATCAGAAGCCGGCGACGGCTTGCGAACGCTGCGCCATACCACGCTGGGCGCGCTGCGCGGACAGGTCGTGGCGCAGCCCCGCGATGAGATTGGATATGGCACGGCTACTGTTGAGCTGACGCGTGTCGATACCACTGACCATGAAGTCTGCCTGATCGGCGTGCCCCCCGAATACCTTGACCGTCAGCGAATGGTTCGGGCCCTGAGAGCATTGGCACCGCTGCGGCAAAAAGCTGCTTTCGATGATGTTACGCAGTTCAAGTGTGGACAGCATGGGGCATCTCCATTGGTATTGTATGTCCTGAACCTTCGCCTGATAGGGCTCCGACATGGGCCCACTACTAACAGGTGACCGACTCTTCATGATTCGGCGTCGCAGAACTTTTTTGTAATTAGCAGCTTGCATGCCCAAAGCATACCCGTTCGTCGGACTTTATAAATCAAAAGGTTATGCGCATCACCTAATGCAGACTCACAAAGCCAGCATGCACAATGCACGGCGCTTTAGGCGCCGGGCTTGCAAGGTGCACGGCAATGGCGCAGCGGCGGTTTCGTCTGAACTTCAGGATCTGGACGCTGGTCTTTCTGATATCTCCCCTATCAGCAGGTTCAGAGCCCATGCCCCGTGCAATCTGGAAAGGCGCTGTCAGCTTCGGCCTGGTTCATATCCCGGTGGCGCTGGTGTCGGCGACCGCTTCAAAGGGCGTCGATTTCGATTGGCTGGATAAACGCAGCATGGACCCGGTCGGCTACAAGCGCGTGAACAAGGTGACCGGCGAGGAAATGGATCGGGAAAATATCGTCAAGGGCGTGCAATACGAAAAAGGCCGCTACATAGTGCTGAGCGAGGACGAGATCCGTACCGCTCACCCGGTGTCTACGCAGACCATCGAGATCTTTTCCTTCGTGGACAGCGCGCAAATCCCCCTGCCGAATATCGATACGCCCTACTACCTTGCACCCGACCGTCGTGGCGAGAAGGTCTACGCCTTGCTTCGGGAAACCCTGCGGCAAACGAACAAGGTGGCGCTGGCTCTGGTAGTGCTTCACACTCGCCAGTACCTGTCGGCCCTGATGCCTTTGGACGATGCCCTTGTGCTGGTCAAGCTGCGCTGGCCCGCGGAGGTCCGTGGACTGGAAACGCTCGAACTCAGTGACGAGGCCAAGACGCCTGACCTGAAAAAAGGCGAACTGGACATGGCCAAGCGGCTGGTGGAGGACATGTCCGGTGCCTGGAGTCCTGAGGACTATACGGATCAGTTTGAAGCCAAGATCATGGAATTGGTACAGCGCAAAGCCAAGGAGGGCAAGATCGAGGAGGTTGAGTCACCGGACGAAGGTGGCAAGCAGGGAGCGGACGTCATCGACCTTACCGAATTGCTCAAGCGAAGCCTCGGCGGCAAAGGGAGTGGTTCATCCTCTTCCAAGGCTCCCAAGGCGCCTTCCAAGGCCGCCGAAGCCCGCCAATCCGGTAAATCGCGCACTGCGCGCAAGCGCAAGGCTTCTTGAGGTTACAACCGTGGCGAGCACTTGGCATGCCTTGTTATTCCAATTGTCGCCCGAACTTGCCAGACATTTCCGCCTTGCGGATGATGGCCACACGGCCAGACCCCGCCATCAGCACCTGCCAGTGACGCAATGGAGGCGTAGCACGCCATGAGCCTTGGCAAGCCCGAAGCAGCACTCAAGCGCGACCTCGAGGGAATCGCATCAGACCTGAAGTGGTCGGCGGTGGAACTCAAGCGCATCGCTCATCGCCTGGAGACTCCGGATCGCGAAGCCCTGCTTCGAATGGTGGAGACCTTTACCCAGTGCGAGGCTCGATTGAGCTATCATGCCGAAGAAGTCAGAGCCGGGCGCATCGTCTCTTCTTCCGGAGCACCCGCCCAGGGGACCAGCGTTTCGCTGGAAGAGTGACGCTGGCCGCCAGCCATCATTTCAGAGGTGCCAGGGAACCCTTTGTTTATTAACGGTCTTAGGCTTGCAGGTCGCCTGGCATTCCCCGCCTTGCGGGTCCCAGAGTGCCAGCGAAACCATCCTTAGCCCCGCCGGAGCCAGAGCAGTGACGCAAGTACCGTTGTCCGCAGAGCCTACCCGCATGAAGGTGCTCATCGCCGAGGATGATGAACTGCTTCGCTGGATCGCCGAAGAGGTCGTGGAGCAGTTGAATCTGGATGTGGTGAGTTTCCAGAGTGGTGATGAAGCCTACGCCTATATGCGGGCCAATCCTGACGAGGTCAGCATGGTGGTCACCGATTACCTGATGCCTGGCGAGCTTGACGGTTGGGAGTTCGCCAAGCTGGTGTGCAAGCGTTGGCCCGAGATCCCGGTGATCCTCACCACAGGTTCGGCGGGAGAAAGCGAAGGCAACATTCGTTTCCTGCAAAAGCCTTGGCAGATTGGCGAACTCAACCATTTGATCCGCACCGCGGTCGCCGCCATCGAGCGGCGGCAACCACGTTGACGTAAAACCGGGCTTAGCTTCAGTCTGCCGGGCCCGTC
This sequence comes from Pseudomonas sp. DC3200b2, assembly GCF_049895785.1. Classification (NCBI taxonomy): domain Bacteria; kingdom Pseudomonadati; phylum Pseudomonadota; class Gammaproteobacteria; order Pseudomonadales; family Pseudomonadaceae; genus Pseudomonas; species Pseudomonas sp. DC3200b2. The sequence goes on along the minus strand of NZ_JAFCTA010000002.1, from coordinate 372,791 downwards.
CATTGCGGACGGGTTCGAGGTCTTGGCCGTTTTATGCGACAATGGCGGCAGTGTCCGGTTTGCAACCACATTCACATCCATTGCTGGCTTTCGGTGGGTCCATTCCTGGCCTGCCAGCCGGCTTTGGATGACCCTCTCCCGGCCCGGCGCAGCGGAAACCAGAACCTCGCCAGGCCAGTTGCCCCACTCGCCCACCGTAAGCATCGAAGGTAAGGCCCTTGATCTCCACCGCTAACATCACCATGCAGTTCGGCCCCAAGCCGCTGTTCGAAAACGTTTCCGTCAAATTCAACAATGGCAACCGCTACGGCCTGATCGGGGCCAACGGCTGCGGCAAGTCGACCTTCATGAAGATCCTGGGTGGTGATCTCGAGCCCAGCGGCGGCCAGGTCATGCTCGAACCCAACGTTCGGCTGGGCAAGCTGCGCCAGGATCAATTCGCCTATGAAGCTTTCAGCGTCATCGACACGGTGATCATGGGGCATGAGCAGCTGTGGAAGGTAAAGGCCGAGCGTGACCGCATCTACGGCTTGCCGGAAATGACCGAGGCCGACGGCATGGCGGTGGCGGAACTGGAGACCGAGTTCGCGGAAATGGACGGCTATACCGCCGAATCCCGTGCCGGCGAGCTTCTGCTTGGCCTTGGCATCCCGCTTGAGCAGCACTTCGGCCCCATGAGCGAGGTCGCCCCAGGCTGGAAGCTGCGCGTGCTGCTGGCCCAGGCATTGTTCTCCGACCCGGACGTGCTGTTGCTGGACGAACCCACCAACCACCTGGATATCAACACCATTCGCTGGCTGGAAACCATACTCACCGCGCGTAACAGCACCATGGTGATCATTTCCCACGACCGACACTTCCTCAACAGCGTGTGCACGCACATGGCTGACCTTGACTACGGCGAGCTGCGCCTGTTCCCGGGCAACTATGATGAATACATGACGGCCGCCACGCAGTCGCGCGAGCAACTGCTGGCAGACAACGCCAAGAAAAAGGCCCAGATCGCTGAGCTGCAGACCTTCGTCAGCCGTTTCTCGGCGAACGCTTCCAAGGCCAAGCAGGCGACCTCCCGGGCCAAGCAGATCGACAAGATCCAGCTGGCCGAGGTCAAGCCCTCGAGCCGGGTCAGCCCCTTCATCCGCTTCGAGCAGAACAAGAAGCTGCACCGCCAGGCCGTGACCGTGGAGAACCTTGCCAAGGGGTTCGAAGACAAGCAGCTGTTCGAGCGCCTTGGGTTCCAGATCGAGGCGGGCGAGCGGGTGGCGATCATCGGGCCCAACGGGATCGGCAAGACCACTCTGCTGCGCCTGCTAATGAATGAGCTGACGCCAGACAAGGGCACCGTGAAATGGACCGACAGCGCCGAGCTGGGCTACTACGCTCAGGATCACGCGGCGGATTTCGAGCAGGACTCGACCCTGTTCGACTGGATGGGCCAATGGACCCAAGGTGGCGAACAACTGGTACGAGGCACCTTGGGCCGCATGCTGTTCTCCAGCGACGAAATCGGCAAGTCGGTGAAGGTAATCTCCGGTGGTGAGCAGGGCCGCATGCTGTTCGGCAAGTTGATCCTGCAGAAGCCCAATGTGCTCGTGATGGACGAGCCTACCAATCACTTGGACATGGAATCCATCGAGGCATTGAACCTGGCCCTGGAGAACTATCCAGGCACCCTGATTTTCGTCAGCCATGACCGGGAGTTCGTGTCTTCCCTGGCCACTCGCATTCTCGAGCTGAGCCCGTCGGGCATCGTCGACTTCAGTGGCACCTATGATGAGTACCTGCGTAGCCAAGGCGTGATCTGAGGCCGTGGGGCGAGGAAATCATTAGGCAGCTTTCAATTTTCTCGCCCGCTGGCGATCATAGGGATAGCCCACCACAGCGAGCGCCCCATGACTTCGCCATTCGCCTCCTCCCCCACGGCTCCCGGGGGAGTTACCCTGCAGATCCTGTCCATCGTCTTCTACACATTCATTGCGTTCTTCTGCATCGGCCTGCCGATCGCGGTGATTCCGGGATACGTCCACGATGTGCTGGGCTTCAACGCAGTGCTCGCGGGCGTCGTGATTGCCGCCCAGTATGTCGCCACCCTGCTCATCCGTCCCTTGGCGGGTCGGCTTGCCGATAGCTGGGGTGCCAAGCGCACCATTACCTACGGGCTTTACGCGGTCGCGGCCAGTGGCCTGCTGACGCTGATCGCCACCCTGAGTCATGGATGGCCTTCCCTCAGCCTGGGGGTACTGCTGGTGGCACGCCTGCTGCTGGGCGTGGGCCAAGGCATGATCGGGGTAGGCACTAGCAGTTGGGGCATTGGCCAGGTGGGGCCGGAGCACACCGCCAAGGTCATTTCCTGGAACGGGATCGCCTCATATGGCGCAATAGCCGTGGGTGCGCCCTTGGGCGTGGTCATGACCGAGGACCTGGGCTTTCACTCACTGGGCGGCGCCCTGCTGGTACTGGCCCTGTTCGCGCTCTGGCGGTTGCGCAAGCGGGAGTCCGTCCCCGTGGTGCGGGGCGAGCGCCTCCCATTCTGGTCAGCCTTCGGGCGCGTCGCGCCTTATGGCTTGGGGCTATGCCTGGCGTCCATCGGATATGGGGCCCTGACGACCTTTATCACGCTTTACTATCTGGAACAGGGCTGGGCAGGCGCCGCCTTCTGCCTGACAGCTTTCGGTGCCTGCTTCATTCTGTCTCGCCTGTTGTTCATCAATGCCATCAATCATTACGGCGGATACAGCGTTGCCTTTGCCTGCCTGAGCGTCGAGACCCTAGGCTTCCTGTTTCTATGGCTGGCGCCCTCCCCGGTCTTCGCGTTGATCGGCGCCGCCCTGGCAGGTTTCGGCCTGTCCCTGGTGTATCCGGCCCTGGGGGTGCTGGCCATCGCGCAGGTGCCGACCACCAGTCGCGGAGCCGGGCTAGGCGCCTTTGCCGTGTTCTTTGACATTGCCCTGGCCATCGCCGGGCCGCTCATGGGCGCCCTGGCCGCCAATGCTGGCTACGCTGCCATCTTCCTCTGCGCCGCCGGCCTTTCCGTGGTGGGGCTGGGCCTGATTGGCTGGCTCTCCCGGGACGCCAAACGGCCGCTTTAGCACAACGATCGGTAGAGAACTCGGCCCGGCAATATGATCACGACCGGCTAAGGCTGCTCCGGTTGACCGGCCGTCTGCCAGCCAGCCCGACTAGGCTTGCCAAGGGCCTGAGCAAAGAAACGCCCGGCTTCGTCGATCAGGTTCCGATGTATGCCTGCGCGATCCACCCCCTGGGCGTCCTTGCATAGGGCGGGCATCTCACGTTCCTGTTCGGCCGTGCAGGGGGCCATGAATACGAAGTGGCCCGCCCCAGGCAGCGCGTGGTAGCGGGCCTTCGACGGCAGCTTGCGCGCCAGCGCCTCGGCATTCTTGTCAACGGCCACCAATTGGTCGTTGTCCCCCGCGTAGATAAGGGTCGGTACCCTGACCGTGGCCAAGGCCTGCCGGCCAAACATCAGGCTCAAGGGCGCCATGAGCAGCAGCGCATGAACCCGGGCGTCGGCCTGGGGCGCCAGATCCTTGCGGTCCGCGACCAGCTCACCGTGGCGTTTGCAGGCATCGGCATCATGCGGCCGTTCCAGGCAGTACAACTTGAGCCGGGAAAGGTCGGGCTGGGCCCCGGATAGAATCAAGGCGGTTTCGCCGCCGGCGGAATAGCCGATCACCCCTACTTCGTTCGCGTTGAGGAAGGGCGACAGCATAGGCTCGTCAAGCGCCGCGGTGATCGCGGCCGAAATCTGCAAGGGCCTTCCATAGAGGTTGCTCAAGGTGCCCAGGCGGCTTTGGTCCAGATAGTTGTCCCCCGGGTGCAGCACCGCCACGACCACGAAACCTTTGCTGGCGATGGAGGTGATCAGGTCATGAAGGGCCAAGGGCGTGCCTGTATTGCCATGGGACAGCATCAACAAGGGAAACCGCCCTATGGCGATTGGCGCATCTGCCCCGGCAGCCACTTGGTAGCCGTCCAGGCGGGCGGGCTGAATGTCAGTTTCGGCGCTCGGGTAGAACGCGTATGCCCGCATAGGGCCGCCATCGAGCGGGTCCTTGAAGGTCAGGCGATGCACCCCCACCGTCCATTGGGTACGGGGCGCGGCATCCAGCTGCACCGAAAACAGGCTTACCGTGAGCAGCAGCCCCATCCATGCGCACAGACACTTCATGTACATGCCCTCGATCCTGTGGGCGCGATAGCAGGCAGCGCCCCTTGCCTCGGCCGGCTGGCGGGCCTGTGCCCCGGCACAACACCTTGCATAAGCAGGAAAAGGACCAGCATGCGGGGCCACCGATCAACGGCAGCCACATAGGGTGCCGTTGACAGCTTCGACCTAGGGGTTGCAGGCGGGTTCAGCCGATGTTCAGCCTCGGGCAGTGGCCCAATCGACCCAATTCATTTGCCAGGTCAGAAGGATGAGCAAGCCGAAGGCGATGCGATACCAGGCAAACACTGCGTAGCTGTGACGGGCAATGAAATCGAGCAACGCGCGGACCGCGATGATGGCGAACAGGAAGGACACGACGAAGCCGAGGGCGAAGATCGGTAGGTCGGCTGGCTGGAACAGGTGCCGGTACTTGTAACCGCTGTACACTGCCGCCCCTACCATGGTCGGCATGGCCAGGAAGAACGAGAACTCGGTGGCTGCGGTGCGCGACAGGCCAAACAGCAAGCCGCCGATAATGGTGGAGCCTGAGCGGGACGTGCCAGGGATCATGGCCAGACATTGGGCACAGCCGATCTTCAGGGCATCGGACCAGTGCAGGTCGTCCACGCGCTCGACCCGCACTACATGCTGTCGCTTTTCCGCCCAAAGCATGACCACGCCCCCAACGACCAGCGCTATCGCCACCGTGACTGGGTTGAACAGGTACCTATGGATCAGATCGGAGAAAAGCACGCCCAGTGCCACGGCCGGCAGGAAGGCGATGAGCAGGTTGAGCGTGAAGCGCCTGGCGCTGGGCTGGCTGGCCAGTCCAGCGGTAACACTGAGGATCTTGGCGCGAAACTCCCACATCACCGCAAGGATTGCACCAAGCTGAATGATGATATTGAAGGCCATGGCCCGTTCGCCGCCAAAATCCAGCAAGTCCGCCACTATGATCTGGTGCCCGGTACTGGAAATGGGCAGGAATTCCGTCAGCCCTTCCACAATACCTAGCACCATGGCCGACGCGGCCGTCCACATATCCATCCATTCCCCCCAGCGGTTCCGTTCTGCGACGGTCGTACCAGCATGTTTTGATAACGTTCTGCGAAGGTTTCTGAGTTTTTCTTGACTATTCAACACCAGAAGCCGTCGCGCCGGGATGATGCCCCAAGCGTTGGGGTAACGCCAGTGAGCGCCTTACGATCCGCCGATGCGCAAGGTATCATCAGCACTTTCCAGCAGTGGTCGCGGATGCGGCATCGGTAGAACCCGAGCCAGCGTAGTCAGTAGGCGTATTCATGAACGTGGTTGTAATCACCGGCCCGGAATCGGCCGGCAAAAGCGTCCTGGCCAGGGCCCTGCAGCAACGCTTCGGCGGCGTGCTCTGCACAGAGTACGTGCGCCGGTTCATCGACGAGCGACAACGCGATCCGGTGTATGCGGATATCTCCCTCATCGCCGAAGGCCAGCTGAGTGGCGAGGATGCGGCACGCGCCCAACAACCGTCGTGGTTGTGGCTTGATACCCATCTGCTGAGCAATATGCTGTGGAGCCAGGTACTGTTCGGTCCTCCGCCAGCCTGGGTCGAGGCAGCCCTTCTTGGTCGACGCTATGACCTGCACCTCCTGCTGAGTCCTGAGGGCGTGCCGTGGGTAGCCGACGGCCAACGCTGCCAGCCGGATGCGACCGATCGTCGCGCCTTTTTCGAAGCCTGCCGGACTTGGCTGGACAGCCATCAGCAGAACTACGTCGTTCTCGACGGTAGCTGGGAGCAGCGCCTGAGTCAGGCGCTGACCGCTCTGGCCCGGCATTTCGCCGCCCCAGCAGGTCCATAATTACAGCCCGGCGGTCGGGTTCAGGGAATTCGCTTTCGCCTGGCGAGTCATACGCGCAACGAGCGCGACGCGCCAACGGTCGAGATTTTCTAGCTCGTGTTGTGACTCGGCGGTCGCGTTCGGGCATCAGTACTGTACTGCCGCCGTGGGCGCGGCTACCCCCGATGTGCATTTGAGAGAGCAACCCTCATGGACGCAACGCTGCGTGTCAACGAAGCCCTTCTGATCGCCGGCCACGCTTTCGAACCCTTCCACTGTGTCGCCTGGACCCAGCCTGACGGCGACGGCGCCTTGAGCCTCACGGTGATCGACGATCACACCAGTCAGAACCTGTGCCGCACCCACCTGTCGGCCAGCGCCTACTCCGATCCCCGCCAGCTGGCCACCGCGCTGGAAGAAGTCCGCGCGGGGCTTTCTCGTCACGGCTACAGCCTGGAGCCCTGGACCATGCCGGCGCTGGGGCTTTGATCCGAAGTCGATGACTCTACGAGCGCCAGGCCCGGATCGCCCCTGGCCTGGTCATTGAACGGCAGTCGGCAGTCGTTCCAGGTGCAAGTAGTCCGCGCCAAGCCGTTGCGCAAGCCGGCGGGTGCGGCCTAGACGAATGTCGCCCAGTTCGATATCCAGGACCTGGGTTTCGCAACCCAGCGGGGCGACATTCTCCAGCCCGTCGATACGTCCGTCGGTGACGATCAGGCAGCGCAGCGGTTGCCAGGGGCTCTTGCGCTGCTGCTTGCGCAGCCAGTCCCGTGCCAGATCAATGCACTCGCGCAAAGGTGTACCACCCCCTGCGCCGAGACGTTCGAGCCAGGGCCCCAGCGCAGCCGAGGCCTTGAGCCCATGCCGCTGCCAGCTTGGACCGGTGCCGCTGGCGGTGAGCAAGGCGACACGGGCGCGCTGCCGGTAGGCCTGCTCGAACAGGGTCGCCAGGTAGCCCTTGGCCCGCCCCAGCGCGCCATGGCGGCGCGTGGACGCAGAGGCATCCACCATCACCAGCCAGACCGGCGGCTGGTGAAGTGGACCGTTGTGCCAACGCAGAGCGGCCTCGCTACGTGGCCGCCCCTGCGCCAGGGTCGGTACCCAGGCAATGCGTGTCTGGCACTTGGCGCTGGCTCTTCCTGTCCGGCCTTGCCCCATGACTGCGCTGCGCTTGGCCCCCGACTCGCCTAGAGGGGGGCCTAGGACTTTTTTGGCCAACCCGCCAGGCCCAGGCGGGGACCGGTGGCCACTGGCTGAGGTGGCAGTGCGCCCCAGTCCCCGCTGCTCTCGGAGTCGCCCAAGGTTTCACTACCACCCTGGGCGAGCGGCGGTACCTGGGTGCCGCCGGTATCCGGATGCCGCCGATGACGCAGGGCGAATTCGGCCACCGCCTCGATATCCTCTGCTTCGATGGCCGGCACTGCTCGCCAGGCGGCATGGGCGCGCGCAGCCCGCAGCCAGACCAGGTCGGCTCGCAAGCCGTCCACCCCGGCCTGGTAACAGGCCTGGGTGATCGCTTCGAGCGCCATGTCGTCCAGGGGGATGCCGGCCAGGGCGCCGCGGGCTTGCTGGCAGCGCTGGGCAAGCACGGCCTGTGCCTCGGCCCAGTGGGCAATGAAGCCCGCAGGGTCAGCATCGAAGGCCAGGCGTCGGGTGATGATTTCCCGTCTCTGGGCCGGATCCGGTCGCGAATCGAGTGCCACATTCAGGCCAAAGCGGTCGAGCAGCTGAGGGCGAAGCTCCCCCTCCTCCGGGTTCATGGTACCGATCAGCACGATGCGAGCGGGATGTTCGTGTGAGACGCCGTCGCGCTCTACCCGGTTCACGCCGCTGGCTGCCACGTCCAGCAGCAGGTCCACCAAGGGGTCTGGCAATAGATTGACTTCGTCTACGTAGAGAACGCCACCATCGGCCTTGGCCAGCAAGCCCGGCGCGAAGCGGACTTCCCCATGGGCCAGTACCGCGTCCAGGTTCAAGGAGCCGACCACGCGATCCTCCGAGGCTCCCAGGGGCAGCGTGACGAAAGGCGCTTGCTCCAGCAGGTCGGCCAACCCGCGGGCCAAAGTGCTCTTGGCCATGCCTCGCGGGCCTTCTATGAGTACGCCGCCGATGCCGGGATCGATGGCTGCGATACACAGCGCCAACTTCAGTCGCTCGGCGCCGACCACGGCGGCCAAAGGATAGTGGAACGCCATCTCAGCCCTCTTCACTGTCGATCAATAGGTTTTCCAAGGCTTGGCGATACGCGCCGGGGGCTTGCCACAGGCCTCGCTGCTGAGCCTCCAGCAGGCGCTCGGCCATGTCGCGCAAGGCATGGGGGTTGTGGGCATTGAGGAAGGCTCGATTCTCTTCGTCCAACAGGTAGGCGTCAGCCAGCATCGCGTACTGATGGTCTTGCACCAGCCCGGTGGTAGCGTCGAAGCCAAAGAGGTTGTCCAAGGTAGCGGCCATCTCGAAGGCGCCTTTGTAGCCATGGCGGCGGGCACCGGCGAGCCACTTGGGATTGACGGCGCGGGCGCGCACCACGCGATTCAAGGCTTCCTTGAGCGTGCTGACACGGGGCGCGTCCACTTGACTGTGATCCCCATGGTAACTGGCTGCCTCGCGGCCGGCCTGCTGATGGACGGCTGCCAGCATGCCGCCGTGAAACTGGTAATAGTCATTGGAGTCGAGCAGGTCGTGTTCGTGGTTGTCCTGGTTCTGCAATACCGCTTCCAGGCGGCCGAGGCGGTCGGCCAGCTCGGCCCTGGCCGGCGCACCATCATCGGCCCCGCCGTAGGCATAGCCGGAATGACTGAGATAGGCCTCGGCCAGGTCCTGGCGTTGTGTCCACTGCCGGCTCTCGACCACGCCTTGCACCCCGGCACCATAAGCACCGGGCTTGGCACCGAAGATGCGCCAGCCTGCCTGGCGGCGGGCCTGTTCAGGTTCGAGCCCGTCGGCGACCAGCCTGGCCTGCTCGCTGCGCACCCGCGCCGCCAGGGGGTTGAGGTCTTCAGGTTCATCCAAAGCGGCAACCGCCTGTACCGCCGCGTCGAACAACTTGATCAGGTTGCCGAAGGCGTCACGGAAAAAGCCCGAGACACGAAGGGTCACATCGACCCGCGGCCGATCCAGCAGGCTCAGCGGGAGGATTTCGAAGTCGTCCACCCGCTGGCTGCCGGTTGCCCATACGGGACGTACCCCGAGCAACGCCATGGCCTGGGCGATATCGTCGCCACCGGTGCGCATGGTGGCGGTGCCCCAGACCGAGAGCCCCAGGTGGCGTAGATGGTCGCCATGGTCCTGCAGGTGCCGCTCCAGCACCAGGTTGGCGGACGCGAAGCCCAGTCGCCACGCCGTGGGGGTGGGCAGGTTGCGTACATCCACGCTATAGAAGTTACGGCCTGTAGGCAGCACGTCCAGGCGGCCACGGCTCGGAGCGCCGCTGGGGCCTGGGGGCACGAAACGGCCGCCCAGGGCAGCCAGCAAATGGTCCATTTCAGCAGGACCACAGGCGTCCAATGCTGGCGCCACCTGATGCAGCAAGGCATGCACCAGGTCCGCAACCGGTCGCCAGCAGGGCTCCGGCGGGCAAACCCAATGGCCGTCCAGCGCCTGCCCGATGATGGAGGCGCCAAGCCGTTCCAGCCGCTCGCGGGTGTCGCCCTGGGTCCGCCAGGGGCCATTGTCCACTGCCTCCAAGGATGCGGGACGCGGCCCGGTCCAGGGTGCGCCGAAGTTGCAATCGAGAGGGTCGAAACCCAGCCGCAGCGCGGCGGCCAAGGCCCGCGGCAAGCTGGCATCGGTTCCTTCCCCGCTGCCGCGGGGCGCGCGCAGCAATGCCGCCAAGGTATCCAGGCGCAGCTGGCCGGCCGGCGACTCACCGAACACATGCAGGCCGTCGCGGATCTGGGATTCCTTCAGGTCGCAGAGGTAGGTATCCAGCCGCGGCAGCCAGGTGTCGGCATCCTTGAGCGCGGTTTCCTCCAGATCGAGTTCTCGGTCCAGGGCGGTGGCGCGCACCAGGGCCAGTATCTCGTTCTGCAACGCCAGGGCCCGGCGCCGATCCAGCAGTTGCGCTTCGTAGTATTCGTCGGCGAGCCGCTCCAGGTCACGCAGTGGGCCGTAGGTTTCCGCGCGGGTCAGCGGCGGCATCAGATGATCGATGATCACAGCCTGGGTACGCCGCTTGGCCTGGGCCCCTTCGCCGGGATCGTTCACGATGAAAGGGTAGATATGAGGCATGGGCCCGAGCAGCGCGTCGGGCCAGCAACTGGCAGACAACCCGACACCCTTGCCGGGCAGCCATTCCAGGTTCCCGTGCTTGCCGACATGAATGACCGCATGGGCGCGGTAGGCCTGTCGCAGCCAGAAGTAGAAGGCCAGGTAACCGTGAGGGGGCACCAGGTCCGGGTCGTGGTAGACCGCGCTGGGGTCCAGGTGATAACCCCGGGCCGGTTGAATGCCGACGAAGGTAGCGCCGAAGCGCAGCCCGGCGACCATCATGCGTCCGCTTCGGTACATGGGGTCTTGTTCGGGCGCGCCCCAGCGCTGAGTCACGGCGTCCCGGCACGCCTCGGGCAGGGCAGCGAAGGCCAGCCGATAGGCATCGAGGGCCAGGCTCTGGGCACAAGGCCGGGCGTCGAGCTGATCCAGGTCATTGCTGACATTGCCGAGCAAGGCCTGGATCAGTGCGGTACCGGTGGCCGGAAGCCCGGACACCGGGTAACCGGCCGCCGCCATGCCTCGGAGAATGTTCAACGCGGCGGCTGGCGTATCCAGGCCCACACCATTGCCGATACGTCCGTCCCGGGTCGGATAATTGGCCAGCACCAGCGCGACGCGCTTGTCGGCAGCCGGAGTGCGCGCCAGGGCGATCCAGTTGGCAGCCAGGCGCGCCACGAAGGCCATGCGCTCAGGATGGGCGCGATAGCATACCACATCGCTCTGGCTACGCTCGCTGCGCCAGGCCAGGTCCTTGAAGCTGATCGGGCGGCTGATGATTCGACCGTCCAACTCCGGTAGCGCCACATGCATGGCCAGGTCTCGGGGACCGAGCCCCTGGGCGCTTTGCGCCCACATGGGCTGATTATCCTGAGCACAGATGGCCTGGATGACCGGGATATCACGGCGCAGTGGACGCTGCCGGGGGGCCTGCGGGGAGGCCAGGGCGAAGCCGGTGGTGTTGAGCACCGCCGCGGCCGCGACCTCGTCCATCCAGGCCTGCAGTTGTTCCAGGCAGCCTGCCTCCTTGAGGCTGGCGACCGCCACCGGCAAGGGGTTCAAGCCGGCAGCGGCCAACTGGTCACAGAAGGCATCGATGAAACCGGTATTGGCCGCCTGCAGGTGCGAGCGATAGAACACCAGGGGTACCACCGGGGCGCCTGCCGTCCATACCGCTTGCCAGGCGCCAAGGCTGACCACGCCTTGTCCGGGCCGATAGAGGCTCACCCGTGGCAAGGCGGCCGGTGGCGCCCAAGGCAAGGGTTGGGCCAGGCGGCCAGTGAAGTAGGTCGCGGCGATATAACCGAACAGCGCCGATGCGTTGGCCATGCCGCCCTGGCGCAAATACTGCCAGACTGCCTCGCTGACCTCGGCGGGCTCGCTGCCAAGCGCACTCAGCTCCGGATCCGGCCGGTCATCCCCGGGGACCATTATTACCCGCGTGCCCTGCTCCACCAGGCGGCTCAGTTGCTCGACACCATAGCGCCAATAGCCCACGCCCCCATGGAGCGACAGCACGATCAACCTGGCATGACGAAGCACCTGATCGACATAGAGATCTACCGAGGCATGATTCTGCACCTGCATGGGATTGGCCAGGCGCAGGCTTGGAAAATCCCCGGGCAAGCGCTGGGCGGCCTCGGCCAGCAGCGCCAGATGCGAATCGCCACTGCAGAGGATCACCAGCTCGGCCGGCGTTTGCCCGAGGTCGGCGATGCTGTCGTCCGGAACGAAGCCTCCGGGTTGGGTACGCAGCAGATGCATTCGGCCTAGCCTTGCAGGGCGCGGGTCAGTTCGGCGGTCACCGTGGCGCCGTCGAGATCCTGTCCGATAAGCACCAGGCGGGTGAGCCTGGCCTCGTTGCCCTGCCATGGGCGGTCGAAGTGGCGATCGAAGCGGCTACCGACGCCTTGCAGCAACAGGCGCATCGGCTTGCCCGGGATGGCCGCGAAGCCCTTGACCCGCAGGATGGCATGCCGTTGCACCACGGCCTGCAATGCCGCCATCAGCGAAGCCTCGGACGCCTCGGGGAGCTCGACCCAGACGGAATCGAACGCATCGTGGTCATGGTCCGTCTCCTCGCCCTCATGGTGCTGGTCATGGTGGGTCTGACGGCCGTCGATATGAGCCTCGGCCTCAGCGCCAAGCCCGAGCAGCACACCCAGGGGAAGCTGGCCGGCGCGGGCTTCGACGATCTTCACCGCCGGCGGCAGCTCGGCGCTGACCTGGGCGCGCACCGCCTCCAGGCCCGCGTAATCGATCAGGTCGGTCTTGTTCAGCACCACAAGGTCCGCGCTGGCCAGTTGATCTTCGAACAGTTCGTGCAGCGGTGACTCGTGGTCCAGGTTCGGGTCCTGGCGTCGCTGAGCGTCCACTGCCTCCGGGTAGGCGGCGAAAGTGCCCGCGGCCACCGCCGGGGCATCGACCACCGTGACCACTGCGTCCACGGTGCAGGCGTTACGGATTTCGGGCCATTGGAAAGCCTGCACCAGCGGCTTGGGCAAGGCCAGGCCACTGGTTTCAATCAAAATGTGGTCCAGGGTGCCCCGACGCTCCACCAGCTCGCGCATGACCGGGAAGAATTCTTCCTGCACCGTGCAGCACAGGCAACCATTGGCCAGCTCGAACACCCGGCCCACGGCTTCTTCCTCGCTGCAACCGATGCTGCACTGGCGCAGCAGCTCGCCGTCGATGCCCAGCTCGCCGAATTCATTGACGATCACGGCGATGCGACGGCCCTGAGCATTGTCGAGGATATGCCGGAGCAAGGTGGTTTTGCCGGAACCGAGAAAGCCGGTGACGATGGTAACTGGGAGCTTGCTGAGCGTTTTCATGGGTGCCCCTGGCACTATGGCGGGCAGGCGCGGTACAGCACGGGCGATACCCGTTGCGGCTTCGCACCGGATCACCCCGCCCGGTTGAATGGAACTGACTGAACGAGGCAGGTTTCCTGGCTTACGGCATCAGCATTCGTGGCTGATGGCCCGCCGCCTTCCCGCACTCGCGCGCAGTGGCCATGGCAAGCATTACCGTTCACAGTTGCGGGGGCAGCCGCGGCCTGTTACCGCGTTCCCATTTTAACTCCCGCAGGCATGGCAGCCTGGGAGCACCTCGAAGTGGCAAGCCTACGCAGTGCCGGGCCCAAGGTCAATCAAGGCGCCGCCAGATACATTCGATGAGAGAAAGGCTGGCGCCTGTGCGATCCAAAGAATCGATTCCCGCAATCACTGAGAGTGATAGTCATCTTCGAACCATTCGATTCGTCGATGGTCCCGCGTCTCGCCAGAATCCGTTCATTCCTGATAATCAAGATGGGCGGGGCGTTCTATGGAGCAGTCATTCAAACCTTTGCGTTTTTCATTGGCGCTGATGGCGCTTTCGGTGTTGGTGGCCTGCGGCCGCGCGCCGGACACAGCCCTGGCGCCCCAGGCGCCGAAGGTCAGCGTGGCCCAGGTATTGGAGCAGCCGGTGAATGAGTGGGATGAATTCACCGGCCGCCTGGAGGCGCCGGAAACCGTGCTGGTACGGCCACGGGTGTCCGGGCAGATCGACCAGGTGGCGTTCACCGAGGGCGCCCTGGTGAAGAAGGGTGACCTGCTGTTCCAGATCGACCCACGCCCCTTCCAGGCCGAAGTCAATCGGCTGGAAGCACAGCTGCAGCAAGCGCGCGCCAATGCCGCCAACAGTGAAAACGAAGCCAGCCGTGGCGAACGGTTGCGCAGCGCCAACGCCATCTCCGCCGAGCTGGCCGACTCGCGTAACAGCGCCGCGCTGGCGGCACGGGCCGGCGTTGCCGCCATCCAGGCACAGCTGGATCTGGCGCGCCTGAACCTGAGCTTCACCCGGGTCACCTCGCCGATCAGCGGTCGCGTAGGTCGCGCTGAGATCACCGCGGGCAACCTGGTCAGCGCCGACAGCAGCCTGCTGACCCGGGTGGTCTCGACGGACAAGGTATATGCCTACTTTGACGCGGACGAGCGTGCCTTTCTCAAATACAGCCAGCTGACCCGCAGTGGTAGCGTCGGCACCGCCGCCCCCGTGTACATGGGCCTGTCCAACGAAGACGGCAATACCCACCTGGGCCAGCTCAACTTCCTCGACAACCAGGTCAACCCGCAGACCGGCACCATTCGCGGGCGGGCGGTGTTCGACAACCGCAACGGCGAATACACCCCTGGGCTGTACGCACGCCTCAAACTGGTGGGCAGCGGCGTCTACGACGCTGTGCTGATCAAGGACGAGGCCGTAGGCACCGACCTGGGCAAGAAGTTCGTGCTGGTGATGGACAAGGACAACAAGGCCACGTACCGCACGGTGGAACTGGGGCCCAAGCTCGAAGGGCTGCGCATCGTGCGCAGCGGCCTGGCCAAGGGCGACCGGATCGTGGTCAACGGTCTGCAGCGGGTACGCCCCGGCAGCACCGTCGACCCGCAGGCCGTGCCCATGGCCAGCGAACAGACCCTCGCGGCATTGGCCAGCCAACGCCACGCCCTCGAAGCGACCAGCCAGCAGGCGGGCCGTGCTCAAAGCGCGCCTGGCCAGCCCAAGCTGGCCGGCAATTCATCGCCACGCGGCTGAAGGACCTGAGCCATGACATTTTCCGGTTTTTTCATTAAACGGCCGATTTTCGCGGCTGTATTGTCCCTGATGATCCTCATCGGCGGCGCCATTTCCCTCTTCCAGCTGCCCATCAGCGAATACCCCGAGGTGGTGCCGCCCACCGTGGTAGTGCGCGCCAACTTCCCTGGCGCCAACCCCAAGGTGATCGGCGAAACGGTGGCCGCGCCCCTGGAACAGGCCATCACCGGCGTGGAGAACATGTTGTACATGTCCTCCCAGGCCACGGCCGATGGCAAGCTGACCTTGACCATCACGTTCGCCCTGGGCACCAACCTGGATACTGCCCAGGTCCAGGTGCAGAACCGGGTGACCCGCACCGAGCCGAAGCTGCCCGAAGAGGTGACCCGCATCGGCATCACGGTGGACAAGGCCTCCCCCGACCTGACCATGGTGGTGCACCTGACCTCCCCGGACCAGCGCTATGACATGCTGTACCTGTCCAACTACGCCGTGCTCAACATCAAGGATGAGCTGGCGCGACTGAACGGCGTGGGCGACGTGCAACTGTTCGGGATGGGGGACTATTCCCTGCGCGTCTGGCTGGACCCGAACAAGACGGCCTCGCGCAACCTGACCGCCACCGATGTGGTCAACGCCATCCGCGAGCAGAACCGCCAGGTCGCCGCCGGCCAGCTGGGCGCCCCGCCCGCCCCCGGCGACAGCAGCTTCCAGCTGTCGATCAACACCCAGGGGCGCCTGGTGACCGAAGAAGAGTTCCAGAACATCATCATCCGCGCCGGCGCCGATGGTCAGATCACCCGTCTGCGCGACATCGCCCGGGTAGAGCTGGGTTCCAGCCAGTATGCCCTGCGTTCGCTGTTGAACAACCAGCCCGCGGTCGCCATTCCGATCTTCCAGCGGCCGGGTTCCAATGCCATCGACATTTCCAACCAAGTGCGTGGCCGCATGGAAGAACTCAAGCAGGCCTTCCCCGAAGGCATGGACTACAGCATCGTCTACGACCCAACCATTTTCGTGCGCGGTTCCATCGAGGCCGTGGTGCATACCCTGTTCGAGGCCCTTGTGCTCGTCGTGCTGGTGGTGGTGCTGTTCCTGCAGACCTGGCGCGCCTCCATCATTCCGTTGGCCGCGGTACCGGTATCCTTGATCGGTACCTTCGCCGTGATGCATATGTTCGGTTTCTCGCTCAACGCGCTGTCGCTGTTCGGCCTGGTGCTGGCCATCGGCATCGTAGTGGACGACGCCATCGTGGTGGTGGAGAACGTGGAGCGCAACATCGAGCTGGGGCTGGAGCCCATGGCCGCCACTGAGCGGGCCATGACCGAGGTGACCGGGCCGATCATCGCCACTGCCCTGGTGCTGTGCGCCGTATTCGTGCCCGCGGCCTTCATCTCCGGCCTCACCGGACAGTTCTATAAGCAGTTCGCCTTGACCATTGCCATCTCCACGGTGATCTCGGCCTTCAATTCCCTGACCCTGTCGCCAGCGCTCGCGGCGGTATTGCTCAAGGGCCACCACGCGCCCAAGGACGCTTTCTCGCGCCTGCTCGACCGGCTGCTCGGGGGCTGGCTGTTCCGCCCCTTCAACCGCTTGTTCGAGCGCGCCAGCCATGGTTATGTCAGCACCGTGCGGCGGGTCATCCGTGGCAGCGGGATTGCCCTATTCCTCTATGCAGGCTTCATGGTGCTGACCTGGTTCGGCTTCGCCAACACGCCTACTGGCTTCGTGCCCCAGCAGGACAAGCAGTACCTGGTGGCCTTCGCCCAACTGCCGGACGCGGCCAGCCTGGACCGTACCGAAGAAGTGATCAAGCGCATGTCCGCCATGGCCATGGAGCAGCCCGGCGTGGCCAATGCCATCGCCTTCCCGGGGCTGTCGATCAACGGCTTCACCAACAGCCCCAACAGCGGCATTGTCTTCGTGGCTTTGAAGGACTTCGATGAACGCAAGGACGCTAGCGAATCGGCCAGCGCCATCGCGGCGGCCTTGAACGGCAAGTATGCAGGCATCCAGGAAGCCTACATGGCGATTTTCCCGCCGCCGCCCGTCCAGGGCCTAGGGACCATCGGCGGCTTCCGGGTACAGATCGAGGACAGGGGCAACCTGGGCTATGACGAACTCTACAAAGAAACGCAGAACGTCATTGCCAAAAGCCATCAGGTACCCGAACTGGCGGCCCTGTTCACCAGCTACACCGTGAACGTGCCTCAGGTCGACGCCGATATCGACCGGGACAAGGCCAAGACCCACGGCGTGGCCATCAGTGACATCTTCGACACCCTGCAGGTGTACCTGGGCTCGCTGTATGCCAATGACTTCAACCGCTTTGGCCGGACGTACCAGGTAAACGTGCAGGCTGACCAGCGCTTCCGCCTGAACGCTGAGCAGATCGGCCAGTTGAAGGTGCGCAACGACCGGGGCGACATGATTCCCCTGGCCACCTTGCTCAAGGTACAGGACAGCGCCGGCCCGGACCGGGTGATGCACTACAACGGTTTCGTGACCGCCGAGATCAATGGCGCGGCCGCCCCTGGGTACAGTTCCGGCCAGGCCCAGGCCGCCATGGAGAAACTGCTGCGCGACGAACTTCCCAACGGCATGAGCTACGAGTGGACCGAGCTGACCTATCAGCAGATCCTGGCTGGCAACACGGCGTTGTTCGTGTTCCCCTTGTGCGTGCTGCTGGCGTTCCTGGTGCTGGCCGCTCAGTACGAAAGCTGGAGCCTGCCTCTGGCGGTGATCCTGATCGTGCCCATGACACTGCTCTCGGCCATTGCCGGTGTGATCATCGCGGGTAGCGACAACAACATCTTCACCCAGATCGGCCTTATCGTGCTGGTCGGCCTCGCGTGCAAGAACGCCATCCTGATCGTGGAGTTCGCCAAGGACAAGCAGCTCGAAGGCCTCGACCCCCTGGCGGCTGTTCTGGAAGCCTGCCGCCTGCGGCTGCGCCCCATCCTGATGACCTCCTTCGCCTTCATCATGGGTGTGGTACCGCTGGTGACCTCCACCGGCGCGGGTGCTGAAATGCGCCACGCCATGGGCGTCGCAGTGTTTTCCGGCATGCTGGGGGTGACCTTCTTCGGGTTGCTGCTCACGCCCGTGTTCTTCTATTTGATCCGCAGCTTCGTCGAGCGCCGTCAGGCTGCTCGCGCGGCGGCCCATTCTTCCGCTCAGCTGGAGGCACATCCATGACCGCCCTGCTTCGCTTCGCTCCCGCCCTGCTGACTCTGGCCCTGGCAGGCTGCGTGGTCGGCCCGGACTACCGGCCGCCCTCGCCGGCGCCCGCCGCGCTGACCGAAGCCCAGGACGCCGGAGCCGCGCGCTATGACCGTTCCCGGTTCGAGGCGCTCTGGTGGCAGCAATTCGACGATCCGGCGCTGAACCAACTGGTGAAGCAGGCGCTGGACGGCAACCGCGACTTGCGAGTCGCTTTCGCCCGGGTCAAGGCGGCCCGCGCCATTCGCGATGACGTGGCCAACGATGACCTGCCGGTTGTCACCAGCCGGGCCAGCAGCGAAGTCGGTCGCGCCCAAGTGCCCGGTCAGACCGAGCATCGGGTGAACATCGAGCGCTATGACCTGGGCCTGGACATGGCCTGGGAATTGGACCTGTTCGGCCGCATCCAGCGCCAGCTGGAGGCAAGCGATGCGCAGCAGGAAGCGGCCCAGGCGCAGCTACAAGCCCTTCAAGTGAGCATGATCGCTGAATTGGTCGACGCTTACGGGCAACTGCGGGGCGCTCAGCTGCGTGAACGAATCGCCCGGGACAATCTGGAAAACCAGCGCGCCAGCCGGGGCATCACAGTGCAGCTGCGTGACCTGGGTGTCGGTGATGCCTTCGATGTGGTGCGTGCCGATGCTCGCCTCGCCGGGGTGGAAGCCAGCATTCCGCTGCTGCAGGCCGACCAGGCCAGGGCTCGGCACAGGATCGCCACCCTCCTCGGTCAACGTCCGGAGACGCTGAGCGTGGACCTGTCGCCAGAACCACTGCCAGCAATCGCCAAGGCTCTGCCCATCGGCGACCCCGCCGAGCTGCTGCGCCGTCGGCCGGATATCCGTGCCGCCGAGCGCCAGCTGGCGGCCTCGACCGCCAATGTGGGCGTGGCGACGGCGGACCTGTTCCCGCGGGTTAGCCTCAGTGGCTTCCTTGGCTTCACCGCCGCCCGCGGCTCGCAACTGGGCTCAGGCGCGGCACAAGCCTGGAGCCTGGGGCCGAACATCAGCTGGGCCGCGTTCGACCTGGGCAGTGTGCGGGCGCGGATCCGTGGCGCCAACGCCGACGCCGAAGGTGCCTTGGCCACTTATGAGCAGCAGGTGCTGCTTGCCCTGGAGGAGTCAGAGAACGCCTTCAGCGACTACGGCAAGCGCCAGCAGCGGCTACTGGCACTGATCCGCCAGAGCGAAGCCAGCCGCACCGCGGCTGACCTGGCGCGCATTCGTTACCGTGAAGGCAGTGTGGATTACCTGGTACTGCTCGACGCCGAGCGGGAGCGCCTGGCCGCCGAGGACGCGCAAGCCCAGGGTGAGGTCGACCTCTATCATGGGGTGGTGGCGATCTACAAAGCGCTAGGCGGTGGTTTGGGCGGCGCGGACCAGGCGGGGACGGTCGCCCTGCGCTGACGTCTCGGCGGGTGCCCGACGATGACGATAAGGCACCCGGCGTCGCCTGCTGTCAGATGGGGGTTGCCTGGTTATGGTCGTCCAGTGGGGCACCAGCCAGGCCGCCGGCGATGCGCTTGGCCTCGTCCACGGCGAACTTGAGTACATCCGCCGCCGGGCCTGGATCCTGCTCGCGCAGCTTGGGCGGCGGGCTCTTGAGCACGTTACCGTTGCCATCCGTGACGACGATGCGGCTTTCGTAGCGGTCCGGGCCTAGCTGCCGAACCGTGACCTGGATATGAGTCCCGTTTTTCAGGGTCTCCTGATGCTCCAGAGGCGAATGATCAGCGGGCACCCAATCTTCGTGTTCGTGTCCCATGCAAGCCCCCTATGACTTGGGTCTGGTTGTGTTTCCTTACAGACCCTGCAACCGCCGGTATGGTTCAGCCGGGCGAACCCAACGGAACGGGCGCGGCCAGGGCATGGCGAAGCTTGAGCGCCAGCTCTTCCTCGCGGAAGGGTTTCTGCACGATGGGGAACTGTCCCTCATCCAGGCCGCCTACTTCGGCGTATCCAGTGATGAACACCACCGGCAACTGAGCGAAACGGCGACGGGCCTCCCGCGCCAGCTCGGCGCCATTGGCGCCTGGCATGGCGAAGTCGGTCAGCAGCAGGTCGATGCTATCGTCCAGTCGTTGCAGGGCCTGGTTCGCGCCGTCAGCCTCCGTTACCTCATAACCCAAGGCATCAAGTAGCAACGCGGTCACCTGACGCACGTTCGGATCGTCGTCTACCAGCAACACCCGGTGACGCAGGCCATCGGGCGGGAGCAAGGCATCGTCGGCAGCACGCTCGACTAGGGGCAGGCTGGGTGTACGTACCCCTGGCAGGTAGACCTTTACCGCGGTGCCTTCCCCTACCATCGTTTCAATGGCTACGCCCCCGCCTGACTGTTTGGCAAAGCCGAATACCTGGGCCAGGCCCAACCCGGACCCCTTGCCCACTTCCTTGGTGGTGAAGAAAGGTTCGAATGCCTTGGCCAGGACCTCTGCGGGCATGCCGGAACCGGAATCGCGGATAGTCAGCACTACGTAGTCACCCGGCGCTGGGTCTTCCGGCCGACTTGGCCGGGCGGTAACGGTTTCGTTGGCGGTGGTCAGGCGCAAGGTGCCGCCGTCCGGCATGGCATCCCGGGCGTTGATCGCCAGGTTGAGAATGATCATCTCGGTCTGGGTAGCGTCGACCAAGGCATTCCACAGCGCCGGGTCCTTCTCGGTTTCGATCCAGATGCTTCCGCCCAGGGTGCGTTGGAGGAGGTCGAGCATGCCTGATACCGTATCGTTCAGACTGACCGGTGCCGGTTCAAGGCGCTGGCGACGCGAGAAGGCCAGCAACTGGCTGGTCAGGCGGGCGCCCCGCTCCGCGGCCTCCTGGATACTGTGCAGGCGGCTGTCGAAACGGGCGAAGTTGCCCTTGGCCAGGTCGCGCAGCAGGAAGTTCGCGCTGGCCAGGATCACCGTCAGCAGGTTGTTGAAGTCATGGGCCACACCAGCGGTGAGCTGGCCCACAGCCTCCAGGCGCTGCATCTGCTGCAGGGCAGCCTCGATCCGTTCGCGCTCGCGGATCTGCTCGCGCAGGCGCTCATTGGTCGCCGCCAGCTCGTCGAGCACGGCACGTTCGCTGGTGATGTCGCGGGCCACCGCGTACATCATTCCTTCATCCGGGACTATGGTCCACGACAGCCAGCGGTACTCGCCGTCAGCATGACGCATGCGGTTGACGAAGCGACTGGAGACGATGCCCACCGCCACGTTCTCTACCTCCCGCTGGGTCGAGATCAGGTCATCGGGATGCACCAGGCTCCACAGTTGCATCCCGGTCAGCTTCGAGCGTGGCCAACCCAGGGTGCTCTCCCAGGCCGGGTTGAGGGCGACAGGCGACATGTCGAAATGCAGCACCCCCAGCAGCTCTCGAGACAACTCCCAGGTACGATCGCGCTCGCGGGTTCGCTTTTGCACGCGGTCCCCAAGCAGGTCGTTCAGCCGCTCCAGGGCCTCGGTGGTTTCCTTCTGCTCGGTGATATCCTGCAGCACCCCACTGAAACGCACACAGCGCCCCCCGGCGAAACTGGAGCGGCCACTACTGGCGAACCAACGCTCCGAGCCGCTGGGCAAGCGCACCCGGTATTGCACCTGATAGGAATGGTCTGTACCCGAAGCCAGGGCGGCTTCGACGCGTTCCCGCACGGATGGCAGGTCTTCAGGGTGGATGGTGGAATAGAACAGGTCCAGGTTCACCACTGTATCGGCCGGCAATTCATACATCACCCGCATGCGCTCATCCCAGCTCGCCACGCCGGTTACCGGATTGAGCTCCCAGGTGCCCATGCGCGCGGCCTCGATGGCAATGCGCGCGCGCGACTCGGCTTCATGCAGGTTCCGCTCGGCCAGCTCGCGCTGGCGTCGTTCATGCACCTCGGCCAAGGCTCGCTTCACCGCGGCGGGCAGCAGCGGTAGGCTCTGCTTGAGTACATAGTCCGTGGCGCCCTGGCGCATCATCTTGACGGCGTGTTCCTCCCCGAACACGCCAGAGATGAAGATAAAGGGTGTTTTCGGCGCGAACTGGAGTGCGATCGCCAGCACTTGCTCCCCTGATGACCCAGGCAGTACCACATCACTGAGAATCAGGTCAAAGGCCTGCGCCTGCAGCAGGCTCGCCACGACGCTGTGATGGTGCGCCAGCTGGGGCTCGAGCCGCAACCCGCTGCGTTCCAGCGCGAAAAGCGTCAGTTCGGCGTCGCGGCTGCTGTCTTCGATCAGCAACAACTTGAGTGGCGCGGTATAGGGCACGGACAAAGCTCTCGGCGTGGCGGGCGGCGGGTCAGTTGGCGGTACGACGCTTCAGGCGCAGCGACCCAGGCGGCGGCTCATTGAGCACCGCCCAGAAGATGCCCAGATCGGAGATCGCAGACACGAACTCCTTGAATTCGACCGGTTTGACCACGTAGGCGTTCACACCCAGCTCGTAGGCACGCTGCAAGTCGGGTTCTTCCCGAGAGGAGGTCAGCATCACGGTAGGAATGCTGCGCAGGTTTTCATCTCCACGCACCGCCTTGAGCACTTCGAGACCATCCACCTTGGGCAGCTTCAGGTCCAGCAGCAGTACCGCCGGGTTACCCTCGACACGGGTGGCATAGCTACCCTTGCGCAGAAGGTAATCCAGCGCCTCGGCACCGTCGCGCATTACAATGACTTCATTGGCCAACTGGCTTCTTTCCAGCGCGACCAGGGTCAATTCCAGGTCACGGGGATTGTCTTCCACCAGGAGGATAGGTTTTAGCATGGAAACCTCAGTAAAAATTAGGAACGCCTGTCACTGCTGATCCGGTAGAGAGAAATAGAAGCTGGCGCCCTCTCCGATCACACTTTCCGCCCAGACACGTCCCTTGTGACGCTCGATGATGCGCCGCACA
Source organism: Pseudomonas sp. DC3200b2 (assembly GCF_049895785.1). Lineage (NCBI taxonomy): Bacteria > Pseudomonadati > Pseudomonadota > Gammaproteobacteria > Pseudomonadales > Pseudomonadaceae > Pseudomonas > Pseudomonas sp. DC3200b2. Next base: position 349,946 of record NZ_JAFCTA010000002.1, on the reverse strand, counting down.
CTGGCCAGGCCGATGCCGGTGCCCTCGAATTCTTCCATGCGGTGCAGCCGCTGGAACACACCAAACAGCTTGGAGGCGTAGGACATGTCGAACCCTACGCCGTTATCCTTGACGAACACCACGGTCTGGGCGAGCGAGTCGTCATGATAGGCCCCGACCTCGATCACTGCCGGAGTGCGCTCGCGACTGTACTTGAGCGCATTGGAAAGCAGATTGCGGAGCGCCAGATGCAGGAACGCGGCGTCGCCGATGACCGCTGGCAGGGGCGCGATCTTCCACTGCACCTCACGGCCTTCGTAATCGGGCGCCATCTCTTCCTGTATCGCCTCGACCAGAGCGTTGAGGTTCACGTCCGAATGTCGCAGCGCGGAACGGCCCATCTGCGAGAAGCTCAGCAGGTTGTCTACCAGCGTTCCGGCGAACCGGGCCGAATCGGCGATATGCTCCAGAAAACGCATGCCGCGGTCCGACAGCTTGTCGCCGTCGAAGTCGGTCAGCAATTCGGCGTAGCCGGCGATATGGCGCAACGGGGCGCGCAGGTCATGTGAAACGCTATAGGAGAAGGCTTCAAGCTCCTTGTTGGACTTTTTAAGCTCCCCCGCCAGCGCGGCCATCTCTTCGGCCTTGCGCAGCACGATGCCCAGTACCGCGTTGCGCAACTCCTCCACCGCATCCACCACCAGGCCGTCCCAGGGTTTTGAAAATCCGCGGATTTCCTCGCGCCATTTATCGAAGCTATTACGCGGATGTAGTGTACCTTCGGCCGCCACGTTTTTTTCTGGGCGCCCCGCCCAGTCGATGGTATGCGCGTGTTCCGGGCGGAACCAGAGCAGGTAGTGGTTATGCAGCTTCGAGATGGCGACCGCCAGCACTCCGGCGGCGTGGGCGGCGAGCCCACAGTGGACAGGTACGTCCCGACCGACATTGTCAGTGTGAAAGACGTCGCCGGCCTCCGCGCGCCCCAGCCATTGCACTAGGGCCTCGACAACCTGCGCGGGGGGCGTATGGCCGACCGACTCGCAGCGGCCTTCGCTGACGATACTGGCGCCCCCGGCGTCGGCGAAGCCGAGGAAGATCTCGGGTACAGACAGCAGGCCATCCGCCACGCTGTCCCGATCCGCCATGGCTGACAACAGGCGCACCACATGCTGACGCAAACCAAGCAGCCGCTGGGTGTCGGCGTGGGCTTCGCGGGCCTCGATCTGCAGCGACAGCACGCTGCCCAGCAACTCGCAGGCGGTACGCGCCTGGAAGCCCAACGGCCGAGGCTCGGCATTGTGGCAAGACACCAGCCCCCAGAGCCGGCCACGCACGACAATGGAAATGGACATTGACGCCAGGGTGCCCATGTTGCGCATGTATTGCAGGTGCACTGGCGATACGCTGCGCAGCGCCGAGTAGCTCAGGTCCAGGGGACGCTCGGTTTTCGGATTTTCAAGCGGAACCAGACGGGCCGGCCGGTAGTTGGCATCCTGGATCACACGGATGCGGTTGGCGCAATAGAGCGCCCGCGCCTGCGGCGGAATATCGCTGGCTGGAAAGCACATGCCTCGGTAGCTTGGGTAACCCGGATCGGCGTCTTCGGCCAGAACCAGCCCATCGCCCGCGGCGTCGAAACGGTACGCCTTGACGCGACCGAAGCCGGTGAGGCGCTTTACCTCAGCCACGGCGCGCCGGCAAAGCTCCTCTACCTCCTGGATATCCTGAAGCTCGGTAATGAAGGCGCGCACCAGGGGATATAGCCGTCCGTAGACCGCGACCACATCGGTAGCCGGCTCGAACTCGGCAATCAGCACCGAATCCCAGCGGTGCAGCAGTATGGCGTAGGCGCCTTTGGCGCCAGGCGTGACGAACCTGACATCCCCAAGGTGAAACGGATGGGGGTCATCGCCAGGAATGTCCGCCAGTCGCTGAACCAAGGCTTCCGGGTCCGTCACCAGTGTACCCAAGGCTTGGCCTAGCAGGCTGGGCGCGTCGAGTCCCAGCCATTGATCGACGTTCTCGCTGGCTTGAAGAATGGTGAGCGTGTGAGGGTCCAGCGCAAGCAGGAAGCCGTGGGGCTGAATGCTCCCTGGAATCTGAATAGGCTCGCGCGCGCATTGTTCGATGGCAGCGGCGAGGGCCTCGTCCGATTCGCGTATGGTCACTGCAGGCTCCGGGGTAACGCTAATAGTTGGACAATACTTTAACAGACTTGTACAGAAATCAGCAGAGCCTGGGAACGCATTTCCCTTGGATAGACAGAAATGAACGCGGCGTCGGCGCCTGCGCCAGAGCGTACTTCCCGGGCATACCTGGCGCCACGCTGACGGCAAGGCTAGACTTGGCCGCGATAGGAATCGTTGGATCCCACCAGGGACGCTATCCCCCACAAGGAAGAGGCACAGCGATGGAGCGCCATAAGCAGTATATGATCAGTTACCGATACAAGGGCCAGACCCGTGCCTTCGCCCAGGTGGATTCTCACATGACCAAAGCCGACGCCTGGTATTACGCCTCGCTTCACTGCGGCGCGGTCCAGCTGTACGGTGTCACCACGCTCGCTGGCGATACCCAGACTCTACGCCGCCGGGCCGAAGGTTGCGGCCTGAGCGATGTGGACTTTCTAGAGCTGCCTTGACGCTCAGTGCCTACCACGCACGCTGTATACCGCCCCATCGGCCAGGCAGGCTGCGCTGAGTTGGCCGCCCTTCACCGCGGCAGTATCCAGATACCACACATTGCCTGCCTGACGGACTCGCTTGCCAGGAGTATGTCCCACCATCAACGCCTCGAGCCCGAGTATGGGTTCGGTCGGCCGCTGGACTCGCTGGTAGATGGCCGTCTTGACCGCCGCAGGCTCACCTCGACGCAGGGCTTCCCTGAAGTCCCACCACTGGGGGCCTGCGCAGCCCGAGTGCACCACGGCGGCTATTCCCTTGGCCGTGGACACCTCGATGGCCAGTGGAAGCCTGGACAGTTGCAGGACGAACTCGAACTGCTCGTACACCGGTCGGCCCAAGAGCCAGGAAAAGTGCTCGCTCAGGCGCCACCATTGGGCTTCGTCCTGCGCGAAGGCTTCCACCAGGCGCTGCTCATGGTTGCCGCGCACCGAGAACATCCAGGGTTCGGCAAGCCAATCGAGCACCTCGTGGGACAGAGGCCCATGGTCGATAAGGTCGCCTACACAGAACAGGCGGTCATTTCGGGTATCGAAGTCGACCTTGCTCAGCAGCGCTTGCAGGCGATCGAAACATCCATGTACGTCACCGACGACAAAATCACGGCCATCGGTGTTGATGCCAAAGCTGAGTACTGCCGACATGATGCCTCCCTACAGGATCGGCTTGCCTCCGGTAACCCCGAAACGGGTGCCAGAGATGTAGCTGGACTCGTCCGAACCCAGCATGACGTAGATAGGCGCCACCTCCACCGGCTGGCCAGGACGCCCCAGTGGCGTCTGGGAGCCGAATTGGCTGGCTTGGTCTTCGGGCATGGTGGCCACGATCAATGGCGTCCAGATGGGCCCCGGCGCGACACTGTTGACGCGGATATTCTTCGGCCCGAGCATCTGGGCCAGCCCGGCGCTGAAGTTGGCGATGGCGCCCTTGGTCGAGGCGTAGGCCAGGAGCTGCGGCGTGGGGTTGTCGGAGTTCACCGACGACGTGTTGATGATAGAGCCGCCCGCGGGCATATGCGGCACCGCGGCCTGGCAGATCCGGAACATGGCGGTGATATTGACGTTGAACGTATGCACCCACTCTTCGTCCGGGATCTCCTCGAGGGCCTGATGAGTCATCTGGAAAGCGGCGTTGTTGACCAGTACATCGATGCGACCGAAGCGGTCGACCGTTTGCCTGACCAGATCCAGGCAGGTCTCGCGCTGAGCCAGGTCGCCGGGAACCAGCAGGCATTCACGACCTGCCTCCTTGACCAGGCGAGCGGTATCCTGAGCGTCTTCATGCTCGTTCAAATAGCCAAGCACCAGGTCAGCCCCTTCGCGCGCATAGGCGATAGCCACCGCGCGCCCGATGCCACTGTCGGCGCCTGTGATCAAGGCTACCTTGCCCGCCAGGCGGCCTGAGCCTTTATAGGAAGTTTCCCCACAGTCCGGGACCGGATCCATCTTTGCCTGGCTACCAGGCACTGGCTGCGGTTGCTTGGGGAAAGGCGGCACTGGGTACTGTTTCATGAAACGCTCCCGTAATTGAGTCAATGTAGATGCGACTCCCGGGCCCAGGGCAGGTTCAGTTCGATTCAGTGGCCTCCATCGAGCCTGTGGCCAGGTGCCTGGCCTGTCAGGGTTTCCCCTTGCCTCTGGCGGCCGAGCTGTATATATTCTTCAGCCGTCGTCGATAGTGCTTTGTGTTCAAGGGCTTATGGCGCAAGACACGCGACACCGCGCTACCGCCCGAATGGCGAAATTGGTAGACGCAAGGGACTTAAAATCCCTCGCCCCCTGGGCGTCCCGGTTCGACCCCGGGTTCGGGCACCATAGTGTTTTCGGGGGTTTCAAAGCCTTCGTGAGCGCCTGATGCGATTTGTTTCGGCCGGCAAAAAATCGTTTGTCCGCCATTCCTCTCTCGGCACCTCTAGCCGATGCCTTACCGTCCTGGGGCGGCGACGTAGATGCGCACGCGGTCGCTGCGGCACTCATAGGTGCGGAACACATAGCCCAGGCCATTCCCGGTGAAGAACACCAGGACAATTCAGACCATGAGCCGGGCCGTGCCCTTGGCTACCCTCATTCAGAAGGTCTCCGGACGCGAGGATCAACCGATTCGTCCTCGGCACGCCGGTGGTTTCCGCGTCGTTCACGTCCGTCGATCAACGCTCCGATGCGCCGGAAGAAGTACCCGGCATTGAATACGAACATCGCGCTCGGGGGGCGTCTTGGCTGTCAGCTTCCAAAGCTCATACACCCACATGAACGTGAAGGTCACACACAGCAGAACGCGATTGCCATCATGAAGGGGACTTCGCAGTTGTCAGCCTGGCGCCTGGGCCACGGCAACAGCGCGAACACCACACGATGGATGAGCACCAGCACGAAGCTGATCAGGGCCAGCATGGACACGATAAGCATCACGGGGGGCCCGCGCGGGTTGTAGTTCTCAACCCAGCCTTCACCTTGACCTTAAGTACTGCCAGGACCGGATACGCGAAAAAGCCGAGCAACATGATGTAGCCCGACTTGAACTGATTGTCTGCAGCGATGAATTCACCGGCGACCTTTCCCACGAAGAAGGCCAGGACTAGCTTGGAGATGAAGAAGCGCAGGGAGAACCGTGGCTCGGTGGACCCTTTGTAGAAGTAGCTCGCCACTCCCCCTACCACGCCGAGCAACCCGAACTGACTCCATGAGAGGGCAAGTTCAAGCATGGTAGGCACCGTGGCTTCTGCTCCTAGAGCGGGAGACTATTGAGGCCCTGCGGCCGGAGGGTGATCGGCGGGCGCCTGCCATACCCGGGCGATAGCCATAAGCATTAGAAGTATTATCGGATGAAACCCGAATAAAGCTTTGAAAATACTTATGGAAATACTTATAATGCCTCCCTGCACAGTGAGGCAAACATGAACAAGATCAACTGGACACGGAAAGCGCTCAAGCAACTCGGCAAGATCCACAAGGCCGAACAGGTCAGGATCTACGATGCAGCTCAAGCCCTTGCCTACATGCCGAACGTCCAGAACATCAAAAGCCTCACCAACCACCAGTACGGGTATCGGCTCCGGGTAGGCAACTACCGCGTGATGTTCGATTGGGACGGCGCCGTGAAGATCGTGAACATCGAAGAGGTAAAAAAGCGTGATGAACACACCTACTAACGTGCAGATCATCAACGGGCCGGACGGAGCGCCGGCCTTTGTGGTCATCCCTTACGCGGACTACGTCAAGGATCATCCGGAGAATGACCTGATCCCCAACGAAGTCGTCGGGTATATGGTGAAGGATGACCTGACCATCGTTGGCGCCTGGCGCAAGCATCTGGGCCTTTCTCAGGCCCAGGTGGCCGAACGTATCGGAATCAGCCAGTCGGCCTATGCCCAGCAAGAGCAGGCAGCAAAGCCACGCAAGGCCACGCGGGATAAGATCGCAGCGGCTTTGGGAATTGCGCCCTCATTGCTGGACGTGTGACGCGCAGGCGCGAAAAAACCTGATGGGTTGGGCTGGTTCTGGATTGTGGTGGTCTACCAACCCCGGACACTTTTTCAGGCGAACCTGATATCCCGAATGTGCATGATCGAGGGTTCAGCGTGGCATCACCCAACAAGGTCTGGTGCGGTGACATTACGTGCGTTTTGACCGAAGGTCGATGGCACTGCCTGGCAGCGGTTATCGATCTTTATGCGCGCCACGTCGTAGGCCGGCCGTTCTCAGCCAAGCCTGACGCTGACCTGGCCCTAGGGCCCCCGGTTCGACCCCGGGTTCGGGGATCATCCACCCCGCATTGGTCCTCTGGGTGACCGCTTAGGCTACGTCCCTTCCACTGTCAACCTTTCCCTCCCCAGGTCCGGGACCGCTAAGCACAGAAATGCTCGCCCACTCGCCTGGCGTCATCCGTCAATAGATTCATACTCGGTTGAACCGCGACCCGGAGGTATCGGTCGATGGCTTTGTAACAACTCGGAAACTTGCCATGGATTCGTTGAAGACCCTGCTCGGTCAATTAGATCCACCCCTGAAACATCGGGTCGAGATGCGCGGGGAAACCATGTTGCTCACCCTGAGCGACCCGTTGATTCCAGCGAAGGCCGAACGTTCATTACAGCCAAGGCAGTACCAGAACCCGGGGCTGCTTTATGTGGTACTACTGCACGCTATCAACGAGCTGCATGGCAAGGGTTCCCAAGCCCCTTTGCGAGTATTTCCGATCACAGGCCGTGACGCCCCTGAACAAACGTGTGGCTGACTCCGCAAGGGTTTGGGATTGGAGCACCCGGGCTTGGCCACGATTCGCTCAGACGAGGTCGGTATGGCTAGTTCCCATTCCGGAAGCCCGCTCTTTGTTCGACCATGCTGCAAAGGACATTGAGCGACCACGGCTTTTTCAGGAAGCAGGCGCTGGGTGGCAAAGCCTGGTCGAACTGCCGACAATAACCACTGGTAATGATCACGGGAAGTTCAGGCCGTGCCGCGTAGACCGCGGTCGCCAGGTCCCATCCGTTCAAGGATCCGGGAGTGATCACGTCGGTAATGACCAGGTCCAGCTCATGATGGTCATTGAAGGCCAACAGGCCGGCATCGGCGGTTCCAGCGGTGTAGACCACCCAGCCCATGTCATGGATCACTTCCGTCAGCAGCTCGCGCAGCACATCGTCGTCCTCTACGATCAAGGCCACGGGCTCAGAACGGGATGGAGCAGAAGTAAGTGTCGTCATGATGACTGTGACCGCGCGCTCGGCACTTTGCTCCACACCAATGACAAATTGCCACATGACGGTCAGCCCAGCTTCGTTGCCATGCATCACCATGACCGATCATGAAGCCAGGGTTGCCTCTGCGGCACACGCCAGCCAGGCGTCATTCCACGCCAGCCTGCCGCCAGGCTTTGAGCAGTGTGCTCAGGTCGGGCCACGACAGTTGCCCGCTGTCGAACTCACCACAAGGCAGCCCTTGAAGCGCGGCCAACATGTGATCATAGCCTTGCGCTGTTGACTGACGCGTGCTGCGCAAGCGCCCCGAGAACATCGGCCAGCGCTGCAGATCATTGACCAGCAGGCGGGCAATGACCTGCAGCCTGCCCTCCCGCTCCTTGCCGAAGCCTGGGAAAACCGGCTTGGCGGCAGTAAGACCAACCTCCCTTGCCAGGGCCACTTGCTCTTCCAGGTCCAGGGCCTCATAGGACAGTTCGATCCGCTCCCACATGGACAGCACCCGCATGACATAGGCAAGGTCTTCGGAGCCCGCTCCGCTTGGCGGGAACAGCTCCGGGTATTTCCACTCCAACGCCCATCCCTGGTCGCTGCCCACGGCCCTCTGTACCAGGAATGGGTCCAGCGCGCCGACCACCTTCAGGTGTGCGTAGATATCGGTCAGCAAGGTAACCAGCAGTTTTTCCTTGTTGTTGAATTCCATGGATCATTTCCTCCAGGCGCAGGCGATTGTGCTCATAGCGGCAACCTAGCAAGGAGAGGAAAGGATCGGAATGATTGACGTCAGTAAATGCGGGCTTGCCGAATGATTGGCCGGACGATGGCAGCGGCTTTGCCATGAAGACTTTTGCCAAGCCTGTGCCACGCAAGTGTGGCGTGAGGTTTGATGGCCCTGGCAAACAAGCTGCCCAATGAGATTCGAGCATAAAGAAAAACCCCGCAGACCATTGATCTACGGGGCTTTCAAGGATGGAGGCCGAGGTCGGAATCGAACCGGCGTAGGCGGATTTGCAATCCGCAGCATAACCACTTTGCTACTCGGCCTCAAAACACATGGCAGCGAACTGCCCTGCGTTAAAACTGGAGCGGGAAACGAGACTCGAACTCGCGACCCCGACCTTGGCAAGGTCGTGCTCTACCAACTGAGCTATTCCCGCGTCGTGTTGACGGGCGCCATTCTATCTAATCAACCGAGTCCGTCAAGCCTTTGATTCAAAAATAGTTTAATTTTTTACATCGGTGCTCAGATGGGGCAATGCCGCCCGCAGATAATTGACCATGGACCAAAGCGTCAACGCCGCGGCGATCAGCAGCAAGGCATAGCCCACCAGGACGATGAAGGTCAGTTGTGGGGGATTGCCCAGCAAGATGATCAGAGCGACCATCTGCGCCGCTGTTTTCCATTTGCCCAGGCTCGACACCGCCACCTGCGCCCGGGCGCCGAGCTCGGCCATCCATTCGCGCAAGGCCGATACCACGATCTCACGACCGATGATGACCGCGGCAGGCAAGGTAAGCCAGAGATTGGCATGGGCCTCCACCAGCAGTACCAAGGCTACCGCCACCATGAGCTTATCTGCCACAGGATCGAGGAAAGCACCGAAAGGGGTGCTTTGCTCCAGGCGGCGGGCCAGGTAGCCATCCAGCCAGTCGGTCGCGGCGGCGACGGCGAATACACTGCTGGCCGCCAGGTAGCTCCAGTGATACGGCAGATAGAACAGCAGGATGAAGATGGGAATCAGCGCGACGCGCAGGACTGTTAGGATATTGGGGATATTCATCGGCACGTCTGGCAGCGGGTTAGGCAGCCATTCTACTCGCTGTGCAGGTTGGCATAAATCGACTCCGCCAGCTTTTTGCTGATGCCTGGCGCCTTGGCGATTTCATCGATACTGGCGCGGGAAAGCTCCTGCAGTCCACCGAAATGCTTGAGCAGGTCGCGCCGCCGCTTGGGCCCGATACCTTCGATACCCTCGAGGGTAGAGGTGCGGCGAGCCTTTCCCCGCCGCGCCCTGTGGCCGGTGATAGCGAAACGGTGGGCCTCGTCGCGAATCTGCTGGATCAGGTGCAACGCCGGGGAGTCTGCCTTGAGGGTGAACTCATTGGCGATTTCGTTCAGGTAGAGGGTCTCGAAACCCGCCTTGCGGGTTACCCCCTTGGCGACTCCGATAAGGATCAGGTCAGTGATGCCAAGCTCCTGTAGCACATCGCGGGCCATGTTCAACTGGCCCTTGCCGCCGTCCACCAGCAACACATCCGGCAGCTTGCCTTCGCCGGCCTTGATCTTGCTGAAGCGCCGGGTCAGGGCCTGATGCATCGCGGCGTAGTCATCGCCAGGCGTAACGCCTTCGATGTTATAGCGTCGGTAGTCGGATTTGATCGGCCCTTCGGGACCGAATACCACGCAGGACGCCACGGTCGCTTCCCCGCTGGAGTGGCTGATGTCGTAGCATTCCAGACGCTGCGCAGGCTCATCCATCCCCAGTACATCCGCCAGGGCGTCAAAGCGCGCCGCCACATGCTGACGGTTCGCCAAGCGCGCGGCCAAGGCCTGCTCAGCGTTGGTGACCGCCAGCTGCTGCCAGCGCGCGCGGGTGCCGCGGACCCGGTGACTGACGCCCAAGTCTCGCCCGCGCAAGGTCGAGACGGCGTCGACCAGGGCCTCGATATCCTCGGGCAGGGTATTGACGATGAGTTCGCTGGGTAATTCGCGCTCGGAGCTGCCCAGGTAATACTGGGACAGGAACGCGGACATCACTTCGTCGAGACTCTCTTCGATACCGACCTGGGGGAAGAAATTCTTGCTACCGAGAACCCGCCCACCGCGTACGCTGATCAAGTGGACGCAGGCGCCGCCAGGGTTCACGAAAGCCGCGACCACATCCACGTCTCCGGTGCCCCCTTCCATGCTTTGCTGATCCTGCACGCGACGCAGCACCGCGATCTGGTCACGCAATTCGGCCGCTTTCTCGAAATCCAGGTTCATGGCCGCCTGCTCCATGGTTTCGGACAGCTCGTTGGTCAGCTGGTGACTGCGGCCTTCGAGGAACATGATCGAATGGCGTACATCCTCGGCATACTCCTGCGCTTCGACTGCCCGCACGCAGGGTGCCTTGCAACGCTTGATCTGATATTGCAGGCAGGGCCGCGCCCGGTTCTTGTAGTAGCTGTCTTCGCACTGGCGGACCTGGAAAGTCTTTTGCAAAAGACTCAGGCTTTCCCGGATGGCGCCGGCGCTCGGGTAAGGGCCGAAATAGCGCCCCTTCCCTTTCTTTGCCCCGCGGTGAATGCTCAGGCGTGGAAACTCCCCCTCGGACAGGTACACGTAGGGGTACGACTTGTCATCGCGCAGCAGGATGTTGTAGGGCGGCCGCCATTCCTTGATGAGGGTCTGCTCGAGCAGCAAGGCCTCAGTCTCGTTGGCGGTGATGGTGGTTTCCACCTGGGCGATATGGCCTACCAGCGCGGAGGTTTTCGGGGCCAGGCCGGTCTTGCGGAAATAGCTCGCCAACCGCTTCTTGAGATTGCGCGCCTTGCCCACGTAGAGCAGGCGGCCACCGCTGTCGAACATCCGGTAGACGCCAGGGCGGCCGCTGCAGGTAGACAGGAAGGCGGCGGGGTCGAAAATCTGGGTCATTTAGGCGTTGGCATCCACCATGCCGTGCCGAACGGCGAGCAGCGTCAGTTCGACGTCACTGGTGATGGAAAGCTTCTCGAAGATGCGATACCGATAAGTATTGACCGTCTTGGGGGAAAGGCACAGGCGATCGGAGATGTTCTGTACCTTCTGGCAGCCCACGATCATCAGCGCGATCTGGATCTCCCGCTCGGACAGCAGGTCGAACGGCGACGCGGTCGTCTGCGGCTGGAATGACTTCAGGGCCAACTGCTGGGCGATTTGCGGGCTGATGTAACGCTGGCCGGCGAATACCAGCCTTATCGCCTGGACCATCTCGGTCAACCCGGCGCCCTTGGTCAGGTAACCCGCCGCGCCCGCCTGGAGCAAACGGGTCGGGAACGGGTCTTCCTCGCAAACGGTGACCACTACCACTTTCACATCTGGATGGCTGCGCAGCATCTTGCGAGTGGCTTCGAGCCCTCCGATGCCGGGCATCTTGACATCCATGAGCACCACATCCGGCCGCAGGTCCCGGGCAGCCTTCAGCGCTTCTTCCCCGGACTCGGCCTGGCCGACCACCTGCAGCCCATCGATATCGGACAGCATTCGAGTAATGCCTGTGCGTACCAGATCGTGATCATCGACCACTAGCACCCTAATCAAGCAGACACCTCTCGTTACGCTTTACATTCATGGATGTACATTAACAAAGATACACATGCCGAACCTAGGCTTTGTATGAAAACTCACTCCCCTCGTATGCGCCCCCGCTTCGCTGCGCTGCCCGGGGCGGGCAGCAAGCCCACCACCGCGTCCGTCATGCCAAGCAGAGCCTGGCGGGCAGCGGGCGGGAGCGCGCGATAGTGGCCAAGCAGGCGAACTTCGTCTTCCTGCAACTGGTCCAGGGGCGGCGCCAGACGCTGGCCAGTCAGCACATAGAGAACATCGACGCCTTCCTTGGCGACAGCTTCCAGGTAATCGGCCTTCGGCCAACGTTCGCCGCTTTCATATTTACCCTGGGCGTTGGGCTCTACCCCGCCGATTTCCCCGAAGGCGCGCTGAGTGAGGCGCAGGCGCTCACGCTCCTCCCGGATGCGCGATCCAATTCCAGTCATTTGAATGTATAATCCTTGCTGAAACACCCGAAGCGGTGTGGATACGACCACTATTAAATCAAACGAAACGGACTTGAACTATGCACGGTATACGGACTGCCGCACAAGCAAGAGCTTGGCTGGATCGTCAGGGGAAATCTGTTCAACAATTCGCCCGGGAGCACAATGTAGACCCCGCGACCACCTACCAGGTGCTATCCGGTCGCAAGAAAGGAAGACGGGGCGAGGCGCACAAGGTAGCGGTACTGCTGGGGATGAAGGACGGTGTCATCCCCGGCGAGTGCGCGTCACTCGAAGCCGGCGTTCAGCCGGGCCCCAGCTGAGCCAAAAGCCGGGGCAAAGCGGCTTCGCAAGGTTGCCTGACCTTGAGCGCAAGTAGCGGATCGGCCCGGGTGCGCCCCAGGTTGATCGCAAACAGCGGTTTGCCTTGGCGGGACATTTCCAGGCACAGCCGATAACTGGAATAGGCCATCAACGATGACCCTACCACCAGCATGGCGCCTGCCTGTTCGGCGGCTTCCCAGGCGGCGCGGGCCGTGTCCGCGGCCACGCCGTCACCGAAGAACACAACGTCCGGCTTGAGCCTGTCTGACCCGCAGCCTGGACAGTGAGGCAAGTAGAACCGCTCGAGAAAGGCCGCGGCCAATTGAGCGTCCCCATCGGGCGCCAGCACGGCGCGCACGTCCAACAGTGTCGGATTGGCTGCCTCCAGGGCAGATTGCATCTCGGCGCGGGGCAACATTCGATGGCAGTCCAGGCAGACGACCCAGTGCAGATTGCCATGGAGCTCGATCACCCCCTGGCTGCCAGCGCGCTCGTGCAATCCGTCCACGTTCTGGGTAATGACACCCTTCACCCGTCCGGCTGCCTGCAGGCCGGCCAGCGCCAGGTGCGCGGCATTGGGCCGGGCCGCATCCACGCCTCGCCAACCCACCATGGCCCTGGCCCAATAGCGTTTCCTCGCAGGCAGCGAATGAATGAATTCCTGATGCATCATGGGGGCATTGCCCCGTCGCACCCCTTCGCTGTCCCGGTAGTCCGGGATGCCCGATGCGGTACTGATACCCGCGCCGGTGAGCGCAAGCACTGGCGTGTCAGCAAGCCGCTGGCACAGGCAGGCGACAGCATCGTCGACATCGGTGTCCTGCATGGCAACCTCCCATCCCTCGTTGGAAGGAGGTTAAACCAGGATCAGTCCGCCCGGCCAAGATTACGACGAACACCGTTGTCATCCCTGACACGGAACAGGCCGCATACGCGGCTGGCATCGAAGTGGGCGACATTCAGGCGCAGCCAGGGAAGGTCCTGCTCCGCGGCGCTGAACAATCTCCCGGGCGCGAGCAACACCCCCTGCTGGGCCGCTGCCTGGATGAAAGCATCCGTGCTTGCGAGGGATGGGTGTCGTATCCACAGGAACATGCCTTCCCTTGGCTGGTGATAGAATTCCCACCCCCAGCTTTTCAGCACCTGCTGGGCATGCGCCTGAGCTGCCTGCAAACGGCGGCGTACCCGTCGCAGGTGCCGCTCGTAGCTGCCATCGGCCAGCAGGGCGCCGAGAAAACGTTCGCAGAAGCTTGGTACCGCGACGCTGGTCAGCAATTTGAGTTCGGCGAGCCTGGCCATTTCTTCGGTGGGGCCCACTACATAACCTATGCGTAGATTGGCGGACAGGGTCTTGGAGAAACTGCCCACGTAGATGACGCTGGTCAAGCCATCCAACGTGGCCAGGCATGGACTTTTCTCGGAACAGAACCCGCCGTAGACGTCGTCCTCGACGACCCTGATGTCATGGTCCTGGCTAAGCCTGAGCAGGTCGCAGGCCGCTCGCGGGCTGAGGGTGGTACCTGTCGGGTTGTGTAAACGAGCATTGATGAAAAAGGCTTTTACCGGGCCCTGTGAAAGATGCCACCGCACCTGAGCGAGGTCCGGACCCTGGGCCAGCCGCTCGATGCCAAGCACCCGCGCCCCACGTAGCCGCAGCAGCCGTACCAGGCTGCTGTTGCAGGGGTCATCCACCATTACGCGGTCTCCAGGCTCCACCAGTATGCGAACCAGCAAGTCCAGGGCCTGGGTCGCGCCCAGGGTGGTCAGGATTTCCTGCGGTGACAACGCGACGCCCAGGCGACTGCGCAGGTGCTGACATAGCGCCTCCCTTAGTGGCAGGTAGCCAACAGGATCGCCGTACTCCACAAGCGAGCTTCGCGCGAAGCTGGCGGTGCGGCGAATTACCCGAGCCAGTGCCTGAGTATCCATCCAATCAGGCGGTAGCCAGCCGCAACCGAGCTTAAGCGCATGCCCTGGCGCATGGAACATGGACCAGAACGCGTCCACTTCCATATTCAGGCTCAGCGCTTGCGGGTTCGTCGGCAGTGCCGCCGCGGCGCTCAGGGCAAAGTAGCCACGGCCAGGGCTGGCTTCGACCAGCCCCAGGGCTTCCAGCCGCTCATAGGCGCGAACCACGCCATGGAAGCTCAGCCCGGGCCTGGCGGCCCACTGCCGGATGGACGGCATCTGCTCACCCGGGCGCACGGTGCCACTGGCCAACGCCTCCCGGATGGTTTCGAAGGCCCGCTGCGCGGGGCCGCTGCGACTACTTGTAGGGTCCATTCCACGCGCCGTATCGCTTGTGTGCCCTCAGACTTTACCGCCCATGGCCGCAGGGAACACCCATGCGAGGGCACAAAGGACCGGTTGACCCGGTGTTAGGGCCCGCGAGCTAACAGTTAGGGCCGTTATCGGCGCTTCCGTAAGGCCGGCGGCCCGTCGTGTTTCCTATGATCGCCGCTTGTGACAGGACCTGACGCAGCGCACGAGGAGGCCGGATGCACCACACCGACGAAGCACCCTGTTGGACCGATTGGCGATGGCAGCAGCGGCATTGCGTAGCGACCCTTGAAGAGCTGGTTCAGGCGTTCCCGGGGCTTGCGGCGCGCGAGGGGCTCGACGGTCTGCGGAAGATTTTCGACCGGCGCCGCGTGTCCCTTACCCCGTACGCCGTGAGCTTGATCCAGGTCGATGGCGATCAGACCCCGCTCGAACATGACCCCATGTGGCTGCAACTGATCCCTGAGGGATCCGCCGCGGGCCCGCTCGAATATGACGGCCATACGGAAAACTGGGAGCTGCCAGGCGAGATGGTCACGAGCATCTGCCAGCACAAATACGACAATCGGGTCATCGTACGCTTGTCGAATGTCTGCCATGCCTATTGCCAGTTCTGCTACGAGGCGTTGCGCACGCTAGAGCGCCGCTCCCGCAAGGCCATGTTGCGCAAGGACGCCTGGCAGGCAACGCTCGACTACCTGGCTGAGCATCCCGAGGTCGAGGAAGTGATCCTCAGCGGCGGGGAGCCGCTGATGCTCGCCGATGCCCGCCTCGAAGCGCTGCTGTCCAGTCTGCGTCGGACGCGGCCGGACATTATCGTCCGTCTGCATACTCGCGCCCTCTCCTTCAACCCGTTTCGTATTACCCCTGCATTGGTTTCATGCCTGGCCCGATATCAGGTCACGGCCGTTGGGCTTCACGTCGCCCATCCACGAGAGCTGACACCTGCGTTTCTGGAAAGCGTCCGTGCGCTGCAGCAGGCAGTGCCGCTGATCTTCGCCAATATTCCTCTGCTGGCAGGCATAAACGGCGACCTGGCTACCCTGCGTGAGCTTTGCATGGGTCTCTATCGCCACGGGGTCACGCCTCACTACCTGTATCAGTTCATGCCGTTTTCACCAGGCCATAGCCGCTATGCGACCCCAGTGAGCCAGGGCGTCACGCTGTTGCGCCAGCTCAAGCGCCATGTATCCAACCTGGCGGTGCCCGAATTCGTCATTCCCCATGTGACCGGCAAGCACACCCTCTCGCTGGAGCTGGGGGGCCAGGCCACGCGCCTGACCGTGGATGACCAAGGACATGAAATCGTCGACTTCATCAACTGGAGGGGTGAGTCATGCACCTTCCCCTACTGAAGACCCAGGCGCCCGGGCGCCTTCGCATTCTCATCCTCGACGGCCGTCGCCATCGCTATGTGGACGAGCCTGACCTGGAACGCGCGGTCCTGGGCCCCAATGCGCAGGTGGAGCTCGCCCACGTGGATTCGGTAGCGGACCTGCCTCGTTCGGCCTTGGCCTGCGATGGCCTCATCTGCTGGCACCTGGTTCCGCTGGACGCCGACGCGCTGGCTCGCTTCACCCAGTGCCGTGTCCTGGTCCGCGCCGCCATGGGCGTCGACAACATTGACCTGGCCGCGGCGCGACGGGCTGGTATTTCGGTAGCCAATGTGCCCGATTACGGTACGGAGGAAGTGGCGGACCACACTCTGGCGCTGGCCTTGGCGCTGCTGCGCAGAATACCGCAAGCCAACGCCGTGGTACGTGGCGGCAGCTGGGACTGGCGTGAGCTGGGCCCGCTGCCCCGGATCGCGAACCTGGTAGTGGGCCTGGTCGGGCTCGGGCGAATCGGCACGGCCGTGGCAAGGCGCTTTCAGGCGTTGGGCTGCAGGACGGTTTTTCATGATCCCTGGCTGGGAAGCGGCTGGGAAAAAAGCCTCGGCGTCACCCGCTGCGAAACACTCCAGGCCCTGCTGGAGCAGGCGGACCTGGTCAGCCTGCATGCACCCCTTACACCTGAAACGCGCTATCTGATCGGTGCCCCTGAACTTGCCTGCCTGGCGGGCAAGTATCTGCTGAACACCGCCAGGGGAGATCTGATCGACCCTTGCGCGCTGCGCGCGGCCATGGCGCACGCGCCCTTGGCAGGACTCGGCCTTGATGTCTACAGCGATGAGCGTGATCCTCCCCCACCCGAGCTCAGAGGCCCACGGGTGCTCTGGTCACCACACATGGCGTTCTATTCGCGCCAGTCGCTGGAAGAGCTTCGTCACAAAGCCGCGGTCGGTTTGCAAACCTTGCTGGCTGGCCAGCACCATCGGGACCGCTTATGAGCATTCATCGCCCCAAGCCAGCCAAGCCCCTGCGCAAGCGCCGGCCGAGCAATCCGTTCCCAGGGATCGCCGCGCTTGAACGCCGAGGCGGCCTGACCATTGCCGCACGCCTGAGCGCCAACGAAGCCCTGCCGCTGTACAGCGAAAGCCTTGCCCAACGCTATGGGCAAGGCTTGCTCGAGCAAGCCCGGCTGTACCCGGATCCGACGGCCTACGAGCTACGCCGGGCCATTGCCAGCGAACACGGGCTCACCGGTGATCAGGTACTGGTGGATGCCGGCGCAGATGCCCTGATCCATCTGTTCCTGCGTGCATTCGCCGACCCAGGCGGCGTCGTGGCTCTTGCGGCTGGCACCTACCCGACGGTGGGTTACTTCGCGCGTTCGCTCGGGCTTCGCGCCTGTCCCGTGGACTACAGGCCATACCCCGCGCCGGCCGCTGACCTGGCCGCCCTCGCCGAGACCGCCCAGCGACGCCAGGCCCGGGTCGTCTACCTGGCCAACCCGGACAACCCGACCGGAAGCGTCCACAGTGGCGCCGCTCTGCAAGCCTTCGCCCGGGAGCTACCGGAATCCACGCTGTTGATCCTGGATGAGGCTTACGAGGCGTTCGCGCCTGCCGCTGGAAACTGGCTCATGCCCAATGTCGTGCGCCTGCGCAGCTTTTCAAAAGCCCTTGGGCTTGCCGGCTTGAGGGTGGGCTACGCCATGGCCCCGCCTGATGTGCTGGAGATAGCCCAGGCAGCGCGCGTTCACTATGCAGTGGGTACCCTTGCCCAAGGCATCGCGACCCAAGCCTGGGAAGACCACGCCCACCGGCAACTGCTCGTCGCCGCTACAGGCGCCCTGCGCAGCCGTTTCTTCGAGATGGCCACGGCCGTTGGGCTAAGGCATTACCCGAGCGCGACGAACTTCGTCACCCTCCCCTTGGCAAACGAACAGGCCGGCGAACGCTTGCGCCAGCGTTTGCTCGACCGCGGCGCCAGCATTTATCTGGGCCGGCTCAACGGCCGCTTGCCGATCGCCAGGGTGACCCTGCAGCCTGAACTGTTCACGGCGCCACTGAGCGAAATCCTGTTCGACCCTGAGGAGGCCCGCAATGGCGAATGACCTGTTACTTATCCTCGGCATTGGGCCAGTGGCCCTGAAATACCTTGAGCCGGCGCTGGCCACCCATGGCCTGGAGCCCTTGGTGCTGGGCCCCAGGCGGCATTTGCCCGCGCAGACCTGGCAGACCTTTTCCCCCTCCCGCTTTCATGAAGTGCCGCTCACGCGCGAGGGCATCGAAGGTTTTCTTCAACGCCACGCCCGTCTGCGCGGTCGTATACGCGCCGTCACCACCTTGTTCGATGAACAGTTGCCTCTGGTGGAAGTCATTGCCCGGGCCCATGGCTGGGCTTACCCGGGCCCGGCGGCCGTGCGCCTGAGCGACAAGTCGACGGCCTCGGCCTATGCTGGAGACTTTTCCGTGCCCAGCGAGACGTTCAGCGCCTGTGAACCTGAACGGTTGGAACCCTTCCTGGCAGAGCCAGGCCGACGCTGGGTCATCAAGCCGGGCTGCTGCTCCGGCGGGCATGCCGTGGGCCATGTGGAGGGAGGCCCGGGTGCCCTGGCCCGGCTGCGCGCGCATCTGGCGCAGCATCATCCTCTAAACCCCGACAGCTGGATACTCCAGCCTTGCCTGGAAGGCCGTCTCATCAGCTTCGAAGGTTATATGCGCCAGGGGCAGCTGTATCGAGTAGGCGTGTCGCTACGCGTTCGCATCGGGCTCACCGAGGTCGCCAACCGCTTTCCGTCCACCGATGGCCTGGATCGCACGCAGCTCGAGCATGGCTGGAGCGCCCTGGAGCGGCTGTTCCAGACAGCCGGTTTCCAGGATGGCTGGTTCCATAGCGAATGCATCGCCGGGCCTGCCGGCCTTCGCTTGATCGACGCAAACCCGGGGCGCGTCGGCGGCGCGACCGTGCTCGAACAGGTCGCCCTGGCATGGGGTCATCTACCCACCGAGCTGCTAGCCCATGTGCTTCTGCTGCCACTTGGGGAACCAATGTCCACGCTGGAAGGAATGGTTGACAGGCCCAAGCCAACGCTGGGTGTCTGGTATGGCCTTTGGACACCCGCACGGCTCAACAGCGTGACCGTACCCGTGTCCGGAGCATGGCATACCCAGTTCGCGGCGGAAGAAAGCCAGGTGCCGGCCATGGGCACCTCGGACTATGCCTGGGTGGGCCTGGTCAGTGGCGAGGAACAGGCAGTACGCCAATGCCTGGCCGGGCTGAGCATAGACACCGACCTGGGGCCGGCGTCGCCCGCCTACCGGCTGGACTGAACATGGCTATCTATCTGATCCGCTTTACCACCTGGGGCAGCTGGAGCCTGCTGTTTTCCTTTTTCGCCGTATGGCTGAGCCGGGAGGCCCCCTTCAGCCCCGCCGATATCAGCTTGCTGGCCGCTACCATCGCCCTGGCCAATCGGGCCGGCGGGCTGGT
The DNA here is from genome assembly GCF_049895785.1 of Pseudomonas sp. DC3200b2. Taxonomy (NCBI): domain Bacteria; kingdom Pseudomonadati; phylum Pseudomonadota; class Gammaproteobacteria; order Pseudomonadales; family Pseudomonadaceae; genus Pseudomonas; species Pseudomonas sp. DC3200b2. The sequence continues at coordinate 330,435 of NZ_JAFCTA010000002.1, read as the reverse complement.
CTTCGTACCCTGGATCGGGCGCTGGCGTCTACGCCGCGTGCTGATACTGACACAGCTGGCCATCATCCTCGCCGCCGCCGGGCTGCAATGGCTCTACAACCACGGCGATTACCTCCTGGAGGCTTGGCTGCCCCTGGCCGCGCTGTTCGGTGTCGCGCACTCGCTCGCCTCTCTGGCGCAGCTCACCTACCTGGCGGCGGGCGGCGCGGGTCAGAACCAGGTGCGGGCGTTCTCCATGGAAAATGTAGCGCTCAACCTGAGCGCCGGAATCACGCCTTTCCTGTCAGCGCTTGTTCTGGACGAACTCGCGCCCTGGTACCTGGTGGTTCCGGTGGTTTATTGCCTGGCCACCCTGGCCCTGACCGGTTTCATCAGCGACCTGGCCCCCGCCCATGCCGGGGCCAAACCCGGGGGAACCACCAGCGCTACCTCAGCAAAGGCGTTGGGAATGTTCCTGCTGCTCAATGCGCTATCGTTCTTCGCTTTCAGCCAGTTCTACAACGTCTTCCCCTTTTTCGCCCGCCAACAGCTCTCGGCACAAAGCATCGGCTTATGGTTCGCTCTGAGCAGCGGCATGATCGTACTGCTGCAGTTGCCACTGACCCGCTTGCTGGCGGCCAGGCCCCGACGTTGGCTGGTCATTGCAGCCAATGGGGTCATGGGGGTCGGAGTGCTCGGCCTGCTCCAGGCGGTGCAGAGCGTGCCCGCGGCCTTCCTTGCCGTGCTGTGCCTGACCCTGGCCGAGATGGTGTTCGGCCCGCTGTACCAGGTCATGGTCCTGGGCCTGATGCCCGGCCGACCTGCCTTTGCCATGGGCCTTTTGACCCTCATCTGGGCCAGCGCCGAAGCCATGGCCACCGGTGTGGGGCTGTACTTGGTGGCCGAAGGGCAGGCGACCCTGGCGTTCGGTCTCGCTGCCTGCGCGTGCCTCGGCGCGGTGAGCATCGGCCTGGTCTTCGGGCGCCTCCATGGCAGGGGCCCGCTGAGCCAGGCGTTGCGCGCGCCTCACTGAGCAACCGTCCGCCGAGGTCGGACAGGCCTGCTACGCTGCAGTTTTTCCAGTGTAATGGAGGTTGGCATGAGCGAAGCCCATCTGCTGTCGAACCTGTTCCCGACGATGCAGGATATACCCCGACAGTGGCTTCCCGGCGAGCCGCAGGTGCAGAAGGAATACCTGGTCGACGGCCGCTTCGAACAATGGGTGGGGCCTCTGGCGAAAGTCATGAGTCCACTCTGCCTGGCTACCAGCGAGGGAGACCGCCCGGTGGAACTCGGCAGCACCCCCAGGCTGGACGCCAAGGCCGCGATGACCGCGCTCGACGCCGCGGTGCGCGCCTATGACAAGGGCCGCGGCGCCTGGCCCATGATGAGGGTCGCGCAGCGGATACGCCATGTGGAGGCTTTCCTGGAGCGCATGCGTGAACAGCGGGCGCCAGTGGTCAAGCTGCTGATGTGGGAAATCGGCAAGAACCTCAAGGACGCCGAGAAGGAGTTCGACCGCACCTGTGACTACATCGTCGATACCATCGACGCGCTGAAGGAGATCGACCGCCGTTCGAGCCGGTTCGAACTCGAACAGGGCACGCTCGGGCAGATCCGGCGCGTTCCGCTTGGTGTTGCCTTATGCATGGGCCCCTACAACTACCCGCTCAACGAGACCTTCACCACGCTGATCCCTGCGCTGATCATGGGCAATACGGTGGTGTTCAAGCCGGCCAAGTTTGGCGTGCTGCTTATCCGCCCCCTGCTGGCCGCCTTCCGGGACAGCTTCCCGGCTGGCGTCATCAATGTGATCTACGGCAGCGGGCGGGAAACCGTCAGTGCCCTGATGGCCAGTGGCAAGGTCGATCTGTTTGCCTTCATTGGCACCCACAAGGCCGCCGCCGAGCTGAAGAAGCTGCACCCCCACCCTCACCGCTTGCGTTCCGCCCTGGGGCTGGACGCCAAGAACCCGGGGATCGTGCTGGCGGATGCCGACCTGGACAACGCCGTCAAGGAATGCATCACCGGTGCGCTCTCGTTCAATGGTCAGCGCTGCACGGCCCTGAAGATACTCTTCGTTCATAGCTCGATCGCTTCCCGATTCCTTGCCAGGCTTGCCCAAGGCGTGGCCGCGCTCAGGCCCGGCATGCCCTGGGATGCGGGAGTAACGCTGACGCCGCTGCCTGAGCCGGGCAAGGTGGCCTACCTCCGCGCCCTGGTGGATGACGCAGTAGCCAAGGGGGCCAAGGTGGTCAATCAGGGCGGGGGAAGCGTGCGCGGCTCGTTTTTCTATCCCGCGGTACTTTACCCGGTGGGGCCCGGCATGCGCATTCACGCGGAGGAACAGTTCGGCCCGGTGGTGCCCGTGGTGCCCTACACCGATATCGAGACCGTCATCAACTATGTGCTCGAGGCCAACTACGGGCAACAACTGAGCCTCTTCGGCACCGACCCGGTCCTGCTGGGCAGGCTCGTGGACACTTTCGCCAACCAGGTGGGCAGGATCAACCTCAATACCCAGTGCCAGCGAGGGCCGGATCAGTATCCTTTCAACGGTCGCAAGGATTCGGCCGAGGGCACCCTGTCCGTACACGACGCGCTGCGTAGCTTCTCCATCCGCACCCTGGTGGCGACGCGCTTCAATGAAGCCAACAAGGCGCTGGTCAGTGACATCATCCAGGCACGCAGTTCGGGCTTCTTGAGCACCGACTATATCTTCTAGCGAACCCGCGCGCCCGGCGGCGGTTTGACTCTACCGGCATTCTGCCGGAAGCTGTCGACCCGCCTGCACGGATGTCTGCATGTTCCGCTTTTCCCGCCCATTGCTATTGACGCTTGCGGCCCTGGTGGTCGCACTTGGCGTATGGCTGGCGACCCGTCCCGGGCTCCCACCTCCACCCGTATTGCCGCCGGAAAGCTACGAGCTGGCCCTGCGCGCGGCCCGCTCTGGCGAACCGGGGGCGGCGAGACTGCTTTATCAACAACTTGGCCGCGAAGATCTGGCGGCGACGGCGCGGGCAGCCCTCTACCCTTCCTTGGTCAATTATCCCAGCACACGGGCCCTGGCCTTCGTCCAGGCGGGGCTGGGAGCGCCTGACGCATCGGTGCGCCTCGCCGCGGTTGAAGCCGGCGCACAGCTCACTGAAGGTGAAGCTCGGGTGAAGCTGCTCGGTCCGGCACTCACGGACACGGACCCTGCCGTGCGTCGTTGCGCCGCGCTGGCGCTCATGAGCGCATCCCCTATGGACCTTGGCGCCTACGTCGAGGCCGCCAGCCAGGTAATAACGAACTATCTCACGGCGCTCGAGGCGCAACAGGGCGTTTATAGCGCTCAGTTGGAACTGGCTCGCCTACAGCTGGCGCGTGCGAACCCGGCGCAAGCGGCAGCGGCGGCAACCCAGGCGCTCAGCCTGGAACCAGAGGCATTGCGTGCCAGGGTGCTGCTGGCCAAGGCGATGGAGCGCCTGGGATCGGCGGCGCAGGCACGGGCTTTACTGGCTGAGCCGCTGCGCGAACAGCCGGATAATCCCTACCTACAACATGAACTCGGTCAATGGCTGTTGGCTCACCAACAGCCTGAGTACGCGTTGCTGGCCTTGGCCAAAGCCGTGGAATTGGCCCCGCAGGAGGGCGACTTTCGCTACGATCTGGCGGTGGCTCTGTATGCCATGGACCAGCCCGAAGCCGCCCAGGCGCAACTGGACCAGCTGATCCGTCGGCAACCTTGGAACCGCAAGGCCCGCCTGCGGCTGATCGACTACTACACGCGAAGTGGACAGCTACAGAATGTGCAGGTACTGCTGGCCGAGCTCGAGCAACAGAACCCTGACGACCCGATTATCCAGCAAGGCTTGTAGACGAACGTACCAGGTGGCTGGAACCGCGGACGGCAGGTGTGGTCCAGTCAATTACGAGTGGAGTACCGAGCCGCAAGGCAGCAACGCACGGATGGGGACGGCAGCTTTGATGACAGCGAAGCCACAGGGCGGGGATGCCTGGCGTGAAACCCAGGGATGCTGGCCTTCCGAGGACATGCTCGACGGAGGATGCAGGGCTGGCGAAGGCGTGCTCGTATGCGCGGCGCCAGGGCCGGACCGGGACCAGCTCTGCGCCCAGTTGGCCGAGGGCCTGGCGCCTGCCTATCGGTTGATCGAACCTGCTGAACTTTACCTGGCGCTCGAGCGTGGAGCCCAGATGTTGATCACTACCAGCGAGACACTGGCATGCGGCGATCTGGCGCCGCTGCAGGCTTGGCTGGACAATCAACCCGAATGGTCCGATCTCCCCGTACTGGTGTTGACGGCCGCCACCGGCGGTCGTCGCTTGCCACCCCCGCCCTCCCTGGCAGGTTTGGGTAACGTCCGACTGTTGCAGCGGCCCTATCATCCGGCTTCCCTGGAGATCCTGCTCGACGCCAGCCTGCAGGGCCGTGACCGGCAATACCGCATGCGCGCCAAGCTGATGCGCATGCAAGCCGATGACGGCGGTACCGAACCTTACATAGAGTCGCCCTCGCGCCTGGAAGCCGTGGGGCGCTTGACGGGCGGTATCGCCCAGGACTTCAACAACCTGTTGACCGGTGTCCTGGGGGGGCTGGACATGATCCGGCGCTGCCTGAACACCGGTCAATACGGTCGCCTGGACAGCCTTCTGGACTTGAGTACCCATTCAGCCCAGCGGGCCACCCAGCTCACTCACCGTCTTCTGGCATTCGCTCGTCGTCAACGCCTCGACGCTCAGGAGCTGGACATCAATCGCCTTATTGAAAATGGGCTGGGCCTGTTCAGCCGCAGCCTCAACAGCAGCATCGCCTTGCAGTTCAGGCCGATGGACAACCTATGGCCCGTCCACCTGGACCCTAGCCAGCTGGAAAGCGCGCTACTGAACCTGGTCATCAACGCCGGCGATGCAATGCCGGGGGGTGGCCGGCTGCTTATCGATACGACCAACCGGACCCTCGCCACCTGCGAAAACGCAGGCAGCCTGGCGCTACCGGCGGGTGACTATGTGGTGATCGGCGTGCAGGACGACGGCTGCGGAATGAACCGGGAAACCCTGGAACGTGCCTTCGACCCCTTTTTCACTACCAAACCGGCTGGCCTGGGTACCGGGCTGGGCCTATCGATGGTCTACGGGTTCGCACGCCAATCCGCAGGCTATGTCACCCTACACAGCGAGCCTTCCCGCGGCAGCCGCGTCGAACTCTATTTCCCGAAAGCCTAAACCCATCCGCACCCTCCTGGGTTCAGGCCAGTTCCTGACGGATCACCGCGTGCAGCGCATCCAGCGCGAAGGGCTTGGCCAGGATGGGCGCGCGGCGGGCGATAGGATGGGGGCTGTCGCTGATTTCCCTCGGATAACCGCTGATGAAGATCACCTTCAGCTCCGGGCGCAGTTTCACGGCGGGCTCGGCCACATCGACCCCTGAAATGCCACCGGGCAAACGAAAGTCCGTGATCATCAAATCCAGGTGCGGCTTGGTCGCGAGGATTTCGAACGCCTGGGAGCCATTCTCCGCCTCCAGCACGTGATAACCCTCGCCTCGCAAGTAATCGTTCAGGATCTGCCGTATCACGGCCTCATCCTCAACGATCAATACCACGTCTTGCGCGTCTCCACTCATTGCAATGCCTATATCTTGTTGGTCGGGCTGCCCATGTGACCTTGGGCATTCGAAGAGGTTGCGTCAACCTCGACGGACGCCTCCAGGGGCAGGCTCACGCTGAAGGTCGCGCCTTGCCCAAGGGTGCTGCGCACGCCGATATGGCCGCCATGAGCCGTCACGATCTGCTCGGAAATGAACAGCCCTAGACCGAGCCCGGCGATACCCTGGCGGCTCGAAGCGCGCTCGAACTGCTGGAAGATGCGCCGCTGGTCTTGCTCGCTGATGCCTACCCCATGATCCCGAACGTGAACCCTAGCCCATCCCGCGTCGCCCTCTACCCAGACATTGACCACACCCTGGCCGCCGTAGCGCAGTGCGTTGGTCAGCAGGTTCGCCACCACCTGCTCGATACGAAACTCGTCCCAGACCCCGTTCACCGGACCAGGGCACTGATAGTCGATGGTCATGCCGGCGGCGTTGGCCTGGGGCATGAAGCGATCCACCACATTGCCCACCAACAGGGAGAGATCGAACGGCGCCGGGCGAATGGACAGCTTGCCGGTGCGTATGCGCGACACATCGAGCATGTCCTCGATCAGGCGGATCAGGCTCTGGATCTGACGCTCGTCCCGCTCGACCATGCCACGCATCTTGTCCAGGGTGAAAGCGCTGGCGTTCCCCTTGGCCACATGCATCTTGCGCAGTTGGGTCTCCAGATGCAGGCCATTGAGCGGGGTGCGTACCTCATGGCTGACCACGGACATGAAATCATCGCGCATGCGCACGGCGTGCTCCAGCTCCAGTTGCGTTGCCTGCAACTGACACAAGAGAACTTCCTGCTGCTGGCGGCTGCGTTCCAGCGCTTCGAGCTGTTCGTTGAGCGTTTTGCGCTGCCGATATAGGTCAACGAACACATTGACCTTGCTCTTTACCGCGAGGGTGTCGAGCGGCTTTTGCAGGAAGTCCACGGCGCCGGTCTCGTAGCCTTTGAAGGCGTAGTTGAGCTCACGCCCGGCGGCCGAGACGAACACGATGGGGATGTGCTTGGTCTTTTCCGTGCTGCGCATGAGCTCGGCGAGCTCGAAACCATTCATGCCCGGCATCTGCACATCCAGAATGGCCAGGGCAAACTCGTGTTGCAGCAACAGGGACAAGGCTTCGTCAGCGCTGAGTGCCTGATAGACCTGGCGATCCTCGCGACTGATCAAGGCCTCCAATGCCAGCAGGTTCTCCGGGAGGTCATCGACGATCAGAAGCTTGGCAGGTGTTGAACTTAGCATGAGCCTGTTTCCAGATCGGCAATGAAGGTACCGATACCGTGCAAGGTAAGAATGTGATCCGGCTGCATCCTGGCAAGCGCGGACTCGGGCATGGTGGCAACCCTCGCTTCGCGAGGGTCTTGTACCAGGGTACGACCGCCTGCCTGCTGGATTGCGAGCAGGCCGGCGGCGCCGTCCTGGCTGGCGCCAGTCATCAGAACGCCAGTCAGGCTTGGTCCGTAGGCATCGGCGGCAGACTCGAACAACAGGTCGATGGACGGTCGGGAGAAGTTCACCGGGGGTTCCTGGCTCAGGAAAAAGGAATGATCGCGCTCGATGGACAGGTGATAGCTAGGGCTGGCGACATAGATGATTCCCAGTTCTATGCTGGCCTTGTCCTGGGCTTCACGCACCGGGCGGCCGAGCCTGCGCTCGAGCACGAGCGACAGCTCGCTGGGGCGCCGCTCCGGGAGATGCAGCACGGCGATCAGCGGCAGGCCGAAGCCCTGCGGCAAGTAACCGAACACGGTCAGCAGCGCTTCAACGCCACCAGCGGATGCGCCTAGCACCACCGCTTCGCACGCTTGCCTCATCGATAGCGCCTCTTCATGTTTTCCGGTAGATGCGTTCTTGCCGCGAATGAACCTCGAAGCGTCCGTTATAGCTGGAAAAATCCAGACTTTCCTTCGCCCCGAGCATAAGGAAACCCCGGTGGCAGAGCGATTCGTGAAACAGCCCGAACGCTCGGTCCTGCAACGGCTTGTTGAAATAGATCAGCACGTTACGGCAGGTAATCATATGAGTCTCGGAAAACACGCTGTCCGTCGCCAGGCTATGGTCTGCGAAGGTCACGTTGTCACGCAGGCTGCTGTCGAGTATGGCGTGGTCGTAGGCCGCTGTGTAGTAATCGGAAAAACTGCGTTGGCCTCCGGCGCGGTGGTAGCTTTCCGTATAGGTACGGATCGCCTCCAAGGGATAGATCCCTTGCTTGGCGCGCTCCAGCGAGGTGGGATTGATATCCGTGGCGTAGATGAGCGTACGCTCCAACAGGCCCTCCTCGCGCAGCAGGATGGCCAGGGAGTACACCTCCTCTCCAGTGCTGCAGCCCGCCACCCACAACTTGAGCGACGGATAGGTCTTGAGCAGCGGCACTACGTCGCGACGCACCGCGAGGAAATGCTCAGGGTCTCGGAACATTTCGCTCACCGGTATCGTCAGGTACTGCAAGAGTTCGGTGAAGGCCGCCGGATCGTAGAGGACACGCTCCTGCAGCGCCGAAATGGTCCGGCAGTCGAACTGGCGCAACGCGTGCAGCACCCGGCGCTTGATGGACGCGCCGGAATAGTCGCGAAAGTCGTAGCTGTACTTCAGGTAGATCGCCTCGACCAACAGCTGGATTTCAATATCCAGGGTCCGCTCGGGGCTCATGGGTAACGCACTCGCGAAGCGAGCCGGTAAGTCTTGCACACTCAAATCCGCTCCAATTGTGGCAACCACACCCGTATCAAAGAGAACAGCCGGTCCAGTTCGATGGGCTTGGCCAGGTAATCGTTCGCCCCTGCATTCAGGCAGCGCTCCTGATCGTCCTTCATCGCCTTGGCCGTGACCGCGATGATTGGAAGCTTGCGCCAGCGCGGATCCTTGCGGATCTCACGGGTCGCCTCGAAGCCGTCCATCTCCGGCATCATCACATCCATCAGCACCAGGTCGATCTCCTGGACCTCGTTCAACCGCTCGATGGCCTCACGGCCATTTCGAGCGATCTCCACCACCGCGCCCTTATGCTCCAGCGCGCTGGTCAGGGCGAAGATGTTGCGCACATCGTCGTCGACCACGAGGATCTTGCGCCCCTCGAAGACCTTGTCGCGGCTGCGTGCCGTCTTCAGCATCTTCTGCCGCTCGTGGGACAACTGCGATTCCACCTTGTGAAGGAACAGCGTCACCTCATCGAGCAGGCGCTCCGGAGAGCGAGCGCCCTTGATGATGATCGAGCGTGAGTACTTGAGCAGTTCGGCTTCTTCTTCCCGGGTCAGGTTGCGCCCGGTATACACGATCACAGGCGGGAACGACCGGATCTCCTCCGTAGACATCCGTTTCAGCAAATCGTTACCGAGCATGTCAGGAAGCTTGAGGTCGATGATCATGCAGTCGTAGATGTTCTCCCGGAGCAGATCCAGCGCTTCCTGGGCGTATCCCACCGCAGTGATCTCGATATCGTCATCGCCGATAAGGCGGGCGATGCTGTCACGCTGGAGGTCGTCGTCTTCCACCAGAAGGATATGCTTGAGTTTCTGGGTCAGCTTGGCCTCGAGCCTGGCGAAAACCGACTTGAGTTCTTCCCGCGAGGTGGGCTTGACCGCATATCCGACCGCACCCATGTGCATGGCCGCTTCAACGCGATCTTCCACGGAAATGACGTGCACCGGGATATGCCGGGTGGCCGCTTGCTCCTTGAGCCGCTGTAGCACGGTGAGGCCTGAGTGATCGGGAAGGCGCATGTCCAGCAGGATGGCATCGGGAAGGAACTGCTCGGCCAGGTCGAAGCCTTCGTCAGCGCCATGGGCGACCAGGCAGCGATAGTTCAGTTCATGGGCCAGGTCATAAAGGATGCGCGCAAAGCTGGGCTCGTCTTCGATGACCAGAATGCAACGTTTGTCCGAGGCCCCCTGCTCCCGGTCGTCCGGGAAACTGGGCAAGCGCGCTGGCGACTGCACCGCCACGGGCGCAGCCGCCGCCACGGGGGCCACGAGGACTTCGGGAGCCGTGTGAGCGACGATCCTCGGCTCGCCTTGCGTAGGAAGGGCGCCTGGCTCGTAATGCTCTGGCAGCACCAGGGTAAAGGTGCTGCCCTGGCCCAGCGCGGAACTGACACTGATGCTGCCACCCAGCAAGGCGGCCAGATCCCGGGAAATGGAGAGTCCTAGGCCGGTTCCGCCATAGCGGCGACTGGTTGTGCCGTCGGCCTGGCGGAAGGCCTCGAAGATGATCTGCTGCTGGTCCGGTGCGATACCGATACCTGAGTCCTTCACACTGAACGCGATAGCATGCTCGCCCGCGCGGCTGACCGTGAGACCGACCTGGCCACGCTCGGTGAACTTCAGGGCATTGGACAGCAGGTTCTTGACGATCTGCTCCACACGCTGCCGGTCGGTGAACAGCGAAACCGGGGCTTGCTCGTCCACGCGCACCTGGAAGTCCAGCCCCTTGTTCGCCGCCAGCGGCTGGAACATCACCCGCAGGCTGTCTGCCAGCCGTTGCACGCTGGTGGTTTCCGGTCGCACGTCCAGCTTGCCCGCTTCAACCTTGGAAATATCAAGGATGTCATTGATGAGGTTGAGCAGGTCGTTACCCGCCGAGTAGATGGACTCGGCGAACTTCACCTGGTCCGCCGACAGGTTGCCTTCCGGGTTTTCAGCCAACAACTTGGCCAGGATCAACGAACTGTTGAGGGGCGTCCGCAGCTCATGAGACATGTTGGCCAGGAACTCGGACTTGTAGCGGCTCGAACGCTGCAACTCGTCGGCCCGCTCCTCGAGCTGAACCTGCGCCTGCTCCAGGGCGTCTCGCTGGCTGGCCAGGGCTTCGGTGCGCTCGGCCAACTGTTCGTTGGTCTGTTCCAGCTCTGCTTGCTGAGTCTCGAGGTATGCCTGGGATTCCTTGAGTACCCGCGACTGTTCTTCCAGCTCTTCGTTGGCGGTTTTCAGCTCTTCCTGCTGCACCTGCAGCTCTTCGTTGAGCTGTTGGGTTTCGGCCAGCACTTCCTGCAGCCGTTGGCGATAACGGGCGGCCTCCAACGAGGTACCGATGTTGCCCGAAATGAGCTCAAGGAAGGCGATGTCGCGCTCGCCCAGCGGGCGCAGGAAGCCAAGTTCCAGCACGGCATTGACCTGGCCATCATTGAGTGCGGGCGCCACAACGACACTGCGCGGCAGCCCCTCGCCCAGGCCGGAGCTGACCTTGAAGTAATCGGCGGGCACATCGTCCAGCCGGTGCAGGCGGGCCTGCTGGGACACTTGCCCGACGATACCCTCGGCGCCACGAATGACGTGATCCCTGCCCTCCTGCTCACGTGAGAAGCCATAGGTAGCGACCCGTCGCAAGTTGCTTTGCTCATCGCGCACATAGAGCGCACCCACCACCGCGCCCAGGTACTGGGAAAAGAACCGCAGCACGTTGTTGCCCAGCGCCTGCACGGTCAATTGCCCCAAAACCTGCTCGGCCAGCTGGGTTTGTCCGGTACGCAGCCAAGCCTGGGCTTCCAGACGCTCAGCGCTTTGATTCTGCGCCTCGAGGATGTCGCCGTACTGATCAGACAGGTTGAGCAGATCACGACGCCCGCGGTACGCCAGCAGGCTGCTTAGCCCGATGATGAACAGAAGATAAATGCTGACAGCGATCCAGGTGGTGCGAGTGACCTCTTCGCTCCGCTGGATGCGCAGTTGCTGTTCCATCGCTACGAAGGCTTCGAATTCCGTGCGTATCTCGTCGGTCAGGCGCTTGCCTCGCCCCGCCTGCACCGCCGCGCGAAAGTCCTGGCCATTGCGACGAAGCATGATCATCTCGGCGCCGAAGTCATTCCAGGCGTGCTGCAGAGAGCCCAGGCGTGTCAAACGGTCCACTTGCTGGGGATTGTCCGACACCAAGTCCTTGAGCGCGTCGAGTTCGGAATCGATCCGCGGCTTGGCCACTTCGTAGGGATCCAGGAAGCGCTCATCTCCGGTCAGGAGGAATCCACGCACCCCGGTTTCCATGTCGATCGAGAGCTTCACGGCCTCGTTGGCGTTATTGATCACCCGGTCGGTGTGGTCGACCCAGCCGATCACGGACATTAGGTAGCTGAGCAACCCGGCGAACACCAAGACGCTGACGACACCCACTCCCAGTGGAAGCGAGACGTTGCGCATGAGGATCTTGCGAAAGGCGGATTCATCAAGTGAGAACGGTTTGGTCATTTCCCTGGCCTGGCTGGAGGACAACGGCGGGTCTGCCGACAATTCGCGCCCCCTTCCCTTCCCGACCGGTGCTCGGAAAGTATTTAGTGGAACGACGAAATTGACGTAGGATACCCGCTTGGCGTGGACGTTCCACCTGCCCGTCGAAAATCTTCGCTCACCTGATGACGCGCCGCCCTAGAAAGCCCGTGCCGGTGGTCGAGTTCATCTATTTATGGAATCTGTGCATGCCTGTAGTCGATACCCCCACCATTCTTGTGGTCGAGGACGATGACATCGTTCGAATGTTGCTGGTGGACATTCTCGAAGAGCTGAATTTCAAGGTATGTGAAGCTGAAAGCTGGGACGCGGCCGCAAGGTTCATCGAGGAACGCGCCGACATCGCCTTGTTGATCACGGACATGAACCTGGGTGACCGCCAGGGCCGCAGCGGCGTGGACCTGGTCAATCATGCCCGGAGCGTGCGCCCTGAGGTTGCGGTGCTAATGGCCAGTGGCTACGGTGATACCCTGGAACTGCCGGAGGGCGCCGAACTGCTGAGCAAGCCATTCACCCTCGACGCCTTGCGTGACCGTGTGCATGCGATGCTGGGGCTGCCAGGGGTTGCTCTGTAAGCCCGCGGGCAGGATACGTCCGGGCAAGGCGCCAGCCAGGCGCGGGGACGTGTCGCCAAACCGATTGAAAGGCAGGGCCGTCTCCGCGATCATGTGAGCTCAGCCCAGGACCCGGCGGCCGCATGAACCGTCCAGCGCGCATCAGCGAACCCTCCTACGAACTGATGGATGACCATGAAGGCCTGTCCATCATCTATCGCCAGCATGGCTTTCCATGCCCGCTGGTCCGCTGGCATTTTCATAAGGAATATGAACTCCATCTGATCACTGCCAGTTCAGGCAAGGTGTTCATCGGTGATTACATCGGCAACTTCAACCCCGGCAGTCTCTTCTTGACGGGGCCCAACCTGCCGCACAACTGGATCAGCCAGGTCGAAGGCTGCGAGGGTTTTCCCCAACGAGACATGCTGGTCAACTTCAGCGATGCCCTCTTTGAAAGCACGCCGTCGGTGTTCGCCGAACTGAGGTCCGTGCTGCCCCTGCTGGAGCGCGCCCGCTATGGCATCGAATTCCGTTCACGCGCTCTGATCAGCGAAGCGACCCGGCTGATGGGCCTCATCGCCCATCACCGCGGTGCGACTCGGCTGGGGTATTTCCTGATTCTGATGGAAGCCTTGGCGACCAGCGATGACTATTGCCTTCTTTCGGCCAGCAGCGCGGCCGACCTGGCCGACGAAACAAACGTGGATCGCACCAACAGAGCGGTGGACTATATCTTTGCCCACTATGGGCGGGACCTCTCTCTGGAGGAAGTTGCCCAGCACCTGCACATGAAACCGACCTACTTCTCTCGCGTGTTCAAACAGTCCACCGGAAGAAGCTTCGTGGAATTCGTGAACAGGCTTCGCATCAGCAAATCCTGCGAACTGCTGGCCGATGGCAATAAGCCCGTCACCCAGGTGTGCTTCGAATCTGGCTTTAACAACATCTCCAATTTCAATCGCCGTTTCCAACAGCTCAAGGGCATGACGCCCAGTGATTACCGCCGGCTGGCGGTACAGCGCCTGACCGAACAGAACCTGCGCTCCTAGGTGCCCAGGCCCGCTCGACGGCGGAGCAGCTTCTGCCAGGTGCGCTACGCTTTCATAGGCATCCAGCCATTTGCGCCGGACCTCCCCGGCTGTTCGCGCCCTGTTGCAGAGGAAACGTTCATGAGCCTTGCCGAAAAACTCCACTTGCCAAGGTTTCCGGGCTTCGGCCTGGTGTCGGAAAACTATGACCGTGGGCGGCCGGGTTACCCGCCGGAGATCGAAAAATGGCTCACTTCCGAAATGCAGATCAGGAACGGCACACCGGTGCTCGACCTGGGCGCCGGCACGGGCAAGTTCACTCGCCTGCTGGTAGACCTGGGGGCCAAGGTCTATGCCGTGGAGCCCGAGCCCACCATGGCTGAGCGCCTGGTGCGCAATGTGCCTGGAATCACCCATTACCAAGGCGTCGCCGAAGCCATTCCGCTGGACCCGCAAAGCGTCAAGGCGGTCGTGTGCGCGCAGTCTTTCCACCTGTTCGCCAGTGATGCCACCATGGAGCAGATCCATCGTGTGCTGCAACCTGGCGGCCACCTGGGTCTGTTCTGGAACGTTCGGGACACCACTGTCGGCTGGGTCAAGGCCCTGGCTGAGATCGTCAATCGCCACAGTGGGGATCATCCCCGTTACTACGACTTCAAATGGCGCGAGCCGCTGGACAAGCGTTTGGCCAAGGGATATGCCCCCTTCAAGGAAGAAACCTGGAAGCACGTGCACACCGGCACGCCTGAAGACGTCATCATCAGGCGGGTCCAGTCGATCAGCTTCATTGCAGCGGCGCCGGAGGCGCGCAAGAGCGAAATCATGGGCGAGGTGCGCGAGCTGATCGCCACCCATCCGGACCTGGCGGGGAAGGAAATCGTGAGTGTCCCCTATGAAACACGGGCGGTACGGACAGTCAAGATACTTCCATGAAGCCCCATGGCTTGACGCATGGCTCGGCTTACGGCTCCGCCGATTTGCGCTCGGCCCGCTCCACCAGCCGAGGCCCAAGGGCCAACACCGCCCAGGCCAGCAGCGTGCTCAGCACAGCGGTGGCCTCGCGGCCCATGCCCGCGGTGATCCCGATGGCCGCCGTCATCCAGAGGCCGGCAGCCGTGGTCAAGCCCTTGACGTGGTGGGCATCCGTGCTGTTGCCCTTGAGGATGGTACCGGCACCCAGGAAACCGATACCGGCCACTATGCCCTGCACTACCCGGCTCATGGCATCGGCCTGGGATCCGGCCATGTGGGGCACCAGCACGAAAAGCGCGGCGCCGATGGACACCAGCATGTGGGTGCGCACGCCAGCGGCCTTGCCGTTCTGCTCCCGTTCGAAACCCAGGATACCGCCGAGCAAGGCAGCGATCAGCAAGCGCACCGTGACCCGAGTCAGCTGCTCGACATCCGTGATGTCCGCGAACTCACTTCGCAGGGCTTCCCACACCTGCCCCCAACCGCCGTCCATAGGTACTCCAATGACCTTTATCAGCGTTCGACTCAAGCGCAACCGCAAAGTGCCGAGGTGCCAGTGGCTATTGTAATGTTCGAGGAGCAAGGGGTGGTTCGCCTGCAAATGCCAGAGCTGCCAGGACCGGACGAAGCCAAGGAAGTCTCGATAACCGAAGACAGCAAGGGTATTTATGCTGAACTGGGAGGGCTTAGGGCAAGGGTCATCCTGGAACAGGCGGAGCGCCTTATCACCGCTGGCGCCAGGGATCACCGCACCCGCCAATGAGGTTTCCTTCCAGAATTTCTTCCTGAGATTGATTCTCACTCTAGGCTTATGCTCAAGGCTTAGGCAGAATACCTCGTTCGTTAATCGAACGCATTTCAGGCGCCTCCCCCGGGCGTGGTTGACGCCCCTCCAAGCGGCTGATATTCATGTACCACCCGGTTAGTTTTGCCTCCAGGCATGACAACGGCCACGCGCTTGATAATAAAAACAACGGAGACAAACATGGCTAGCCATGACATCCATGCCAAAGGCTCGAACCAGACGAAGAAGGCCACCGCGAGCGGTTGGGTCGGCTCCGCGCTGGAGTACTACGATTTCTTCATCTACGCTCAAGCCGCTGCGCTGATTTTCCCTCAACTGTTTTTCCCTTCTACGGATCCCAAGATCGCGATAGTGGCGTCATTGGCAACCTATGGCGTCGGCTATGTAGCCAGGCCGATCGGCGCCTTCGTACTGGGTCACCTTGGCGATACTCGCGGGCGCAAGAACGTACTGCTGATGTGCATGTTCCTTATGGGGTTCGCTACCATGGCGGTAGGCTTGCTGCCTACGTACCATCAAGTGGGCATGCTGGCCCCCGCGCTGCTGGTGGTCTTGCGGCTGATCCAGGGCTTTGCCGTCGCCGGCGAGATCTCCGGCGCCAGCTCGATGATCATGGAACACGCACCCTTCGGGCGCCGCGGCTATTACGCGAGCTATACGCTGCAGGGGGTACAGGCCGGGCAGATCTTCGCCGCCGCGATTTTCCTGCCGTTGTCCTACTTCATGCCCGAAGAAGCGTTCAATACCTGGGGCTGGCGTATTCCCTTCCTGCTCAGCGCGGTGGTGCTGATCGCCGGAGTCATCATTCGCCGCGAAGTACACGAAACGCCTGCCTTCTCCCAGGCTGAGGCCAAGGGCGCGGTCACCCGCGCGCCGGTCAAGGAAGCCTTCCAGAAGAACTGGCAGAACATGGGGCTGGTGACCTGCATGGCCCTGATGAACGTGATCCCGGTGGTTGCCACCGTGTTCGGCGCAGCCTATGCGGTGCAACCGGCATATGGAATCGGCTTCGAGAAAAGCGTCTACCTCTGGATTCCAGTGGTGGGTAACCTGGTTGCGGTAATGGTGATCCCCTTCGTGGGCAACTGGTCCGACAAAGTCGGCCGTCGACCCATGATCATTGGTGGTGCCTTGGGCTCAGGCCTGCTGTCCTTCGCTTATCTCTATGCCATCAGTGCTCACAACGTCCCCTTGGCCTTCGTGATGTCGCTGCTGATGTGGGGGGTGGTGTATCAGGGGTACAACGCGGTATTCCCAAGCTTCTATCCGGAGCTGTTCCAGACCCGCTACCGGGTATCGGCCATGGCCATTTCCCAGAACATCGGTACCATGATCACCGCCCTACTACCCGCGTTGTTCGCTGCCGTCGCCCCGCCAGGCTCCGAAAACGTGCCCCTGACCGTAGGCTGCATTGCCTTGGCAGTGACCGCCATCGCCGCGCTGGCCGCGTTCACCGCGAAGGAAACCTACCGGATTCCCATGGAGGATCTGGGCAAGCGCGACGCTACTCCGGTAGAAAAGCGCGACTATGACGCCATGCGCTCGCAGGCAGCGCCGCAAGCGCGGATATGAGTGCCTGAACCAGGAAGCCCGGGCTCGATGCCCGGGCTTTTTTCATCCAGGCGAACCTACCTCGGATAGCCATCCGTTTCGACAGGTTTTCAATGTTCCGGCACTGAAGCCACTGCCTGCTTGCCCACGATTTCCGCCATGAATCGCTCCGCCGGTTGCGGACGCCCGAGCAGGTAGCCCTGCAATGAGTCACAGCCCAGCCGGGTAAGAAAGGCTTGCTGGTTATCGGTTTCCACGCCCTCGGCCACGATGCGCAGGCCCAAAGCCTGTCCAAGGGCTACGATGGCCGACACGATGGCTGCATCGTCGCTATCCTGCTCCAGGTCACGAACGAAGCCACGATCGATCTTCAGCTCGTTGGCCGGCAGGCGCTTGAGGTACATCAGGCTGGAATAACCGGTGCCGAAGTCATCGATGGAAATATCCACCTGCATGTCGGCCAGCCGTTGAAGCACGCTCATGCTGGCGTCGGCGTCATTCATGGCGGTACTTTCAGTGATTTCGAGCGTCAGGTTGTCGGCGCGCAGGTGATTGCGGGCCAATGCATCGGCCACGCTCTGCACCAGACCGCCGTGACAGAATTGCAGGGCGGACAGGTTGACCGCGACCCGCCAATGGCCGTAGCCGGCCGCGACCCACTGGGCCATCTGCCGGCAGGCTTCGTTCAGTACCCAGTCGCCGATGGCGATGATCAGACCGGTCTTTTCCGCCAGCTCGATGAATTTATCCGGACCCAGGAGGCCCATTTGGGGGTGCTGCCATCGCAGCAACGCTTCGGCGCCGACAGGCTGGCCGGTCGACGCGTCGATCTTCGGCTGGTAGAAGAGGCGGAACTCGCCACGCTGCTCAGCCAGGCGCAGGTCCTGGATCAACTGCAGTTGCTTGCGGGCATTGCTGTTCATGGACGCGTCGAAGAAGCTGTAACCGTTCTTGCCACTGCTCTTGGCATGGTACATGGCCGCGTCGGCATTGATCAGCAGCTGGTGCTGGTCACTGCCGCAGCCTGGATAGAGGACTACGCCGACACTGGCCGAGACCTGCAGCTCCTGCTCGGCGACCGAGAAAGGCCGGGCCAGCAGGGCCACCTGGTGCGCTGCCACCGACACTGCATCATCGGGCCGGCGCAGGGGCACCAGCAGGACGAATTCATCCCCCCCAATGCGCGCCAGGGTGTGCTCGGCGCCCAACCCTTCGCTCAAGCGCTGGGCCACCGCCAGCAGCAACTGGTCCCCAACGTGATGACCAAAAGCGTCGTTGATGGGCTTGAAGCTGTCCAGGTCGATGAACATCAAGGCGAAGCAGCTTTCACTCTCTGTCGCCCGCTGCATGGCTTGAGTGATTCGGTCACCCAGAAGCATGCGATTGGGCAAGCCGGTCAGGGAGTCATGCAGGGCCAGCCGGGTAAGTTTCCTGTTGGCCGCGGTCAGAGAGCTGGCCAGGTCGGCGGTGCGCTCCTCCAGGCGTGCGTCCAGAACTGAAGTCAGCAAGGCGATGGCAAGTACGCTGAGGGTAGTCACTATGACCAGGTAGACCAGGCCGTCGCCGGTCAGGCCGGCACCGTCGAGGGCGCCACAGTAGCTTCCATCGGGAAAGCGCGCGGCCGCCATGCCGGTATAGTGCATGCCGACGATGGCAAGCCCCATGATCACGGCCGCCCCGGCACGCGCCACGCGTACGTATGGGGTATGCCTGCGCAAGCGGTACGCGATGATGAGCGCGGCCGCGGAAGCCCCTATCGCGATCATCAGGGAAAGGATGAACAAGGCAGGGTCGTAGACGATGCCTGGCATCATGCGCATGGCGGCCATGCCGGTGTAATGCATGGCCGCTACACCGGCCCCCAGGATGAGCGCGCCACAGGCCAGGCGCGGCCACGGCAGGCTCGGTTGGCCGACCAGCCAGAGTGCGAAACCTGAACTGCCTACGGCGATGAGCAACGAAAGCACCGTAATGCCCAGGTCATAGCCGAGCTCGATGGGCAAGCTGAACGCAAGCATGCCGATGAAATGCATGGACCAGATACCAACGCCCATCGCCAACGAGCCGCCCAGCATCCACAGGTAGGCCGAGCGCCCCGTGGCACTGGCGATCCGGCCGGCCAGGTCGAGCGCTGTATAGGAGGCCAGCATGGCTACCAGGAAGGAGGCGAGCACCAGCGCCGGTGAATAGGTACCTGTCAACATAAGCTTACCAACGAATCTGATAGGAAAGGCAGAGCTCAACTCGGAGCCAGCACCGCCGGGCATCGTGTCGATACCTGGACAATTCAAGGATGGACGTCCTGAATCAGGAACCTGAACCAATACGAACCTTATGCAAGGTTATCGGCCAAAGAGTACCGGACTGAACGCATCCCCGTGGCCACCGGTCAGTACAAGCCTAGACCAAGCTCCCGGCGCTGGAGCGAGATTGTACAGACCGCGAAAACTTGTACATGAAAAGTTTTGTATGCGCCTTATAGCAATTCGCTGCCCTGGCGTTCCAGCCCCGGCACGGCGCGCTCCATTCGCCAAAAGCACAAATCCTCTCCAACCACTGCAAGGCCCTTGCGCTTATACAATCGCTGTGCAGGGTTGTCCTTGAAGACCATCAATCGCAACCTCAACAGGCGTCGTTGCGCCGCAATGGCCAGGGCATGGTCCAGTACCGTGGCCCCTATGCCCCGCCCGCGGGCCTGTTCCACCAGATGCAATTCGCGGATATACAGCGCGCGGGCGTCCGCGCTCAGGCTCACAAAGCCTACCGCCTCGTCCAGGACCCGCAGCAAATGGTTCTCCCGCCAGCTCCAGCCGGCATCGAAATCGGCGTCTTGCCAGAGCAGGCCATGACGCGTGTAGTAAGGCACCATGGTCTTGCGGGCCAGGTTCCTCGCAAAGGGCAAGTCGGCATCGCTGGCCGGCGTGAAGATGACGTCGTCCACTGCATTCCTCGTCATACGGACCTCAATCGGGTGCGCAAAGCGGGGATTGCGACCCGCCAATGCCTCACGTAAGCTCTAGCGCTCACTGGGAGACACTAGCATGGCCCTGGCTCTTCGCATCTTTACCACGCTCGCTGCCGTCGCATCGCTGTCGGCCGGCTCGGTAGCGGGCGTGATTCCGGCTTATGCACGCGCTTATTTTGGCTATTGGTTTAGCCACTGGCGCGTCTGAGTGTCCCATTCAGGCGCCCATCCACCGGGTCGCCTGCCGCCGTTTTTCGAAACCCCTGGTCGGCCACCCGACCAGGGGTTTCGTTTTTCTTGCACCTAACGACTGGAGCTTCTGCCATGACCTACACCACCTACCGCACCTTTTATACCTACGCCTGGCGATTTAGCGCGCCCCGCTCGGTGCAACACGCCACCTCCGAACGGCCTGTCCTGGGTGGCGAAGCCCCTGTCCGCGGCTCATCGCGCTCACGAACACCACTACCCTCCCGCTTGCGTGCCTGAACGCAGCGGGCGATAAGGATCGCCCATGAATACCCTGGTTACCCGACTCGACCCCACCTCCAGCGCTGTCCGCCACCTTCCGGCAGCCGCCCCCCAGGAAAGCATCGGCCAGCGCCTGCCCACTGCCTACGCGCTTCGCCAGGCCCTTCCCTGCTCTGCCGGGCTCGCCGCCCAGGTTGCGCTACAGCGTCAGCAGGTCGAGGCCATCCTGAGCGGCCGCGACGACCGCCTGCTGGTCATCGCCGGGCCTTGTTCCCTGCATGACCCCAAGGCTGCCCTGGAGTACGGCAGTCACCTCGCCCGCCTGGCCGTTGCCTGCGAAGACAAGATGCTGATCGTTATGCGCGCCTATGTGGAAAAGCCTCGCACTACCATCGGCTGGAAGGGCCTGCTCTACGACCCCCACCTCGATGGCAGCGACGATCTGCTATTAGGCCTGGCCTTGTCCAGGGAGTTGATGCTGGGGCTAATGTCCCTGGGGCTGCCATTGGCCGGCGAATTGCTCCAGCCCATGGCCAGCGCCTATTTCGACGACTTGCTTGCCTGGGCTGCCGTGGGCGCGCGGACCACAGAATCCCAGGTGCATCGGGAAATGGCCAGTGGCCTGGCCCTGCCGGTAGGGTTCAAGAACGGCACGGACGGCTCCCTCGGCGTGGCTTGCGATGCCATTCGCAGCGCGGCCCATCCGCACCGCTACCTTGGCCTGGATACCCATGGCCACCCGGCCTTGCTGCGCAGTGAAGGTAACCCCCACTGCCACCTGGTGCTACGTGGTGGCCATGGTGGCCCCAACTACAGCGAAGCGCACCTTTCCAGTGCCCGGGCCCAGCTGAGCAAGGCCGGGCTCAATACCCGCTTGATCGTAGACTGCAGCCATGCCAACAGTGACAAGGATCCGCTGCGCCAGCCCCAGGTGATGAACGAGGTGCTTCGCCAGCGCGGCGAGGGAAACCGAGACCTGGTAGGGGTCATGCTGGAAAGCCATCTGTTCGAAGGGGCTCAGCCCACCGGGCCGCGGCTGCGCTACGGCGTCTCCATTACCGACGCCTGCCTGGGTTGGGAATCGACCGAGGCCCTGCTGCGCTCGAGCCTGGCATCGCTCTGAGCTCTGATGGGAAACCAGCGCGAGGCGCTGGCCTGTTCGCCCGTCGCGCGTTAGGCTGTTCCGTTCAATCAATGAGGAGACACCCCCATGGCCAAAGCCACCGCACGCCACATCCTGGTATCCAGCGAGGAGAAATGTAACGAACTCAAGGCCCAGATCGAGGGCGGCGCCGACTTCGCCGAGATTGCCAAAGCCAACTCAAGCTGTCCTTCCAGTCGTCAGGGCGGCGACCTGGGCTCCTTCGGTCCGGGCCAGATGGTCAAGGAATTCGACCAGGTGGTATTCAGCGCCCCGGTGAATACCGTGCAAGGCCCGGTCAAGACGCAATTCGGCTATCACCTGCTGGAAGTCACCAGCCGCCAGGATTGATGCTCGCCCCGATTCGGCCCGTTCACGCGGGCCGTTTCGTTTCTGCGCACGGACGTGCATGATAGCGTCTAGACATCTTCCCGGGTGCGCTCAAGGCCTTCCATGCGATCGGTTTTCCTGCTTATCAGTTGCGCCCTTGCGCTGGCCGCCGCGCCGGTAGTCGCCGCGCCCCTGCATGCCCTGACGGTGTACGGCGAGGCGCCCAAATATGGCGCGCAGTTTCGGCATTTCGACTACGTCAACCCGGACGCACCCAAGGGTGGCAGCTTGCGGCGAGCGGCCATGGACATCGGCCAGTTCGACCATCTGATGCCCTATATCGACAAGGGAATCGGCGTTTCCCAGATCGACGGCCTGGTGTATGCCCCCTTGGCGGTGCGCTCCCTGGACGAACCCTACACCGTCTACGGCCTGGTCGCCGAGGGAATGGAACTGAGCGACGACCGCCTGAGCCTGCGGTTCTTCCTGAACCCCAGGGCGCGTTTCGCGGATGGCTCGCCCATCACTGGCGAAGATGTGCGCTATACCTTCGACCTGTTGATGACCCAGGGCAGCCTTCGTTACCGCGCTCAGTTCGCCGATGTGTCCCAGGTCGTGGTAGAGGGTGATCGCCGGGTGCGCTTCGACTTCAAGAACCGGGACAGCCGCACCCTGCCGCTGGACCTGGCGGCCCTTCCGGTATTCCCCGAACACTGGTGGCAAAGCCGGGACTTCGCCAATGGTGGCGGCTTCGAGCCGCCGCTGGGGAGTGGCCCCTACCGGGTCGGCAAGGTCGATAACGGCCGCAGCCTCACATTGGAACGCAACCCCGACTGGTGGGGCAAGGATTTGCCCGTAGCCAAGGGCATGTTCAACTTCGACCACTTCAGCGTGGAATACTTCGCCGATATCGACGTGGCCCGGCAGGTGCTGCGCGGCGGCGGCTTCGACTACAATCGCGAGTTCTCGGCCACCGGCTATACCATCGGTTATGCCGGCCCGGCGCTGGAAGACGGCCGTCTGCAAAGGGCACAGTTGGCGCCCAAGGGATTGCAGCCAGCGCAAGGCTACGTCTTCAACCTGTCCCGCCCTGTCTTCCAGGACAGGCGGGTGCGCCAGGCCCTGGCGATGCTCTGGGATTTCGAGTGGAGCAATCGCCAGCTGATGCGCAACCTGTACATCCGCCAGCAAAGCTACTTCTCCAATAGCCCGCTGGCGGCCACCGCGCCGCCCACCCCCGCGGAACTGGTTATCCTCGAACCTTTGCGCGACCAGGTACCGACGGAGGTCTTCGGCCAGCCGTTCCAGGCGCCCAGAACCGATGGCAGCGGCTTCATCCGGGACAAGCAGCTTCAAGCGCTGCAACTACTGGCCGAGGCCGGCTGGCACCCTGTCGGTGACCACCTCGTCAACGCCGATGGCCAGGCGCTGAGCTTTTCGTTTCTTGAGGCCCAGGCCAGCCTCGAGCGCCTCCTCCTGCCTTACAAGCGGACCCTGGCGCAAATCGGCATCGACATGCAGATCCGCCGCATCGACCCTTCGCAATACCTGAACCGGCTGATGGCCCGGGACTACGACATGATCGTCACCGGTTATCCGGTGTCCGCATCGCCGGGCCTGGAACTGTACAACTACTTTGGCTCAGCCGCGGCCACGGACACGGGGTCCGGCAACTACATGGCGCTACGCGACCCGGCGGTAGACCATCTGATCGACGGCGTGGTCAAGGCCGACAGTTTCCAGGCCATGATGGACCACGCTCACGCGCTGGACCGTGTGCTGCAGTGGAACCACTACTGGATCCCCAACTATTACCCGCCTGGGACGTCCACGGTCTGGTGGAACCGCTTCGGCATTCCCAAGGTCCAGGCAGCCTATGACGAGGCCCCTGAAACCTGGTGGGAAATCAGCCCTACCCCGCTGACCACCGCGCAGATGGCCGAACGCAACGCGGGAGCGGCCCGATGACGCTCTACATTCTGCGCCGGTTACTGCTTATCCTGCCAACGTTGCTGGTGATTTTGCTGGTGAACTTCATCATCGTTCAGGCCGCTCCCGGCGGGCCGGTGGAGCAGGCCATCGCCCGTCTGCAAGGCGTTGGCAACGGCGGCAACGCTGACGTCGCCCAAGGCAGCTCCCGAGCCAGCCGCGGCCTGGACCCACAACTGATCAAGGAAATCGAGCGCCAGTACGGTTTCGACAAGCCGGCCCATGAACGGCTGTGGTTGATGCTGACGCACTACGCCCGATTCGACTTTGGGACCAGTTTCTTCCGCGGCGCTCGCGTTACCGATCTGATCCTGGACAAGATGCCGGTCACACTATCCCTGGGGTTCTGGGCCACGCTCATCACTTACCTGGTATCCATTCCGCTGGGTATCCGCAAGGCCGTGCGCCATGGCAGCGCCTTCGATATCTGGAGCAGCAGCGCGGTGATCGTCGGCTATGCCATGCCCTCTTTCCTTTTCGCCATGCTGCTGATCGTAGTGTTCTGCGGCGGTACCGGACTGAATTGGTTCCCGGTGCGCGGGCTGGTGTCCGAAGATTTCGAGCAGCTGTCCACCCTGGGCAAGCTGGCCGATTACTTCTGGCACCTGGTGCTCCCCGTGCTTTCCCTGGTCATCGGCGGGTTCGCCAGCCTGACCATCCTCACCAAGAATGCGTTCCTCAATGAGATCACTCGCCAATACGTGGTCACGGCTCGGGCCAAGGGCGTGAGCGAGCGCCGGGTGCTTTACGGACACATGTGGCGCAATGCGATGCTGGTAGTGGTGGCCGGATTGCCCCAAGCGTTCGTCAGCGTGTTCTTCGCCGGCTCGCTGCTGACGGAAGTGATTTTCTCCCTCGACGGGCTAGGCCGCATGAGCTATGAAGCGGCCGTATCCAGGGATTACCCGGTGGTGTTCGGTTCATTGTTCATCTTTACCCTGTTCGGCCTGCTCATCAAACTGGTGGGCGACCTTTGCTACCGGCTGGTCGACCCGCGCATCGATTTTTCGAGGAATGCCTGATGCGCCTGTCTCCCCTGGCACGCCGGCGCCTGGAGCGCTTTCGCAAGAACCGCCGTGGCTGGTGGTCCCTCTGGTTGTTCACCGGGCTGTTCGCGCTGTGCCTGTGTGCCGAACTGGTAGCCAACGACAAGCCTCTGTTGGTCAAGATCGACGGCCATTATCGTTTTCCGGTGGTGGTGCGCTACACCGAGCAGGAACTGGGCGGAATGTTGCCGTTCCAACCCGACTACCGTAGCGATTACGTGCGCAAACTGATCGCCGACCGCGACGGCTGGATGCTTTTTCCTCCCGTACCCTTTGGCCCGGATACGCCTAACTACGAGCTGTCCCGGCCGGCCCCCAGCCCACCGAGCTCGAGCAACTGGCTGGGCACTGACGACCAGGCCCGGGATGTACTGGCGCGGGTGCTCTACGGAGCTCGTGTCTCGATCCTGTTCGCCCTGGCGTTGACCGTGCTGAGCTCGCTGATCGGCATTGTCGCGGGCGCGCTGCAGGGATACTACGGCGGCTGGATCGATCTGCTGGGACAGCGCTTGCAAGAGGTGTGGTCCGGCCTGCCGGTGCTGTACCTGCTGATCATACTTTCCGGCTTCGTCGAACCGGGTTTCTGGTGGTTGCTGGGGATCATGACGTTGTTCTCCTGGCTTGCACTGGTGGACGTCGTCAGGGCCGAGTTCCTCCGTGGGCGCAGCCTGGAATACGTCAAGGCGGCGCGGGCCCTGGGGCTGCCGACCCGTACCGTGATCTGGCGGCACATCCTGCCCAACGCCATGAACGCGACCCTGAGTTACCTACCCTTCATTCTCACAGGCGCCATCACTACCCTGAGCGCGCTGGACTTCCTCGGTTTCGGCATGCCCGCCGGCAGCGCCTCTCTGGGCGAGCTGATCAGCCAGGGCAAGCAGAACCTGCAGGCGCCCTGGCTTGGCCTGACCGCCTTCTTCTCGCTGGGCATCATCCTGTGCCTGCTGGTGTTCATCGGCGAGGCGTTGCGCGATGCCTTCGACCCCCGCGCCTGACCGGAGCCTGCCATGAGCGAGCCGTTGATCGAAATTCGTGACCTGTGGGTGGCCTTCAATGGCGAGCCGGCGGTACGCAATCTAAGCCTGGACATAGGCCCTGGTGAATGCCTGGCCCTCGTCGGGGAGTCCGGATCGGGCAAATCCGTCACCGCCAATTCGATTCTTGGTCTTTTGCCAGCCCACGCCTGCCATGTGCAGGGCAGCATCCGCTACCACGGGCAGGAACTGATCGGTGCCAGCGATCAATGCCTGCGCGAGCTGCGCGGCAACCGCATCGCCATGATCTTCCAGGAGCCGATGACCTCCCTGAACCCGCTGCATACCGTTGAACGGCAGATCGGCGAAACCCTGCTGGTGCATCGTGGCGTTGCGGGCAAGGCCGCCAGGGCGCGCATTCTCGAATTGCTGGAGCTGGTCGGCATCAGCGATCCCAGGTCGCGTTTGCGCGCCTATCCCCATCAGTTGTCGGGCGGCCAGCGCCAGCGGGTGATGATCGCCATGGCCTTGGCGTGCGAGCCTGAACTGCTGATCGCTGACGAGCCTACCACCGCTCTGGACGTAACCGTGCAGCGCAAGATCCTGGCCTTGTTGAAATCGTTACAGCAGCGGCTCGGCATGTCCCTGCTGTTGATCAGCCATGACTTGAACCTGGTGCGCAGCATTGCCCAGCGGGTCTGTGTCATGCGGGCCGGGGAATCAGTTGAACAGGCAGACTGCGCCACGCTGTTCAGCGCCCCCCGGCATCCCTACAGCCGGCTACTGCTGGATGCGGAGCCGGCCGGCGAGCCGTTGGATCTGGAACCCAGGGAACCTGTGTTGGCAGTGGATGGGCTCAGGGTCTGGTATGCCCTGGGCGGGGGCCTGTTCCGCCGCCCCTGGGGCCATGTCAGGGCGGTGGATGACGTAAGCCTGTCGGTGCAGCACGGCAAGACCCTGGGCATCGTCGGCGAGTCCGGCTCCGGCAAGTCCACCCTCGGTCAAGCCATCCTGCGGCTCATAGCGTCCGAGGGCGTCATCGCCTTCCAGGGCCAAGAGTTGCAACGCTTGACCCAAAAGCAGCTGCGCCCGTGGCGCAGGAAAATGCAGGTCGTTTTCCAAGACCCGTACGGCAGCCTGAGCCCGCGCATGTCGGTGGCGCAGATCATCGCCGAGGGTCTTGAAATGCATCAGCGCGCCAGTGCCCGCCAATGTGAGGATGCGGTAGTTCAAGCCTTGCAGGAAGTGGGCATAGATCCGGCTACGCGGCATCGCTACCCGCACGAATTTTCCGGCGGGCAGCGCCAACGCATCGCGATCGCCCGCGCCCTGGTGCTCAAGCCCGATCTCATCCTGCTGGACGAGCCCACCTCCGCGCTGGACCGTACTGTGCAGAAGCAGGTGCTCAACCTGTTGCGCCAGTTGCAGAAACGTCACGGCCTCACCTATCTGTTCATCAGCCATGACCTGGCCGTTATCCGCGCCCTGGCCCACGACGTGATCGTGCTCAAGGACGGCCAGGTGGTGGAGCGCGGCGCCACCGAAGAATTGTTCAGTTCCCCAAGACACCCCTATACCCAGGAGCTGCTGGCAGCCTCGGCAGTGACAGC
The DNA here is from genome assembly GCF_049895785.1 of Pseudomonas sp. DC3200b2. NCBI lineage: Bacteria > Pseudomonadati > Pseudomonadota > Gammaproteobacteria > Pseudomonadales > Pseudomonadaceae > Pseudomonas > Pseudomonas sp. DC3200b2. The sequence goes on along the minus strand of NZ_JAFCTA010000002.1, from coordinate 303,159 downwards.
GTCGGCCTAGTAGGTACCCTCCCAAAAGCCGACACCGCCCTGCGCCAATGCTATGCTTGGCGGCTTTGCAGGGCGTGCCGCCCGGTTTAGCCACACTCTTGCGTCGGACCTCCCAATGATTTCACAACCTTGCGAAAACGCCCGGCTGACGCCGGCGTTGGTCATGCTGTTCGCCTTCAGCTGCGGCGCCATCGTCGGCAATATCTATTACAGCCAGCCGATCCTCGAATTGATCGCGCCCGCGGTGGGGCTCTCGGCGCATCAGGCCAGCCTGGTGGTATCCCTGACCCAGGCTGGTTATGCCCTGGGCCTGTTCCTGCTGGTGCCGCTGGCCGACCTGCTGGAGAACCGCCGGCTTATCCTCGCAACGCTCGTATTGGCAGCGGCCAGCCTGGTGGCGGCGGCGGCCACTAGCCGGGCCGATGCCTTTCTTGGGATTTCCCTGCTGATCGGCTTCAGTTCCGTATCGGTGCAGATGCTGATTCCCATGGCCGCGCACATGGCGCCTGAGCAAAGCCGCGGGCGAGTCGTCGGCAACATCATGAGCGGCCTTATCCTGGGCATCCTGTTGGCACGTCCGTTGGCGAGCCTGATTGCCGATCATTTTGGCTGGCGGGCCGTATTCGTGGTGGCGGCCGCCGCGATGCTGGCGATCCTGGCACTGCTGGCATTCACCCTGCCAGCGCGACAGCCGAGCCACACCGCCAGCTACGGGGCCCTGCTGCGGTCCATGCTGCAGCTGTTGCGCCAGCATCCCGCCCTGCGCGAGCGCGCCTTCTACCAAGCCCTGATGTTCGCGGCCTTCAGCCTTTTCTGGACCACCGTTCCCCTGGAGCTGTCCCGGCAGCATGGCCTGAGCCAAAGTCAGATCGGCCTCTTTGCCCTGGTAGGCGCCATGGGTGCGGTCGCCGCGCCTCTGGCCGGGCGCCTGGCCGATGCGGGTCATGGCCGCGCGGCGAGCCTGTTGGCCCTGGGTCTGGCCCCAGTGGCCTTCGGCCTCGGGCTTTTGCCCTCCGCAGGCGTGCTCTGGCTAGCGCTGACCGGTGTGCTGCTGGACTTCGCCGTACAGATGAGCATGGTCACTGGCCAGCGCATCATCTATGACCTGGATGCCGCCAGCCGCGCCCGCCTCAACGGGCTCTACGTCACCAGCATCTTCGTAGGCGGCGCCCTTGGCTCGGCCTTCGCCAGCAGCCTGTACGAGTTCGCGGGCTGGGTGGGAATCGTCGGGGCCGGCATCGCGTTGCCGACCCTGGGGCTGGTGGTCTTCCTCAGCCGCTGGCGACATCACTGAGTGGCCTGGCGCCGGCTCGCGGCTGGAGGTTCAAAGCACGTCCTGAAGCGCCACCCGTAGAAACTCCACCAGCACCTGTACCGCGCGCACCCCTTGCCGGTGCGCCGGGTAGAGCGCCGAAACCGCCAGGGGCGTGGGGCGATAGTCGTCCAGTACCCGGCACAGCCGGCCTTCCTCCAACGCCTTTCGAACGATGAAGAGCGGCAGGTAAGTGATGCCCAGGCCGGCAATGGCGGCATCCCTGAGCACTTCCCCATTATTGGCCCGCAAACGCCCCCCTAGCTGAAGCTGCTGGGTCTTTCCTTCGCGCTCGAAGCGCCACTGCACCGTGCGGCCGTGACCATAGGGCAGGCAATCATGAGCGACCAGCGCGGCGGGCTCTTCCGGCGTTCCTCGCTCGGCCAGATAGCCCGGGCTGCATACCCATACCCGCTCAACCTCCCCGATGCGTCGAGCAATCAGGCTCGAATCCTCCAATTGCCCGATGCGCAGCGCCAGGTCGAAGCCTTCGGCCAAGAGGTCCACCGAGCGGTCGCTCAGGTCGAGCTCGAGGATGACCTGAGGGTAGCGTTGCATGAATGCCGGGAAGACCTGGCTCAGATGCTCCACCGCGAAGGACAGCGGTGCGCTGAGGCGGATGGTACCCCGAGGCTGTCCGTGCTCCCCGGCGATGCTCTGCTCTACCTGCTCGACCTCCGCCAACAAGCGCAGGGCTGCTTCATGGTAGGCATGGCCCAGAGGCGTCACGTCCAGACGGCGGGTCGAACGGTTGAGCAGGCGCACGCCCAAGCGCTCCTCCAGCTGCATCAACCGACGGCTGATCAGTTGCTTGGAAACGCCCAGCTGTTCCGCCGCTGCGGTAAAGCTGCCGGACTCAAGCACTTGAGCGAACAAACGCATGTCTTCGAAAGGGTTCATGGGCGGCCCAACTGTCAACATAGGTGTGACAGTATTGCCGCTTCAAGGTACTTAATACAGCCTTTCATGGACAGTAAACTGCACTCATCCCCACTTGAAACGAGGTGCACATCATGTTCGCTCTGCGCAAATCCGCTGATCGTGGTCAAGCCAACCATGGCTGGTTGAAGTCCTTTCATACCTTCTCCTTCGCGTCCTACCGCGACCCGCGCGAGCAGGGTTTCTCAGACCTGCTGGTCATCAATGACGACCAGGTGGCGCCAGCCAAGGGCTTCGGCCAGCATCCGCACCGAGACATGGAGATCTTCTCCTATGTACTGGAAGGCGCGCTCGAGCACCGTGACAGCCTAGGCACCGGCTCGGTGATCCACCCCGGCGACGTACAGCTGATGAGTGCCGGGCGCGGCGTGACCCACAGCGAGTTCAACCACTCGGCGCACGCGCCTGTCCACTTCCTCCAGATCTGGATCGTACCCTCTGTACAGGGCGCGGAGCCTCGCTACCAACAGCAGCACTTCAGTCAGGAAGAGAAACGTGGGCGGCTGCGCCTGATCATCTCGCCGGACGGGGCCCAGGGCTCCTTGTCAGTGCGCCAGGACGCACGGGTCTACGCCGGCCTGTTCGACGGCGATGAAGCGGCTCGCCTTGAACTGGACGACAACCGTTATGCCTACGTACATGTAGCGCAGGGCAGTGTCACCCTCAACGGCCAGGTGCTTGGCGAAGGCGATGGCGTACGTGTTCGCAACGAACGCGCCCTTACGCTCGAGCACGGAAGGAACGCCGAGGTACTGGTGTTCGATCTGCGCCCCCACGAGCTGCCCGGCATGGCCTGAACCGAGCGCAAGGCTCGGGCCAGACGGTAAATCCGAGGCAACTCACCTGAGCCACCGTGGTCAGCTCCATAACCAGCACGGTTACGGAGCCGGCCGCGCGCCGGTCCGCTAATCGACTTACCGTCGACTCAGGACCTCAACCATGCAAGCACCCTCCTCCCTCTCCCCAGCCGACCGCGATGCCCGCGATCGCCTGTGTACCGATACCATCCGCACCCTGAGCATGGATGCCGTGCAGAAGGCCAATTCAGGCCACCCGGGCACGCCCATGGCGTTGGCGCCGGTGGCCTACACCTTGTGGAGTCGTTTCCTGCGTTACCACCCGGACCACCCGGACTGGCCCAATCGCGACCGCTTCGTACTGTCGGCCGGGCACGCCTCGATGCTGCTCTACTCGGTGCTGCACCTGGCCGGGGTCGTGGAAATCGACGCCCATGGCAAGCCTACCGGCCAGCCGGCCGTGAGCCTGGAGGACATTCGGCAGTTTCGCCAGATGTCATCGAAAACCCCGGGGCACCCCGAATACCGCATGACCACCGGCGTGGAAACCACCACTGGCCCGCTCGGCCAAGGTTGCGCCAACAGCGTAGGCATGGCCATGGCTGGGCATTGGCTGGGAGAGCGCTTCAACCAGGTGGGCAAGACGCTGTTCGACTACCGCGTCTTCGCCCTTTGCGGCGACGGCGACATGATGGAGGGGGTAAGCGCCGAAGCCGCCTCCCTGGCCGGTCACCTCAAACTCGGCAACCTGTGCTGGATATACGACAACAACACCATCAGTATCGAGGGCCACACCGAACTGGCCTTCACCGAGGATGTAATCACCCGCTTCAAGGGCTACGGCTGGGACACCCTCCATGTCACCGATGCCAATGACACCCAAGCCCTGGCGCAAGCCTTCCAGGGCTTCGACGGCCACGGTCAGGCGCCCTTGCTGATCGTGGTGGACAGCGTGATCGGCTATGGCGCTCCCACCAAGCACAATACTGCCGCGGCCCATGGCGAACCCCTGGGCGACGAGGAAATCCGCCTGGCCAAGCAGGCCTATGGCTGGGACCCGGAGGGTCAGTTCGTAGTCCCCGAAGACGCCAAGGGCTGGCTCCAGGCACTTCTGCGCGAGCGCAATCAGGCGGCCTATGAAGCCTGGGAAGCAGCGCTGGCGTCCCTTGCAGCCGCGCAGCCGAAGCTGGCGGACGACCTGAAGCGCATGCGTGCCGGGCAGATGCCTGAAGATTGGGACGCCGAGATCGAGGCGTTCCCCGCCGACGCCAAGGGTGTGGCGAGCCGCCAATCCGGTGGCAAGGTGCTCAACGCCTATGCGCGGCGCATTCCCTGGCTGCTGGGGGGTTCGGCCGACCTGTCGCCATCGACCAAGACCAACCTGACCTTCGAGGGCGCCGGCAGCTTCCAGGCCGGACAATACCAAGGCCGCAACCTGCACTTCGGCGTACGCGAACATGCCATGGGGGCCATCGCCAATGGCTTGGCCTTATGCTACCTACGGCCTTATACCTCCACCTTCCTGGTGTTCAGCGACTACATGAAGCCGCCCATTCGCCTGGCCGCCATCATGGAACTGCCGGTGGTCTTCGTCTTCACCCACGACTCCATCGGCGTGGGCGAAGACGGGCCTACCCACCAGCCCATCGAACAACTGGCACAGCTGCGCGCCACGCCAGGCGTACTGACGTTGCGGCCCGGCGATGCCAATGAAACGGCTCAGGCCTGGAAGGTAGCCCTCAAGCAGACCCACCGTCCTTCCTGCATCATTCTTAGCCGCCAGCCCTTGCCGACATTGGATCGCGAGCGCTATGGCGCGGTCGAGGGCGTGGAGCGTGGCGCCTATGTACTGGCCGACAGCGAAGCGCCGCGGGTTTTGCTGCTAGCCACGGGCAGCGAACTCAGCCTGGCCGTGGAGGCGTACGAGCAGCTCAAGAGCGAGGGTATCCCCAGCCGGGTCGTATCCATGCCTTGCTGGGAGCTGTTCGAGGAGCAGGACGAGGCCTACAAGGATGCCGTGCTGCCGCCATCGGTCAGCGCCCGGGTGGCCATGGAGCAGGCGGGCCCTCTGGGCTGGGACCGCTATGTCGGCCAGGGGGCGAAAATCGTCATGAACAGCTTCGGCGCCTCGGCGCCCATCAGCAAGCTGCAGGCACAGTTCGGCTTCACGGTGGAAAATGTGGTGAAGGTGGCTAAATCCCAGCTGAAGGCTTGATCCGAAGGTGGCCTACTTTGTGCCGACAAAGTAGGCCACCTTCGGCGGCTGAGGCCCGCAGGAGCCGCGGCGGAGCCCTAGGCAAAGCTCGCGAAAGAGGCAATATCGCCTTTCGGAGCTTCGGTGCTTCTCTACCTACAATGGAAGCGACGCGCTGACCACCCGCAGCGCCAAGCCTTCATAGGGGTCCAGACTGATGGTGAAATCGCCAGCTTCGGTGAGGTCGCCTTCGACTCGCTCGTTGATGATATCCACCACCGGGCCGGGAGCAATGCCGGGCAGGTGCAGGGTCTCTACCAGGGCCTCGTTGCCGAAGTTCAAGGCGGTGATCTGCGTACCCCGCCCCGCCGGTAGCTCGTGCACCATGATCAGCAACGACGGATGCTCCGTTTCCGGCAGCATGATCTGCTTGCTGGCGGCAATATCGTAAGCCCGTCGCACCGCCAGGATCTTCTTGAGCTGGGAAGCGAACGAATCCGGGCGCTTCAACTGCTCCACCAGGCTGCCGTACAGGCTGCGAGCCTTGGGCATGCCACCCTTGGACACCACGGCTTCGGGATTGAGCTCGGCCAGGTCGTAGGCGCCACGGTGAATCCAGCGCGTATCGCCGTCGGCCATCAAGTGCGCCACCTGGTCGGCCGGTAGGGGCAAGGCACCCGCCAGGTCCCAGCCGGACAGAGCGAATACCCCAGGCTGCATGGCGTTGAACATCACCAGCAAAAGGTGGATATGCTGGATTCGCTTGATGTCATCGTCCGTCAGCGTGTCCAGGTCACGAATCCCCAGGGCGGCGGTGATGATGCTGGCCGTGGTGCAGGCCACGCCATTGGTGACGAACTTGAGATTGTAAGGCGCATGCTCGCCGGCCAGGCGCTCGTACATTTCCTCGCGGATGTGCTCGCGCAGGATGTTGCCAGGGAAGGTCTGGCCTTGGTACATGAACTGGTCGTGGGCATGGAGCGTCCAGAAATGCACCAGCTCCAGGGTGAGCTCGTCGTGATTCTGCAGGGCATGGATCAGCGATGCCGGGTCCACGCCGAACCGGTGCATCTCCTTCAGCATCAGGCGCAGGAATTCCGTGCGCCCGGTGAGCAAGGCGTGTTGATAGGCCGGCCGGGTGATGAAGTCGTAGGACAGATCGGCGCCACCATGGGACATGGCCGCGATATCGTCGATGGTCAGGTTCAGTTCCTGGAAGCTGAAGCCTCCGGCCTTGCGGATCGCTCCGCCGAGCAACTGGTTGCCATTGACAGACAAGGGATGGCTTTCAGACCAGGCATTGCCCTCGGGTCGGCGCTCCACGCCCAGGAAGCCGTTGGCGTCCAGACGCAGGATACGCGCGCCCACCACGTCGATGGCATGCAAGGCGTCGCCGATGATCATCTGCTGCGCCGTGAAGCTGGGGTCCAGCCAGTTCAAGGAAGGTTGGCCTTCCTTGAAATAATGCAGGTACACCCAGCGTCGCGCCTTGCCATCCACGCCAACCACGACCGGCGTGGCGCTCCAGTCGGTTTCCTTTACCCCCGGCTCGAAGAAAATCACCCGTTGCAGCTGGCCGACGATGTAATGCTTGTCGCGCAGGCAGTCCACGGTCGCGGGCGACAGGTTGATGGCATCCCTCCCCGCTGGCACCTCGGGCAGCAAGCCCCAGTCTTCCTCGCGGATTTCCACCATATGGAACAAGCCCGGATAGTCCTCATAGGCAAGTTCGGCGAGGCGGAAGTCCGCGCCCTTGCCGGTATGGGAAGGAATCGCGTCCTCGATCACCACCGCGTTGTGAGCTGCGGCCAGGCGCGCCAAGCCTACCAGCTCGGCCTCTGTGCCTAGCGCCGGGTCGATATCGAAGCTGATGCGGTCGAAATTGCCATCGATGGTTGGCGTATGGGTGCGGCCGCGCAGTCCACCGGAAAGCTTCAGCGGGCCATTGTGGATGCCTTGGATGCCGATTTCCGACAGAGCGTGCCACAGGGCTTCATCGCCCAGGGCCTGGAGCACCGAACCTTCTTCCCGGGTCACGATCGAGGCGGGATACGCGGTGAACCAGACCGAAGCAATGGCAGAGGCGTCGCGTGGCCGCGCCTGGGCGAACGGCCGTTGCCACAAGCGGGCCTGGCCCGAGTAAAGCTTGGCGCGCTGCTTGGCGGCATGGAGCATCGAGCGCTCTACCAGCCATTGCACATGATCCGGATCCGGAGGGGTCATAGGCTATCTTCCATTGAAATGGGTCTTGCCTTGAGAGTCTCGGCGGCGGCGAACGTTGCATTGGCGAAGCCTGAGCAGCGAAGCGGCTCGCGGTTGCAGCGCAGAGCCCTGACCGTCATCATGGAGCAGCCCCTTCATGCCTCCTGGCCGAGCCGGGCCGGAACGAGCCTGATATCCGTACAGCGAGCCCCCATGCCAAACGTCCGTCCATTCAGCCCGGCAGGGCGAACCAGCCCGCTTACGGTAGCCCTGTTACTGATAGGCGTCGTGGTGTCCTCCCTGGTGGGGCTGGATATCTGGCAAAGCTGGACGTCCCGAAACCAGGCGCTGACGGCGGCCCAGAACAATGTCTCCAACCTGGCGCGTTCCGTGGCCGAGCATGCTTCGCACACCTTCGAGGAGGCCGACACCCTATTGGTAGGCATGGTCGAGCGGGTGCAAGTGGACGGGCTCGGCACGTCGGAGAAACGCTTGCGGTTGCATCGGCTGATGAAACGGCTAACCGGCTCGGTGGAACAACTGCACGGCCTGTTCATCTACGACCGTGAGGGCAATTGGCTAGTGAGCTCCACTGACGCTATACCGCCCAACGCCAACAATGCCGATCGGGACTATTTCATTTACCACCGCACCCACGCCGACAGCGGCTCGCATCTCGGACCAGTCATTCGCAGCCGTTCCACCGGCGATCTGATCATCACCTTGTCACGGCGTATCGACGACAGCGAAGGGCGTTTCGCCGGAGTGGCCCTGGCAACCCTGAAGGTCGACTACTTCAGGCGTTTCTACAACGCCTATACCCTGGACCCCAATGGGGTCATCAACCTGGTGATGGCCGACGGTACCATCCTGGTGCGCCGCCCCTTCGATGAGAAACTTATCGGTACCAGCATCGCCAAGGGTGTGGTGTTTTCCCAGTTGCTGCCCAAGGCCAGCGCAGGTACCCAGATGCTGCCCTCGGTCATTGATGGGGTTGAACGGCTGTACGCCTACCGGGCGCTGAGCCGCTACCCGGTGGTGGTGATGGCGGCCGAATCCAAGGACTTTCTATTGAGCCAGTGGCGAAGCAACCTGCTGCGCATGGCGGCGGTAATCCTGCTGCTGCTCTGTGCCACCGGTCTGTTCGGCGCCCTCCTGATTCGCCAGATCCGCCAGACTACCCAGACCGAAGCCGAACTACGCAACGCGCATGCCGCCCTTGAGTTGATGGCCATGCAGGACAGCCTGACCGGCCTGGCCAATCGGCGCCAACTGGACCAGGCCCTGCCCCAGGAAATCGGCCGCGCGCGCCGGGCCGGCCGGCCGCTGGGCATCATCATGCTGGACATCGACCATTTCAAGGCTTTCAACGACATCCACGGCCACCCCGCCGGTGACGCCTGCATTCGCGATGTCGGCCAGGCCGTGCTCGGTTGCGTGGGCCGTTCAGGTGACCTGGTGGTGCGCTATGGTGGCGAGGAACTGCTGGTGCTCCTGCCCGAGTGCGAGCTCAGTGGTGCCATCCGCGTCGCGGAGCGCATCGTCGAAGCCGTACAAGGGTTGAACATTGCTCACAGCGGTAGCCCTTATGGCCGGGTCACCCTTAGTGCCGGCGCCCACGCCTGGCTCGAGCAAACGTTGCCGCCCCGCCCCCAGGCGTTGGTGGAAGCGGCCGACGCCGCGCTGTACCGCGCCAAGGCGCTTGGCCGCAACCAGGTGTTCCCAGGCCCACGCTCGAGCGCCAGCGCCAGCGCCAGCCCAGGGCCACAGCCGGGCTAGACGGGCACCACACGAAGACGGCCAAGCTCCAGCAGGCTGAAGTAGCCCTCGCTCCAGCCGGCGGTGTCGATATGCCAGACGTTACCCAGGCGCCGGGGCCGACGCAGGGGGGTATGGCCGACCACCACGGCACGCACATCGCGTACCTCGCTCTCATCCCGCTGCTTTAAGCGGGCCCGGGACCATTGAAAGCTTTCCTCCAGCTCGACGGCGTAGGGCAAGGCGCCGGTAAGGTACTCACGCAAGGTGGTCCAGCTGGAAAAGGGGCAATGGGCATGAACCAACCCCACCAGGCCGAGCGGGGTTTCCACTTCCAGCGCCACGGGCAACTCGGCGAAGCGCAGGGCGTAACGTTCCTGCTCCTGGCGGCTGCTCTGCATGAACCAGGTCCCGCCGCTGCTGCGGTAATCGTCCGGGTGCAGTTGCGGATCGCCTTCCACGTATTGGCGCGTCAGTACCTCGTGGTTGCCCTGCACCGCGTGAAACCATGGCTGGGCAAGCCACTCCAGGGCGCGGGGACTTTCCGGACCGCGATCCACCAGGTCGCCGACGCTGAACAGCCGATCCCGCGCCGGGTCGAAGCGGGCGCGCCTCAAGGTCGCCTCCAGCCGACTGAAGTGACCGTGGATATCCCCTACGGCGTAATCTCGCCCCCGAGGGTTGGGCCCAAAATGTTCAAATCGCGCCATGCCTGCTCCTATGCCGGGCCTGTCACTGTCCTGCATCCAACACCAGCGAACTACGAATCTCCAGCACCGCGCCCTCGTTGAGCCGATAGCCCTCCGGCGTGCCGGCGTAGGACAACGCCCAGGCTTTCAGCGGGCCAGCGGCGGCGACCAGCGTCTGGGTGAGCACATGCCCGCCGTTAAGGGTAATGGTGCAGGTGGTTTCGGCCGCGGGCACCTGGTTCAGGGTGCTAGCCTTCACCCGGGTACAGGCACTTTGATAGCCGCCCTGGGAAAAGTTCTTCTGCACCGCCTTGCGCATTTCCAGAACGACCCCCGCCACATTCACCACATGGTCCTGCTCCACCGGGCTCTGGCTCAGTTCCACCACCATGGCGGGGTTGCCCTGGGCGTCCAGCCTGACGGCGCGCTGTCGCGATACATCACTACCGGCCTCTACGGGAACGGGCTCTACCTGCCAGCCGGGCGGCCAATCGATGACGGCCAGCTCGGCCTTGGCCTGGCCGTAGCCCAGCACACCGAGCATTAAGACCGCGGGGCGGATGAAGCGGTTCTGCATGGGTGTTCCTTGCGCATAAAGCGCACAGTCTCGCAGCCAGCCATGCGTTCGTACAGAGCGCTAGACTGGACAGGCCACAGCGCCTTTCGTAGGGTTAGCTCCCCATAGCGGAGACTTTCGATGTCGGAATTGCCCAAAGCTGGCGCCCTGCTTTTCGCCAAGGACCTGGAGCGCATGGCCAGCTTCTATGAACAGGTCGCCGGACTGGCGATCAAGGCCCGTGTCGAGGGGCGAATCGTGCTCGAATCGGCCCATTATTCCCTGGTTCTTCATGCGCTCCCCCAGATAGTCGCTGACAACCTCAACATTACCTCACCGCCCATGCGCCGCACCGACGTACCGGTGAAACTGATCTTCCCCGTGCCTTCCCTGGCGCTGGTCCATACCCTGAGCCCGATGCTCGGTGGAGGCGTGGACAGCGAATCGGCCGAGTGGATCGGCCCTGGCTTCCGGGCCTGCGACGGTTTCGATCCGGAAGGCAACCTGGTGCAATGGCGGGAACCTTTGGCCTGAACAAGACCTCCCTAGGCTATCTACATTGTCGTTGGCCAGAGAGGACGCCGCCATGAACCCACAGACCGAAGGTACCGAGCAACAAGGCCCAAGCGGCGTACCCTTTGTCAACGACCCGGCCAAGCCGGCCAACCATGGACGGGTGAACGACCCGGGCAACGAGGACCCGGGCTGGGGCCTTGACGACGCCCAGGTACCACTGATCGATGATCAGGTCGAGGATGATCAGGACTGACCCATGGCCTACATCGACCTGATTCAATGGCCCGCCATGCTGACCACCGTGATCGCTGCATGGCTGGTCGGTTCGCAGCAGCCCCGGCGACGCATGGCCGGCTTCTGGCTGTTTCTCCTGAGCAACCTGCTCTGGGTAGCCTGGGGCTTGTACAGCCACGCATGGGCGCTGATTGTCCTGCAGGCGTGCCTGTGCGTCATGAACTGCCGTGGGCTGCGGCGCAATGCCAGTGCCCTGGCCGACCCAACCGGCACGGCCGACCTTGCCCAGGCTCCTGGAAGCCGCTGACTAGACGGGCCGGCGGAACCCTCGATGACCGCCCCGGTCGGTATCGTTTTGGACCGACCGAGGCGTGCTCATGGACCTGATCCCGGAAAACTGGCTGGATCGCATACCATTGCCTTGGCTCAGCACGCTGATCGTGGCAGTTGCCGCCGTGCTGGTGACCCTGCTCATTCGCTGGCTGGGAATCACGGTGCTCAGGCGCATAGCCCGGCGCATGCTGTTGGCCCATGAACTGATCACCAAGGCCCAGCGCCCGTCCCTGTGGCTGATGCCCTTGTTGGCCTTACAGTCGGTATGGACGTCCGCCCCGGACGATCTGCCGCTGATCAACAGCGTGCGCCACCTCAATGGTCTGCTGGTGGTCGGTGGGTTTACCTGGCTGGGCTTGCGCTGTGTGGCGGCGGTGGCGGATACCATCGCCATTCGCAATCCGCTGGACATTGAAGACAACCTCACCGCGCGCCGGATACAGACGCAAGTCCGGGTACTGGTTCGCTGCCTCAACGTAGTGGTGATTCTTTTCGGAAGCGGGCTGATCCTGATGAGTTTCCCGGCAGTGCGCCAGGTCGGCACCAGCCTGCTGGCTTCAGCCGGGCTGGCGGGCCTGGCGGCGGGGTTTGCCGCCAAGCCGGTGCTGGGCAACCTTATCGCCGGCCTGCAGATCGCGATATCGCAACCGATTCGCCTGGACGACGTGGTCATCGTGGAAGGCGAATGGGGCCGGATCGAGGAGATCACCGGCAGCTATGTGGTCGTCAAGATCTGGGACGAGCGGCGCCTGGTGGTACCCCTCACCTATTTCATTGAAAAGCCTTTCCAGAACTGGACCCGCAGCACTTCAAGCCTGATCGGCTCGGTGTTCCTCTGGGTGGACTATTCACTGCCTCTGGATGTGCTGCGAGAACAGGTCAAGCAGATCTGTGAGGAAATTCCCCATCTATGGGATGGTCGCGTGTGCGTGCTCCAGGTCACCGACACCAGTGAAAAATCCATGCAACTGCGCATTCTGCTCAGTTCACTGGACTCCTCCCGCAACTGGGACGCTCGTTGCCACGTGCGCGAGCGCCTGATCACCTTCATCAACCATGAGTATCCCCAATGCCTGCCACAGCTACGTGCTGAATTGCAGACGAAGACAATCCGTCCCGATGCGCATCAGGCCAGGAAGGCCGATAACATCGAGCGTCAACCACCGGTTTGAACGTTGTTCTTATAGGAAGCCCGCGATGCGGACAATGGTGCGGGAGATCGAGCTGGGTTGTATCAGAGCATCTGGTCAGTGGAGGCCATGGATGCGATCACCACGGTTTTCTGTGCCTCGGTCAGGTGATCCCAGTAGTGGCTCTTGACGAAGAGGCCCAGGCCGCCAGCGATGTAGAGGCTGAGCGCGACTATGGCCAGGATCGCCAATGGCGAGGTACCGGTCTGGGCTTCGTCCCGTTCAGAGGCGGTGAAGGCGTCTTGCAGACGTTTGAAGAAATGAGTCAAGTAGAGCAATACTTGGCGCCCCATGGTGATCGTCGAAACCTCTTTGATGAATAGCGTGAATGCAGGGTCTGCCAGACAACGATGCCCGGTGCGCGCATTGTCGCCCCTGGCTCCGTTGATCGAAGCAGTTGTATGATAACTCAATAAGAAGTGACCAAATAGTTAGCCTGCTAGCCAGTACGACGAACTGTCGTGCGGCAATCCGCCTCACCCCCTCGACCGGGAACGCCCCGGTCTCCTCCACCGGGCCTCTTGGCCCGCCTGCACACGGGAGCTTCCATGCACTATCGCGTACTGGGCAAAACCGACGTCAAGGTCAGCGCCATCGCCCTGGGCACCATGACCTGGGGAGAACAGAATACCCAGGCCGAGGCCTTCGAACAGATTCGGCTGGCCAAGGCAGCCGGCGTAAACTTCCTCGACACCGCGGAGATGTACCCCGTGCCTCCTCGGGGCGAAACCTACACGCGCACGGAAAGCATCATCGGCGAATATTTCCGCCAACATGGCGATCGAGCCGACTGGGTTCTCGCGAGCAAGGTCGCCGGCCCCGGCCGCATGGATCATATCCGCGACGGCAACCCCAGGCTGGACCGCAAGAACATCACCGCCGCCCTGGACGCTTCACTCAAGCGCCTGAACACCGATTACCTGGACCTTTATCAACTGCACTGGCCCGACCGCAAGACCAACTTCTTCGGTGTACTGGGCTACCAGCATGACGAAACCGACGTCTTTACCCCCATCGAGGAAACCCTGGAAGTGCTCGACGAGGCGGTGAAGGCCGGCAAGGTGCGCCATATCGGCCTGTCCAATGAAACACCCTGGGGTACCCAACGCTTCCTGCACCTGGCCGAGACCCGGGGCTGGCCAAGAGCGGTGTCGATTCAGAACCCCTATAACCTGCTCAATCGTACCTTCGAGATCGGCCTTGCCGAAATCGCGCTGCGGGAGCAGATCGGCCTTCTTGCCTACTCGCCCCTGGCCTTCGGTGTGCTGTGCGGCAAGTACCTGGACGGTGCCCGCCCAGCCCAGGGCAGACTGACGCTGTTCGAGCGTTTCCAGCGCTACAACAACCCCGAAGCCGAGGCGGCTGCCAAGGCATACGTTGCCCTGGCCAGAGAGCACGGGCTGGACCCAGCGCAAATGGCCTTGCAGTTCGTGACCGAGCAGCCCTTCGTTACCAGCAATATCATTGGTGCGACTACTCTGGAGCAGCTGCGCAGCAACCTGGCCAGCATCGATGTGCGCCTCAGCGAAGAAGTGCGCGCAGGCCTTGAAGCCATCCACAAGGGTCAACCCAACCCTGCGCCCTGAACTGCCGCTGCAACTGGCGCCCCTTGGGCGCCACGCCGGCTCGCCAGCCGCCGAACCGAGCGAACCTTTGGCCGCTTCGCCACGTCGTAACGGAATACGACTTTTCGATGAAGGCTGAGCCATGTTTCTTTCCCCGCAGGTTCGTTTCAAGCCCTATACCCATGCGGCAGGCGGCTGGGGGTCGGCCCATTCGGTCGCCAATATCCTGCTCAGGGAGAGAGCCCTGGGCAAAGGCGCCTCGGCGCTGCTGAAGCAGAACAAACCGGATGGCTTTGCCTGCGTCAGCTGCGCCTGGGCCAAACCGGGTCACCCGCACCCCCTCGAATTCTGCGAAAACGGCGCCAAGGCCACGGCCTGGGAGCTGACCTCGCGACGGGCTACGCCTGAGTTCTTCAGCCGACATACCCTCGCCGAACTGCGGACCTGGCCAGACTTCGATCTCGAGCAGCAAGGCCGTCTCACTCACCCGATGCGCTACGATGCCGCGACTGACACCTACCGCCCGGTTGCCTGGGCTGACGCTTTCACTGCCATCGGCGCCTCCCTCAAGGCCTTGCCACGAGACAGCGTGGTGTTCTACGCCTCCGGGCGTGCCTCGCTGGAAGCCTCATTCATGTACCAGCTGCTTGCCCGGGGCTATGGCAACAATCACCTACCCGACAGCAGCAACATGTGCCATGAAAGCACCTCAGTCGGCCTGCAGGAAAGCATTGGCGTACCAGTAGGCACCGTGACCCTGAACGATTTCGAGCACACCGACTGCTTCCTGTTCTTCGGCCAGAACGTGGGCAGCAACAGCCCGCGCATGCTTCACCCTCTACAAGAGGCGCGCAAGCGCGGGGCACAGATCATTACCTTCAACCCCCTGCGCGAGCGCGGGCTGGAACGCTTCGTCAACCCTCAGAACCCGGTCGAGATGCTGGGGCCGGAATCGACCCAGGTCAGCACTCAGTACCATCAGGTCGCCATTGGAGGGGATCTGGCAGCCATGGCGGGGATGATCAAGGCGCTGCTCGCCCTGGACGCCGAAGCCCAGGCCAAGGGCGAAGCCGCCGTGCTGGACCATGGGTTCATCGCTGAACACACCACAGGTTTCGAAGTCCTGAGGGCGCAGATCGAGGCTTATGCCTGGGGAGCGCTCGAGCAACGCTCGGGCCTGAGCCGCAGTGCCATGGAAGCGGCGGCCAAGGTATATGCCCGCAGTGAACGCGTCATGGGCGTCTACGGCATGGGCCTTACCCAGCATCATCACGGTGTGGCCAACGTGCAGATGCTGGTCAACCTGCTGTTGCTCAGGGGCAACATCGGCAAGCCCGGCGCGGGCATCTGCCCAGTGCGCGGCCATTCCAACGTGCAAGGCCAGCGCACCGTCGGGATCACTGAAGACCCCAAGAAAGTCCCTGCCGACCTGATCGCTGAGCATCTAGGCATCGAGGTGCCCGCGGACAAAGGCTTCTGCACGGTAGACGCCTGCGAAGGCCTGCTCGACGGCCAGGTCAAGGGCTTCATCGGACTGGGGGGCAACTTCATACGCGCGGTACCCGATACCTCCAGGCTCGAACCAGCCTGGCAAGGGCTTGCACTCAACGTACAGATCGCGACCAAGCTCAATCGCAGCCATTTGCTTCCCGGACAACAGATGTGGCTGTTGCCATGCCTTGGCCGCATCGAAATCGATCGTCAGGACGGCATCGAGCAGCAGTGGACCACCGAAGACAGCACCGGCTGTATTCATGGCTGGCGGGGGCACAGCGAGCCGGCCAGTGATCAATTGCTGTCCGAGCCGGCCATTATCGCAGGCATCGCCCAGGCCACCCTTCCCCCTAACCCCAAGTTGGACTGGGACGCGTGGAGGCGTGACTACCGCCTGGTGCGCGCGGCCATCGCTCGAATCTACCCGGCCATTTTCCATGAGATGGAAACACGCATGCACGAACCTGGCGGTTTCCATCGTCCGTTGGGCGCTGCCCAGCGGCAGTGGAATACCGAGAGCGGCAAGGCCCAGTTCACGTTGTCGCCAACCTTGGACCCGGATGATGACGTGACCACGGCCAGCGCGCGGCGGGACGTGCTGCAGCTGATGACGCTGCGTAGCAATGACCAGTTCAACACCACCATCTACGGCTATGACGATCGCTTCAGAGGGGTAAAGGGCACGCGAAAGGTGTTGCTGATGAACAAGAACGACATCGCCCGCCTGGGCTTCATGGCCGGAGACTGGGTCAAGGCGGCCACAGCCGTGGAAACCGAGGTGCCCAGGGTGGTCGGCCCGCTGCAGATCCTGCCGTACGACATTCCCGCTGGCTGCTGCGGTGGCTATTACCCCGAATGCAATCCGCTGGTGCCGCTGTGGCACTACGCGCAGAAGAGCAAGGTACCGGCTGCCAAGTCCATACCCGTGACCGTGACCCGGGCCGCTGTGGAACCCGGGGCGGTACCGATCGACCTCAAGCGGGCCTGACGCGATCTGAAGGCTGGAAGCTGTACAAATATACAGATAGACCCTTGCATCCCTGGCTGGCGGCCGCCATGCTTTGCCTGGTGTGAACGAGGGTCGATGACATGCGGCTGTATCTCTGTGAAAAACCATCCCAGGCTCGGGATATCGCCAAAGTGTTGGGTGCCCGGGGCAAGGGTGAAGGCTGCCTGCGCGGCAACGGCCTCGCGGTGAGCTGGTGCATCGGCCATCTGTTGGAAACCGCCCCGCCGGACGCCTACGACGCACGCTACAAGCAATGGCGGCTCGAACATCTGCCGATCGTGCCCGAGCAATGGCGCATGCAGGTCAAGCCCAAGACCGCCAGTCAGTTCAAGGCAGTCAAGGGCTTGCTGGCCGAGGCCAGCGAGGTAGTGATCGCGACGGACGCGGATCGTGAAGGTGAAATGATCGCCCGCGAACTGCTCGACTACTGTCGCTACCGCGGGCCCATCCAACGACTGTGGCTCTCGGCACTGGATGACGTTTCGATCCGCAAGGCCCTTGGCGCCCTGCGGCCGGGCGAGGCGACTTTCAGTCTGTACCACTGCGCTTTGGGTCGCTCCAGGGCGGACTGGCTGATCGGCATGAACCTCAGTCGTCTGTTCACCCTGCTGGGGCAACGCTCCGGGTACCAGGGGGTATTGCCGGTAGGGCGTGTGCAAACCCCGACCCTGAGACTGGTGGTGGACCGTGATCGCAGCATCGCCGCCTTCGAACCCAAGCCCTGGTGGGCCATCGAGGTGCGGCTGGAAAGCGTCGGCCAGGCGTTCACCGCCCAATGGCAGGCGCCGGCCGCCGACTGCGATGAGGAAGGCCGTTGCGTGCGCCAGACGCTGGCCCAGGCGGCTGCCGCGATGCTGGGGCAGGCCAGCCATGCCAGCGTTGAGCGGGTCAACACCGAGCGGGTCAAGGAAGGGGCGCCTCTGCCGTTCGACCTGGGCACCCTGCAGCAAGTGTGCTCCCGCCGGCTGGGCCTGGGCGCGCAGGAAACCCTGGACATCGCCCAGGCGCTCTATGAAACCCACAAGGCCATCACCTATCCCCGCAGCGATTGTGGCTACCTGCCGTTAAGCCAGCACAGCGAAGCCTCGGCCATCCTGGCGGCCCTGGCCCGTGCCGACCAGGGCCTGGCACCCCTGGCGCCCCACCTTTCGGCTTCCCGCCGCTCCCGAGCCTGGAACGACGCGAAAGTATCGGCGCATCACGGCATCATCCCTACGGCGGTGGCGCCGGCGCCGTCAGGGCTGCCGCCCAAGCACAGGCGTGTCTACGAACTGATTCGCGCCCGCTATCTGGCCCAGTTCCTGCCTGATCACAGCTACGACCGTACCCGTGCCATCTTCGACTGTGCCGGACATACGCTGGAGGCGGTGGGCAAACACGTGACAGAGCCAGGCTGGAAGCGGGCAATGCCCGAGGCGCTGGCCCAGGCCCGAACCCAACCACAGGCGCAGCCCGCCGGCCGAGAGCCCACGCAGGTGCTGCCTCCTCTGGCGGCCGGCATGCAGTGCCCGCTGCTGGACGTGCGGCTCAAGGACAACTGGACGCAGCCGCCCAAGCCCTATACCGAAGGCGACCTGATCAGCGCCATGAAGAATGTCGCTCGCCTGGTGGCAGATCCGCAGCTCAAGCAGAAGCTCAAGGACACCACCGGCATCGGTACCGAGGCGACCCGTGCCGGCATCATCCAGGGACTGCTGGACCGAGGCTACCTGCGCAAGGATGGAAAGGCGCTCAGCGCGACGCCGGCCGGTCATGGCCTGGTGGACGCCGTACCCCGCGCCATCAGCGATCCGGGTACCACGGCCATCTGGGAACAGGCGCTGGACATGGTCCAGGCCGGCGAGATGACCCTTGAGGAATTCACGACGCGCCAGTCAGCCTGGATGAGCAAGCTGGTGGAACGCTGCCGTGGCCTGAGCCTGGTGATAAAAGGCCAGGCGGCGGTACCGGCTTGGCGCAAGAAGCGCAAGCCGGGCGGCCGAGGCAAGACCGCGGGCAAAGTACGCAAACCGCGCCAGGCGACTGAATGAAATTTCATGCCTGGCGGCAGACAACTGCCTTGGTCAGCTGTCATTACCTCAGAATACAACGAGGTAACCTACATGAGCTTCTCCAGCTTTTCCCAGTCCCTGTCCAAGCACGCCGGCAGCCCCAGGGCATTCGCCACCGCCCTGGTATTGATCATACTGTGGGCACTCACCGGTCCCTGGTTTCATTACAACGATACCTGGCAGCTGATTATCAACACCTCCACGACCATCATCACCTTCCTGATGGTATTCGTGATCCAGAACACTCAGAACCGCGATAACGACGTGTTGCACATCAAGATCGACGAGCTACTGCGGGCCACCAAGGAGGCACGTATGGCCGTGGTCAACCTGGACGACCTGGACGCTCACCAGCTCAAGACCATCCGCAAGCAGTACAAGAGCATGGGCAAGGGAGAGGAGGTCGAACTGCTGCAGGAGGAGACGACCCTGACCGCCAAGGACGACAGCTGTGAGAAAGCCCCTGGTCCATCCCAGCGTTAAGACGGGGGGTTCACCGTGAAAAGTGCCGGCCCAGGTACGGCCAGGGCCGGCATCGCTATCAATGACGCCCTTTAGGCTCACCTGCACCCTCATAAGGAGGGTAGGCATCACCGCTACCGCGCTTGTCGGTGCTTGCGCCGGGGCCGCTGGGTGCGCGTGGTGGATGCGGTGGGTCGATCTGCGGATCGGCCAGGTCGGGTGAGTCCGCATCGAAGCCAGGCTCGTTCTTGCCTGCCCCCGCACCTGGGCGTGGCGTGCCTGGCGCTGGGGTCAGGTCCGGCTCAATGCGCTCGGGCGCCTGCTGTGTGCCCTGCCCTTGCGCGTCGTGCTTGTCAGTAGCCATGCTCTGCTCTCCTGTTGGTCCAATGTCAACATTGGAACGACGCGGCGGCGGTTGGTGCCCTTGCCGGGACCAGCGGCCGCGCCTTTCACTCCAGACGAGTACGCATCTGTTCCTCGCTGGCTTCGAGCAGTTCCCTCAGTTCACGGGCCAGGCTTGCTGTGGCCACGCCCTCTATGGTTTCAGCATCCGCCCGCTCGAGGCTTGCTTCAAGCTTGCCCGCACGCATCGACAGGGCCTTGGCGCCGATATTGGCCGCGCTACCCTTGATCGCATGGAATATGGCCCGGGCTGTGGCGCGGTCTCCGGTGGCGGCGACACCTTCCAGCCGATTGAGCAGCTCCCGGGTGTCGGTGGCGAAAATGTCCAGCACATTGCGCAGCAAGTCCAGATCGCCACCGAAACGGCCAGTCACCGTAGGCCAGGCTTCGAGCAGGCTGTCGCTGTCCTGTCGCTCGATCACGGACAGCGGTTCTGGACGGCTGTGCCCTACCTGTTCGTTGAGGCATTTCACCAGCCCGGCCAGGTCGATCGGCTTGCTGATGTGGTCGTCCATGCCTGCCGAGAGGCAGGCCTGACGATCCTCGCTAGACGCGTTGGCAGTCATGGCGATGATCGGCAAGCCCTGGAAGCGCGGGTCCAGACGGATACGCCGTGTAGCCTCCAGGCCATCCATTTCCGGCATCTGCACATCCATCAGCACAGCATCATAGGTGTTCGGTGCATTGTTCAGAGCAACCAGGGATTCGTAGCCATTGCCAGCCAGGGTGACGTTGGCGCCCTCCATGTGTAGCAGCCCACTGGCCACTTGCTGATTCACGGCGTTGTCTTCCACCACCAGGATATGCAGCCCGGCCAGGCGCTTGGGCTGACGCTCGGGCGGCGGCGCAGCCGCGATGGGCCGCCCTTCCACCACACCCAGCACGCAATCGCGCAACTGGCGCGGCGTCACCGGCTTGCTCAGGGTCGTGGCGAACAAGGTCTTCTGGGACACCGGGTCGGCCTTGGATAGCTGGTCCGCATAGGCCGTGACCATGACCATATGCGGCCGCTGCGCTTCAGGCAACGCGTCTTGGATCATTCTGGCGGTGGCCACACCATCGATATCGGGCATGCGCCAGTCCATCAGGATCAGGTCATAGGGTGCCGTCGTGTTGGCCGCGCGACGCACCCGCTCCAGTGCCTCACGGCCCGACAGTGCATGCTGCGCCGTCCAACCCAGGGCCTGGATGGTACGCGAGAGCACATCGGCGCTGGTGGCATTGTCGTCTACTACCAACAGCCTGAGTGGCAACCGCCGCCCGGGAAGTGGCAGAGGAACCTGGCCACCATCCTGTACCTGCAGCGGCACGTCGAACCAGAAACGGCTGCCAACCCCAACCTCGCTTTCCAGTCTCAGCTCGCCCCCCATGAGCATCACCAGGCGGTTGCTGATGACCAGGCCCAGGCCGGTCCCACCGAAGCGTCGAGAGGTGGACGCCTCAGCCTGATTGAAGCCTTCGAAGATGCGCTCCTGCTGTTCCGGGCTGATGCCGATGCCACTGTCGCTGACGCTGAAGCGAAGCGTCACCTGGCCGTCGTGCCGTTCGACCACCTCCAGCCGAATGATGACCTCGCCATCCAGGGTGAACTTGAGCGCGTTACCCACCAGGTTCACCAGCACCTGTTTCAGGCGCAAGGCGTCCCCTACCAGCAGGGATGGCACGGTCGGCTCGATATCGAACACCGCCTCGACTTCCCGGGTACCCTGGTTGCCGGCGATGATGATGGCCAGTTCCGTCAACAGCTCGTCCAGTTCGAAGGCATAGCTTTCAAGCTTCAGCTTCCCGGCTTCGATCTTGGAATAGTCCAGGATGTCATTGAGCAACTCCAGCAGCGAGCGCGCCGCTTGACGGGCCTTGGCGACGTAGTCCCGCTGCTGGGCATCCAGGGCTGTGCGTTGCACGAGCTGAAGCATGCCCAGGACGGCATTCAACGGGGTACGGATCTCGTGACTCATGTTGGCCAGGAAGGCGGACTTGGCCGCGCTGGCCTCGTCGGCACTGGCCTTGGCCTGCCGCAAGGTGTCTTCGAGTTCCTGCTGGAGGGTGATGTCCCGGTTGATACCCGTTACCCGCAATGGTTTGCCATCGGCGTCCAGCTCGGCAAGGGCGGCGGCCTGGATATGTCGCAGGCGACCATCCGGCAGGCGGGCTCGGAATACCAGCTCATAGGGTTCCTGGTATTGGAGCAGCGCGTGCATGGCCTGCTCGCAACGTCCGATGTCGTCCGGGTAGACGCATTGCAGCCAGTCTTCGTAGTGCAGCACGCGATCGCGATTGGGATCCAGGCCATAGAGCTCGAACATGCGCTCATTCCAGGTCAAGGCGCGATCGGCCAGGTTGAAGGCCCAGATACCCAGCGCGGCGGCCTGGGCGGCCAGCAGCAACTGATCCCGCGCCGCCAGCAACTCATTGCGCTGCTTGATTTCGGTGGTGATGTCAGTCACCACGCACACGAACACGCGAGACTCAGCACTGCTTTTCAGGCCCACGGACACCCGCGCGGGGAAGACGCTACCGTCCTTGCGCAGGCCATGGATTTCCTGGCTGCGAGAAGACGGCGCTGCTTTCTCCAAGGTTCGGGCCACAAAGCGCTCGTAGGCGGACCAATGCGTGGCTGGAATCAGGCGGGTCACATGCTCGCCGATGACCTCCTCGGCCTCATAGCCGAATACTCGGCTGCTGGCAGGATTGAAGGACAGCACGGTGCCGCTTTCATCGATGCTCAGCACCGGATCGACCACGGTGTCGAGAATGGCCTGGGTGGTGGCGCGGCTGTCGTGCACCGCTTCCTGAAGGGCCTCGTTCTGCACCTGGATGCGAGCGGTCTGGGCCTTTTGCAGAGTGATATCCCGCGCCGTTACCGAAGCGCCGATGATCTGCCCATTGGGGCCGTGCACCGGTGAGGGCGTAATGGACACCTGAATCAACTGGCCGTTCTTGTGCGCCCTGACGGTTTCGTAATTCGGCACGAACTCGCCCTGGGCGACCCTAGCCAGCATGGCGTTTTCCTCGTCAACCCGATCGGCCGGGACGATCAGGCGGTTTATGGGACGCCCCAGGGCTTCGTCCGTAGTGAAGCCGAACAGCAGTTCAGCGCCCCGGTTCCAACTGCTGACGATACCGTCGAGGGTTTTACCGATAATGGCGTCCGATGCGCTCTCAACGATGGCGCCCAGCTCCATGCGCGCATAGAGAATTTCCCGGCGTTGCGCCCGGCTAATGGCGATGGCGCCGGCCAGGCCCGCCAGGCCAAGGCTGGCCAGGATACCCACCAACCATACCCAGGCCGGGGCGATGATGCTCTGCCGGGAAACGAAGGCTGGGGTGACGCTGAAATCGAATGCCCAGCGCCGGCCGAACATCTCATGTTCCAGATGGGTCGGAAGAAGCCCCGCGGCCGGTGAGCTGGGCCCTTGGTTATTGAAGAACGTAACGGGCATCGCGTCCGGGTTCGAAACGTCGGATAACGCCACGTGCAGCCATTGCGGGTCAATGCGCAGCCCTTGCAGCACCTCGGACATCAACAGAGGCGCGTAGCTGAGCCCAACCAATTGCGCGCGTCGCTCCTCGAGCGTGCCAGGGGTTCGCGGGCTGCGGTAGATAGGCATCAGCATCAGGAAAGATTGCTGCGGCTTGGACTTTTCCTGCATCAAGGTGATCGGCTGGGTCAGGCGCACCTCGCCGGTATCGATGGCTTCATGCGCTGCTCTGCGTCTGTTGGGCTCCGAAGCAATATCGAAGCCCAAGGCGTTGCGATTGCCACGGTTCGGCTCGATGTACTGGATGAACAGCCGGTCGCCGTCGTGTGGCCCGACGCTACTCAGGGCGTACTCAGGGCCCATATCTGCCCGAACCCTGGCCAGAAACGCCGCCTCGCCTCCCATGGGCACCCGCCGAACGAAACCGAAGCCCCGCGCGCCCGGGAATTCGACCCCTACGTCCCGGGATTCGGCATAGCGATGGAACACAGCCTGGGTAAGCGCATCCTCGCCTACGCTCAGGATCGCGCCACGAACTCCACGCAAGCCATATTGGTAAAGCTGGACACGATTGAAAATGGCATCCGTGGTGTCGTGGACGATGTCGGAAACGGCCTGATCCACCCTCGCTTCGTTGGCTCGGGCCACCAGCCAGGCGGCGCAGCCAGACAGCACCAGCCCTATCGCCAGCGTGACCAGGGCGGCTGGATAGAAACTCGAACGCGTCCGTGTGGTCATCGCGCCTCTTCCCTGTGGGCCTCTATGTACTGCGTGCCCGTTGTTTTCAGGATAGCCTCCGCTAGCACCCATGCTTGTCCAAGCGTAGCTCCCTTTCGAAAGCTTGCAGGCTCGCCCTGACGACAATCGCCTATCAGGAAGGCACGTAACAGATACTGTTGCCGGCCGGCAAGATTCTCGAAGCTAATATGCGGCGCAGATTAGAGGCCCGTCACATAACCTGCAACATTTCCTGTGGCCGCTGAAACCGCGCTCCGGCTTCGCTGTCTTCTTTGCAGAAACGCGCCACCAGGGCGCGGTATTTCGCTGGAGCCCGCGATGCCTTTACCCGCCTTGTTTCTCAATGCCGTTTTTTGTACCAGTGAGGCGCATACCACTTGCATGCCGCCGCAATTCGTATGGACCGCCGAAACCTTCGTGCGCGAGGAAACGCGAGTCGAGCAATGCACCACCAAGGCCACGCAGCTCAATGCGAAGCGCAAGGACCTCAGCATGCTGTACCGATGTGACACGGTAAAAGGCGCCTGACATACTCGCGACTGACAGGAGCCGGCAAAGCCGGTGAATCGTGAACATGGACGAAGAGTCGCCAGCTTCGCGGGCTCCTAGCGGCAATCAGTTCCCTGAAGCTGTCTGCTCATCAGGGCCGCCGTACAGCCGCAGCAGCCGCAAGGTTACGCCGTTGGTCCAGCCGAAACCGTCCTGCAGCGCATACTCGCCGCCGCCACCCCCCTGGCCCCCTTCGATGTCGTATTTCTCCACCAGCTTGGCTTCCCGATCGTAAAGGCCCTGCACCTGGGTCAGGAAACGGCTGCCGATGGTCCGCGCGAGTGTGTCTTGTCCGTAGCCGCGCAGCCCTTCGACCGCGATCAGTTGCAGGGGCGCCCAGCCGTTGGGTTCGTCCCACTGCTGGCCGCTGCTGACCGTGGTGGTCGCCAGGCCGCCAGGGCGGACCAGCCGCTGATTGACGCTGGCCGCGGTCTGCTCGGCATGGGCGCGGCTGGCAAGCCCGCTATAGAGCGGATACAGGCTGGCGGCAGTGATGCTGTCACTGAGGCGCTTCTGTTTCCAGTCATAGTCTGCATAGAAGCCGGCCGGGTTCCACAGATAGCGCTCGACCGCTTTTTGCCGCGCCTGGGCCCAGCCACTGTAGCGCGCCGTGCAACTGGCCTGGCCGCTTTGCTGGCACGCCTTGGCGATGGTCTGCTCCAGATGGAAGAGCAAGGCGTTGAGATCTGCCGGCACAATGGCGGTCGTACGAATGCTGGCCAGGGTATGGCCGTCGCCCAGCCAGCGCGAAGAATAATCCCAGCCACTTTCCGCGCCGGCGCGCAGATCCCGGTACACCTCGGCGGCCGGTCGGTCGGGCGCCTGGGCCGCCGTGGCACGGTCCTCAGCCCAGGATTCCTGGCGCGGCGCGTCACTGGCGTCCCAGTAGCGGTTGAGCACGGCACCGTCGGCAAGCTTGACCACATGCGCGTTCGCTTCGCCGGGCTTCAGGCCCTGCGCGCCCTCCATCCAGTAGGCGTATTCCTTTTGCAGCTGGGGAAGATACCGCTGGTATGTCGCCGGGCCGTCGAGGCTGGCGAGCAAGTCCACCATGTAGGCGAAGAATGGGGGCTGCGAACGGCTCAGATAGTAGGTGCGGTTACCGTTGGGAATATGCCCGTAGGTGTCGATCAGGTAGGCGAAGTTGTCCACCATGTCGCGCACCTGAGCGGTGCGCCCGTTCTCGGCCAGGCCGAGCATGGTGAAATAGGAATCCCAGTAATACATTTCTCGGAAGCGACCGCCCGGAACCACGAAGGAGCGAGGCAAGGGCAACAGGCTGCTGTAGGCCGGTACCTGTTCATAGCGGCGGGTAAGCACCGGCCAGAGGTCGTTGATATGGGTATTGAGGTCGGCTCCGGGCTTTGGCGGTTGAACATCGGCTGTACCTGATTCTTCGAAATGCGCGCTGACAAAGGCCTTGAGGTCGAACCCCGGCTGGTCTTTCTGGCTCAGGTAGGCGGCGCGGATGTCGGCCGGGGCCTGCCTGGGCAGCGCGTCGACGAAGTGCTTCTGGTCCGTGAACAGGCCGCTCTGCTGCACCGCCAGGAACAGTTCGGGATAAGCCTGGTCTGGAGGCACTTCCCGGCTCGCTGTGACCGCCTCCCAGCTCCAGGTGGGCAATCCAGGCTGCGGCGCCTGCTGCGCCGTGGAGCAGCCATAGATGGCTGCCAGGGTGATGGAGACGGCCAGGCTGGTCGCGCGGTGGAATGACCTCATGAAAGCTCCTTGTTCGCGATGCGGATACCTTCAAGTCGACTCGTGCGCACCGCAGGTGGTTCGTTCGACCTGCGCGAAAAAAACTTCAGGGTGCTTGTGGCGGGCGGGCGGTCCTGGCCCGGCGCCCGGCCCTTGCAGGGGGGCGATCGGGCCTGAGCGCGAGCGGAACGGCCGGAGCCTGCGGCCGGGTCAGCCGCCGTTCTTCACCGTGCTCCAGACCCGCGTGCGCACGCGGTCGATGGCTTGTGGCATCGCTTCGAGCACGAACAGCTTCTGCATGACGTCCTCAGGTGGATACACCATGGGGTTGGCGCGAATCGCCGGCTCCACCAGCGGGTCGGCGGCGGCGTTGCCGTTGGCGTAATGCACCGCGTCGCTGATCTGCGCCATTACCTTGGGTTCAAGCAGGTAGTTGAGAAACGCATAGCCGGCAGCCTCATCAGGCGCGTCGGCAGGCATGGCGACCATGTCGAACCACATGGGCGAGCCCTCCTTCGGAATCACATAGGCGATATGTTGGCCATTGCGGGCTTCGTCGGCCCGAGCCGCGGCCTGCATCACATCGCCCGAAAAGCCGACCACCATGCAAAGGTCACCGTTGGCCAGGTCCGCGGTGTATTTGGAACTGTGGAAGTAGCTTATGTAAGGGCGCACCTTCATCAACAGGGCCTGGGCCTTGTCATAGTCCGCCTTGCTCTTGCTGTGATGGGGAAGCCCCAGGTAGTTGAGGGCAATGGGAAGAATCTCCGGGCCGTTATCCAGGAAGGCAACGCCGCACTTGGCCAGTTTCTGCATGTTCTGCGGCTTGAAGATGACATCCCAGGAATCGACCGGCACGTCCCCCAGCGCTGCCTTGACCTTGTCCAGGTTGTAGCCGATGCCAGTGCTGCCCCACAGGTAAGGAAAGCCGTGACGGTTACCAGGGTCATTGGCCTCAAGGGCCTTGAGCAAGGCCGGATTAAGGTTGTGCCAGTTGGGCAGGCGACTGCGGTCCAGTGGCTTGAGCGCGCCGGCGGTGATCTGGTGGGCCATGAAGTGATTGGAAGGAAAGACTACGTCATAACCCGAATGCCCGGCCATCAGCTTCGCATCGAGCATTTCGTTGCTGTCGTAGAGATCGTACTGGGTGGGATGGCCGGTGGCAGCGGTGAAGTCCCGCAAGGTATTGGGCGCGATATAGCTGCTCCAGTTGTAGATCTTCACCGTATCGGCCGCCTGGGCGGCGACGCTGGCTAGCAATAATGGAGCGATGAACTTCAACATCTGACACCTCGACCTTTATTCTTCGGTTCTCTGGAAGGGGCAGTTAGAAAATCAATACATAGGTTTTGCGAACGGTTTCTTGTATGTCCCAGGTGCCTGTCGTGTTCGCGGGGAACATCAACGCGTCGCCGGCCTGGATGTGCAGCGGCTCACCGTCGTCCGGGGTGAAGGTGCAGCGCCCCTGGATGAAATGGCAGAACTCTTGTTGAATGATCTGGCGTCGCCAGCGGCCTGGCGTGCATTCCCACACCCCCGCCTCCACTCCATCGTCGCGCGTGCTGCTCTGGCTGGCGACTCGGGCCACCGGCTCGCCAAGCGGCAGGGCCACCGGACCCGGGTCTCCGAGAACAACGGCGGCGGTGTTCGTGAAATGGTCGATCTTCATGAGAAAGGCTCCTTGCTATGCATCAGCCGCTCCATGGCGCCGGCCAGGCCCTCGGCCATCCGGCGGCGCCAGGGCGACGTAACGGGGTTACGGAGAACGCGGTCCTCCAGGACGAAGCTGCGGATGATTGCGTTGTAGCCCAGCCATCGAAAGGGTTCGGGTTCCCAGCGAGGCAGCGAGGACAGGGGGCGGTCGCCCACTACCCAGGGCTGGCGGGTCAGGGCTGTCTCACGACCCAGAATCAGGTCGGCCAGGGTGCGGCCCCCTAAGTTGCTGGCGCCGACGCCTTCCCCACCGTATCCGCCAGACAGCGCCACCTGCTGCCGGCGGTCGGCAAGCATGTGTGGATGAAAGCGGCGGGCAACGCCAAGGTTGCCGCCCCAGGCATGGGTAAGCCGGACATTGCGCAGTGTCGGGAAAAGCTCACTGAACAGTTGCTGGCGCAAGGCGCGCTCTTGGCACGTGAGGTTGAAGTCCTGACGCAGCCGCCCGCCGAAACGATAGCCCCCGCGCGCGCCGAATATCAGGCGGTTGTCCGCGCTGCGCTGTCCGTAGGTGACTTGCCTGCTGCTCTCGCTGAACGCCTGGCCATGGGCCAGGCCGATACCTGCCCAGGTATCCTCCGACAAGGGCTCGGTGGCGACAATCAGACTCTGCGCGGCCAACTGGTGCTTGCCCAGGGGTGAAAGCTCGCTGGAATACCCTTCCACTGCCGGTACCACCCAGTCGGCTCGTACCTCTCCCGTGGCCGTGGTGACACTGCCAGGACCCCAGGCGACGACTGGGCTTCGCTCGAAGAGGGTCACCCCCAGCCGCTCCACCGCTCTGGCCAGGCCACGTGCCAGCTTGGCCGGCTGCACCGTCGCGCAGTGGGGGGAGTAGAGCGCGCCATAGGCATTGGCTACGTTAAGTCGCGCGCTTAGCTCACTAGGCTCTAGCCAGCGATAATCGGCCTCGCCCAAGCCCAGAGCACGGTAGCTTTCCAGGTAACCACGCAGGCGTGACTCCTGCTCAGGATAACGTGCGGCGCAGTAGAGCACGCCGCCCTTGCGCAGGTCGCAGTCGATCTTCTCTCTCTGGCACACAGCGGCGACTTCGTCCGGAATGCCTTGCAATAGCCCAAAGCCCTCGGCCCGCGCCGAGGCAGGCAGCCCGCCAAGCAGGCGGTCCTCACCGAGCAGATTGCCCATCAGCCAACCGCCATTGCGTCCTGAAGCGCCGAAGCCCGCGGTCTGGGCCTCAAGGATGACCACCTTGAGGTGAGGCGCCAGTCGCTTGAGGTAATAGGCTGTCCATAGCCCGGTATAGCCGGCTCCGATGATGGCGACGTCGGCCTGAAGCCTCCCGGACAAGGCCGGGCGGGCGGTCAGAGGCTCCTCCAGTTGGTCCATCCACAAGCTCACCCCACGCCAGCCCGTCATGCCCTGCCTCACTCGTCGATTTGGCCAGAGTGTAAGCAGCCGTTGCGTTGACTGTCTTATCTGCGGGTACGCGCGCAATGCGCCTTGAGCCAGGCCTTGGGAGAGGTGCCGGTACCGGCGCGAAACGCCTTGTAGAAAGCGGAGGTGGAGTTGAATCCGGCCCGGCCGGCCCATTCATCGATGGCCACGGTTTCACCCTGCTGGGTCCATTGGCCGAGCAGGTAGGCCAGGCGCGCCTGGTTGACATAACGATAGAAGCTCTGGCCAAGCACCTGATTGAGCAGGTAGGACATCTGGTTACGGCTGTAACCCGTGGCGCGGGCTACCGCTTGCAGGCTCAGCTCGGGGTCCAGGAAGGGCCGCTGGCGTTCGAAGTAATCATTCAGGTCCCGCGCCATGTAGCTCAGCTGGCGGGCCGAAAGCCCCAGCTTGCTGATGGCAGGCGCACGCTGGTTGTCAGCCAAGCTCGACTCCGGCGCCCGGACCAGGGAGGCGTACTCGTTGATACGCCAGATCAGCCCGTCGCGAACGGTGATGGCTTCGCTGGAGCGGAACACTACCCGCTGCCCGCTGCCTGCCAGCGCCGTCTGGTATTGGATGAAGGCCGTGTCGCCATCGACCCGTATGCGGTCGGTGTGCTCAAGGTAATCTTCCGGCTGTCTTGGCAAGGTCTGGGAAACATAGTCCCGGAGTTCGCCGATGCTCAGGCAGCGGTTCTGGAAGAAATCGTTGTATTGCACCTCGGGATGATAGAGCGCGAGGATGGCCTCCAGGTCCCGGCGTTTCCAGGCCAGGTGATAGGCCAATACAGTGGCCTGAGTGTCGGCGGAAGCAACGGTAGACATGCGCGGGCTGATCTGGCTGGCAGTCAGCCCAGTATGGGCAAGCCCAGGCCGTGATGAAACCCCTCGCCTTGCGCCTCGCCCGATCGCCGCCTGATGTCCCCGGTTAGCGTAACGCCTGCGCCTGCTCGCTACGCTTCCAGGCGCCGCCGGAAGCAGGAACCAGACAAGCGTTTCCTATACGGCATGCCCGATTTGCTATCATCCAGGGCACGGGTCCACCGATGCGGTGTCCTACAAAGCGTCATGGCCCATCCATGGTTCCGACCCTCGCACTTATAAGGCCCGCCATGCCCGATGTTTTACCCGGCCAGATTACCCTCGCGAACTGTGAAAGTGAGCCCATCCATACCCCAGGCTCTATCCAGCCCCATGGGGCGCTGGTTGCCCTGGGCCGGCACGGCCAAGTACTGACCCGTAGCGCTAACTTCGAGCGACACCTGGGCGTGGACGCCGCGCCCGGCCAGGGCCTTCCGGCGCCTTTGCTCGCCCAGTTGGGCGAGCTGGTCCAGGCGGGCTTGGCCGGTGAAGACGGTTGGAGCGACAGCGGCCGGTATACCGTGGGTGAGCACGGTTTCGATGTCATCGCCCATCGCTTCCAGCAGCTGCTTTTCGTCGAATTCGAGCCCCAGCCGCTCGCGCAGAACGCATTTTTCAGCCTGGCGGCCGACGCGCAGCGGATCATCGCCCGCATCCGTCACGCTCGGGACTTGCAGATCCTGATGAGCCGCCTGACCACGGATATCCGAGAGCTGACCGGCTATGACCGTGTCATGGCCTACCGTTTTCGCCCCGACGACTCCGGCGAAGTGGTCGCCGAGGCTCACCGGCCAGGGCTGGTCTCCTACCTGGGGCAGCGTTATCCCGCTTCGGATATCCCGCGGCAGGCGCGCCGCCTGTATATCCAGAACCCTACCCGGCTGATCGCCGACGTGGCCTACAGCCCGTCCCCCCTGGTGCCTGGCCTGCAGGAAAACGGCCAGCCGTTCGACCTGAGCCATTGTGAGCTGCGCAGCGTGTCCCCGATTCATTGCGAATACCTGAGCAACATGGGCGTCCATGCCTCCATGAGCGTCTCCATCGTGGTCGGGGGGCGGTTGTGGGGCCTGTTCTCCTGTCATCACTACCAGGCCAAGACCCTGGCCTACCCGGTCAGGCTGTCGTTCTCCATGATTTCGCAAATGTGCGCGGCCCTGGTCGAGCGCCTGGAGCAATGGCAGGAAGGTGAAGCCATGAACCTGGCGCAGACCCGTATCCATGCCTTGGAAGAAGGGCTGCACGATGCCGAAGACCTGCTGGCCGCCCTTTGCCACTCAACCCCGGGGCTGGACCACTTGCTCGACTGCGAGGACGTAGCCGTGTGCCTCAAGGGCCGGGTACAAACGCTTCGCGGACTGGCCGACGAAGCCGCCCGCGAAATGAACGGTTACCTGTCGATGCTCGGAGACAAGGACCTCTACGCGCTTGATCGCTGGCCAGGCCCGGCGCCGGTCAAAGGCTTGTGCGGTGTGATGGCGGTGCGCTTCGACCGGGTTGAAAACGGCTGGATCATGTGGTTTCGCAGCGAACAGGTCGAGCACGTTCGCTGGGGCGGAAAGCCGGAGAAGATCGTGGATACCGGGCCTTCCGGGCCGCGGCTTACGCCGCGCGGTTCGTTCGAGGCCTGGGAGGAAGTGGTACGGGGCCAAGCCACGCCATGGTCACGAACCGACCGGGCTATCGCCGAGCGCCTGCGCCAGGCCCTGGGCAACGTCGTATTCAGTCGGGTGAGTCACACCAATGGAATGCGCCAGCTGTTGATCGCCGCGCTCGGCCATGACCTGC
The DNA here is from genome assembly GCF_049895785.1 of Pseudomonas sp. DC3200b2. Taxonomy (NCBI): domain Bacteria; kingdom Pseudomonadati; phylum Pseudomonadota; class Gammaproteobacteria; order Pseudomonadales; family Pseudomonadaceae; genus Pseudomonas; species Pseudomonas sp. DC3200b2. The sequence continues at coordinate 271,233 of NZ_JAFCTA010000002.1, read as the reverse complement.
GCACTCCGCTGCAGTCGATCACCATGGCCGCCTCTATGCTTTCTGACAGCGAGCAACGGACGGCTCGCTTGCGCCAGAGCATTGCCACGTCTTCCGGACGGATGACCCGGCTGGTCAGCCATGTGATGGAGCTGAGTCGGCTACAGGCGGGCCTGGGCATGGCACTGAGCAAAACCCTGACGGACATGTCCGCCCTGTTGGAGGTTTTGGCCAGCGAGGCGGAGCTGGCCTACCCTGGCTTACGGCTGGAACGAAGCATCAAGCCGGGCCTGCATGCCGACGTAGATCCGGATCGGCTGGCTCAGGTTGTCATCAACCTGATCGGCAACGCCTCACAGCACGGCAACGGTAACCGCGCGCGCCTGAGCCTGGATGTCGAAGATGGCGAACTGGCGCTTTCGGTCAGCAATCCGGCACCGCCCATGGATCAGACACGGCTGGCCAATCTGTTCTCGCCGCTCAAGGGCACCACCAGCCAGCAAGGCAATCGCGACGGGCTTGGCCTGGGCCTCTACATCTGCGATGCCATCGCGCGGGCCCATGGCGGCTCGATCACGGCGCGGCAGGTCAATGGCGAAGTGATCTTCACCGTCAGGCTTGCCATGGCTGATCCGGCTTCCTGAACATCACGAGGCGACCGAAAAGACGCTAAGCTGGAGCGCGACGAACCGGATCCAGGACCAGGCAGCAGTGGTCTGACGGCCTGGTTTCAATTACGCGGCCTAGCATGGTGCCGCCTCGATGGAGCAATGCATGACGGACACAAGGGTGGATGTTTTGGTCTGGGGGGCCCTGAACCCTAGCCTGATGGCGAATCTGGAGCAGCACTATCGCATCCATAATCGGGCCGAGATCACGGACGTGGCCAGTTGGGGCCGGGAGCACGGATACAAGATCAGCGCCGTGGTGACCAGCGGCGTGCTGGGGACCGAAATCGAGGTTCTGGAGCGATTGCCCAATCTGAAAGTGGTCTGCAGTTTCGGTGTGGGCTACGACGCTATCGACGTAGCCTACCTGGGCGACCGAGGCATCGCGCTGAGCAACACCCCTGACGTGCTCAACAATGCCGTGGCCGAAACCGCCATGGCGCTGATGCTGTGCCTGACCCGCCGCATCAGCGAAGCCGAGCGATTCGTGCGCGCCGGTCAGTGGCCCACCGGGAAATTCCCGCTGGGGCGCCAGCTCACCGCGAAGACCTGTGGCATCGTGGGGCTGGGGAAGATCGGCAAGACCATCGCCCGTCGCGCTGCCGCCTTCGATATGAACATTGCCTATTACCGCCGTGGCCAGGCCTACCCCGGAGTGGACTACACCCATTACGACGATTTGAAGGCTCTGGCCCGGGCCGCGGATTATCTGGTAGTGATCGTGCCCGGCGGCGCGGATACCCAGCACCTGATCGATGCCTCGGTGCTCCAGGCACTGGGCGCCGAAGGCTACCTGGTCAATGTCGCCCGTGGTTCGGTGGTCGATGAGCAGGCCCTGGTCGCGGCCTTGCAAGCCGGGCAGATCGCCGGCGCGGCGCTGGACGTCTTCGAAAACGAGCCCCATGTTCCGCAGGCTCTGATGACCATGGATAATGTCGTGCTGGCACCACACATCGGCAGCGGCACCCAGGAGACTCGCCAGGCCATGGCCGACCTGGTATTCGCCAACCTGCGTCAGTTCTTCGAAGACGGCACGCTCATCACGCCTGTGCAATGACAAGGCGCCCTCCCCGCGCCTGGACTGTAAGGCCACGTTTTTTCGCCAGCGTGGGGATTACACCAAGGGCGGGTTCGATACGCCTGCCGCCAATAGCGAAAAGCGAATGCGCCCGCCGCCCTGCTCATTGTCCTCGGCCACCAGGTTGCCACCGTGCGCCTTCATGATGGTTCGGCAGATGGCCAGGCCCATCCCCAGGCCGGTGCCCTTGGTCGTGAAGAAGGCCTCGAAGATCCGTTCGCGGTTTTCGACCGCGATACCCGGGCCGTTGTCATCCACCCGGACCTGCGCCTCGTCTCCGTCACGCCAGGCACGGATATGGATCAGCCGGGCGCCACTGTTAAGCGAAACGGCTTCGGCCGCATTGTTGATCAGGTTGTAGACCACCTGCTGAATCTGCACCGGGTCTGCGTTGACGCTCAGGTCCGGTTCCAGGTTTGCCTGAAGGGTAACGTTCTGACGCTCCAGGTCCGCGGCGGTCAGCCGCAAGACTTCCTGGATAAGCTCATCGAGCTTGAAAGGCTGGCGTTGCGGCGGCGTCTGCTTGGCAAGTTGTCGCAAGGCGCGCACGATGTTGGTCGCCCTGGCGCCATCGACGCGTATATCCTCCAGCCCGCGCATAGCCTCTTCGATGTCGGGCTGCTCACGGGCGAGCCACATCAGGCTGGCATCGGCGTTGGAGACGATGCCCAGCAACGGCTGGCTGATTTCATGGGAAATGGACGCTGAAAGCTCTCCCATCACGGTCAGGTGGGCGCTGCGGGCCAGGGCCTCCCGGGAGCGCCTCAGTTCACTCTCTACCTGGGCTTTCAAATGGGCTTCTTCCACCAGCTTTTCGTAAAGCCGCGCGGTGTCCAGGGAAACGGCCGCCTGGGTCGCGACTATGTCCAGCACCGATAGCCGCTGCTCGTTGAAGACCCCCGGCGACAGGCTGTTCTCCAGGTACACCAGGCCCAGCACGGCCCCCTGGCGCAGCAAGGGCATGCATAGCACCGAGCGGGTATGACGCAGTACGAAGTCATCCCTGTATGCCTCCGGGCAGTCGATATGCACATCGTCCAGCACCAGCGCCTTGCGGGTACGAAAAGTCGCGTTGAGCACCGAAGCGGGCACCTCGGCCTGGGAAAGATTGTCCAGATCGATGACGACCTCACCTTGGGCGACCCGGCCGGAAGCCGCAATATTGAGCTTGCCGGCCTGGACCACGTAGAGCACGCCCAGGTCAGCGCCAGCCTGAACCATCAGATGGTTCATCAAGGTGACGACCAGGCGGTCCAGCAACACCTCTTCGCTCAGCGCCTTGGCGGTCTGGATACTGACGGCAAGGTCGAGCCCGGGCTCGGCGAAGGGTCGATGCTCCACGATAGGCTCGCTGGCCAGGAAGGAGAATTTTCTTTCCAGCCAGTCCGCCTTGCCGTCACCACCCCACATCCTGTACCAGTCTCGCGCCACTCGCATGTGCAGGGTGATGCCAGAGATCAAGCCGTTCTTGCCTGTAGCGGTACCCAGCATCTCATGAGCGAGGGCGTATTCATTGACGAAGCCGGCCGCTGCTGAAGCAATGGCCGACTCGTCGAAGCAGCGGATAGCATGCATGTCGTCATCCTGGAGCATGGCGATCATGCCTTCGATGAACATCAGCTTGCTCTTGAAGGTTGCCGGGTTGATGGCCGCCCAGTGGGCGAAGCGTTCCCGCGTCGCTTGCAGCAAGCTGAGCTTGCCATGTAGCCCGCCCGGGGCGTCGGGGTGAGCCTTGGCCAGACTCGAATAGAGGTAGAAATCCGCCAGGTTGATATGTGCCGGTATGGCCCAGGCCAGGCGCTCGGCGGCATCGAACTCGGCGATCGCACTGAGGAAGTCATGGTAGAAGTATGCAGTCATGCCGGCATACAGATGCTTGAGGAACGCCGTGGTCTGGGAGGTTCCATTAGAGAGTGGGCGCAGCGGCAGGCTTCCTTCCTCGGCGCTGGCCGGCCCTATCCTGGTGCCACGACCATGACGCATGGCTGTAACGAACTGCTTCTGCGCCAGCAGAATCTGCTCGACGTCGGCGTACTGGTACTGGCGGACCAGCGCCAGGCCCCGGGAGATCTCTTCTTCCACCTTGATCAGGCGCTCGCCCATGATGAGCAGATCCGAGGCCACGTGGTAGCAGGCGTAGCAGGCCATGCTGATGTTCTCGCCCGCCTGGCCCGCGCGTATGGCTTGCTTGGCCTTGTGCAGCGCGCTCTTGAGTGGGAGGGTCCAGGGCGACAGGCGATCCATGGCCACCAGGGTCGCCGCCCGCGTATGCTCGTAGCCTCGGGCGTCCACCATGGCCTGGCCTGCCTGCGCGAAGGCCAGGCCTTGAGCATAGGCACCGAAGCGGTCGGCCAGTACCACGCCGAACCAGGCTAGCCCTTGGGCCGAAGCCGGGGCCGAACCGTGGCGCAGGGTCAGTTCCACGATCTTGGCCAGGTGGGTGAAACGCAGGCCTCCTTCGATGAACAAAGTGCAGAACAGCGCGCTGAGCAGGTCTACCGAGGCGATGAATACCCGGTCCGCGCAAGGCGCGAGCTGGCCGAGCTCTTCGATAGGACGGGCGCCGATCAGCTCCCTGATGACGGCATAGGAACGATCGATTTCCGCCTCGCTGGGATGGCGGTCCAGATCCACGCCCAGCAGGCGAAGCCCAGCCAGTGCCGCGCAGATCGCGCTTTCGTAGTCCGACTGCAAGGTTTTGAGGGTGGCCTGCAAGCGATAGGCAATGGCCTGGTCATAAGGGGCGCAGGCATTGCGCAATACCGCCGAGATCAATTCCTCGGACGCCTGGAGGTGCCCCAGTTGCAGCTCGCATTCGGCATACAGGCGGTGCGCTTCGAAACAATCCACGTACTGGAAGCCCCAGCCAGGCTCTTCCAACAGGCCAATGGCCGTGGCCAGATAGCCACTGGCCTGGTTCAGGGCCGCGGCGTCCTTGGCGCGTTCGGCGGCGGCGATCAGCAATCGGGTGAAGGGTATGCGGTACTGTGAGGCGATAGTGTGCAGGGAGGCACGCTGGATCTGGTTGGCGATCTCGAACGCGCGGTCGCCCGGTCGTTCGCTCCAGACTTCCAGCATCGCCGCGGCGATCAGGCCATGCTGGGTTGCCTGCTGTTCCACGGGCAACATGTTGTAGGCTGCCTCCAGCAAGCGATCATGCGGGAAGGTGTAGCTGCCCTCATCGTGGATCAGCAGCCCGGCCGAGAGCAGCGGTTCCAGTTGTCTGGAGGTCTGGGCAGGGGACTTGTCGCTGATGTGCAACAGCAGCGCCTGATCGCAACGGGTACCCACGCAGCTGGCCAGGCGCATGAGCTCGCGCTGGTCTACCGGCAGCCGATCCAGGCGCTCGATCATCAGGTCAACCACGTTGTCGGCATATTCATGCTTGCGCACCTGCTGCGCAGACCAGGCCCAATGCCCGGTGGTGGCGTCCACCCGCAAGATGCGATCGTCGACCATCGCCCGCACGATCTGGTGTACGAAGTAAGGGTTGCCAGCCGTCTTGGCAGCTACGATCTTGGCCAGGTGCGGGGCGTCGTCGATGGGCAACGCCAGCGAGGCGCTCATCAGTTGCGCCACGGATTCGCTGGACAGCGGCTCCAAGAACACTTCCGAAGCAGGGGTGATGTTGCGCTGGGCAGCGCGATCGAGGAACTGGCCGTGGCTACGCAACGCCTCCACTTCATTGTCACGATACGCCACGATCAACAAAACGTTGCCTGGCGGCTCGTTGAGGAAGGCCGTGAGCAGCAGAAGCGTGGACTCATCGGCCCATTGGAGGTCATCCAGGAACAGCAGCAGCGGTTCTCCCTCGCTAGGGAACGCTGCCAGTGCCCGCAGAAGCGTGCGGGTCGCCCGCCCTTGGGCCTGGCGCGCCGGCAGCTCGGTCAGCGGGGGTTGACGGCCGATCACCGTTTCAAGGTCCGGCACCAGTTCGGTCAGCAGGCGGCCGTTGCCGTCCAGGTTCTTCAGCAGGGCCTGGCGTATCGTTTTCAGCTGTTCTTCCGGGCGTCCAAGGACGCGGCCGGCCAAGGATTGGAACACTTGAGCCAGGGGAGCATAGGGTACCTGGCGCTGCAGCAGGTCACTCTTGCCGCTGGCCCACCAATGCCTGCCCTGACCCTGGAAAAGATCGCTGACCAGTGCGGATTTTCCCGCGCCAGGCGCGCCGCTGACCAGTAACAATTCGGAGACGCCGGTGGTAGATACCCGGCGCAGGGCCCCCTTGAGTCGCTCGCTTTCGTACTCGCGACCAAACAGGCGCTGCGATCTGGAGAAGCCGGGCTTGAAGTCGGTTCGTCCAAGTACGAAGTCTTTGATGGAGGCGGTGGCCTCCCATTGCGCGATGCAGCGGGACAGGTCGGCGGCCAGCGCATCAGCGGTCTGATAGCGCCCTCCGGGGTCCTTGGCCAGCAACTTGAGGATTATCTGGCGCACCATCTGGGGCACACGCGCCTCATCCACGGCGCGAAGGGAGACGGGAATGGCCAGATGGGCGTGCATCCAGTGGGCCGGGTCCTTCGCTTCGAACGGCAGGTGGCCGATGAGTGCCTGGTAGAGCACCACCCCCAGCCCGTAGAGATCGCTTCTGGCATCTGAAACCCTCTCTGATGGCCGGATCTGTTCCGGTGCCACATAGGGCCATTGCTCCAAGGTCGGGAGCAAGTGACTGGTAGCGACGAGCGCGGTCGATTGGAAGCCGCTGAGCCGTACATGGTCGCCCTCCCCCACGAGGATGTGGACAGGCCTAGGGTTGCCATGGATGATGCCGCTGGCATGGGCGTTGGACAGGGCGCGGGCTGCCTTCTGGATGATGCTCAGCACCCGACCCAATGGAAGCGGACTGGCCTGCAACATCTCTGAGAAACGCGTTTCTTCGGTTTTTGCAAAGAGCAGGAGCAAGCCATCGGTGGTCCGGATCAGCGCTTGCGGTACCTGCGCCCAGGCGGCATCCAGGGCCAGCTGGTGCTGGCGCTCCAATTGATGACAGGCGCACGGCGACTGCACCGACACCCGAACCCCCTCCCAGCATCGGTTGAAAAGCGGGTCGCGGACTTCACAGTAGGACAGATCCCCTTCCCGGCGAACCAGGCTCAGGGTACAGCGGGCCAACCAGGCCTCATCGAATTGAAGCGGCTGGGCAAGTACCCGGGAGCTGTCCAGTTGACCGGTCATTGTTGAGTCCATGCAGGGCGAGCGGCGGCGAAGCGCTGATTATACCGGTGCAACCTCTCGAGAACTTTAATGTGGAGATGGCCGTATAGCGTTCTGCTTTGGCAGTCCACCGTCCTATTTTCAACGGAACCGATACTTGACAAGTTCAGCGCGCGACAAAAAAAGGCCTTTACCTATCCCTAGGGATAATTGTCTGAAACCGCGCGTTTGCATTATTTTAAGTTCAGCCTGCCAGCCTTCGCCTGACACCTTTCCCGGACACTGGGCATTAGCGGATATCAGCCTTTTCGCCAGGCGCACCGCTGATTCAAGTGAACCCGGCAAGCGTGCCGTGGAGTGGTACGGCCAACTTATATCGGCGACGCCGAACATGCCCGGGATTCGCTCCAAGGGCCCTGGCTTTGTATTGAGCGGCGGCTGTGAGCCGGGATGATAACAATGTTGAGTGTAGGCGTGGTCGACGATGACCTCTCAGTGCGCAAGAGCTTGATGAATCTGCTGAAGGCCGCTGGGTATCGCCCAACCAGCTTTGCTTCCGGCGAGGCGCTGCTCGCCAGCCCTGACATCGACGCTTTCGACTGTATCGTGATGGATTTGCGGATGGGCGGCCTGCAAGGCACACAGGTGCAACGTCTGTTGAATGAGGGTGGTAGCTCGCCGGCGGTGATCTGCATGTCGGCATTCTGGGACCAACCTTCGCTGGACGAAGCCAGCACCCAGGGCGCCTACCACTGCCTACGCAAGCCCTTTACCGCCGAGGAACTGCTGGCGTCCATACAGGGCGCGGTCGCCGGGCGCCAGCCCCCTGGCTAGACCGCGGCGGGGGCGGCCACCGGCGGTATCATCGCTCGACCAAGGCGCTGGCCAAGATGGAACAGATCGGCCATGGAACCCAATTCCAGCTTGCTGAATATGTTTTTCTTGTGGACCTTGATCGTCACTTCGCTCAGGTTGAGCTGCCTGGCAATGGCCTTGCTCTGCGCACCGGACAGCAGCGCGTCGAACACTTCGCTCTCGCGGACACTCAGCCTGCCGAAGCGACGGCTCGCTTCCTCCGTATGGCGCCTGGCTTCGAAACGCAGCATGGCCTGGCCCAGGGCTTCCCGTAGGCTGCCGAGCAACTGCGTGGAATCGAAGGGCTTGACGAGCAGGGTTTGCGCCCCGTTCTTCATGGCCCTGACCGCTATTTCAATGGTTCCGAAGCCGGTGATGAAGACAATGGGAAACGGCGCCTGGCGCTGGGCCAACTCCGCCTGGAGATCGAGGCCGCTGGCTTGCTTGAGATTGATGTCCAGCAACAGACAGCCAGGGTTGTTGAAATCGCATCGCTCAAGGAACGCCTCGGCGCTGTCCAGGGCGAGGGCTGACAGCCCGTGGACACGGCATTGACGTAAGAGTGCATCACGCACGCTTGGGTCGTCGTCCACAATGTAAATAATGGGCTGTCCGTTTTCAGCGCTGTTCCAGCTCAACGCTTCGCTGCTTGGCGCACCGACCTGTGGCCCGACCGTCAGGTTCAAGCGATATCCCCGCCTCGGTATGGTCTCGAGTTGGCTCTTGTCAGCCTTCAATAACCGGCGAAGGTAGGATATTTGCACGTGGACATTGTTTTCTTCCACATAGAGCCCGGGCCATACCGCTTCCAGTAGTGCCTGTTTGGTCACAAGTTGGTTCGGGTTATCCATAAGGATGCGAAGGATATCGAAAGCCCGGCCGCTGATGGGAACCGGCACTCCCTCAAGATACGCCTGTCGCCCCTCGACCGATATTTCAGCTTGGCCTATCCGTATCATCAAGCTGTCCTGGGAGTGGAACTTTGGTTGAGTGTTTTTGTATCACTCCCGCAACGATAGCCCAGGCAGGGCGCTAGGACAATTCCAATTGTATTTCATACTCGAAGACTTCTTAATGACCTGGGAGTGCAATCTATCTGCTACCGGGTACCCGCTGGTCTGCCAGGGGTAAGCGGCAGGTCAGCGGGGCTTCCTGAACTCAGGCGCAGGGCGGAAAATCGATGGTCGTCTGCGCCACGTTGTTCAGATAATTGGTGAACGTCAGCAAAGCGACCTGAGCGATGACGTCGATTATTTTCCCATCGTCGAGCCCGCCTTCCCTGGCCGTTGCCAACTGCTCATCGCTCAATTGCCCACGGCTAAGGGTGACCGCCCTGGCCAGGGCAGCGACTGCGCCCTGTGTACCCGCCCGTGCGCCTGCCAGGGCCTGGTCATCGAGTCCCAGCTTGGCGCCGAAGAAACTATGAGCCGCGATGCAATAATCGCAACCGTTGACTTGTGAGGCCGCGAGGGCGGCAATCTCCCGCTCGGCAGCGGTCAGGCTGTTTCTGTTCAACGCCTGGGACAGCGCTAGGTAGCCTCCAAGCGCGGCCGGCGAGTGTGCCAGGGTGGCAAAGGCATTAGGTATGAAGCCAAGTCCCTTGTGTATTCCTTGCAGTGCGGTATGGGCTGCGGCAGGGGCTTGTTCCAGGGTAAGCGGAGCGATGCGGCTCATGCTAGGCGTCCTTTGATTGATGGCCTTCAGGCCACAGGAATAGGGTTGGCGATCAGGGACAGATTGAACTGCTCGATCAGGGCGTGCTCGTTGGCACCCTGGTTGGCGCGAAGAGGCAAGACGCGGTCCACCAATACCTCGGTGGTAGCGGTTTCGAGCTTTTCCAGGGTTTCACGAATGAAGTCATCCAGAGGCATGGCCCGGGCGTCACCGCTTTTGTGGATCAGGTCGGTGTCCACCCATGGTGGCGCTACTTCCAACACCCGGACGGAGGTGTCCCGCAGCATGAAGCGCTGGGACAGCGAATAGGAATGGAGCGCGGCCTTGGTCGCCGAGTAGAGGGCGGTCACTGCCAGCGGCAGATACGCCAGCACGGAGCTGTTGTTGATGATGTAAGCCTGCGGCTGAGCCTTCAAGTGCTCAACGAAGGCTGCGCTGACCCTCACCGGCCCGAGCAGGTTGGTCTGTACCAGGCCGACGGCCTGCTCGTCATTCAGACTACCGGCACCGGCGTCATCGAAGGGCATGATGCCGGCGTTGTTGATCACTACGTTGAGCGAGGGGTGACGAAGAATCACCTGCGCCGCCACTGCCCTGACCTGCTCAGGATCATTGATGTCCAACTGCACGGTATCCATGCCCGGATTCGCCCGGGCCACTTCGTCCAGTAGTGCCTGGCGGCGCCCGGCGATGATTACCTGGTTGCCCCGCTGGTGGAAGGCCTCGGCCAAGGCGCGGCCGATACCGGAGGTGCCGCCGGTGATGAATATCGTGTTATCGCTCAGTTTCATGATCGCTGTCCTAGGGTAGGCAAAGTCAGGCCGCGTTGTAGCGCGGTGCCAGGCGGTGATTGGAAAGGTGGTCGAACATGGCCTGACGGCTGGCTTCGAACCGCTGGAAGTGGCCCAGGTCATGCATCGATGGAATGGAGATCAGGGTGCCTGCATCGAAGTCTTGCAGGGCAGCATCGACCAGGTCAGGCGCGGCCATCACGATGGAGGGGTCCAGGTTTTCCAGGGGCAAGCCGCCAGTGGCCCAGAAGTCGGTGGCTGTCGCCCCCGGCAGCACGGCCTGTACCTTGATGCCCTGCGCCGCCAGCTCTTTGCTCAACGACTGGGTGAAAGCCGTGACGTACGCCTTGCTGGCGCCGTACACCCCGTTGAGCAGCTCTGGCGCCAGGCTGACGATGGAAGAAATATTGATGATCCCGCCCTGGCCGCGGGCCACGAAGCCGGGCACGGCGGCATAGGTGAGCCTGGTCAGGGCAGTCACGTTCACGCCGATCATGGTCGTCATTCGCTCCACATCACTTTGCAGTAGCGGCGTATGGGTGCCGAGCCCCGCATTGTTTACCAGGAGGCTGAGGCTGGCGTCTTCGCGCAGCTTGCCCTCTACCCGGGCGAGGTCCCTGGCCTGGGCAAGGTCGGCGGGAAATACCTCGATGTTGCGTTGGGTTTCGGAGGTCAGCCGATTGGCCAGGTCATTGAGCCGTTCTCTATTGCGAGCGACCAGCACCAGGTCATAGCCTCGGCGGGCCAGGCGGTCTGCGTAAAGCGCACCGATGCCGGACGAAGCGCCGGTGATAAGCGCGGTGCCAAGTTGAGCGTAAGCCATGCTGTCAATTCCTTTTCAATGGAAACTGAGGCCATCATGCGCTCCAGCCTCTACGACACAAATGACGTATAGGGTATGGTTTCAGGACATCGACGCTGCCCGGAGGCCGCATGCATAGAGTGGGCTATCTACTTACCGATGGATTCCAGGTCATGTCCCTGGCGACCCAGGCTGTGTTTGAATTTGCCAACATGGTCGCCGGGGAAACGGTCTACCGCATCCAGAACTTTTCTGTAGCGGGAGGCATGGTCAGGTCCTCTCTGGGAATGTCCGTGGACACCCTGCCCCTAGGCTCGCCAGGCTTGGCCGAGACCTGGATGGTGACAGGCACCCTTACCCCGCTCGCCCCGCCAGAGGATGCAGTGCTACGGGCCGTGCGCGGGTTCGCCGAGGGCGCATGGCGCACCGCCGGAGTATGTACTGGCACCTTCGTGCTCGCCGCCGCGGGCGTGCTGGATAATCGCCGCGCCACTACCCATTGGGCCTACGCCACGGCCATGCGCGAACGATATCCCACCATCGAGGTAGAAGAAGACCGGATCTACATTGTCGACGGCCCGGTGTGGAGTTCGGCCGGCATGACCGCCGGTCTGGACATGGCGCTGGGCATGGTCGAGAAAGACCTTGGCAGTGAGCTGACACGTTCAGTGGCCCATAAGCTGGTGATGCATCAATACCGCTCCGGTGGGCAGTCCCAACACTCCGAGCTGCTCACGCTCACGCCGAGGTCCGACCGCATCCAGAGCGCGCTGAATTACGCCAGGACACACCTGGGCCGTCCCCTGAGCGTGGAGGAACTGGCCGACGTGGCTCATCTCAGCCCCCGCCAGTTCACCCGGGTATTTACGGCCGAAACCGGCCAATCCCCAGCCAAGGCCGTGGAAAGCCTCCGGCTGGAGGCGGCCCGCTTGATGATCGAGCAGAGCCGGCATAATCTCGACACGGTGGCCAGGGAAACGGGCTTCCGGGATCGTCGCCACATGCGTGAGGTGTTCATGCGCGGGTTCGGAGTGCCGCCCCAGGCTGTGCGTCGGGACGCGCGACGCCTCGGCTAACCCAGGGGGTTCTTGGCAGGTTCCCCCGGGCCACTGGGGTTGCCTGCACTGATTAGTCAGTGATAGGACATTGAATGTAGTTTTCAGGAGCAGCCGATGAGCCTGTACCGGGACATCTTCGAAACGGGCAGACGCTACGACGCCTTCGTACAGGATGGGCTCGCCCCCGAGCGAACCGCCGCGAAGGCGTTCGTGGAAAAAACTGGCCAAGCCGACACTTTTTCCAGCGCCAGCCTGGACAGACTCGCGAATCTGACCGGCCGCTATCACCTTCTGGTCGCGGCCGAGATCTGGTGCCCGGACTGTCAGATCAACCTGGCCGTCATGGACTTCATGCGCCAGGTACAGCCGAACATCGAACTGGCGATCGTCTCCAAGGGCCGCGCGGAAAACAACTATCGCACTGCGCTGGGGCTGGAACGCATCTCGGTACCGCTCGTGGCGATCCTCGATGAAGCCTATGAGCTTATCGGCACCTTCGTGGAACGCCCCAGCGTGGTAGCGAACGATAGCTCAGGCCAGGCGTTGGTCCGCTATAAGGCCGGCGAGCATATGGAAGATACGTTCAGGGAACTGCTGGAGGTGATGGAGCGTCATGAAGAGCATGGCGGCAACCGTCGATAGATCGCGGCAAGGCGGGTCGCGAGCCAGGGCTCCTGCTACCGAGCCTCTGTGATCCCGCTGAGGTTCGACTGAAACCACTGCTTCCAAATCGCGCGCATGAAAAAGCCCAACCGTTTCCGATTGGGCTTAGTCATTCAACAATATGGTCGGGACGGAGTGATTCGAACACTCGACCCCTTGCACCCCATGCGCTTATTTGGCGGATATCCCTAGACCTTATCGGACACTACCGGACAGCCTTAACCATAGTAAACACGAGGCTTACAGGCTACTCTTGCATCCCATAGCGTCCAAAGCCGTCCACCACCAGCCAAGCGATTCGGTGGGGCAAAAGTGGGGCAAAATTCTAAGCCAACCGAATCAGACAAGGGGTAGAGTGTGGCGAAGCTGACAGCGAAACAGTTGGAGGCGCTAACCGAATCCGACGATGGCAAGACGCTTCGCGAGGACGGCGGCCTGGTCGCCAAAGTCCGCGCTGGCGTTCGCGGCGTTACCGTCCTGTTCCGCTATGAGTTCAAACTGGATGGCGTCAAACGCGATCATCGCTTGGGCAGCTGGCCGAAAAAGTCTCTGGCTCAGATTCGCGCTGAGCGTGATGAGGTAAAAGCCACGGCATCGAAAGGGATTGATCCAACTGCAGCCCGCAAAGCCGCCAAGATCGAAGCTCAAGCTGCAATCGCCGCGACCATTGCCGAGGCTGAACGCCAAGCCGCCGAGAACAAGACAGTGGCCGATCTGTTTGATGAGTGGATACGTGACGGCGTCTCCCGCCAGGACGGCAATGCCGAACTGATCCGCAGCTTCAAGAAGGACGTCCTACCGCTCATTGGCAAGAAGCCGCTTCGCGGCCTGACCGAGAAGGATCTGCTCGCCGTCCTACGCTCAATCAAGTCTCGCGGCCTTAATCGCACTGTCGTCATCCGCAGCAAGGACATTGGCCAGATGCTGCGCTGGGCCGAGAAACGTAAACCCTGGCGTGGCCTGATGGCCGACGGCAACCCCGCCGACCTGATAGACGTCAACAAGCTGCTCGACCATGACTACGAAGAACAGCGTGACCGCCGCCTCTCCCCTGATGAGATTCGAGAGCTGCGTGACATCCTCGAACGCCTGGAGAAAGACTACGAAGCCCTACCCACCGGCCAAAAGTATTCGGGCATTCGACCGGTTAACACGCGAGTCCAGTGCGCTCTGTGGATATGCCTGAGCACCCTCTGCCGCATCGGCGAACTGCTCAAGGCCGAGTGGCGCTTCGTCGATCTGGAGAAAGGCACTTGGTACATCCCTGCCGAAGCCACCAAAGGCCATAAAGGCAAACGCCAGGATCACCATGTGTTTCTGTCAGCGTTTTCCATCGCGCAGTTCAAACGCCTGCAGAAAGAAACCGGCGATACACCGTTCTGTTTCCCCAGCAAGAACAACCAAAGCCACGTCGACACCAAGACTATCAGCAAGCTCATCGGAGACCGGCAGTGTCGATTCAAGAACCGCAGCAAGCCTCTGGCTGGCAGACATCATGACGACTCATTGGTACTGAGCAAGGGTGTAAAGGGCGAATGGACACCGCACGACCTGCGTCGCACAGGTGCAACCATGATGCAGGAGCTCGGTGTCACGCTGGAGATCATCGATCGATGCCAGAACCACCTGTTGGGCGGGTCAAAGGTACGCCGGCATTACCTGCACCACGATTAAGCCAAAGAAAAAACTGAGGCCTGGCGGTTGCTGGGCGAGAAGCTGAAGTCGATCCTTAGCGAAGCTCCGGTAGCTACTGCTCAGCCTCAGTAGCCAGCTTCATTTGAGTGGCGAAAGGCCCAGACATAAGCAGTATCGTCAGCACGCTGATACCGGTCGAGCACGACGTAACCTGAGCCACCAGGCTCGATGATGAGCTCACGCTGCTCTAGCAGATTTAGAAATGGACGCCCCACTTCCGGGCTTTCCTCCAATCGCGCGAGTATGACAGCAGCGAAGAGGAGCCCCTGTCTATTTATCCGCCGATTGCAGAGGATTAGGATGATGGCTATGCATTGGCGCTATAAGGTCAGAAGAAACTATTCCTGCTTATAGCTCTTCCAGCGCCGCCGAATTATATTTCTCACCCACCGACTCAGATTCGGCAGGGCATACCTATTCAGCCGCACGAGTCAAATACCAAGGATTTCAGCTGCGCATGGACAAACTCGAAAAGATAGAAGCCCGCCGAATGATTTTGAGTTGGAAGGACCGCTGGACGCTGACAACACAGCAGCTCCTCGAAGTCGAGTCGCGGCAGTTCCAAAGCGAATTGCACGCCAAAATCGACCAAATCAGTTTTTGGGATGCACTCTTTTCCGGCAGATATCTGCGCAACACTATTCAGCCGCTGTTTACCGCGTGGTGCCACACCAAGGCAAAGGAACTGAGAGCGGCAGCCGAGCAAGACCTTCAATCAGTGGTAGCGAGAGCAATCCCAGAGGAAGATCTCGCTCCATCTCTGGACGCGCATAGCAGCAAGGGCACACTGCTTGATGTCGCCACTGCAGCCATTTCAACCGGTGTTGCTGCAGCAACTATCCCAGCGGTTGTCGCCTTTTCTACAGCCAGTGTTTCAGTAGGAGGTCTGTTGGGTTTTCTGGGCGTCACTACAACGGTGCTCGTCACACGCAACATAGTCGCAGGCTTGATAGTCCTGGCTATCCTTTTCCTGGTTGCCCTACTGCGCTTCAAGAGCATCAAGCGCAATGCCCGCAGCCGCCTGAAGGCTAAGGTCGACAAACAGATCATCAAGAAAGTCCACTTCAGCAAAAAAGAGCAGTCCTTGGCGATGGGCATGACCAAAATGCTGGAAAGCACCGCAGACAGCCTGATCAGAGAGCTGCGCCATGGTTGAGCAGATCCTGTTTGAGGTGCCGGCGAAGTATGCCAGCGGTATCGCCGATGGCAGCATCGTGCGAATCGGTACGCTTCTCAAGGACAGTATGTCCGGTCAGATTCTCAGCCACGTTCAGGAAACCGGCGTTGCTCAGAAGCTTCTCAGCAACGCCAGTCTTTTACCGCTTTCCCCATTGAACGCCCTGGAGCTGGCTTCCTCTGGTTACGCCAACGTCCAGTTGCACCAACTCAAAACCATGGTTGAAGGGCTACAGATACTGCAGTACGCCAACATCGGCCTTGCCGCCACCGGGCTCGGGGTAAGCGTGTTGGGCTTTATAGTGATCAATCAAAAGCTCAAAGGGCTTGAAAGCGCAGTCGCTCAGCTATCCAACCAAATGGATAAGCACTTCCAAGAGCTGGCTGAAAAACACCTGAGGCTTAGGTTCGCCAATATCTACGTGTTGTTTGAGCGAGCGGAGCAGGCCGTATTTTTGCGCAGTCCCACTCTGGAGTGGCTGACCATTGAAAGCCAGCTCGCCATGGAAAGCGGCTTCCTAAGAAGCGAGATCGGCCATCACCTGACCCAGCACAGCTTCCACTACGACTGGTTCAATAAAATGACCAGCGCGCTGGCAATGTGTAATGCCGCTCGCATTCAGTGCCTGCTACAAGCCAACGAGATGAGCGCCGCTCAGCATGCATCCAACGTTATTGCCGATAACTATAGCGACCTTTTTGACCCGCTCAGCGCTACACAACTTGCGGCAAGAATGACTGAAGCAGAACACGACGCGCAGCAGGATGACCTGCACCTATTCAAGTCCAACCAAGCCAAAGCAGCGCAGGTCATGCAGGGTCTACGCGAGATGACCGATGCTGCAATGACCCAACCGCTGCTGCTCGAACACCTCAAAAGCAGAGAGATCAGTGGGCCGAATTACCTGAAAGCAATCAGCGATCAGGATCAACACCCTATCATCATGCTGACCCCATAATGCCGTTTTAAGGTCAAGGCTTAACGCACTCCAAAGTGCATGCCATTTGCCAGTAAACGTCTCAGTATTCGTGAAACAGGCAGCCACACAAAAAGGCAACACCCAGAATGCACAAGAAATACGGGATGTGCTTAAATATGCTTCTGCGCAACACGGCATTCAAGAAGGAACTGAGCCATGCACCCGGCCGGGTATAACCGCCAGCGTCAGGAGTCGACAGTCAAGGTTCTGTCACCTTTGCGCCAAATAGAAATCAAGGCGGTCACCCGCAAGGATGTCATCGGTCAAGCCTTGGCAGTCACCGCCAGTATGGCACCGGCCGCGGTCGACTTCCTCGGCCATATCCGGTTCCCCCTCAAGCACGAAGAAGTTGAAGAACTGGCCATCCTAGCCCAGTGCCCGCCGCTGGTTACTGGATCAGAGCCCCGCGCTACCATCGCTGAAATCAACATCAACCAGTAACCGGCGTCAAGTCGAGCGATTGAAGCGCTCAACCATCGCATATGGAGTATCAACGATGGCATTAAAAGCATTCCGTGGCAGGCCTTTCGAGCATACCCACGAGAACCGAGCCTTCAACGACTTGTTTGACGCGCTGCAACAGCATTGCATAGCCACTGGGCAGGACTGGTACCTGCTCGGTAATTTTTTTGTGGGCAGCCGCGAACTGGATGCGATGGTGATCAAGCCCAACGCACTGATCATCATCGACTTCAAGGAGTTCAGCGGAGCTCTGCAGTTTTCCGAAGAAGGGCCGTGGCTGATTAGCAGCGCCGAAACGGGCGACAGCGTGACGGTTAAGGGTGGCGCGAGTATTAATCCGCTGCGACAACTGCGCCTCAACAAAAGCGCCATGCTCGACTTTCTGAGCCGCAACCTGGCGGAACTTAACCCTGTATGCAACTGGCGGCACACGGCGGCACTGGTAGCCTTTCAGGGTAAGATCGAGTTCGATCGGCAACAGTTGCCGGGCTCGATCAAGCCCTGGTTCCATATAAGCGATACGCGATCCGTCATCAGGGATCTTGACGCAATTGTCAGCAGGGAAATCAGGCTCTCGCCCGAGAATACTGAAGATATCGTAGACAAACTTGGGCTTGAGTTTTTTGTACCTGCCGGCATGCCCACAACCAGAGAGCTGGGCCATTCGCATACTCGTGCAAATGCCGTTTGCCGATTGACCACACGGCAAAACGAGGTACTGCATGACTTTCGAAGCTGGCTGCAAAACTGTACCGGGGTATTTCGCATCACGGGCATGGCCTCGACCGGAAAGCGCTACCTGTTTCCTCATCTGGTGGATGCTATGGGTGAAGCCAGACGGGAGCTGTTACTGCTGACGCCCAGTGTGCGGATCTCCTCGACTTACCAGAATCTTTTAGCGCAGCCGACCTCTATCTATAGTTGGTTGTATACCCATCAGCCCAAGCGCTTCGAGAAGCAAGACGACCGCAAGATCGGCATTCACGAGATCAGGGACGAGCTATTCTTAGAGGGTAGAATCCCGGTTCTAGTGGATGCTCATCTGCTTAGCGATGAAGAGTTTGAGGTCGGTGACAGGCGCTATGGGTCTGGTCGACTACTGCATGATTTTCTTTCAGTCATCGCCAAAACCAAGACGCCCTTTGTGATCATCGGCGACCCTTATCAGATGCCCAGAGGCTCCCTGCAGCGCAGCCTAGTCAGCGGCACCATGTTGGAGCAACTGGGGCTGGCAATTGATCACTACGCGCTAACCGAGCAGATCGTCATGGAAGATGATGATGCGCTCAAACACATGCAGGCACACCTAGCCGACAGCCTGAACAAGAACGGCTTCAACAGGCTGCCACGCCTCTCGGGTAAGCACCTTGAAATTCTCGATCCCGGAAATGCCAAGAACTGGACGCCTGATGTCCGCAATGTAAGAGCCGAGTCCATTCTGATCTGCGCCACCCATGAGCAGAACAGTAAGCTCAATGCGGCGGTAAAACGCAGAGTTCTGGGGCACGCCAGCCCAACACGACTGGCTGCGGGTGACCGAATCGACTTCTACAACCGCACGCCCATCCTTGCATCGACAGAGGAATCTTTGAGCCTTGAGGCACTGCGCTGGATAAGCTCCGGCGACATAGCTCTGGTCGATTCGGTTGACGAGGCAGTTGAAACCCACTTTGTCGAGCTGCGTGGCCGCAAGGAGGCCATCCGTTTGTGCTTCCAATGCGCCATTTGCCGCCTGCCCGGGCGGGGTGAGGTGCGCTTCCGCTATCTGATGGACTACTTCGAGGCAGATCGCCCAGAGCTAGCCAGCGAGCAATACCTGGCGCTGCAGGTATTGGCAAGGCAGCTGGCCAGGCCATTACTACAGCCGCTGAAAGCCACGCTTCCGGATAAGCAAAGTCCGGACTACAAGGAGGCAAGAGCCGAGTACGACCGGCTCGAATATCAGATCCTGCAGGGTCAAGGCTATCTATCCGCCGCACTCATTCGCCCTGCACATGCGATGACCCTGCATCGTGCTCAGGGCAGGCGCTGGCCCAGTGTCTGGGTCAACGCGGCGCGCAGTGCCTCGAGTACAACGGCCAATAACGCTGACTATTTCC
Source organism: Pseudomonas sp. DC3200b2 (assembly GCF_049895785.1). NCBI lineage: Bacteria > Pseudomonadati > Pseudomonadota > Gammaproteobacteria > Pseudomonadales > Pseudomonadaceae > Pseudomonas > Pseudomonas sp. DC3200b2. Next base: position 252,099 of record NZ_JAFCTA010000002.1, on the reverse strand, counting down.
GTTGGTTGTACACAGCAACCGTGCTGGCGGATGAGCAATGCGTCATTCGTCAGATGCCTGCCCTCACGCCGCTGAGTAACGCCTATATAAGCCGCGCCCATGACTTGAAGATAGCCCCCCTTCCACATAGGCGGGGTCTGTTTTACGACACAACCCGGCAGCCTACGGAGCAGGAAGCCCGGCTGAGCCCCCCGTCAGGGTTCTCCAACATGGAGCTACTTCCACTCTTCCTGACATTGCATGAGCGGCTGTCAGACTCCGACTGGAGCATTGCGGACTGGAGCGAGCACAGCTACCAGGTCGTTATGGGGCTTACCCACCGGCACTCGACAGCCAGCGTGCGGCTAAAGCTGCATTACGACAAGAAGTTTGCCGTCAGCAATCTGGTTTTTGCCGATGGCAGCCAGCCTGGGCAGGATGCCATCAGCACTCTGTTGTGCCAGCCTTTTAGGCCGCAGAGTGAACCCCTGGCGCAAGCACTTGATGCCTTGCAGGAGCAGATCAGTACGCTGGGCTTTAGCCTGATGGAGGCAAAGGAGTCGAACTATCGACTGCAACTGACGCTGGCCATTGACAATGAATCCGTCGAGACTCAGGTAGATTGCGACAAGGAAGGTATGATCAGCTCGGTGCGTATTCTGAAAGCATCTTCCGAGGGCGTAATTAAACGTCTAGAAGAAGCTTTGGTGGCCTCAGCATGAGTGTTTTCGATGAAATTCGTGAACATAAATCACGCCATGACTTCGAAGGCGCCTGGCAGGTCGGCTTTAAAGCCCTGGAAATTGAACCCAGCAATGAGTTCCTGAAAACCTCACTGTTCTGGGTGAATTACGCAGCGCTCAAGCCTTTGCTCGAGCCCATAAAATCCCGTGAAAACAAGGCTCCTCTACCTCACGAGCAGGCGAAGATCGACCTGTGGGCCTCACGGATCGCAACTCTTCAGCTCGCGCTTCCCAGTGAAAATATCGATTTCAGGCTATGGAATCTGTTTGGCGAAACTGGGAAGTTCTGCGAGCCACTCTGCACATTTATCTTGCATAGTGGAAGCAAGCTTTTTACGCCAGGTGATCACCAGCCGTTCGTTTCGGAGAAAGGTGAGTCCCCCAGCGTGGTCATGAAACTGGCCCGTATGGTCGCGGCCGGCCTTCTCGTAAAGGGTGCTAGCAGCCCAATGCCTGCAAATCGAGTCACTGGGTTTCTAAAGTATGCAGAGGCCTATGCGGAGGATTCGACAGAGCGCAAAGTGTGGCTTGAGTGGGACAAGGCACGAATATACTTCACTGTAGGTGAATTCTCCCGCGCCAGAGACTCCTACTTGGCCGTCCTGAAAAAGAAGCGTCGAGAACCCTGGGCTTGGTTCGGCCTGGCCAAGACCTATGCGGACGAGCCGGAAAAAGCGATCTGCCTGATCGCCTCCGGCCTGACCTATGCCCTTGATCCAAAATTCAGCATTCCGGGGCTGGTCGAACTTGCCGAGCGCCTCGCGGAAGCAGGGGCTTACGAGAACGCCTCAAAAGCCTTAGTCAAACTGATGGCAATCTATAATCAGAACAACTGGACGCCCAAGGACAATATCGTAAAGCTGACATCCTACTCATGGTATGACGCTGCGATTGATTCCAGTGATTTCGATGCCGTGGTGAAGAGGCTCGCTGATAACGCCAACCTCTATACCATCTCCAGGCCTGGCTACTACCAGGGCGTACTGCAGTCCGTGCACGCCTCCAACAAAGGTGCGAACATTTACATCGCGAGAGATCTTGTCATCTCTGCGCGCAAGGCCGTTTTCCCGGGACGGCAAATTCCGCGACCGGGAACCTTCGTGAGGGTTCTCTGCGATATGGACGCAGAGGAAAAGGAAGTCATTGCCGCAGAAATCGTTCAGGAATTCAGCTCCGCCGACATCCGCACCTTCAGCGGCCCGCTGACAGTCAGTGAAAAAGGCTTCGGATTTGTCAACAGAGAGATCTTTGTTCCAGCAGCCCTAATATCTGGCATTCAACCTGGCACCCAAGTGGCAGGAATGGCAGTCATGTCATTCGACAAGGTCAAGAATAAATACAACTGGAAAGCAATTACCGCAGCCTTGTGCTGAATACCGTGTCAGATCGACTGCTTTAGTGCATAGGATAGCGGGCCTTGACTTGATGGCTTAAGCCTCTGGCCGCATAGCTGTTTGAATCGCCGTCCTGCGCTCGGTCAAATCCCGCGGCCTGAACCGTACCGTCGTCATCCGCAGCAAGGACATCGGTCAGACGCTGCGCTGGGCCGAGAAACGCAAGCCATGGCGGGGGCTGATGGCTGACGGCAATCCAGCCGACCTGATAGACGTCAACAAGCTGCTCGACCATGACTACGAAGAACAGCGGGACCGACTGCTCTCACCAGACGAAATTCGTGAGCTGAGCGCCATCCTCGAACGCCTGGAGAAAGACTACGAAGCCCTACCCGCCGGCCAAAAGTATTCAGGGATTCGTCCGGTCAATACGCGCGTCCAATGCGCCCTGTGGATCTGCCTGAGCACCCTGTGTCGTATTGGAGAACTGCTCAAGGCTGAGTGGCGGCACGTGGACCTGGAGAAAGGCACCTGGTTCATCCCGGCCGAGGCCACCAAAGGCCATAAAGGTAAGCGCCAGTATCACCATGTGTTCCTGTCAGCGTTTTCCATCACGCAGTTCAAACGTCTGCAGAATGAAACCGGCAATACACCGTTCTGCTTCCCTAGCAAAGACAACAAAAGCCACGTCGACACCAAGACTGTCAGCAAGCTCATCGGAGACCGACAGTGCCGATTCAAGAACCGCAGCAAGCCTCTGGCGGGCCGGCATCATGACGACTCACTGGTGCTGAGCAAGGGAGCCAAAGGGGAATGGACGCCACATGATCTACGCCGCACCGGCGCGACCATGATGCAGGAACTGGGTGTAACACTGGAAATCATCGACCGCTGCCAGAACCACCTGCTGGGCGGCTCCAAAGTACGCAGACATTACCTGCACCACGACTACGCAAAAGAGAAAACCGAGGCCTGGCGCTTGTTTGGCGAGAAGCTGGAGTGGATTCTTTCAATCAGCCCCAAGCCCCCTACTGGAGCTCAGTAGACCGTTTCTTTCCGATGCCGAAATGCCACGACATGCGCGGCGCCATATTCCCTACTTATCGATGTAGTTATCTCGCCAGCTGTCTGAAACGGTAACCGGAATCACTGACTTAGGTACCGATTTCAAAACCTTCCCCAGATTAAGGAAGCTCAAGCCGTAAGCCACTGACAAACGGTCGAAATCATTTTTCGCAAGTCCGGGAGCCTCAAGCCGCTTGGGCAACGTCAGCGGCCTGACTTTCACTCTCATCCACTCGTACAGGCTGGGATGGTTGTTCAACGTCTCTCTCAACCGACCGTAGAACGGCATACGGCTGCCTCCCCCGCAGAGATAAACAGGGAGATCTGTCAGCTGCTGCCGCGTAAGGTGGCCTCGTGAGGCCTTCCAGTAGGTCTCGTGCCCCACTTGCGTAAACACCTTCCCGTAAAACTGCCGATCTGAATGTTGACGAGGATCGGAAAACCGGACCTTGGCTGCAGAGAAATAAGCTTCAAGCTGTTCTGGTATGCCTTCCTCGCCATCTGTCACCTTTCTTGCAGCTGTAATCGCCTCCAAAAGATCTTCGCGATTAGATGCGCGCTCCTCAATGGCACGAACCCACCAGTCCAGACGATTTCGATGCAGGTTGACCGCGCCAAGTGGCTCAACTGTCGCGGTATAAAACTCGAAGTCCCATTTACCGCGCCCGCGCTTAACATGAAAAAGCGAAGCATCTACCGTCCCCGCGCCTACGTCCACCATCATGAAGTTGTTGGCAGCCTTGTGATCAAAACGCTCCGATGCGACGTAGCCGTAGATCTGCGCAGCGATTTCTGGAACGACAGAAAGCTCCACATCCTCCTGATCGGACGGGAGCTCACCCGCATCAAGCGCCTCTGCACGGAATATGGCAGCGGTAACCCCAACGTCCTCAATCTTTTCTTCTGAGCGTCCGGCCAGTATCCAGGCCGCCGTACCCAATAGCCTATATCCCTTCGTTTGTTCAGGATCCAAGTGGTTGGCCGTAGGGAATCCCAATGCCATTCGCCAGACAATATTGCTCGAGCGGTAAACTGCTTCCTTTTCGCTAAATAGCCAGGCACGCGCTCTTCGAATGACTAGAGCAAGAAACGCCACAACTCGCCGCTGGTACGTAGCGACAGAGGGGTGGGCAAGGAAAGCCAACTTGAGATCAGCCAATGCTCGCCCCCCAGCCTCAAGCGAAAACGCTTCTCCTTCTTTGTAAACCCGGCACGGCAGCAAAAAGCTCGGCAATCCAGGAGCATTGCGAAATGGCACAGCAAATGCCTTTTCCAAAGCGCTGTCACCGATAACCGCCTTCACACTGGAGCTACCGAAATCCAGGCCGAGGACCAAAACTCGATCCTCCTGAGCAGTAATTCCCTCCTTCGGTGTCGGCTGAACCTGTTGCCCCGTTAGCTCAAGTTTCAACAACTCCAATACGCTCGATCCATCAGAGTGACTCCAGCACGGTGCAGAATCAGCACTAAGTGATATTTCATAATGGGAATCAGGGCTGGTCCCGACTGTTCTGGTCTCTCGAGGATTGACGCCTTGGCGGTAAACACTCAGGTCAATGCTCATTTGCTTAGCTGCTGCATTGGGTCGCTTTGACGACAGAGGCGGCCTAGTCTTCGCTACCTTTTTCTTTTTCCCTGCAGCTCCTGGTCGGGGCGTTGGCGCCTGTTCTGTTAATACTTCGGCCGGTGCCTGAACTCGGGAGAGTTTGTTTTCTGCCTGCTGGTGTCGCCCATCACGCTCAGGCTTACGCCCCGACGATTGAGTTGTTAAAGGTCTAGCAGGCAATTCTTGCCCTATCTTGGCGAAGGCCTCTTTGAATTTTTCTTCTAATGTCACGCGCATATGTCAGTCCCTTGCGCTCAAAGCAGCCGAATGACACCACCTGTCACGAAATTTTTGTCAGAGCTTCCGCCGCTCTTCAGCTCAAGCTCAGCAATGCGCTCTTGAATCCTGTTGCGCAATTTTTTCAATTTCCCCTCGGCTGCTGGAATCATGCGCATGCGTCGTTCCTCACCGGAAGAGCGGTGCGATTGAATTGTCGCTATGAGTCGCTCTACCTGCTTGTCCAAATGTGATTGAAGGGCCTTTTTCATCATCTTTAGCCGATCACGATCCTCCCGGCCTTGGGCGCTTTGAAAGTCATCAAAACGCTCATCCAGCTGGTCACGGCACGCATCGAAATAAGCAGCTGCAGCTTCGGTGTCCAACTCATTGGCGACACTCAACCACTGACACCCACAGAGTGCTGCCGTGTTAACGAGGTGCTCTGCCTGTTCCCCGTCGACAAAACAGTCACCCTGAAAAGGCCGAACAACATATTCCAATCGTTCGATATCGCGGGTACCGGAAACGGTCCAGCGGTAAACGCCAAAAACATACACCCCAGGCTCAAAACCATGCACCTCAAAGGCTGCAAGATCGATCGCTGAAACCGGGAACTTTGCCGTGCTTTTGCCTGCCTGGCGCAGACGCTCGGTGACAAATCGAATCAGTGGATGATCCTGCGTTACTCGCTCGAATACATTTGAGGGATTTCTCTGGCAGTTCTCGAAGAACAACGGTTTAGCACGTTGACTCAACAGTTGGCTTCGCCCCTGCAGACGATACAGGTCTACGAACTCTGCGAACTCGACTCGGGCCTGCACCGAAAGCTCAAGGTCATACTCCATCGGGACTCGATCTGTCGGCACAAGGCGCGAGCCGGGGTAGTGCTCGGTCAGAAAATCGCGTGCATAGCTGAGTAAATCCTCCCCCCGGATGTACCGGCCCAACTCCTTGGCAGCCCGAACCTTGTTCTGGATAAAGTCGCTATGCGCAATCAACTGAGTCGCCTGAGCCTCGAGCTCCTCTTGCTGCCGATTGGTGTTCTCAATCGCAAGGCTGGCCTGGTTGATGCGCTGACTCTCCTCCTCCGGAGTCAGCTTATGGGTAAGCAGATCTTGAGTAAGCTCCCGAATCTGCTCCCCGAGAATCCCCTCCATACTTCCCAATGCGCGCGTGAAGATATCCAGTCTATCCAGCAGGCGATCATAGACTCGCTCGTCGATGGTGTCGGCATACATAAAATTCCAGATCATGATCCGCTCAGCTTCCTGGCCGATACGGTCAATTCGACCTATTCGCTGCTCAATGCGCATCGGGTTCCAAGGTAAGTCGTAGTTGATGACCAAGCTGGAGAACTGTAAGTCGACCCCCTCTGAAGCCACTTCGGAAGACAACAAAATGCTGGGGCCCTGAGGTTCGCGAAAGCGCGTCAAAGCCTCCTGTTTATCCATGCCTCCCTGGACTAATACAGAGACATAGCCATCTTCACGCAAACGTTCGGCAAGGTAGGCCAGAGTCTGCCGGTAGAAAGCAAATAAGACGACCTTCTTGCCTGGATTGTCAGCCCAGTAGCTGCGCAGGTTCTTCAGCAGCTCAGCGTACTTGCTATCGTTGCGCCTCAGCGTTTCGTAATCGCCCACCTCTCGGGCTATGTCCACCAACGCCGAGAGTAGCGACCCTATATCGTCAGGCTGCGGCCCCTCTTCTTCTAGTAGATCACCCTGTAAGTCGTACAAGGTCTCCTCAAGTTCGTCCTGCTCCAGAGCAGCATGTTTTTTCTGCCAGGCTCGACAGGCTGCCGCCATGCAGCTGGACATCTGTCGCTGTGGAATAGTCAGCATGAAGCCAGTGGAAACAGCATGCGTGACGCAATACCCGCGAATCGCCTCGGTGACCTGCTCGTAAAAAACCGACTCACTACCACTCATGGTTGCGCGAATCGCGTATGGCGCACGTACTACTCGTCCTTCGTGCACATCCCGTTTCAAGGTACGGGTCACCACTTTACTGAGCGGGTTGATTCGATCTAACTGGTCGGCCAGCTCTGCCCGCCCTTTGGGATCGGCCAACCGCTTGTTGCTAGGGGCATGCTCCCGCAGGTAGGTGATCTGTTCGTTATCCTCAAAAAAACGCGCATCAAGCGCCTCATCCAGTCCTTCGATGAAATCCGCTCGGGTTATCGGCCCAGCCAACACGCGATCACGCAACCTTACGATAGGAGCATTAGCCTCAAGGCTGTAGCGAAAGCTCTCCTCGTAGGGGAAGGCATCTTCATCGATCAGATTGAGCAGATTGAATAAGTCCGAACTGCGTAGTTGGATCGGTGTGGCCGAAAGCATGACCAGACTTGAGGCAACCGGGCGAAGTAATCGCCCCAACAGGTTGGTCTGAGTACCTTTGTTGCGCAGATAGTGCGCCTCATCGACCACGACCATATCCAGCAGCGGCTCGTCCACCTCTGCATCTTCGAGAAACCTGGCCAATTTGGCAACGGAGCGCTGACTGACTCGATCCGGTGAATTGAAGCCACGAGGTGGGCGCAACCCTTGCATGCTGGCGATTACCGCGAAGCCATCCTGTGGTCGCTCCCGCACTGTTTGAAGCTTCTTCAGTAAATCTCCCGCATCAACCATCTCCGCCTGCACGCCAAAACGGTTAGCCAGCTCGTCACGCCACTTTTCCCTCAACATTGCCGGGCAAACGATCAACAATCGCTTCGCATCCAATCGCGCGCGCAACTCAGTCCAGATCAAACCTGCCTCAATGGTTTTACCCAGGCCCACTTCATCCGCAATCAGAATGCCGTTGCAGGGCGAATCGAGAAACTGCAACACCGGCTTGAACTGATACGCCAAAAACTGGGTGTTGGTTGTATTGAGGCTGTAGATCAGGTTGGCCAGCTTGCCACTCAGTCGGTGAAACGTAATCGCCGCCCGCAGATCATCCTCGCCACTGAATCGCCCCCGCTCAATGCATTCGTAGGGGCGTAAAGGCTTGTTCTCTACTTTTTCGAGCGTCGAGGGCAGAACGAAATCTTCGCTGCCATCGAGAAACGTAACCAACACTCGCTGTCGGTGTGTAGGGCCATCGGTTTCGTTACCCAAAACACCGACCCGCGCCGGATTGGCTTTCAGTCTGACCTTGTCGCCTGGATTCAGAATGCTCACTCCGGAACTCCCTGCATTTTCCGAATTAACCTATCTGCTTCCATGCTCAGTTCAGCCCCTTCGAATGTTTCAATAAGCTGACCTGGGAAATGCTTTTCGTACCACCCAAGCTTGGTTTCCCGATGATTGCGGTAACCCTCGTCGGTCATCATGCCCCAGTGCTCCCAGATGTACGTTTGCCCTTGGCAATGAACCAGGAAGTCAGGCAGGTAAAACGTCCCATCTTTCGCGTACAGCGGCTGCTCATACTCGAAGGGAAGCTCACGCTCGAACAGCATGTTCGCGATGATGACCTCTGACTTTGATCGCACCATGAACTGGGCAAGCGTCTGATGAATCTTGCCCTCTTCATACCAGTCCCGCTTTCTGCTGAGCAGTTGCGAAACAGGCCTCATGTCAAACAGTGAGGAGTTGATAACAGCCAGATGCGATGCTTCAGGGCGGCGCAGAGTCAGCAGTGGGGAAAGGTCTTCTTCGATCAGAAGCGTGCAGTGTTTTTTGGCACGCGTCAGACCGGTATAGAGCAACTCAGGTGAAAGCAGAGCCTGCTTGCTTTTGGGCAGCACAAAGTAAACACGCTCAAACTCGCTACCTTGAGACTTGTGCACTGAAATGGCGTAGGCAAGCTCCAGGTTATCCTCCACCTTCTCATCCTCAATCCATTTTCCATCGGGTGTTTTACCCAGAGAACGGCCATAGCCTATCCAGTAACTCTCTTTACGGGAAAAAAGGACTTGAAAATGCTTAATCCGGAACCAGCGAGCAAACGCATTTTTACCATCTAACGCATGTGCTTTGACAAACCCGAGCTCGCCGTTGAAAACCTCTACAGGTTTGTTTGAGCGTCCATGAGTATCCCAGGCCCACAGAGGCTTGGAGCGCGAACGATTTCGAATTTGCATGACCTTATCAAACAGCGCTACCCCATCAATCAACCGATGTGGATCCGGCCTCCGCCCCTTACTGGCGATCTGCAGCAGCCCGTTGAGATGATCAGTACCGAAAAACTCACCTCGATATGGCGAGATAACCTGGGATTGCTCAGGGCGATCTACCCCCTCCTTATTCTTGAAGGCTGCCCGCCATAGCTCATATGGCTTCTCGTTATTCAGCGTCAGACCCGTATCAGCTTGCATATCCGACTGCAGACTAGACACCAGCTTGACCTCGAGATCTTGCTGGCCACTCCAATAGATAACCCGCAAATCCTCGTCGACCTTCCCTCCCTCTTGAACTCGGACAAGTATCTGTTCGGCATGGGCCTTCTGAAGCTCTACCTCGCCACCACTGTTACGCAGAATGAACAGCGAGGCTAGGTCAATAATCCCGGTGCCCGTCTCCTGGAGACGGTTCTCCATTTGCCGAACATTGGTGCACAGGGTACCCAGGCACTCGGGATAGTCCTTACCTAGCCAATCGATCAAATCCGCAAACACCTTGCCGCGACCTATTGGTGGCAGCTGGTTGGGATCACCAACCAGAATGAGTCGCCTCACAGAATTCCAATTGATGGCTCGGAATAACGCGGCAACCAACGTAAGGTCGAGCATGGAGGACTCATCGACGATGTAAGTCTCGATACCCTCCTCTCGCATACCTCCCTGCCGCTTGAAAGTCAGGTTGTCATTCAACCAGCCACGCTGAGCCAGAAACGAGTGGATGGTTGAGGCAGCTTTACCTGTTTTTTCACGGATGCGATCTGCGGCCTTACCTGTTGGGGCCAAAAGCTGAAAAGATGCGCCGCTGCCGTGGACTCTTTCAACAGCATGAATCAATGAGCGAATAACGGTCGTCTTCCCGGTCCCAGCAGAGCCCGCCAGCACACACAATGGCCTGACAAAAATCTGCTGACAGACTGCAATCTGGCCCTCTATCGCCTCCTGGTACTGATCAGCGTCCATTCGGTTCAGGATGCTGCTGTCATCGCGCAGGTAATCGCCCCAGTGCGCCTCCGTCAGAGGGACCTTAAAGCTGATGTCGGCACGCTTATTGAGTTCACGCAGGCACTTCGAAACCAGCTGCTCGTCTTCCCAGGCAGAGTGCAGATACACGTAGCGTTGCCCTTCGTGCTCCCGAAACTTGAGAGCGCCCAGCATGTGCTCCTGATCGACCTCGTAGTAGCGCTCGGTAAACTGGTGTCGTTTCCACTCAGCGACAAAGCTCAAGTCATGGTTAACGTCATGCAAGACCTGAGATAGCTCGAGGAATGTTTGCGTCGACTTGATGAGCAGCTGACCGACCGTGAACGCACGCAGACGCCTCCAGTCATCCACCTCATACAAGAAAGCCGGCGCGATGTTGGGCGATGGGAAGATTCCGTGTTCGATCTTGCTGAGCCCAATGGTGTCATCCGGTCCGTCGCCGATATATGACTCGCAAAGGATGTAGGGGTTGTCGATGATCTCGCTCAAGCTGGTAGGCAGGCCATAAGTCGTTCGGTCCTCCCCTAGCAAGCGCTTCACTTGGGTGCCATCCAAGCCGAACCTAGGTAACAAATCTCGACAAAGTGCTCGCTCCTCATCCGTCCTTAGCTGCCACTGCCGCTTGACCTTACGCACCTCATCGCTGTTAAGGGCAAGTCCCTCAAGCACTTTGGCAGTACCATCGAGAAAGGCAAAAACAGCATCCTTGATCGCAACAGCCTCCTTGGCTTGCGCCTTGACGAAGCCAGGGATGGCGGCCTGAAAGCCGATGACATCAAGCACTGCCGGCAACCCTGGATAAAGCCCCCGTCCTTGCCAAAGCTCGGCAATCATTGATTGCAGCCAGCTAATCCGGCTGTCCCAGTTTTCGCTATCGTCGCCCAGTTCCCGCAGGCGGCAAGCAACTCCAAGTAGCTGCTCTACCAGAATGAGGGCGTCGTCGTCAGATACATGTCTCGCAGCGTACTTGCATACTCGTGGGTTAGTCGGTACAGCAAGAATCTGCTCCAACACCTCCGGTCTATCCGTATAGCGGTGATAAGGGATACGCATGCCCTGATCGGGATAGTGGCTGGAAACCACCCGCTGCCAAACGAATCCACCATATCGGTCTATGGTCTCTTGGCTGCATTCGTCATAGAACAGCTCTTCACCCAGAGCCTTGATCCGTGAAACACCAAGCAGCACGTAGCGCTTGTTGTCTTCCTCACTGAACGGGTTGCTGAAGTTGGCGTAGTAAAAAACCAGGCTTCGACCGGCCTCAACCTTGGCAAAAAATTTCCGAGCCGCTGCCAAGCGCTTGTCTGGATCGTACCCCCCCTTGGGCAGCTTGACCTCATCCTTGTACATCTCCTCATAAGGCCAAATGCTGCAACTGGACGGCGGCATATCCCACTCGCGGCGCACCCCATCAGGGCTTTTATCCGCCTTACGGAAGAAATCCGGGGTATCTGCAAAGGCATGAATCCTGTCCTGCCCGAAAGCATTGAGGCTATACATGCAAGGGGGCACATCCTTGCCCAGCTTGCTACATGCCTGCCCACAAGCCTTCTGCTCATAGGCCAAATCGCGCTGCTCGCCGATCATGTCGCCTGGATAGGACTGCTGCCCGACACAATAGGTATTGGCCGCAGGATCCTTACAAATATGGCCATTCCAGCCGTCTGCATGCCAAGCCAATCGAGCGGTGATATGCGTAGTCATCCCTGCTACTCCTTACTCATCGTCAGAAGTTGAATACCATTTTTGCCACGCCCCTACGAGAGCTAGCCCGATAGCCCGTTGGCTAAAGATGCACAAAATAGCACCCGACCAGTAAGATCGATTCAAAAAAATCTCAGCCACACATTACTGCAATGACATCACCACCAATGAGGTTCGCCCTATGTCATTGCAGTGCCCTCGCTGTCACTCCCCCAAAGTCGCTTCTTTCCATCACGCAATGAAGGCCGGCGCGGCCATCGGCACCGTAGGTGGTGTTGCTCGCGGCGTCAGCGCTGCCCTGGCAGGTAGTCAGGCTGGCGCGGCTATCGGCGCGTTCGCCGGCCCTGTTGGCATCACCCTCGGCTCCTTATCTGGTGCCATCCTCGGCGGCCTGGCCGGTGGTGTCGGAGGCTGCGTACTTGGTGCTCAGCTCGGTGAGTCACTCGACCGCCACGTCCTGGCCCACAACCTCTGCCTGCTCTGCGGTCATCGCTTCAACCTGCCGGCCTGATCGGCGCCTTCTTCTCTTATCTCCGTCATCCGGATAGTGCTGCGCATTGCGCGGCGCTTTATGCCGGCGTGTACCTACAGGAATCACTCACATGGCACATCTCGTCGAAACCATGGCCTACGCTGGCGCTACTCCGTGGCATGGCCTGGGCAATCAGCTCACTCAGAAACAACCCATCGAAGTCTGGCAACGTGAAGCCGGCATGGATTGGCAGATCCAGGAAAGCCCCGTGCACTTCAAGTCGGATGCTGTCGGCCATCTGGGCGCGATCCATTCCTTCCCCGAACAGAAGGTACTGTTCCGCTCGGACACCAAGGCACCGTTGTCGGTGGTCTCGCAGCGTTATCACACCGTGCAGCCTCGCGAGGTGCTGGAGTTTTACCGGGATCTGACCGAGGTCTCTGGCTACGAGCTGGAAACGGCCGGGGTACTCAAGGGCGGACGTAAGTTCTGGGCACTGGCGCGTACCGGCCAGGGTGCTGCGCTCAAGGGCAACGATCAGGTCAACGGCTACCTGCTGCTGGCCACCTCCTGCGACGGCACTCTGGCCACCACGGCAACACCGACCACTGTACGCGTGGTCTGCAACAACACCCTGACCATCGCCCTGGACGGTACCAGCCGTGCAATCAAGGTGCCGCACAACACCCGCTTCGATCCGAAGGCAGTGAAGAAGCAACTCGGTATCGCCGTCTCGCAATGGGACGACTTCATGTACCGCATGCGGGCGTTGTCCGAACGCAAGGTGCAGTGGCATGAGGCGCTGGGCTTCTTCATGAACGTGCTGTGTGAAACCCATCCAACCGCTGCGCTGCCGGAGCAACTGCCCAACGAGCGCGCCCTGCGCAAGGTTCAGGAACTGTACGAGGGGCGTGGACGCGGCAGTCAGCTCGCCTCAGCAAACGGTACGGCTTGGGGCCTGCTCAATGCCGTGACCGAGTTCGTCGACCATGAGCGCCGTGCACGCAGCAACGAGTACCGCATGGACTCGGCCTGGTTTGGCCAGGGTGCTCAGATCAAACAACGCGCCTTGGATGCTGCGCTGCAACTCGCCGCTTAACCCTCAATTACATCAACCCTCGCGCCCGGTCAGCTTTGTGCTGGTCGGGCGTTTTTATGTCTGCAGGTGAACACCATGAAAGCGACATCATTGAATGGCAGCCCCCGCAAGAAACGCCCTGCCCTGCGCCTAGTCAGCACCAAGGAGCTGCCGCGCGAGGACTGGCTGCAGATCCGCAAGCAAGGCATCGGCAGTTCGGACGCCGCGGCGGCCGTGGGCCTGAATCCGTACAAATCGCAGCTGGAACTGTGGCTGGAGAAGACCGGTCGCGATACCGGGCTGCCGAAGGCCGATCCCCAAGATGAGGAAAGCCCGATGTACTGGGGCAATGTCCTGGAGCCCATCGTGGCCTGGCATTACAGCAAGCGAACGAAGAACAAAGTCCGCCGCATCAACGCCGTGTTGCAGCATCCCGATCCGGAGTTGCCCTGGATGCTGGCCAACATCGACCGCGAGGTGATCGGGGCCGATGACGTGCAAATCCTCGAATGTAAGACAGCTGGCATAAACGGCGCACGCCTCTGGAAAGAGGGCGTGCCCGAGTATGTGCAGCTGCAGGTGATGCACCAGCTCGCCGTCACCGGCAAGCAGGCGGCTGATGTGGCGGTGCTGCTCGGCGGCCAGACGCTGGAGATCCACCGTATTGAGCGGGACGAGCAGATGATCGCTCGCCTGATCGAGCTGGAGCGCAAGTTTTGGCGCTACGTGGAGACCGATACGCCACCGCCGGCCGATGGTACCGCTTCCGCCGAAGCGGCCCTGCGCTGCCTCTATCCAGAGGACAACGGCCAGGTCGTCGACTTCAGCAGCCATGCCGGACTGACCGCTGCCTTCATCGAGCTCAAGGCCGTTCGCCAGTCGATTGCCGACAAGGAAAAGCGCGAGGCCGAGCTCAAGCAGATGCTGCAGCAGGCCATGGGCGATGCCAGCCGAGCGGAGTTCTCCAGCGGCTACGTCTCCTGGCGCAAGGCCAAGGACAGCATCGGTCTCGATGTCGCTCAGCTGCTCCAGGACAAACCCTACCTGCAGGCCAAGTACCCGCTGCTGAAAGCCGGTGCGCGGCGTTTCCTGGTCGGCTGATTTCCGTCCATCAACTCCTCCCTCCCCTTGGCCAGGCCATGCAGTTCGCGCTGCATGGCCGGCCTTTTTTCATTTTCAGGAGAACCACCATGCTCAAAGGTTTGGCTATCACACCGCCGGTGCTCGGACGCATCTCCATCGGCAAGGTCGTCGAGAAGAACGGCAAGCGCCTGCCGGAGAAGGATGACCAGTTCACCATCACCTCCCAGGTACAAGGCAAGGACGGCTGGCTGTTGCACCCGCTCAATGACGAACTGCGCCAGGGCAAGGACGACAAGCTGCGCAGCATCCCGGTACGGCTGCTGTTCAACGAACCCGAGCTGAATTTTCGCGCCGACTACACCCTGTTCGACCGGCAGTCCGGACGGCCGCTGTGCGTGGGCAATGGCGAGACTTGCAAGCGGGTCACTCAGGACGGCATGCAGTCTCTGCCCTGCCCTTCGCCGGACGCCTGCTCGTTGGCCAAAGGCAATGCCTGCAAGCCCTACGGCCGACTGAACGTGGTCATTGGCGACGACGACCCGCTGGGCAGCTTCGTATTCCGTACCACCGGGTTCAACAGCATCCGCACCCTGGCCGCTCGTCTGCACTACTTCCAGGCCATCTCGGGTAACCGCCTGGCCTGCCTGCCACTGGAGTTGCGCCTGCGTGGCAAATCGACCCGGCAAAGTCATGGGACGCCAATCTTCTACGTCGATCTGACGGTTCGTGGCGGCATGGAAATAGCCGAAGCGCTACAGGCTGCCAATGACCTCGATGCTCAGCGGCAAACCACGGGATTCGATCAGGCGGCTTTGGATGAGGCAGCAAGACGTGGCTTTAGCAATGGCGCATTCGAGGATAGCGGGGAAGACGTCGCGGCCATCGTCGAGGAGTTTTACGCCTCAGAAGAAAGCGTATACCCAACCACCAATACGCCCCCACGACCAGCACCAAACAGCCTGGCCGAGAAGCTGGACGCACAAGCCCAACGCAAAACCCGTTCGGTTGAAAACAACCCAGGAGCCGATCATGCGACTGCACAAGCTGAAAGCCAGTGACACGACCGGCACCTACCTGGTCGAGTCGCCGGTCACTGAAAACGACATTCTGCTGATGGCCCGCCAGTTGGCGAATTTGCGTCTGCGCCGGGGGCGAGCACTGACATCACCCAAGGAGGTATTTAGCCACCTGCAAGCCCTGCTGGCCGAGTATGAGCATGAAGTGTTCGCCCTGCTCATGCTCGACAGCAAACACCGTGTGATCGACTTTCATGAGCTGTTCCGAGGCACCCTGGACGGCGCCAGTGTTTACCCGCGCGAAGTCGTGAAGTTAGCCCTGGAGCACAACGCCGCCGCCATGATCCTCGTGCACAACCACCCCTCTGGAGACCCCAAGCCAAGCCTGGCGGATCGCAATCTCACTCACAAACTCAGGCAAGCGCTGGATTTGGTCGGGGTGCAAACTCTGGATCATATCGTGGTCGGCCAGGAAGGCTGCGTCTCTCTGGCAGAACAGGGCTACCTGTAAGGAGGCGGCATGAAGCTTTGGCTACGTACCTTCGCAGCGGTGTTCGTATTCGCTGGCATCCTTGTAGGCTGCTTGGCAATCGTGCTGCTGGTGATTCTGATGGTGCGTTTTCCACCACTGCTGGTCGCTGTGCTCCTGGCTTGCTGGATCTTCGCTCGGCTGCTGAGCGCAAAGCCAGGCACAGCCCGCTAAACGGCCACCTTCAACGTGAGCAGCCGAATGGCTACTCACGTTGAGGTCGGCCAGTTTTTTCTTTTTGGGTCTGCGCTCCACCACCAAGGCGAGCTGTTACTCCACAACCGCCTTCAACAGCGCATCGCGGGCATCCTGATAGAACTGAATGTCGATTTTGGTGGCCATGTCATCCGACAGATCGTAGAGCTGTCGACGCGCGGCAACTGGCATCAGTAATGCGCTAGCGCCCTTCTCCACAGCCAGCTCGGCAATGTTTACTGCATTGCTGATGGGCTCGATTGAGCCACCCAGGTTGATCTCACCGACGACGATTAACCCACCTTTGACGGACTTCTTCAGCAAGCTGCTGCACATGGCGATTAGCGCTGCCATCCCCAACTTAGAGCCGCGCTTCGCCGCATCAAAAGCCCGCAGTTGAATGGAAAACTCATGGGAGCGCGGATCGCGGTCGCCAATCAACTGTCCTGCACGTGAGTACAGGTTTTGTTCGGCATAGCGCACAGACTCTTTGAACGCGGCAGGTGCTGGGTTATTGAGAATCTTCACCCCAGAACCAGGCCCTTCATTGACCTCAATCCGGTACAGGCCAGCATTGTCATCAATATCCGCCCCCCCTTCACTGATGGTCCAGATCTGACCAGGCTCCAACGGATCGTCACCGATTTCGTTATCGGCTCTCAGCTCAGGGGTTGCAACGAACTTCTCGACGCCATCATCGCCAATGAAATAGCTGAAATGGGTATTGCGGAACTCGGCAGCCCCCACCCGTTTCTGTTGCTCTTTCACCCGCCGGCGAACCTCAAGGCCCAAGCGCGTTGCCCACTCCAGATCTTCATCGGAGACCGGCATATCCTGTTTGGGGTACATCAACTTCAGCAAGCCCGATACCGTCTTGTTAACCGCGTTGGTATCACGACCACTGAGAGCGCCGCCCAGGTGAACGCGGTTTTGCATCACGGATACGCGGCTCTCAAATCGCAGGCGGCTCATGCACTCGGAGAAGAAGTCGCTAACCAGACCAAAATGATCGGTGGCCAGATCCTTGTTCATCTTCGGTACATCCCAGCCAGGCAGATAGCAATGGATACGGTCCATCCAGGCCGTGTCATCACGCATTTCAGCAGGCAGCGGGCCAAACAAATGGCCAACGCGCTGCTGGTGCTCCACGTCTACATCGAAGTTACCCACAAACACCATGGAGCCATCAGCACGAATGCTTTCCTTGCCACGGCTGAACTCACCGGACTCCATGTAGCCTTTCATGATGTTGATCCCCTCCTTACTGTCAAAGGAGATCCCACTCACCTCATCAAAGCAGACCACATCGTACTGGCACACCAGGCCGCGCTGTCCGCTCGAATTATTCACGAACATCTTGGCGATCGTCGCCTTGCCCCCGGAAATCAGGTGGGCGTAGGGAGATACCTGCTGGAAAAGGTGGCTCTTGCCGGTGCCCCGCGGCCCCAACTCAACCATGTTGTAGTTGCGCTCTACGAACGGGATCATCCGCAGCAAAATGGCATCTTTCGCACGCGAGGTCAGCGCGCTGGCCTCCAGGCCAATGGAGCGCACCAGAAAGTCGCGCCACTCCTCACTGCTGAAATGACTACGGGCCTCGGCCATGATGTCCAGCACGTTGCGCTTGGACATCTGGATCGGCCGCAGCTCGGAGATACCAAAAGCGTTGCCCTTCTCCTCAGCAATCACCCCGTCGTACTCAAGGGTGACCTCAGCATAAAAACCGCCGGTCAACAGGCGCTCGTTGTCATCGACTATCTGGTCAGGGATGCGCACCCGGTTCAGGTTCAGGCTGGGCAAACTGGCCAGATAGCCCCCCTCTTTTTCCACGAAGCGTACGCTAACAATATCAATCAGCTTGGCTGACCCTGTCTTGTAAGCCCTGGCCTTGAACAGCTCTTCCTCGCCCGCACGCACGGTTCTGGAAGACAGCTGGCGCTGCACAATCTCCAGCCCCTCCTCAATCTCATCGGGATTGGTGGAAGCGCAGTACCGCCCCAGCATGAACTCGACCACATAGGTGGGTACCGGAAACTGGCGGGCGAAGGTTCGCACCAGATCCTTGCGAACCAGATAACCCTCAAAGGACTCAGCAGCCTTGTGGTCCAGCGTATCCATTTCCACTTATTCGTCTCCTACCAATGTCGGCTTCTTCGCCAGCACATTGCCTTGATCGTCCAGCAGCACCAACACCGCAGAGCTGCCCTCATACTGGTCATCCACCAAGAGGCTGCACTTGCCTTCTTTGAGCGGCTTGCGCTTGCTGATTTCGGAATCCGCTTCACCCGCATGTGTTCTCAGCACCGCCAATACGCCGTCTGCCTGGGTTGCAGCCTGCACCTTGCAGGTCAGGCCTAACCAGCGAATATCCGACAGGGTCGCGGTAACTGCAGAGACGGAGTTGGGCGCTTGTGTGCTGCGCAGCTCAATGACCGGAGTGAGGCACTCCTGCAGGCTCAAGCCTCCGTGATCATAGTGCTGACCAGCCTTGAAGCTAAAAACCCCCGGCGCCAATGCAATGCTAACAGCGCTATTCCAGTACCAGCCCACCTGCTGATAGCCCGTATCGACAGCATCCTTGATGACCGCACAACGGCCCCAGCGAGTCTCTGTCAGATGCTTGGGCAAATCGACCTTCACCATCGGCTTGGGCGTCAGCAACCAGCCATGGTCAGTAACAATGCGGATTCTCCGCCAGCCAGCAGCGATCAGTTCCTCAGCCCGCTCCACCACCTCATCCAGCAGAGTGTCGATGCGCGCGGCGAGTTTCAGCCCTTTTACGTGGCCTTCCTTATCAATATCGCCACTTTGCAGCCAGGCATTCGAGGACGGACTACCCGACTCTCCTTCTTCCAGGTACTGCCAGCTCTTTTCGTCCAGCAGCTTGCGCAGGTAGTGAGCTGAAAAGTCTTTATCCTCATCCAGCAAACTGGGTTCGAAGTCTCGATCGGTCACACGCCCGGTCAAGCGATCATGCACGGGGGTAACTGCCGCCTTGGCCGTAGCAGTAACCGAAGGCAGCGCTGCCCAGTTAGAGGCGAGCTTAATATCACCCAGATCTTTCAGTTTGGCCGCCAGGCGCTGAGCCGTATCGAAGCGCAAACCATCTACGAAGAAAACTGCCTCGCCGGTCGCGGCATAGTCAGCAGTTGCCTCATTGACCTGACCAGAACCCGGGTAGCCCTTAGTGCGCACCAGGTTCTGGAAGTTGGAAGTGATGCCATCCAGCCACGGGGTGTAAATCAGATCCAGGATGCCCTGCACCAACCCCTGCTGTACCAAAGACAACGGATAAGCCAGCGCTCGCAGCGCATGATCATCCGCCTGCCAGTAGTGCTCTTTGTACTGGCTTGCCATTTCCTCCGGGTCAACTCCCGAGAAGGTAGTTGCCGTGGCCTTGGCAATCTCCGCCAGATGCTGCAGAACGCCAGCCAACGGAGCCATCTCAAGCGAGAACCACACCCACTCACGACGCGCAGCATGCCGCGCTTCAAGCTGAGCAATAGCCAAGCGAACCTTGGCAGGCTCCTGCTCAAGCAACCCGCTCAAATCCTGCTCAAGCTGTTGCTCTTCACTGGCATTGATCGAAGGGTAGCTGTCACCGCTCGCAGCAAGGTCAGCCTGCACCTTCAACAGCAACTGCGGCAACTGCGGGTAGTGGGTGCAAGACTCGACAAAACGCCGCCACACGCCGTCCCAAATACCCTGGCGCTGGCACAGCAACTCCGCAGCCGTGAGTTCCCCATCCCGCTCCGGATTAAAGTGGTACTCGGCATCGCAAATACCCACCAGCGCCTGCCAGCGTGCCGGCTCCCAGCGCTCACGGCAGGCTTGGCTGTCATTCATCCAGCTGAGCAAATCTCTGACCGGATCGCTGCTGACCAACTTGTTGAAGTCCGCCGCCTCCAGGCGACGGTTGCTCAGCTCATCGCGCTCGCTTTCGAGAATTTCAGGCAGTACGCGCAGCAAAACCTGCTGGCTTTTCTCATCCTTGGCCACATCCAGCCCGGCACCGCCGTTGCTCGATACCAGGAAGGCATTCACCGTCCAATCCCGACCGGAATTGCTGTAGATCCACCAGCAGCCACGGTACTGCAACTCCGCCAGCGGCTTGAGCGCCTCCGGGCAAGCGGCGATAGCGCGTAAATCTCGGCGCTCATAGCCTGGCAAATACACAATCGGCGTACGTTCGGCGGGCAGCTCAATGCCAGGCAACACCCCCTCAACCGCACACTTGATCCAGATAGCCGGACCGGTTCTAGCCTCAGGCGCATAGTCACCCAGCACAATCAGCTCAGGCATAGCCGCCTGCAACAAAGGCAAGGCCGGCTCCCACTGACGCAGCTTATCGGTCCAGAGAATCACGCTGGGGGCGGTTTGAACGTTGGAGTTGTACGCAGCGCTGGCACGGACTTCCTGGACCAACAGGTCAATCAGCTTCATGAAACTCCCTAAATTCAGATTGCTTCATTGGTCACCAGCAACGACTCAATGCGCGTCAACCAATCATTGAAAAGCGCGCATTTTGCACGCATTACATCCAAACCCACTTCCAAGGCAGCCAGCGTTCCCATCAATGGCTTTTGATAGTCAGCCATCAAGGCCTCGATCCGCTTGCTGGGAGCTGTTACAGGGCTATTGTTGATGTGTTCTGGACTCTCGAACTGCGCGCTGATTGCTTTGAGGTGCTGGTTCAAGGAAATTCTGTCGACGCCAATGGCAAAGGCATCAGGGTCGCTGAACAACAGCGCCTCATATTCGTACATCTGCACAAAGGGTATAAATCGCCGCATGGAGTCTTGGCCGATTAAACGGATAAGCTCATCGACCATTGCATCCTGTACGGCTGCAGCTTTGTCTCGGATGTCCGCATGAGCAGCTAGAGTATCCTTACCTGGGAAACCCTGCGGCAGGCCGTAATAGTCAAAAAATGTAGTGCAATAAGCGGTTCGGTCACCCAGCAAGCGATTTTTCACATCCGCCTGTAGGCGTTCAAACTTGAAGTTGCCGCCCTTATGCCCTGGTTTGCCAACGAGCGCGGGAACTAACTGAATACCCTTAGGGAAAAAGACCGGCGTCAGCATTTCATTGACAAACATCTCCTCTGTTTGCCCTTCGCAAATGACATGGACTCGGATCATCGTGAAGGCCTCCCGCCCAAGACGTTCTTCTCCCATAGCTCACCGAGACTGTAATCCTCCAACCAACTGGTGAAGTCCGCTTCAGCCAGGCGCTTAAATACTGAACCGCCCTCTTCACGCTCGACGACGATCAAGTCTTCAATTTCAAACTCGTTGAGCAAGGGAACTGACTGAGTGGAAATAATCACCTGAGTGCGCATGGCAGCCGAACGTATCAGTGCCCCAAGCAGCGTGATTGCATAGGGATGTAAGCCCAGCTCAGGCTCATCAATAATAATTGTTGTAGGGGGATCAGGCTGAAGCAGCGCAGTTACCAGACAGATGAATCGGATAGAACCATCCGACAGTTGACTGGGCCAGAGTGCGTAATCACTGTCGTTTTGCTTCCAAAGCAAACGGATCTGCTGCTCTTCTGTGGGCAAAGTCGTCGGCTTGAGCACAAAGTCCTCAAAGAACGGCACTGCCAGACGAACCGTCTTACGAATCTGGTTGTAAACCTCAGGTGCTTCACTTTGCAATCGGAAGAGGAAGGCTGCCAGGTTCGAGGCATCCATCCGCAAAAAGGTGTTGTCATGCACGGCACACTGGCGCTTCACGCCCGCCGTATCACTAGTGTCATGGAAGTGATAAACCTTCCACCCGTTGATAGCGTTAAAGCAAAAGGTCGCAATTTTTTTTGACGTACCGCTCGCCATCACACTCTTGAGATTCGACTCGGAATGCCCAGCCCCCAACCTGGGACGGGTTACACCGTGGTAAGGGCCATTGAAATACAACATTTCAGATGTGAAAGTGAATCCACCATCTACCCTTGGCTCCAGCGCAATGTCGTAGCCATTAGCACCAAAACGAACAGATGTAGTCAGTTCAGGGGTTTCCTTAACCCCATAACTGAGAAGCCTGTCTGCGCCGCCTTGCTTGCTTGCCCAGACCTGTAGCCGCCCCTCCACAAGCTCTGAGAGCATGCGGAAATAGGCAACAAAATTGCTCTTTCCGGCACCGTTTGCCCCTATCAAAACGTTAAGGCTCGACAGGTTCAGGTTCTCCATCTTTCTGATGGACTTGAATCCACTGATAGACAGCGTGTGGATCGCGCTCATATCGTCACCGAGGCTTTCATTTGAACGAAATGGCCAGAGGATACTTCTGCAGCACCTCTTGCACCAAAAGATCCGTGCGAGCCTTGAGCTTATCCACGGTCCAGCTGGTCTCATTGGCCAACGCTTGGTTCAAGTGCAGGCCATTGTTGTAGCCCACCTTGCGCCCCTGGCTATCCAGCCGGCTCTGCTTTTCGGCAAAGCTCTTGTTGCCCAGAGCGCTGTTGTAGCCAGAGATAGTCAGATTTCCCAGACAGTGGGCGTAGGTTTGGCGGTGTTGTTCCGCTAGCGCAGCGTCGCCGTTTGCGATCATCTGCACCCAGGTATCAGGGATGTTTTCACCCTGAGGGAAAATGTGCTCGATCGTCCAGACGTACTGCTTGCCTTTCAAGGCCCAGAGATCAACCTGGGTTTCACGGGTCATGCGACTTTCTTCAAGCGCGCAGAGCACAAAGCGGCAAACAGCTTTGTTGTCTTCATAGATCGGCCCCTTCAGGCTCTTCTCAAACTGCTCGTCACTGGCGCTTTCACCTGTCAGGCGCTGCTGGATATGACTGACCACTGCCTGGCCTTTTAACGCCAGCACTGCCTCGGCCACATCCATAAAAATCCGGGTCAGGTCTCGGGTAGGCGGCAGGTCGGTGGTGTTGCGCCGTACAAAGAAGGCGATGAGGAAATGCACCGCCTGCTCCAGGTGCTCCTGCTCGAGCTCCAGGGTGTCCTTACGCTCAAACAGCACCATCAACAACAGATACGCTGCGGCCCCTTGGATACGATCCAACGACAACAGCAGACCGGATAGCTTTGGCTGCTCAGGCACGGCGCGGTAACCCACGATCTGAGCGTAATGGGCAGAGAGCCGGATCATTGCCTGCAGGAAGCTCTCAGCATCATGGGCGATCAGCTTCTCGTACACATGCATCAGGTTGGATTTGGTCGCCACCGGCACCGAGACGATGTCCTTCAGGTCAGGCTTGAAGGCGTTGTAGTACTGACGGAAGAATCGCTCCTGCACCGCATAGTCATCACCCAGGGCATCGATGACTTTCTTCCAGCGGTTGTAGTGCTTGTCGATGCTGCCAGGGTCCTTGGCTTCCAGCACGGCCAACAGTTTGTTCTTGATCAGATCAATAGCCGTCAACGGCACGCCACGGTTGTTCAGAGATTCAAACAGGGTGTAGGCATCCGAATGACCAGCCACCTCGATCTTGACCAGGGTGGCTGTATTCACCTTATCCAGTAGCGCTTGCAGGCTCGCGACTGGATCGTTCAGACCTTGCAGGTACTGCTCAATGCGGCTTAGAAAGTGACGAAAAGCTTTGAGAACGCGGCGATTACCTGCATTTGGAACAGTTTCCACATCACTTAAGACACCTATCTGGCCAAGTACAGCGTAGTAATCCTGCTGGTTATTGTTTTGCACCTGAGGGATCAGTCGTGGCTGGTCTGACTTTTTCTTCAGCACCAGCTTGTGCTTAAGGTTGAACAGCTCAATCTGCTGCTCCATGACCAGGTTGGGTTGCACTCTGTAGCTTTGATAAATAGCGGCCAACAGCAGCGACAGGGTGGTCATGCGTTGCTGACCATCCACCAGCTCCAGGCTTTGTACTGACAAAGCGTCTTGCGATTGATTGATGCAAATGATCGAGCCAAGAAAGTAATTCGGCTCGTTTTCCAGCAAATCGTCAAACAGAGCATCCCATTGCGCCCGACTCCAGGTGTACTCACGCTGGTAGCGCGGGATGGCGTAGATAACGCCACTTTCAATATCGAGAAGAGTAGATACAGGGTAGTTATAAACTGACTTGATCATAATCTGGCAATGGCCTCAGCCGTTTTCAGGTGCTCGCCCAGGTAAGCCTCGAAGGTGAAATCACGCCGTTCAATCTGCTGCACAAAGTCATCGATCCACTCGCCGGCCTTGTGCTGGTAGCCATCCATCATGGTTTCCGGTGCGATAACGCCCACAGGCCGGCTGGCGTAATCCGTCAGGACATTCAGTGCGGCATAGCCCTGCTCGCCCATCGACACAAAATAATCACTGGCCAGGTCCGCAATGGCCTGGCGGAACTTCACCAGCTCATCGGCGCGGCGTTGCTTGATGGGCACATCGCTCGCAAGGCGCACATCAAACACCTTGCAGGCCAGCGGCAACATCCAGCGTGACGGCACATGGAAGCGCTGCAGATTATGTAGCTTGGCCACAAAGAGCTTTTCCAGCAGCTTGATGTCGCCAAGGTTCTCGTGCCAGCGGCGCATGTCATCTTGCAGTTGCTTGGTGTGAGCAAAACTGATTTCGACGCTTTTACCACCAAAAATCAGCCCGTTGAGGCAGATCCAGCGGCAAAAGCCGATTTCAAAACGCAGCCGGCGTGTACGGTTGTAGCTGTTGGTGATGCGCACAAAGGGCACCCAGCGATCCTGCTGCCAGGGTTCAAAATCGCTGTCTTTGTGGATCAGGTCGATATGGCAGAAAGACCGCGACCTGGGCATGGTCACGTTCAAGCAGGCCATATCCGCCATAGAGGTAAAGTCAAACACCTGCTTGAGCGCATCGGCGGCCAGATCGTAGGCCTGCTGATTGGTCACCAAGTGATAATCCTCAGTGACCACCGCAAACGCCTGGCTATTTTCCACATCCACCACGGCTTGATGCCGCGGCAGCGCCTGGAAGCCAGACGCCTGAAACAGGTCGCCAGCCGAGCCTGATGCCTCAATAAAAACAGGCCTCAGCTCGACAGGGAAAAAGGCGACCGCAGGATCCATCGCGGACCATTTACGCTCCATGTTTACTGGCTCCTTGCCGCCCGTTTGTCCGCCAAGCTCAGGTGATGATCATTGATCCGTGCGCCTTCGCCTTCGTCGTACTGCAGCCCGAGCCTGTACCAGGGGGCGGATTCAACATCCTTACCGCGATCCTTGGTCCACTTGATGTTGGGTGCCCAGCGCAGGATGCCGGCGCCTTTTTTGCCAACATCACGGGCGTAGATGAACGGGCGAATATTGAGGCGCACGCCGTCGTTGAGGTCGGGGTTCCAGCCAATAGGCTGTTCGGCTGGGGACTTCCAGCGAACGAAGATGTCGTAGGGCTTTTCGCCTTCCAGGATGGCTTCCAGCTGTTTCTTCAGCGCTTCAGCGGCAGCGAGGCGTTCCTGGGCACCGTCTTCGCCATTGACCAGGCCGGCTTGCTGAGTACGAATCCAGTCACCCAGGTAGGTGTAGATCAGACGCTCAAGCCCCGCCTTGTCGAGCTTGTGGTAGTTGACCAGTACGCTGAAACCGTCTTTCAAGCCGTCCCAGATATGCCAAATAAAGGGCCGGTGCTGGAAAAGTTTGCAGTGCTGCTCAAAGAACTTGTCGCGCAGCCACAGGCTGAGGGACTTACTGCCGACGGTTTCCAGCAGACGATTTTTTTGCGGCGTAGTCCAGGCTTCACCGTAGGCGCCTTGCAGCAGGGCTTCCAAGCGTTGGTCAGCGGATTTTTCACCACGTACTGGAGGCAGGCAGACAATGCCATCGTCATCGACAAAACCGCCCAGTTCCGCACAGCGCTCAACCCAGGCGCGCTGTTCGGCAGCCAGTTCCATCTTAGGGTCCATCTCAGCCGGCCAGCGATAACCCAGCAAACGGGCGACGGCAACTTGCAGCACGGTGTCATCGACACGCAGTTCGCCGTGGGCGGTCCATTTGCTGTCTTCGTCCCAGATTACGGAGCCGCAGGGGTGGCCGTGGAAGATCCATTGGGTAGGGTCGTTGGTGTAGGGCTGGGGTAGGCCGTTTGGGTATTTCTCTTCAGCAACGTGAGTCCAACGCTCAAGATCAAAGGGGACTTTAATTAAGTCGCCACGGACCTTTAGCGTTTGATTAATTTTTCTCACTTCAGCGCAGTAGTCGTCATCACTACAAAAAGCCCAAACGGCAGGAAGTACCAATTCACTCTTCGGGATCAATGACACAGTATTTTCGTCATATAGTGCACCGTCATATAGCGCCGCATAAAGAGAGCCTGTTGCACTTATAGAAACGCCTGCTTTACCCCATGCCTCCGTGCCTCTAACCACAGATCCTGAGCTTTCTGATAAGCAACCTCTGCCTTGCTCCCAAAGTACGATGTTATCTCTCCCACCATAAGCTGTTGTACCTGACACAGTGGACTGGTAGAACGACCAACACTCTGGAATTGGTAAAATTTCCCAAAACTTGGCGCCAAACCTCGAGTAGTCGCCAGTTTGAAGTCCATTGTGAAATGACGTGGAAAGCTCTAACAACTCGGTATCACCAGACTCAACTAGAGCAACTCGCGCATCCGGATTCTCCAGCTGCCGCCCCTGCTCCACACTCTTCACGTCATCCGCCAGCAACCCCGCCGCCTTCTCCGCCGCCGTGCGCGGTTCGGACACATCCACTCCACGAATCCAGTTGCCCTGCTCGCCACTGTGCAGCAGATCCGCCGACTGGCCTGCGGCATTGCCACGGCTCAGGTTGATCAGAATCGCTTTGACGACCTCGCCACTGATGGTCTCGAAGGCTCCCGGCCCCAAGCGGGCAATCAAATGCCAACTGTCGTTCTGCAGCAGCTTTTCGCGGAACTTGCGGTAGCTGGTGAGGAATAACCAGTTTTGCGGCAATACAATGCTGGAAGTACCGCCCTGCACACAAAACTCCAGGCAGCGGTCGAGGAATACCGTAGCCAGATCGTTTTTGCCTTCGGGGTAATAGGTTTCGCAATAATCCTTAAGAGTGTCGTGCTGCTTGCCCCGCGCCAGGTAAGGCACGTTGGTAATCACCCAAGTGTATTGGCCGGCCAGTAGCTCGGCGGCTTTGACTAGCCCTTGGGCGACAATGCCTGCCTCCAAGCGATTGTTCAGGGCAAGAGTTTCGCCATCGAGCTGGCTTTGCTGATTGGCTTGATCCTGCGTCAGCGCCTCACCCAGCAGCTGCTGTAACTCACTCCACTGGGCAATTTGCGCGGCCTTGCTACGGCGCGGGTTGATCAGGCTGCCAAGGACAGGGGCATCCTTGAAGGTCTGGTACATCCAGTCCAGGGCAATGGTCAGGTTTTGCTTGCCGGCCTTGCGACTCAGCTCTTTCCATTCGTCGCGGGCGGCGGCGATGGACAGGCCACTGCAGGCCAGGTGCAATTCTGGCAGGCTGCGATAACCGCCAGCATCCGGGTAGCGCCAGGCTTCCAGAGCCACAGCAAAGGCTGCCAGTTCGACGCAACGCTGATCCAGCTCCAGGCCGTGCAAGTTTTCGCTAAGCACCTTATCGATCGCTTGCTGAGCAGTCAGCTGCTCGGCCTGCATACGCATGGGCACCAGCATCAGGAACGCAGCCACCAGGAAGTGGCCGGAGCCGCAGCAGGGGTCGAGCGCTTTCAGTTCACTGAGCCGCTTGGGCCAGGCGTCAAAGGTGCCGGAGGCCGGCTGCCACTGCTGAGTGGTTTCCTCTTTGACAAAACGCAGGTAGCTCAGCGGCACTCCTGGGATAGCGACTTTCTCACGCAGCTCCTGTTCGCTTTGCGCGGTTTGCCAGTCATCCGCCGTGAGGTGCTGGCCAGCCCACCAGGCGCCCAGGCTGTTATCCAGCAGGAAGCTGACCATATAGGGTTCGGTAAACAGCTGGGTGACCGGCGACAACTCGTCGGCGCCGATCTTGACCTCCGACTTGTTGACCTCGTCCTTACGCTTGCTTTGCCAGAATTGATAAACCCAGCCCAAGCTGTCTTGCGCCTGGAAGGTTTCTTCAGCCAAGCCGATAACCAGCCTTTCCAGCTCGCGCTGATGCTCAGGGGCAAATTCCAGCTCGAACACCGGAGAGTCAACGCGGAAGATCTGCGGCAGCATTTTTGAGGCGAGTACGCCGGCCAGCTCCCAGCCACTTTGGCAGCGACGCTCCAGCTCATCACGCAGGGTGTCGGGGTCTTGTACCAGTTCAGAGCAGTCCGCCAAGGTCAGTGGCGAATGCTCGTCGTACATCAGCAGCTCGTTCTGCTCTAAAAAGCGAGCAAACAACATACGGTGCCAATGCTCGTAAGCAACCTCGGTGATCAGCTTGTTGATGCTTTGCTTGTCATTGTCCTGCTTGATATCGCCGAGCTGGCGACCATGGGCACGCAGCCGGGTACGCAGGCGGCGCTGCTCCTCGTTCAGGTAATCCGCAGGTTTGGCATCCGCCACGCTCAGACGCGTAAGCGCCTGGGCAGCCGCCTGCTCAGCAATATCACGGGCCTTGATGATGGTGGTTTCCAGCGCCCGGCGCAGGGCTTTGCCGAGGGGCTGGCGGTGTTGGGCTTGGGTCATTAGAAGGTCACCGGTCCGTCGTTGAGTTTGCTGAGAATCTGTAGCTTGACCGCGGCCAGCCAGGCATCCACATCGGCCTCACTTTCAAAGGTTTGACGCGGCAAGTTGATGCGCTGCAGCTTGGGCTGCAGCAGTTCGGCGGCCTCCAGGCGGGCGCTGTCGAACTTGCTGGCCAGGGAGTCGGTACGGTCCGTCCACTGCTCCAGGCTGACCTCGCCGAGGCTGTCGAGAATGGCCTCGGCATCGTTCAACGTGGGTTGCTCCAGGGCCAGCAGCTTGCGTTTTTCCAGGATGGCGCGCTGCTGCTCATCGCTCAGCTGTTGCCATTGGCTATCCGCTTGCAGCTGGGCCAGGCAGCTGGCATGCCGCTCCAGATAGGCCTGCACATGGAACTGAACGGCATCGCGCAGTTTGCTCACAAGCTGCTGAATCAGTGCGCTGGTCGGATTGGGCTCATCCAGTAGCGAGCGCTGCTGAGTGATGGCATCCACTTCAGTCTGAATCGTCGCGTGGAAGGCCAAGCCACGGCTGACCTCCAGCAGGCTGCTCAGCAGTGCCCAGTCACCCCGACGGGCCTCAATCAGCTTGGCAGTATCGCTCCACTCCTTGATCGCTTGCTTGATCGCATCCTGATCATCAAGCGCCTGCCTGAGCCGGGCATTGCCGGACTGACGCGCCAGCTCGTCAAAGACCTTGGTGTCTGGCACTACCGGGAAGGGCGCAGCACCGCCGGCGCGCTTGGCCAACTCTCTACCCTTTTCGGCCAACAGAGCGAGCTTGCCTTCCTCCTCGCCCCGCTGACAGTCAATGCCACAGGTTTTGAGAAGGCTAAGGATCTTGATCCTTTCCGCCACGAGGATGGAGATGCTTTCCGGGCGGAAGCTGGCCTGGGTGATCTGCTTGCGTTCAAGGGTGCTGGCGGTGACCGGGTTATTGCGGTTGTCGGTGGCAATCAGGATGCCACTGGCAAGCAGCACATAGAGCGCGCCGTCGATGGCATCCTGCGGCCAGCCATAAGGCGCGGCGAGGAAGTGCTCGCGGATCTCGCTGCCCTTTTTCGATACGCCGATAAAGCGCTTGATGGCGGCGCAAACAGGATGCTTCTCGGCTTCGTCCTTGTAACCCAGCACTTCCAGGGCGTTCTGCCCACCGTCCTTGCTGGCCCGCTCAAAGACCTTGCCCCAGGCCGGGTGGTCGGCTTGATCGAACTCACGGTACAGCCGCACCAGGGAAGCCTTGGCGGCCGTATCAACCCGCTCGCTGATGCTGTTGCCATCCACCTCGTTACCGCCGGCTTGTAAGACCTGCACACCATCGAAGATTTCGTTCAGCAGGGTTTGCACCTGCTTATGCGCCTCACGCTGGCGCGTTTGCATGGCGCTATACGCATCTTTACCGGCATCGGTACCTGGCAGGCCACGATTTTCGATGGTGGCCTGAGCAGCGTGCTCAGCGATGATGGCGTTGGTCAGCTCGGAACGATTACGGGCCGGCACATAAATGAAGATGGTCGGCTCGCTGGGATTACGGCTGCGGGCTTCGCTGGTGAAGCTTTTTTCATCCAAGGCCCAACCGTCTTGAACCCAGGCGTAGATTTTCTCGCTGGCGTCTTTGGGCAGTTCGGGCTCAAAGCAGGCAATGACTTGGCGCGGCTCGTTGCACTTGCCCTGGATCAGCCGCACCTTGGCAATCTGGCTGCGCAGCTCCTTGTGCAGCAGATCCACCCGGATGTTTTCCACGCGCTGCAGGTTGCCACGCAAGTCGGCCTCTTGCTGGCGCAGGGTGTCGTACCACTGGGCACTTTCCTGGGTTTGCAGGCGATATTCCGTACCGCTGCTGGTTTGCATCGCCATGACCAGGCCGTCGTCGGCCAGCTCTTGCAGCAGCTTGGGCACCTGGCTGCGGATGATTTCTTTGCCTTGGTTGAGATCATCAATCAGCAGGTCACCCAGCATCTCGGCGGTGGCACGCACGCCGCAGTCGGCCGTCGGGTCGGTGGGCAGTTTGCCGATCAACAGCACCAGGGCCAGGATGCGGGACTTGAGCTTGTCGTCAGCAGTGCCGGCTGACAGGCGACCGATAGTCTCCGCGATCTCCTTGGAGATCACCCCAGTTTGCAGCAGGTTGACCGAGATCTGGTTGTAGATAAAGTCGGCGGCTACCACATGGCCAATAGGCTGATCCGCAGTGGCCTGCGCGGCTTCATGGATGACTTTGAGCTGGTTACGCAACTGCGAAGCAGTACCGGTGGTATCGACAATGCGCAGGACCTTTTCCCAGAAGCGCCGGCGAACGGGCAGCAGCGGGTAGTCGGCGAGCATGATCTTTTCGTCGTCGCGGTGATGCTCAATCTTGGTCCCACGCAGCTGGCGGGAAATCTCCCCCAGGTGGGACTGCATGACCTGCTCCAGCTGCGGACGGGCTGAGGCCTTCTTGCGCAGGATGACCTTGCGAATCACAGATTCAACATCGGTATCCGACAGCTGCACAGGAATCTGGAAACGGCCAAGCAGACGCTGCAGGTTGACCATACCTGACAGTGCGCTCTGGCCGGTAGAGACGAACAGCATCTTGCTCTTGAACTTGGAGCTCTTGCAGCAGGTTTCAACCACCTCCTGCACCTGGTGAGCTTTTTCCGAGTCGGAGCCGACGTACTGCTGCACCTCGTCGAGCACAACCAGTGTCAGCGGGAACTGCCCATCTTTGGCCAAGGCGTCGTGGATGGCATCGACCATCTGCTGGTTGGTCACATCCTGCACATTGGGGTACTGCTCGCGCAGCAGCTGGCGCACCTGCTTGACGTCATCCCCCAGAGAGCTATCGATGGCTAGCAAGGCACGGGCAATGCTGCTGGAGACGTAAAGGTCTTCCAGCTCGTCATCCCAATTGTCCCCCGCCTCTTCGACATGCGCTTTGACCTGATCAAAGATGCCCTGCTTTTGCAGCCAGAGCACAAAGCGCGCCTGGTGGTATTGCTCCGGCAGGCCTGCAGACTTGAAGACGATGTTAAGCAGGGCCAGACGCACATTGTTGTTAGCGCCGGCGCCCAGGGTGCCGGAGGCTGCATGCGCACCGCCGTAGCGCGAGGCCTGGATGCTCAGCTCTTTGAAGTAGTCTTTGATTTCCTGCGGCAGCTCGGCAATGTCGCGCGCAGCAACGCCGTCGCTGAACTTTTGGTTGGTCCAGAGGGCGCGGAGCATTTTGGCCAGGTGCGATTTACCGGAACCGAAGAAGCCGGAAATCCAGACACCCGGCTGCTCATGGCCGTCACCCAGGTTGCGCAGATAGGCGGAGAGGATCTTGTCGAGACCCGCCTGGTATTCGCCATCACAAACAAAGGTCTGCAGCTCGTAGCGCAGTGTTTTCAGGGCCTGCTGGGATTGGTCGTCTTTGACCTCGGCGACACCGTTGTTTTCCAGACGGTTCTGTTGCGGGTCAAGATCGTAAATCTCGCGGTTCAACATCCTGAGCGTACTCCCTGTGCGCATGTGCGCGATTCAATTCAAAGCGGCAGCTGCTGCCGGTATTCAGTTGTCAGCGGTAATGGCCATTGCCTGGTAGCCCCAGCCATCACGGGCATCCAGCAGGCGGTAGGTGTTGTTGACGTATTCCCCAGGGAACAGCACCAGCAAACGACCCGGCACATGCTCGGCCAGTTGCTTGACGAAATCGGAGACCGAGGCGAACCCGAACAGGGTGCCGCAGCCAACCAAGGCGACCAGAGTGTTGCTGTCGGCCTGGTTCTGGATTCGCTCTGCCAGCGCCACTACGGACTGGCGGGCAAAGGTTTTGTACTTCGAGGTGAGCGAGTCGGGGTCCTCGAAATAATCTTCGCGGTATTTTTGCTGCGCCATCCACTCTGGAAACAGGCGCGTAATATCCAGCTCCAGCCAGGGGTGGCCGGCACTTTCAGTAGCCAGGCGAAACTCTTCGATGCGGGCGCGCAGCTTGAGCTCATCTTCCTTGTGGTAGACGGCAAAGAGCACCCGCTGCTCATTGGCCAAGCCGCTGATCCACGGCAGGCTGATGTGGTTGCTGTAGCTTTTCAGCAAACGGTTCAGGCGGTTACTCATGCAGCCAGCCCTCCTCTTCCTTGGTCAGGTAGTCGGGGAAGGTGACTTCCACAACTTCGCTGGAATGTTTGAAATTCAGCAGGCCGCTGTGACTGGCCTGACGAGCCAGCTCCAGCAGGCGCTCCTGACGGCAGCCGAGTAGTTTGGTCCACTCGGTATTGAACAGGCGGTTACCTGTTGCCCCCTGCAGGTAGCCCATAAACAGCGCAAAGGCGACGTTCACCGGGCGGATGTCAGGCTCGGTGCGGCGCTTTTTGCTTCGGCCTTGCAAGTAGCCGGCATCGGTCCACGTGCCGTTGACGTTCTGCGCCAAAGACCTGAGTGTTGCCGGGCTATAGCGGTCGGGGAACTGTTCCTCAAAGGCCTGTTCCATTTCCTCGCGCAGCAACAACTGCCCAAGCACAAGCGACAAAACCTTTTCTTGCGACAGCCTAAGCAGTGGGTCCCGAGCCAAGGCTATTTGGCAGGTCAGCAAGCCGCGTGCACTCGCGTCACTCTCCCACAGGCGGCGAAAGGCTCGGAATAGCACGACGTTTTTGTCCATCGCATACAGATCAACCAGGTGACGCCAGGTCAGCTTACGGGCCTTTTCTGTCGGTTTATGCAGTACGTTGAAGAGCTCGATGTCTTCCTGATATTGCGCCGTACTCGCCTCAGCTTCGCGGCCGTGGAACAACTCGGTGAGCTCAGCCAGCATCATGGTGCGCGCGGCATGCGCACCATTGCGGCCAAACTTGAAGCCAAATTTCTGCTGTGTAGCGTTACTGATCATCGACAGTCGGTCTCTGAGGTAAATCCTGGAGCAATGGAGAGGTTGGCCTGCAGCGCAACGCTCTTGGGCTCGCGCAGAGCCAGTTGATACTCGCCCGGGTTTAAGCCGGCACTCACGCTGCAATCCACCCCCCAACGCCGCAGCAGATAACCCGCTGTAGCGGCCCGCACCTGCACTCGAATGGATTGCCCAGGCGTCAGCCCATAGTCCAGCTCGATGGCACGGATATGCGGAGCATTGGGATGGGGAATCAGCTCCAGCACAACCTCATGATTCCACTCTTTATCCCGCTCCCAAGACTCGGCTGCGGTTTCTACAGCGCCATCCAGCTCCTGGACCTGGGTGATACGGGTTAATACGAAGTCGCGAAACTGTGCACGCGCTCTGCAATAGGCACGGACATGCCAGCGCAGGCCTGTGTTAACCAGGCTATGCGGCACGATTTCTCTGCTGGATTCACCGCTACTGACCGAGACATAGCGAATCGCCAAGCCCTTGCCGGCATAAATGGCACGAGACACAGATGCCAGGATTTCCAGATCCGGCTGATTTAGCGTGGGCGCAACATCAACCACAATCGGCTGAGCACAAGCCTCCAACCCCACGCCCTGCCCCAAGCTGAGGGCCTGCAGGGTGTGTTCACGGTCATAGGCAAAAAGCGGCTGGAACACCGGAGCACGCCGGTAAACCTTCTCGCGATGGTCGTAATCGAGGTTGTCCGGTGCCAGCTGGCGATAGAGAGCGAAGTCGCGGGTAGCGTTAGATAGTGCGATAGCAAAGCGCTGCACAAGATCTTGACGGGTCACCTGACCACGAAAACGCGCCAGAAAGTCGATCTGCCACAGCCGCTCACGCTGGTTTGGCGAGGCATCTTCAGGTGCGATATTGGGCATGTGAGAGAGTTGTTCCGTTTAGCCTGGCTGGTCATACTAAAAATGATGATAACCAAACTAAACAGCTCAAACCAGCACCAATTACTGGCTTACGCAACGGTCGCCGCAGGCATTAGTCCGGACTGGAGCTAAATCGCACTACTGCCGGATGGACCAGACACCCCTAGCCCCTCTTCCGACCTGACCTTTGCGCAAGCAGCGAGCCCCCATAGGCTTGAGCCGCAGGTGCTGGTCATTCTTGACCAGATAGCGCATGGCGTAATGCACATTCCCCCGTGCGATTGGGTCACGCCGCTGGATCATCCCAATCCCCAGGCGGTCCCGGTGCTTTGCCTTCTCACGGTTGCAGTTGTGGTAGCAGCCCTGACCAAGAGTGATGCGCTCCCACAGCTCGCCAATCTGCTGCGCTCTGTAGATGTCCGCACCCACCTCTGAGCCGTTGAAGAAAAAGGCCGCATGGATGTGGTAGCCACGATCCTCGCCCTGCTCAACACTGCAGATGTAGCCGGTCTCATGATCGAAAATCGGGTCGCGTTCACGCCCCTTAATCAACCGCCTCAGATCATCGAACACACGCTCAACACGCAACCTGGCCTGAGCCTCTTTCCGGTAATACAGATCGACCCTGACCACGCAGGTACGGGCGTAACGATCAAGCACAGCATCCACGTAGCGAGTGATCTCAGCCTCCTGCTGAATGGCCTGGTAGCGCTGATCATGATGCTCACGCTGCTTGAACTCCTTCTGGGTAAAGAGGCTACGGATGCATTGGGTTAGCTCGTTCAGTGTCTCGCTGGTGCTCAGGTAGCGAGTTTCATTCTCGCTCAGGCAGGTAATGCCACATGGGCTGAGTTCAACCCCGATGATCTGGCAGGCTTGCTGAAAGAGGCTCAACTGCCAGCTGTACTGATACTCCACATCGCCTTCGAACAGCATGATCATCTGTTCGACACCATTGAAGTACCTGGACAGCCTGGTATCACTGACCAGTTCATCTCCCCGCTTCGAGTAGGTGATTCGGTAGGCTTGGCTATCCGTACGTTTGATGGCGTTGATGAGACGTTCAATCCGGATGGCGGTATCGGACTGGGATGGATAGGTGCTGGCGCTTCGTTTGGTCATGGGTATGTACCTGTTGATGGTTTCTCATACCAGGTACGCAATGTGTGTTTTTTAACCTATGACCTACTCACTTACTGGGATATAGGACTGGCATTGCTATCCACACCAAAACCTATTGGCTGGATGTATTTTTATAGTCTTTAGCTATATAACTAGATCCCGATCCAGTCTCATGCAGCCCTCCCAGGCTGGCCCGACAATGGGGAGCAACATTGCCGAGCCAGCCGTCAGATTCGCCGTGGCGCATCTTGGGAGAGTTAGCTGAGAACGATTTTTCCCAGACGGCATAAGCGCCATGACCAGCCGAAGCCAGTCATGGCGCTTATGGTCATTGCTAGCTGGCCACACTCAGGTGGCCGACTGAACGTAGCGCAGCGCCACCCTCCGCAAGGTCGCGCTCCTCAATCCTTGCCAGGATCCAGTCGTGCACTTCACTGTCGACCCAGCCGACGCAGCGATCGCCCAGTGAGACTGGTTTCGGGAAGGTGCCTTCCCCGATGTACTTGTAGATGGTCGACCGAGCAAGACCGGTCGAGTCGATGACTTCTTTCAATCGGATGATTCGCATGAGCAGGCTCCTCTGTGGCTCAGAGGATCTGCAGGCACCGTTTAAAAAAACTAACCGGCCATAACACTGACCTACCCCGGCCAAACCGAACACCCT
The DNA here is from genome assembly GCF_049895785.1 of Pseudomonas sp. DC3200b2. Classification (NCBI taxonomy): domain Bacteria; kingdom Pseudomonadati; phylum Pseudomonadota; class Gammaproteobacteria; order Pseudomonadales; family Pseudomonadaceae; genus Pseudomonas; species Pseudomonas sp. DC3200b2. The sequence continues at coordinate 215,923 of NZ_JAFCTA010000002.1, read as the reverse complement.
CTCCCCGCCAGGTTACCCGCCAGCCAGACGCTTGAACTCCTGAGGTGAACAGCATTTTCAGCCCTCCGTGCAGATGCTCCTCGCCGTAATCCTTGAAGAGCGACCTAGGCTCAGTCGATAGGGAAACGTGGCACATACAGTCCCGCCTCACGATCTTTACAAGGCTCTCCCCTATGCGTTGCTCTGCGTGCTGACACCACGGATTACCAGCGGTGGTGGGTCGATATTCCAGACAACAAGTCGAGGGCGGCCGAAGGCATCGATCGAACCGTCATCACTCAGCGATTGCACCGACAGAACCTTGCCGCTCACCACAGCGGGTTTCTTGATCGGCTACAGCATCACGTCACAACACCACCTCCACCGCACCCGCTTGAAGCTGAGAACCCCGCTACGCCGGCCCGACTACTTGCTCAACGCGCCAGCAACATGAATCGCCCCATGACACAGAAAATCCATTCACAGTTACCATCAACTAGATCTGCTGCTAATGCGGCTTCTGAAATAGCAGAAACCCTGCAAACCCTTTAAAAATGGGCATAAGAACACGATTATTACCCATAGAAGGCCCCTAGAATGGCAATAGAATCCGACTAGAAATATATTAGAATTTCCGTAGAAGACAGATAGGATAGATATAGAATATACGAAGATCACCACTAGAATCAGCGCCGACTTAACACTAATGATTCGCACCCACAGGCATAAGTGATAATGGCTTCCATCTACCCCTCCGACAAACTCTCCCAACTACTACCCGGCACACGGATAAACAAACGCCAAGAAATTTGGCTTTGGCTCGGCCTGTACGTATATGAGCGCTTTGACCTAGAGCGAGACTCGTGCAACGGAGCAACCATGCGCGATGAGGTCGCCCAGGCCTTGAGGGGAGACCGCAAGATCGCAGCAGACATCCCTGCCAAAATGGATCGCTACTTGCTACCGGATGAGCAACTGAAATGGATCACTGACAACACGAGACAGATTCAGTGGCTAACCAGAAGAGTTGACGAGCTCACCGAGCGCATCCTCCCCAGAGGCCTGCCTCACCTTCAGGGGCGGGAGCGACTCGTAGCCGCAATAGACATTTGGCAAGTCGACCTAGAAAAGAAGCAACGAGATGTAGACAGACTTCACGACCAATGGCGCAGGCACAAAGCCCTAGACAGCCAGCTTGAGTGGTTTGCGGATCAGAAAGAGAGCACGAAGCGATGCCTTTGCGCCTGGGAGTGGTTACAGAAGAATTACTTGACGCCAATCTCAAGACAGCCGCCCATCAGCAACTATCAGGAGCTGCTGATGTTCTTCGACCAAGAGGAGATAGGTTCAAACGAGCGAGTAGCTATCATCGAAAGGATCAGGAGGCTTTGGAGCAAAAGGCAATTCAATGAACGCTCCACTGACAAGAAGCAGGTCAACGTCATGCTCTCGAAAGCAGCAATTGCCCAGCTGGATGCGCTAGCAGAGAAGCATGGCCTGAAACGCGCTCAAGTCATTGAAAGCTTGATTAGGATGGAGGCCGATGCAGGCGTGTACCTGGCCGAAAGCTAGCCATTGGATCGAAGCAGCTGCCGTCTAGCGATTGCAGGGCAGCCCGACCTCCCGCCAGTTGTGACACAGCCGCGGAGCCCCTCTGCGGCCCTTGCTGCACTGTATGCCTGAACGACCTGCCGATCCAGTTCGGTTCTTCACCAGTGCCACAGTGATGCCCCCACAAGAGCACCAGGCGCAGTAGCCACTGCGGACGATGCCCAACAAGCGGCATATAGCCCGACTCGGAAAGTGCGCAGCAGCCTTTTTACGATGGCCATCTCCTCAGCTTGCTCAGCCAAAGCCAGCGCTTCGTCCTTATAGGCTTGGGAATAGCAGGTGCGGGCCTATTTCATCAAAAAGAGGGGGTGCCATTGCTCCCCTCGCGCCAGGTATCGCTTAACGGGGTGCACACCGGAACTGGGCAAGATCAGTCACCCCGAAGAGCAAAGCATCGGCACCCGAGCAGTAGAAAATCCAAGGGCCGGAAGCCGGGATCAACCGACCGGAACGGGAGAAAACGATCCCATAAAAACAACAGAGGATATCGGTGGGGCAAAAAGTGGGGCAAAAATAAAAGCCCCAACAAAATCTACAGACATAAAAAAATCCAGCCACCGCTAAGTGACTGGATTTTCTAGGGTTTTTTGGTCGGGACGGAGTGATTCGAACACTCGACCCCTTGCACCCCATGCAAGTGCGCTACCGGGCTGCGCTACGCCCCGACTAGGCGTTTTAAACCTGTTCTCGTTAGCAGCGAGAACGGAGAGAAAGATACCTTAACCTTTTGAATTATGAAAGCTTTTTCTCCAATTTTTTTCGCTCATTTCTTCAGCACGTAGAGAACGTCTTCCAGCTCGCTGATCATCTGACGGATAAGCTGCTTGTACTGGGTAGTGTCTTCCTTGGCCTCGTCACCGGAGAGGCGCAGACGCGCCCCGCCGATGGTAAAACCCTGGTCGTACAGCAAGGCGCGGATCTGCCGGATCATCAGGACATCCTGCCGCTGATAATACCGTCGATTGCCGCGACGCTTGACCGGATTGAGCTGGGGGAACTCCTGTTCCCAGTACCGAAGCACATGGGGTTTCACCGCGCACAAGTCGCTGACTTCACCAATGGTGAAGTAGCGCTTGCCGGGGATGGGCGGGAGCTCGTCGTTATGACTTGGTTCCAGCATAGGCTTCTACTCGGGCCTTCAGTTTCTGCCCTGGACGAAAGGTGACGACACGGCGCGCGGTGATCGGAATTTCCTCACCCGTTTTCGGGTTGCGGCCCGGCCGCTGGCGCTTGTCTCGGAGGTCGAAATTGCCGAAACCCGACAATTTCACCTGTTCGTTGTCTTCGAGCGCATGCCGGATCTCCTCGAAGAAGAGCTCGACCAATTCCTTGGCTTCGCGCTTGTTCAGGCCCAGCTCCTCATAAAGACGTTCTGCCATTTCAGCTTTCGTCAGAGCCCCCATACGTCACTTCCTTAACGTGGCGTTCAACCTGTGTTCGAGCGAGGTGAGGATTTCAGACGCGGTCGCATTCACCTCATCGTCGTTAAGAGTGCGTGATGGATGCTGCCAGGTCAAGCCAACGGCAAGGCTTTTTCTATGCGGATCAATGCCTTTACCCTGGTACACGTCAAACAGTCTCAGGTCGGTCAGCCACTCACCCGCCGTCTCGCGAATTACCGCCATCACCGCCTCACTGGACACCGCCTCATCCACCACCAGGGCGAAGTCACGGCGCACTTCGGGGAAGCGGGACAGTTCCTTGAACCTGGGCAAGCGCCCTTCCACGACCTGATCCAACACGAGCTCGAACACATAGACCGTGCGATCGAGGCCCAGTTTCTTTTGCAGTTCCGGATGCAGGGCACCTATATAGCCGACTTCCCGGCCGTCGCGCTCGATGCGCGCGGTCTGCCCAGGATGCAACGTTGGATGGCTGCCTGGCGTGAAGGTGAAAGCCCCCAGGGCACCCGCATGGCCGAGCACGGCTTCCACGTCTGCCTTGATGTCGAAGAAATCGACTTTCGCATCGCCCTGGGCCCAGCCTTCAGGCAAGCGCGTGCCACACGCGACCCCGGCCAGCATCGGCTCTTGCTGGAGCTCGCCCAACTGGCCCACGAAACGCAGGCCACTTTCGAACAAGCGCACGCGGGTTTGCTGGCGGTTAAGGTTGTGCTGCAGGGCCTGCACCAGTCCTGGCCAGAGGGAAACTCGCATGGCGGCCATGTCCGAGGAGATCGGGTTGGCCAGGGTCAGCGGCTTCACGCCAGGGCTGAACAGCTCGAACAGCTTGGGATCGATGAAGCTGTAGGTGATCGCCTCCTGGTATCCACGCGCAACCAACAGGCGACGCAAGGCCGGCAGCTCGGCCTTGGCCTCGGTACGCAATTGCGGCGCCAAACGTGCCTGGGGATAACGGACCGGCAGGCGGTTGTAGCCATACAGGCGAGCCAGCTCTTCGATCAGGTCGACTTCCAGGCTCAAGTCAAAGCGGTGGCTTGGCACGGTCACCGACCATTGCCCGGGGCCCTGCGCCGTGACGCCAAGCTCCAGCCCCCTGAGCAAGCCTTCGATGGTGGCAACGCCCAGGTCCAGGCCGAGCATCTGCTCGACGCGCTCGGCGCGCAGCGTGACGGGCGCCATCTTGGGAAGGTGCGCCTCGGCGGTCGCGTCCACGATAGGACCGGCTTCGCCACCCACGATTTCAAGCAGCAACGCGGTTGCGCGCTCGATCGCTTCCTGGGCCAGATTGAAGTCCACGCCCCGCTCGTAGCGATGGGATGCATCGGTATGCAGGCCATAGGAGCGTGCCTTGCCCGCCACCGAAACAGGCTCGAAGAAGGCGCTTTCCAGGAACAGGTCACGGGTGGACGCAGTGTTGACGCCACTATGCTCACCGCCCATTACACCGGCAATGGCCAGGGGACGCTCGTGATCGGCGATCACCAGGGTGTCACTACGCAGGGTCACTTCCTGACCGTCGAGCAACACCAGCTTTTCCCCTTCGTCGGCCATCCGTACCCGCACGCCGCCTTTGATCTGGGCGAGGTCGAAGGCATGCATCGGCTGGCCGAGCTCCAACATCACGTAATTGGTGATGTCCACGGCGGCGTCGATACTGCGCACATCGGAACGACGCAAGCGCTCCACCATCCACAAAGGGGTCGGGCGACTCAGGTCGACGTTGCGAATGACTCGGCCAAGATAGCGTGGGCAGGCGGCCGGGGCCAGCACTTCAACCGAACGTACCTCGTCATGGGCCGGCACGAGCGTAACCGCCGCGGGACGCGTGACAGGCTCGGCATAGAGCGCCCCCACTTCACGCGCCAGGCCGGCCAGGGACAAGCAGTCGCCGCGGTTGGGCGTCAGCCCCAGTTCGATGATCACATCGTCCAGGTGCAGGTACTGACGCAAGTCCTGGCCGATCGGCGCATCACCGGGCAACTCGAACAAGCCATCATTGCCCTCGCCCACTTGCAGCTCGGCCTGGGAGCACAGCATCCCGTTGGATTCGACGCCGCGCAGCTTGGCCTTCTTGATCTTGAAGTCGCCAGGCAGCTGCGCGCCGATCATGGCGAAGGGGACTTTCAGGCCAGGCCGCACATTGGGCGCGCCGCAGACCACCTGGAAGGTCTCGCTACCGTTGCTGACCTGACACACTCGCAATTTGTCGGCATCCGGGTGCTGCTCGGTGCTCAGCACCTCACCGACGACCACCCCGCTGAAGGCACCGGCCACGGGGGTGACGCTATCGACTTCCAGCCCGGCCATGGAAAGGCGGGCCACCAAGTCTTCGCGGCTTACCTGCGGGCTCACCCAGCCGCGCAGCCACTGTTCACTGAATTTCATGCTGTGCTCCAGAAAATGTCGTTACGGCTAGCGGAATTGCGCGAGGAATCGCAAGTCGTTGTCGAAGAACAAGCGCAAATCGTTGACACCATAACGCAACATGGCCAGACGCTCGGCTCCCATGCCGAAGGCGAAGCCGGAGTAGGTTTCCGGATCGATTCCGGACATCCGCAGCACGTTGGGGTGAACCATGCCGCATCCCATCACTTCCAGCCAGCCGGTCTGCTTGCAGACGCGGCAGCCGCCGCCGCTGCAGATGACGCACTGGATGTCCACCTCGGCCGATGGCTCGGTGAAGGGGAAGAAGGACGGACGGAAACGTACCGCCAGCTCCTTCTCGAAGAACACTCGGAGGAACTCCTCGATGGTGCCCTTCAGGTCCGCGAAATTGATATCGCGGTCGATCAACAGCCCTTCCACCTGGTGGAACATAGGGGAGTGGGTCAGGTCCGAATCGCAACGATAGACGCGTCCTGGGCAGACAATGCGAATCGGCGGCTGGCTGGCTTCCATGGTCCTCACCTGAACCGGCGAGGTATGGGTTCGCAACAGCATGTTTGCATTGAAATAGAAGGTGTCGTGCATGGCACGAGCCGGGTGATGCCCCGGAATGTTGAGCGCCTCGAAGTTATGGTAGTCGTCTTCCACTTCGGGGCCTTCAGCGATGCCGTAGCCAATATGGGTGAAAAACTGTTCGATGCGCTCGAGGGTACGGGTGATCGGGTGCAGCCCGCCACTGGCCTGGCCGCGACCCGGCAGGGTGACATCTACTCGCTCGGCGGCGAGACGAGCATTGAGTGCCGCCTCTTCGAAAGCCGTCATCCGGGCATTGAGCACCTCGGTGACACGCTCCTTGGCTTCGTTGATCAGCGCCCCGACCCGGGGCCGCTCTTCGGCCGGCAGGTTGCCGAGGGTCTTCATGACCTGGGTCAGCTCGCCTTTCTTGCCGAGGTACTGAACCCGGATCTGCTCCAGGGCATTGATGTCTTGCGCATTGTGCACGGCCTCCAAAGCTTGGCTGACCAGCGCATCCAGGTTTTCCATGTAAAGGCTCCAGATACGAAATAGGGGAAGAGCGCAGGCCCTTCCCCTATTCAAAGACGTTCAACACCCTTGCCTACCAAGGCAGGCAAGGGTGATTGTCGGGGATACTCAAGCCAGCGAGGCTTTAGCTTTCTCGACAATCGCAGCAAACGCCGCTTTTTCGTTCACTGCCAGATCAGCCAGAACCTTACGGTCGATCTCGATGGCTGCCTTTTTCAGGCCAGCGATCAAACGGCTGTAGGACAGGCCGTTGGTACGAGCACCAGCGTTGATACGGGCGATCCACAGAGCGCGGAACTGGCGTTTCTTCTGACGACGATCGCGGTAGGCGTATTGGCCAGCCTTGATGACGGCTTGCTTGGCAACGCGGAAGACGCGCGAACGCGCACCGTAGTAGCCTTTGGCAAGTTTCAGAATTTTCTTGTGACGCTTACGGGCAATGACGCCACGCTTAACACGAGCCATGAGTTATATCCTCTATCTTTGACCGAAAACGGAATCAACGAACGCGCAGCATGCGCTCCACTTTTGCCACGTCAGACGGATGCAGCAGGCTGCTACCGCGCAGTTGACGCTTACGCTTGGTGGACATCTTGGTCAGGATGTGGCTCTTGAAAGCGTGTTTGTGCTTGAAGCCGGAAGCGGTTTTCAGGAAACGCTTCGCGGCACCACTTTTGGTTTTCATCTTTGGCATGTTCGGATACTCCGCATTCAGTGAATAAACATAACCACAAGGCCTGCCGTGCCCTGGAGGTTACTTCTTGCGTTTGGGGGCGATGACCATCAACAGCTGGCGTCCTTCCATCTTAGGCTGCTGTTCAACGGAGCCGTATTCGGCGAGGTCGGTTTCGACTCGCTTCAACAGCTGCATGCCCAGCTCCTGGTGGGCCATCTCACGGCCACGGAATCTCAGAGAGATCTTGGCCTTGTCCCCATCACTCAGGAAACGTACCAGGTTGCGCAGTTTTACCTGGTAATCCCCTTCTTCCGTCCCTGGACGAAACTTGATTTCTTTTATCTGGATCTGCTTCTGGTTCTTCTTGGCTTCGTTGGCCTGCTTCTTCTTCTCGAAGAGGTGCTTGCCGTAGTCCATGACCTTGCAAACGGGCGGCTGCGCGTCAGCGGAGATCTCCACCAGATCCAGCTTCGCTTCTTCAGCGATACGAAGCGCTTCATCAATAGAGACGATGCCAATCTGTTCACCGTCAGCACCGATTAACCGGACCTCGCGAGCCGAGATGTTCTCGTTGATCGGTGCCTTGGGCGCAGTTCGTTTATCCTGTCTCATTTCACGCTTAATAATGATTACTCCAAATCTTGGCGACCACGCCGGGAAACCGCCTGCGCAAGGTGCTGCTGGAATTGCGCGACCGGCATCGAGCCAAGGTCCGCGCCTTCGCGTGTGCGCACGGCGACAGTTTGCGTCTCCACCTCGCGGTCCCCGATGACCAGCATGAAGGGCACCTTGAGCAGAGTATGCTCGCGGATTTTAAAGCCAATTTTCTCGTTTCTCAAGTCGGACTTGGCACGGAAGCCGCTTCCATTGAGAATCCCTTCCACTTCACGGGCAAAAGCCGCCTGGCTGTCGGTGATATTCATGATCACCGCCTGGGTAGGCGCCAGCCAGGCCGGGAAGGCGCCGGCATAGTGCTCGATCAGCATGCCGATGAACCGCTCGAAGGAGCCGAGGATGGCGCGATGCAGCATGACCGGGCGCTTGCGGCCGTTGTCTTCGGCGATATAGCTGGCGTCCAGACGCTCCGGCAGGTTCGGGTCGTACTGCAGGGTGCCGCACTGCCAGTTGCGCCCGAGGCAGTCTTTGAGGGTGAATTCGATCTTCGGCCCATAGAACGCGCCCTCGCCAGGGAGGTATTCCCAGGGCAGGCCGGAATCGTCCAGCGCGTCGGCCAGGGCCTTCTCCGCGCGATCCCAGAACTCTTCCGAACCCACACGCTTGGCCGGGCGGGTGGAAAGCTTCATGGTGACGTCGTCGAAACCGAAGTCCTTGTACACCTGCATGGTCAAGCTGATGAAATCGGCCGATTCCTTCTTGACTTGATCCTCGGTGCAGAAAATATGCGCGTCGTCCTGGGTGAAGCCGCGCACGCGCATGATGCCGTGAAGCGCGCCCGACGCTTCGTTACGGTGGCAGGAGCCGAATTCGGCCAGCCGCAACGGCAGGTCGCGGTAGGATTTCAAACCCTGGTTGAAGATCTGCACGTGGCAAGGGCAGTTCATCGGCTTGACCGCGTAGTCGCGGTTCTCCGAATGCGTGGTGAACATGTTTTCAGCGTAGTTGGACCAATGCCCGGAGCGCTCCCAGAGCACGCGATCCACCACCTGGGGGGTTTTCACCTCTACATAGCCATGCTGGCGCTGCACCTGACGCATGTGCTGCTCCAACACCTGATAGATGGTCCAGCCGTTGGGATGCCAGAACACCATTCCCGGCGCCTCTTCCTGCAGGTGGAACAGGTCCAGCTGCTTGCCGATGCGCCGGTGGTCGCGCTTTTCAGCCTCTTCGATCCGCTGGATGTAGGCGGCCAGCTGCTTCTTGTCCGCCCAGGCGGTGCCGTACACACGCTGGAGCTGCTCGTTCTTCGCATCGCCACGCCAGTAGGCCCCCGACAGCTTGGTCAGCTTGAACGCTTTCAGGAAGCGGGTATTGGGGACATGGGGCCCACGGCACATGTCCACGTACTCTTCGTGGTAGTACAGGCCCATGGCGGTTTCATCCGGCATGTCCTCGACCAGGCGCAGCTTGTAATCCTCGCCACGGGCCTTGAATACCTCGATGACTTCGGCGCGCGGGGTCATCTTCTTGATGACGTCGTATTCGGTATCGATCAGCTCGCGCATGCGCGCCTCGATGGCCGCCATGTCATCCGGCGTGAAGGGCCGCTCGAAGGCGATGTCATAGTAGAAGCCTTCCTCGATCACCGGGCCGATGACCATGCGCGCGGTCGGATAGAGCTGCTTGACCGCATGGCCCACCAGGTGCGCGCAGGAGTGGCGAATGATTTCCAGCCCCTCCTCGTCCTTTGGGGTGATGATCTGAAGGCTCGCATCATTGCTGATCAGGTCGCAGGCATCGACCAGCTTGCCGTCCACCTTGCCGGCCACCGTTGCCTTGGCCAGGCCGGCACCGATGGAAGCAGCCACTTGGGCCACGGTCACGGGATGATCGAACGAACGCTGACTGCCGTCAGGAAGAGTGATGTTTGGCATGGCGCCTCCTCTCCTAGTGGTGACCCCTACCAAAGGTCACGTGGGTTGGGATGAGCCAGTACAGGATTCGGTGGTATGCCTGCCTCACAGTGGCAGGAGCCGAAGGCCAACCAATGACCGAACCGGAGTGACTGGAAATGAACGTTGAGCCGCTCCCTTGAGCGGGGCGACCATCCTAGCACAGGACCGGCCAATGACGGCTGTGCTTTCTGGGCAAACCTGGCAGATGCGCTGAACTTGCCAGGGGCAACCGTCTCGAATGGACGTGAAACCTCGCGAACCCTGTCCGAAGGAGCCTGTCATGCGCCTGCCTTACTCCCTGATTCGCGCCGCCTTGCCGCTGGCGATGCTTTGCCCCCTGATGGCGCACGCCGCGTGGCCCGGCGGCGCTCGCGAGCAGTACATGAACGACTGTGTCGCCACCGCAAGACAGCAAGTGGACGCCAGCACGGCCACGGCTCATTGCAGCTGTGGCGCCGACGTGATCGAAAGGCAGTTCAGCACCGCGGAAATCCAGCAACTGATGAGCAAGGCCCCGCCGCCCACGGTGGAGTTGCGTGATCGCTTGCAGAAAGAGGTCAGCGTCTGCCGGGCCAAGTAATGTTCACTGGCAGACAGGTTTTCCTGACCTGGCGCATGGAAAGCCGTCGTGGGCGAAAATATTTATCCGCTTTTCCCGACGACAGGGGTTACCAATGCGCGGTTTGTGTCTATGATGGGTCAAGCTTCGCTCGATTGAGCGTCGCCCGCACCAGATAATTATGTTTCTTGGAGATACACCCCATGTCCAATCGCCAAACCGGCACCGTCAAGTGGTTCAACGATGAGAAGGGCTTCGGCTTCATTACCCCGACTGGCGGTGGTGATGACCTGTTCGTCCACTTCAAGGCGATCGAATCCGACGGTTTCAAAAGCCTGAAAGAAGGTCAGACCGTTTCTTTCGTGGCTGAGAAAGGCCAGAAAGGGATGCAGGCCGCGCAGGTTCGTGGCGAGTAAGACACCGCCGCTTACGATGCCGGAAAGCCCGTCAGGAGTACCGCATGAAGCGGCGCGCCTGGCGGGCTTTTCTTTGTCCGGCGATTGTCAGCCACAGTTGGCGCGAATGATCTTACCGGTTTCATCGGCGTTGAGATTCAGCCGCTCGGAGCGATAGTCCAGCGTTACCGCATCATGAGGGCCGAGGATGCGCGCCATCATCGAGCCCGACCGGGCCTTGGCCTGCTCGAGAAGCACCTTGGATGCCTGCTGACCCACCGCGAACTGTGCAGCCTGCGCATCGCACCGGCCAGCCGATGCCACTGGAGCACCGTCCCCACCCGCCGAGGGCTGTACCCCATCCTTGGAACAACCCGCCAGTACGCCGACCAGGGCCAATGCCAGCCCGGTTTTCACCACACCCATGAAGCCTCCTCAAGAACAAAGGGTTGCTCAGCTGCGACCACACCAGGACCGGGAGGTTGCACATAGAGTGTGCCCGCTGCGCCGCGAATTTCCGCGCGAGTAACGGTGACAGGATATTTCAGCGGATCGCATCAGTAGATATCCAGGTAGTCCGAGTACGGCTCAGGCCAGTTGCTTTGCAAGGCGGCCTGTATCTTCGCAACCCACGCATCATCCGCTGCTGCGGCTGGGCCGACGCACCCGGATCCCGCCGCCCAGGTTTCCAGACGAAAGCGCACCCCTTGCAAGGCCTGACCCCCAACCGCCGTACTGGATAGCCAGGCCATGCCCCTATCGCTTACACGCAACTGGCAATGTTGACGATCATCGCCCCGAGCCAGGAGCTGGCGCACCGCCTCCATACTGGGCTGGCCTGGCAAGTTCAGATCTATTTCCATGAACGCTCGCTCGATTAAGCCATGACCAAGAATAATCGACCCTCATCTGGCTGATAAGTAGCCTCGCCCACTGCGGCCTACTTGCAGCGCCTGCCAGACACATAACCAGCCTTCTTGACGAATAAGCGCAGCGGGTTGCGAAAAATACGCATACTCACTACTGTATGCGCATACAGCAACAAAAGGAAACACCTGGTGACTGTCTCCGCCGCCCTTTTCGCCGCAGAAAATTCTTATGAACGCATGGCCTTGCGTGTTCAAAAGATCATTAACGCCCCGCCAGCGCAGCGCACCCGCTCCGCGCTGCTCTTCAAGCAGCCGGATGAATCCCCTGAGGATTGGCGCAGACTGCTCGACGAAATCGCTGAAAACGATAACGTGACCCTCGCATGGCGAGACGATGGCGGCATCCAGCTGTTCTGGGTGGTACAAAGCGATGATTGAACGCGGTGCAATGACGAGTCTTGCAGCTCTTTGCCTGGCCTTGGCGCTCCCGGCGCAGGCGGACGCCCCTAGAACGTTCGCGGAGGCGAAGAAAGCGGGCTGGCGGCTGTACGCGCCTCAGTCGACGGAGTTTTACTGCGGCTGTAAATACAGCGGAAACAAGGTAGACCTCAAGGGCTGCGGTTATGTGCCCCGCAAGAACGCTGCCCGGGCGTCGCGCATCGAATGGGAGCATATCGTACCGGCCTGGCAGATCGGCCATCAGTTGCAGTGCTGGCAGCACGGAGGCCGCAAGAACTGCGCCCGCAACGATAAGCGCTACCAGCAGGCCGAGGCCGACCTGCACAACCTGGTCCCGAGCATTGGTGAAGTCAACGGCGATCGTAACAACTTCAGTTTCGGCTGGCTGCCGGAGCGCTCCGGCCAATACGGCAGCTGCCTTACCCAGGTAGATTTCAAGGCCCGCAAGGTCATGCCGCGACCAACCATCCGGGGGATGATCGCCCGAACCTACTTCTATATGAGCAAGCGCTACCATCTGAAGCTGTCACGCCAGGATGCACAGCTCTATCAAGCCTGGAACAAGACGTATCCTGTCCAGGCCTGGGAGCGACAACGCAATCAACGGGTAGCCTGTGTCATGGGCCACGGTAATGAGTTCGTCGGGCCCGTTGACCTCAAGGCGTGCGGCTGATCAAGGAGCCGGGTGCGGCTGTACGTCGGATTCGATACCCTGGCTGGCCATCAGCTTTTCACGCGTGGCTTCGGCCTCGGCGCGATTGGCGAAGGGGCCGAGGTAGATCCGTGGCTTGCCATCCTGGTTGGCGACGCTGGCCACGAACCCATGCTCGACGAGGCGCGACATCATGTCGGTGACCGCGCCCCGGCTGTTGTCGGCGATGACCACGTCCCACCCATGAGCGGCCTCGGCAGCCGTGGCGGCGGCGCCTTCGCTTTGTGCCAGGGGTGCGCCACAAGCGGCGCGCACTACGATATTGGTACCATCGCGGTCGATGACCGCCTCATATCCGTTGTCGGTCTTGATCGCCACATAGCTTTGATAGCCGCCGTAGTTGCCCGCCGCATCCTTGCTCTTCACCTGTCCGCAGACATTGCCATTGGACGTGGTACGCACATTGGTGAATTTCGCCGAGGCTGGATTTTCCAGCTGGGCAGCCACAGCCTTGTGCCCCTCCTCCGGCGCGCTTCCACACCCTGCCAGAGCCAGAACCACAGCTACCGTCAATACTTTACGCACACCATCGTCTCCCATCGTTCGAGACCGGCATTCTAACACTCCCAACGACTCTCGGCCTCGAGCTCGGGCTGTGGCATCATGCCTCCATTCTTACTCACGGCGCGAACCCTAATGCTCAACGATGCACAACAACAACTTGCCTATGACCGCTTCCTGGCCGCCCACCCGGAGCTTGTTGAAGAAATAGGCCCGCTGGCTGCACACGAACGCCAGCAGCAAGTAGCCTGGGCGTTCGAGGACGAAGCTGAAGCGCGAGGCCTTGAGCCTTGGGAATACACCCTTGAGTTGACCGCAAGCGGTCCTGAAGAGCTGGCCCAGATGAGAGAGGCTGTACATCGGCAGGTTGCCGAAGCCCTGGGAATGGCTTGGGAAGACTATCGAACGCTCAACGGATTGTAGGACTCAGCAGAGCTGCCGCTCCGGCAGATACCCTTAGGCCTTCGCTGGCGGCATCCGCCAGCTGGCGCGGCTTTTTGCTCTCGGAAGAAATAACTCCAAACGAAAAAGGGCGACCCTTATGGATCGCCCTTTTAATGCCGGACGGCAGATATGGTAGGCACAATTGGACTCGAACCAACGACCCCCACCATGTCAAGGTGGTGCTCTAACCAACTGAGCTATGTGCCTGCTATGGATGCGCATTCTACTGAGGCGTACGCTATTGTCAAGGCAGTATTTCCGTAACCTTCTGAAATCCCGGTAAAATCTCGTACCGCCGCCAACGCAGCGGCCTCGAATGTCGCCGCTGGCGGTGATGAGTAAATTGGGGTAGCATTCACGCCGTCGTCAAGAATATTAAACAAAAGGTTGCTGAAATGGCGAACACCGCTTACCCACCTTCCTATTATGCCGCGTCGGCCAATGCCGCCCCAGCCCGCCCAGTCTTGCAGGAAGCTCTCGAAACCGACGTATGCGTCGTGGGGGCTGGCTACACCGGCCTGTCCAGCGCCCTGCATCTGCTCGAACAAGGCTTCAGGGTGGTCGTTGTCGAAGCCGCCAAGGTGGGCTTCGGGGCTTCTGGTCGCAACGGCGGGCAGATCGTCAACAGCTACAGTCGCGACATCGATGTGATCGAGCGCACCGTTGGCAAGCGCCAGGCCGAGCTGCTGGGCGCCATGGCCTTCGAGGGCGGCCGCATCATCCGCGAACGCGTCGCGCGCTACAACATTGACTGCGATCTCAAGGACGGCGGTGTCTTCGCCGCGCTCACCAGCAAGCAGATGGGCCATCTGGAATCGCAGAAGCGTTTGTGGGAGCGCTACGGCCACACCCAGCTGGAATTGATGGACCAGCGGCGCATTCGCGAAGTGGTAGCTTGCGATCAATACGTCGGCGGCATGCTGGACATGAGTGGTGGGCATATCCACCCTCTCAACCTGGCGCTTGGCGAAGCGGCGGCCGTGGAATCCCTCGGCGGACGCATCTTCGAGCAAACCCCGGCCACGCGAATCGACCGAGGCCCGAACCCGGTGGTGCATACCCCGCAAGGCCAGGTCAAAGCCAAGTTCGTGATCGTGGCCGGCAACGCCTACCTGGGCAATCTCGTCCCTGAATTGAGCGCCAAGTCCATGCCTTGCGGAACCCAGGTGGTGACCACCGAACCCTTGGACGACGAACTCGCGCACAGCCTGCTGCCCCAGGACTATTGCGTGGAAGACTGCAACTACCTGCTCGACTACTACCGCTTGACCAGGGACAAGCGCTTGATCTTCGGTGGCGGCGTGGTCTACGGCGCGCGCGACCCGGCCAATATCGAGGCCATTATCCGGCCGAAGATGCTCAGGGCCTTCCCCCAGCTGAAGAACGTGAAGATCGACTTCGCCTGGACCGGCAACTTCCTGCTGACGCTGTCGCGCCTGCCCCAGGTCGGGCGTATTGGCGACAGCATCTATTATTCGCAAGGTTGCAGCGGCCACGGCGTCACCTACACACACCTGGCCGGCAAGGTGCTGGCCGAGGCGCTCCGCGGCCAGGCCGAGCGCTTCGATGCCTTCGCCGCGCTGCCACACTACCCTTTCCCGGGCGGGCATGCCTTGCGGGTACCGCTATCGGCCCTCGGCGCCTGGTACTACAGCCTGCGTGACAAGCTGGGCGTCTGACGCTGGGCAGCGGTATCGCCGAGGTGGCTTCACCGCCTGCGCCGGGCTAGCGCCTGGTCAACGCTGCCAGGGCCTGCCTGGCAGCGTCTTCCTGTCCCGCCTGCCCCAGCCGGGCCGCGGCCTGCCGCCAACGAGCCTCATCCACTCGGGCAGGCAATTGCCCGGGCGGCTGTACCAGCACTGCCCAGGCGCCATCCTCTCGCCAGGCGGAAATGAAGTCGGCGAACGACATCGGTTCGCGGCGCTGCTCGCCCGAGCGCAGCACTACCAGGCTCTTGAAGCGATCGTAGCCTACCAGCAATGCATAGCGTGGCGAGCCCCAGAGCCGCCCACCGCTTCGGTAGCGCACCAGTACCGGGTTACCTCCCGCCACCTCGGCCAATAGCGCCTGGAACTGATCCTCCATGGGGTAAACCACGAAACCATAGCGTCGAGCAGCCTCGGCGATACTTTCCCCTAGCGCGTTGCCTTGCGCCTCAAGGCCCAGGGTTGGCGCGACCATGCCAGGGGTCACACTTACTCCTCGCTGACGCAGTAGCGCCGCCAGGGCTGTCGGCGCGCCGGCATTGGCCTCGCCTCGATAGAACGGCACGGCAGTCAATTCCACGCGGTCGGGAAGCCCGCTGATCCTGGGAGCGGCGCGGTCCGCGCAGCCCGCCATGGAGGTAGCCAGCGCAATCGCCAGGAGTGCTCTGCCGTACCGGTTAAATATCTCTGACGCCATGGTGTTCCTCTCGAACGTCTCGGGAGATGGTTCCGAATTGTCGGCATGATAGGCGGTGAGAATCTTCAGGTACAGCGAGGTAACCGGGCCCCTGAAAAAGCCGTAGCGAGGCGGGTGCATGGGTGCCACTCGTCACAGCTCGGAAACATAGTGGCCACTAGACTGCTCTTATGACAAACGCCTGCGTTTGTTGAGCGAGAAGGAGGTACCCTGATGAGCCTGACAGTGGCGATAGTGATGATGATACTGGCGTGGCTCCTGGCGGCCGCCGCCATGCTGTGGGGCGTGCTGCGGATCGCTCGGCGCCATCATGGGCCGACCCCGGTGGCGAAGCAGCCCACGGCCCGCCGCCCTGGGCCGACGCGGCATCAAGCCGCGCACGCCCATTGAGGGTGGAGAGGGTTTCTACTCCACGGCACGCTTGCCACGGGCACGCCGGGCCCAGAGATTGAGGCATTCGATCGCCGCCGAGAACGCCATGGCAGTGTAGATATAGCCTTTGGGCACATGGGCGCCGAAGCCTTCGGCGATCAGGGTCATGCCGATCATGATCAGGAAACCCAGCGCCAGCATGACGACCGTCGGGTTGGCGTTAATGAAGCGTGCCAGCGGCTCAGAAGCGAAGAGCATCACCAACACCGCCACGATCACGGCAATTACCATGATCGGCAAGTGCTGGGTCATGCCTACGGCTGTAATGATGCTGTCGACCGAGAAGACCAGATCGAGCAGGAGGATCTGGCCTATGGCCGCGGCCAGGCCCATGGTCACCTTGGCACTGGCCTTGTCGTCCGCCTGGGCCACCGGGTCCACGCTGTGGTGAATCTCGGTGGTGGCTTTCCACAAGAGGAACAGCCCGCCCGCGATGAGGATTACGTCCTTCCACGAAAAGCCGTGACCGGCAATCTCGAAAACAGGCTGGGTCAGCGTGACGATGAAGGCCACGGTACTCAACAAGGCCAGGCGCAGGATCAGCGCCATGCCGATACCCAACCGCCGTGCCTTGGTCTGATGCTCGACCGGCAGCTTGTTGGTCAGAATGGAGATGAAAATCAGGTTGTCGATACCCAGCACCACTTCCATGGCAATCAGCGTGGCCAATGCAGCCCAGGCGGCGGGGCTTGTGGCCAATTCCAGCAAATACTCCATCTTGGCGCTCCAATTCAAAAGGTATGGCCTTAAGTGTAGATCGCCTTATACTTCTAGAAAATTCGTATTTCCAAGCTCATTCGTTCGGATTTTCCTAATAGTTCTCTATGCTCAATTATCGCCAGCTGCATTACTTCTGGATGGTTGCCCGTACCGGCAGCATTGCTCGGGCCTGCGAACAATTGAACCTGACCGCCCCAACCATAAGCGGTCAGCTTGCCCTGCTCGAGCAGGGCCTGGGCATGCGCCTGTTTCAACGGGTAGGGCGGCATCTTGAGCTTTCCGAGGCGGGGCGGCGAGTATTGGCCTACGCCGAACCCATGTTCGAGGCGAGCGCGGCCCTGGAAGCGATGATCCGCTCCGAACCAGGTCAGCAACCCATGCCTTTCCGGGTCGGCGTGGCCGATGTCGTGCCTAAGTCCATTGTCTATCGCCTGCTCGCCCCCACGATGCAGCTCGACGCACCACCGCTGCGGCTCAATTGCCGGGAAGACAAACTGGAGCGTTTGCTGGCCGACCTGGCCATTCAGCGTCTGGACCTGGTGATCTCCGACAGCCCCGTCCCCGCCCAATTGGACATCAAGAGCCGCGCCATCAAGCTCGGCGAGTGCGGGATCGCTTTCTTCGCTACCGAGTCGCTGGCCGCGGCCTGCGCCGGCGCATTTCCGATGTGCCTGAACGGCGCGCCCTTGCTCATTCCAGGACCGCAGAGCGTAGTCCGCGGACGGCTGCTGCGCTGGCTGGAAGACGCCAGGGTTGCCTGCCGAATCGTTGGAGAATTCGACGATAGTGCCCTGATGCAGGCCTTTGGCCTGGCCGGCAGTGGCGTGTTCGTAGCGCCACGAGTCATCGCCGATGATCTGGTGGCGCAGGGCCAGGTGCGCCTGCTCGGAGTAACCGATGCCGTGACCGAATCCTTCTTCGCCATTTCCGTGGATAGAAGGGTCAATCATCCGGGTACAGTGGCGGTAACCGAAGCCGCCCGAGAGGGCTTGTTCCAGTATCCAGAGTCAACATGACAGCCTACCCGCCCCCTTCACAAGGAACCCTGACCATGACCGACGACCCTCTCGAGCCGCAACGACCGGATCTGACGCCGATAGACATCCGTATTCTGGGGTGCCTGGTCGAGAAACAGGCCGCCAGCCCGGAAAGCTATCCACTGACATTGAACGCCCTGGTGCTCGCGTGCAACCAGAAAACCAGCCGCGAGCCGCTGATGCAGTTGGCGCCCGCAGACCTGAGCCAGCGCCTGCGGATCCTCGAAGCGACGGGGCTGGTACGCCTGGTGATGGGTAGCCGCGCCGATCGCTGGGAGCATCGCCTGGACAAGGCGCTGGAGCTGGTGCCGGCCCAGGTCGCCCTGCTCAGCCTGTTGTTCCTCAGAGGCGCTCAAACCCTGGCCGACCTCTTTACCCGCAGCAGCCGCCTCTATGCGTTCGACGATGCCGAACAGGTGCATCATCAACTCGAGCGGCTGGTCGGACGGGGCTATGCGCAGGCGCTGCCGCGCCGTCCTGGTCAACGTGAAGGTCGTTATAGCCACGGCTGGGTCGACCCCGCGCAAGCTGCCGAACCGGCTTTTGCCACTGTTGGGGCAGATAGCATGGACGGCGACCGACTAGCGATGCTGGAGGCACGAGTCGCTGCGCTGGAGGAGCGACTCGCCCGCGTGGCAGGGGCCCCGAGCGAGGATTAGCCCGCCGCGGCGAAAGCCGTCGCTTCGGCTACAAGTTCGGGCGTGGGCCGCACGCCGGTATAGAGCGCGAACTGTTCCAGGGCCTGGAGCGCCACCACCTCTTGTCCGGTGATGCATGACTTGCCGGCTGCCTCGGCTGCAAGGATCAGGGGTGTGCGAGGAGGAAGCGCCACGACATCGAATACCCACTGAGCTTGGTCGATCGCTACCTGGTTGAATGCCAGGGTATCCGCCTCAGGGCCACCCGCCATGCCCAAGGGCGTGACGTTCACCAGCAGGTCCGCCTCCAGGCCGGCATCGTCGGCACGCCACTGGTAACCGCAACGTTCAGCCAATGGCTGGCCGGTCTGCCGATTGCGCGCGATAAGGGTACCGTGGCGGAAGCCCGCGTCGCGGAAGGCACAGGCCACTGCCTTGCCCATGCCCCCACTACCTCGAAGGGCGAGCCGTAGGTCCCGGTCCAGCCCATGTCGCTCGATGAGTTGACGAATGGCGATGTAATCGGTGTTGTAGGCCTTCAAGGCCCCGTCATTGTTGACGATAGTATTGATGGATTCGATCGCCGCCGCTGAAGCGTCCATCTCGTCGATCAGCGGAATGCTCGCTTCCTTGAAAGGCATCGAAACGGCGCAACCCCTGATGCCCAGCGCACGTATGCCGGCAATGGCAGCGGGCAGGTCCGTGGTGGTGAAGGCTTTGTAGAAGTAATCCAGATCCAGCGCCTGGTAGAGATAGTTATGGAAACGTGTACCGAAGTTGCCAGGCCTCGCGGCGAGTGACATGCAAAGCTGGGTATTCTTGTTGGGGAAAATCGCCATTGTATATCCATCAAGTAAGTGAATGGTAACGCCGCCCACACAGTGAACTTACATAACCTTTACCGTTGCGAGCCATCAGTTCCAACTCTTTCGCTGTCATAGTGTGTACGGCAGTCCCAGGACCCATTACGGGTCACAGGCGCCCCGTCGTATTACGAGGAACCATCATGATTCGTCATCTACCCAAAATCGCCCTCCTGGTTGGCGCCCTGAGCCTGGCCGGCCAGGCATCAGCTCATGGCGGCGGCATTGGCCCAGGTGTGCTTGGCGCGGTACTGGGTGCCGCGGTCGTGGGGGCGGTCGTCGCCCGCCCCGGTCCGGTCGTGGTCCAGCAACCGGTGTACGTCGCTCCACAACCGGTGTACGTCCAGGCTCCGCCGCCGCCGGTGTACTACCAGCCGGCGCCGGTCTATGTAGCGCCACCGCCACCGCCTGGCTATTACGCGCCCCATCCTTATTATGGTCCGCCGCGCTGGTAATGTGGCCATTCCCGGTGCCTGGTCCAGGCGCCGGGGTGTGCGTCATCGCCGGCTCGCTCATTGAGCGCATTGGGTCCGCGAGGTTCCACTCATGCTTTCATTTCGCATCATGTGCGTAGTAGGTAGCGCCGTACCGGAAAGCGTCAGAGACCTGGGTCTGCTGGTGTGCTGGTACGTAGTCAGCGAAGGTGTGGCGGTAAGCCCGCCGTTGCTGTCGCGCATAGCGGCCGAGGACTTCAGTCGACGCCTCGCCGGGGCTGTCGCCGCCTGACAGGAAGATGTATCGCCCCCCTGCCCCGCCGGTAGCCGACCACAGGCGGGATGAAGAAAGATTTAGCCTGCCGGGCAATCGACAGGCACTTGGCCATAAATTTACAATGACGGCCACTTTCCATGGCAGGACGCCAGACTTCCTTCCTTCTTGCGAGCTCTCTTCGTGAAAAACCGTTTTTCCGTGTTGACCCTGTGTTTGCTGCTCGCGGGTAGTTGCGTCACGTCGAATGTCTCCGCCGCCGAGGCACCGCCGAAGCGGGACCCTTCCCAGTTGCACCTGGCCTCGCATAGTGCCCTGCTGATAGATCTGCAAACCAATCAGGTCATGTACCAAAACAACCCGGATCAGGTAGTTCCCATCGCTTCGGTCACCAAACTGATGACCGCCATGGTGGTATTGGACGCGAAGCAGTCCATGAGCGAAGAGCTGACTGTCGACATCAGTCAGACACGGGAAATGAAAGGCGTTTTTTCCCGGGTGAAGCTGGGAAGCACACTCAACCGCCATGACATGTTGCTCATCGCCCTGATGTCTTCGGAAAACCGCGCCGCGGCCTCGCTGGCGCACCACTATCCGGGCGGCTATGGTGCCTTCATTGCCGCCATGAACGCCAAGGCCAGGTCGCTGGGCATGGCGCACACCCGCTACGTCGAGCCTACCGGCCTATCGGAGCAGAACGTGTCCACGGCGCGGGACCTGAGCAAGCTTTTGGTGGCGGCGAGGCGCTATCCGATGCTTTCGGAACTGAGCACCACCAAGGAAAAGACAGTGGCGTTCAAGAAGCCCAACTATACCTTGGGCTTCCACAATACCGACCACCTGCTGAACCAGAAGAACTGGGACATCCAGATCACCAAAACCGGCTTCACGGATAAGGCGGGGCACTGTCTGGTACTGGTTACCAACATGGGCGGACGCCCGGTCGCGATGGTGATACTGGACGCGTTCGGCAAATACACCCATTTCGCCGACGCCAGCCGCCTGCGCACCTGGGTGGAAACCGGGCGCAGCGCCAAGGCCCCGGCAGTGGCCATGCAATACAAGGCCGAGAAGCATCGCCAGCTAGCGGACTGACATGGCATCCCTGCCGAGTCGCATCAGCTCGCCGCAGCCGGCGCTCCCAGTCAGGCCGTGGTATTGACGCTGGTTCCACTCGTGCTGCCTCCCTCCTCCACCAAGGCTTGCAGCAAGGCGGCCGTGGCGGTCTGCAGGGCGCTGTTGGTAGCGGCGACCTGCGCTTGGGCCGTGGCGACCTGCGCGGCTTTCTGTTGATCGCTGGCGTCGCTGGCCATCGCTTGCTGCAGAGCCTTTTGGTCCCTGGCCAGCTGCTTTTGCAGTTCGGCAATCTGCTCCTGAAGCCTGGTTACCGTATCCGATGCGCTGCTACTGGCGTTATCGCTGGTACCAGCGCCGCCGGCAGGCGCAGCTCCCTGGGCTTGCTGACTCGACGTTGCCGTCGTAGCGCTGGCTTGCGTATCGGCAGTGGATGCCGTGGCAGCCGTGCTGGATGCGCTCGGGCTGTAGCCCTGGATGTTCAGGTGTGAAGCGATGGTGGACAGGCTTGTCATAAGCAATCCCATGGACGGTTTATTGGCCTGCTATGCATCGGCCACCGCGGCGCAGCCTTTAGCACGATTTGGTAACAAGCCTGGTACCGTCATCACAGGCGGCAGACCAGAATGTCGGGCAAGATGAAATAATCTTCAACTCGCCATGGCCGCAAACTTGGCACAATGCCACGGTCCGCTTTCGAATCTGCAGGTAGCTTCCATGACACGTGTACTGACCATCGAAGACGACGCGGTGACCGCCCGCGAAATCGTGGCTGAGCTAAGCAATCATGGCCTTGAAGTCGACTGGGTCGACAACGGTCGCGAAGGACTGGTCAAAGCCGTGAGCGGCGCCTACGACGTCATCACCCTGGATCGGATGCTGCCCGAGCTCGATGGTCTGGCCATCGTGACCACCATGCGAACCATCGGTGTATCCACGCCTGTGTTGATGATCAGCGCGCTGTCTGATGTAGATGAGCGGGTACGCGGCCTGCGCGCCGGCGGTGACGACTACCTGACCAAGCCCTTCGCGTCGGACGAAATGGCTGCGCGGGTGGAGGTGCTGCTGCGACGCAAGCAGGCCGGAGCCGCTACTCAGGACAATACCCTGAAGGTAGCTGACCTGCAGCTGGACCTGATCACCCGAGAAGCTCAACGAGGCGGTCAGGCACTGAACCTGCTGCCGACCGAATTCAAGCTGCTCGAATTCCTGATGCGCAATGCGGGCCAGGTGCTGACGCGCATGATGATCTTCGAAGAAGTATGGGGATATCATTTCGACCCTGGCACCAACCTTATCGACGTCCATATCGGCCGCCTGCGCAAGAAGATCGACCCGGCCGGCCTACCGCCGTTGATCAAGACGGTGCGGGGGTCTGGCTATGTCATTGCCGAACCCCTCTAAGGGTTGGCGCTCCTCCAGCAGCCGCCTGCTGGCGCTCTACAGCTTCCTGTTCGTGGCCTGGAGCAGCATCCTGCTGGGGGTGCTGTACTTCGAGGTTTCCGACTACCTGAACAGCCTGGCCAGACAATCCCTGATGCAGCGCCAGCACCTGTTCGCCCGCTTCGCCGGACGCGATCTCGAAGATGCCCTGGCCGCCAGCCAGGCGTTCGACGATCGTGCCTTCGATGCCTATGGTCTGTTCGACGACGAGCTCTATCATCTGGCCGGAGAGCTGCGCCGTATCCCGCGCGGCCTTGCCCTGGACGGGGACATCTACGAGCTTGAGGATTGCATCGATTCCAACGACCCGAAGCTGCCTCAGGACAGCTGTGCCGCGGTTGCCATGCCGACCCGGGACGGACGCTGGCTGGTTCTGGTACGGGATAATGGCTCGGTGTTCGCCGTTACCCACATCATCCTACGCGCGCTGCTCTGGGGCATTTCCCTGACCATTCTCCCCGGGGCAGCGGGTTGGCACCTGCTTCGGCAAAGGCCGTTGCGGCGCATACGGCAGATCCAGGCCAGCGCCGAAGCCATCATGGCAGGCGACCTCGCTGGTCGCCTGCCATTGTCCAACCGACGCGACGAGCTCGACATGCTGGCAGCCATCGTCAATGCCATGCTCGACCGCATCGAAAAGCTCATGTTCGAAGTCAAGGGCGTATGTGACAACATTGCCCATGACCTGCGCACGCCCCTGACCCGGCTGCGCGCACAGCTGTACCGCATCAAGCAGCAGACCGAAGATGGCTCCAGCCAGGCCCAGCAGCTGGACCAGGCCATAGCCGATACCGACATTCTAATGGCGCGTTTCCGGGGCCTGCTGCGCATTTCTGAGATCGAGGATCATAGGCGGCGCTCCGGCTTCGTTGAGCTGGCACCGCTGGAACTGCTCAATGAACTCCATGATTTCTATCTGCCGTTGGCCGAAGAGGGTGACCTGGTGCTGACCCTGGAGGCCCAGCCCGAGTTGCCGCTGATAATCGGCGACCGCGCCTTGCTGTTCGAAGCCCTGGGTAACCTGCTCAGCAATTCGATCAAGTTTACGCCCCCTGGAGGCCAGGTGGTGCTGCGCGCGATCCGCCATCGAGACAGTACGCGCATCAGTGTCGAAGATTCAGGTCCCGGCATCCCCGAGCAGGAACGTCAGGCGATCTTCCAGCGCTTCTACCGTAGCGATGACTCGGCCCAGGGCGGTTTCGGGCTCGGGCTTTCCATTGTCGGCGCGGTGGTGAACCTTCATGGTTTCAGCCTCGAGGTTACCGACAGCGCCCTCGGCGGCGCCAGCATGGTGCTGGACTGCCGCCCCACACACGCATTGGTTGCCACATGAACCTTCTCTACATTACCGAACATCCCGACCCCAGCCTGATGCAAGTATTTGCCGACCAGGCCGGCGGGATCGTCAGCACCGCACCGGAACATGCCGACCGGCACCTGCACGGCCGGTATGGGTTCATCGTACTGGATCTACCACAGGCGCGCCCGGAACTGCTGAGCAAGGCCATGGGCCACCGTGGCCGGGCCCGCCTGCTGGTGCTGCTCGGGCAAAGCGATTCCAGCACCCGGGCGCGGGTGTTGCAAGCGGGGGCGGACCTATGCCTGCCGAGGCCCTTGAGCCCGGAAGAAATGCGGGCTCGCATGCAAGCGCTGACCCGCGAGCATGCTGTGCCTGCCAGCCCTCCAGGCCAGGGCTTGTGGTTATCCAGCAACAGATTGCTGTTAGGCAATGGCACTGCCCAGCAGAGCGTCACGGTTACCGAACAGAAGCTATTGGCGCTGCTCGCGCAACAGCATGGCCCCCTCAGCCGCAAAGCGATCGAGGAGCACCTCTGGGCCAGTGGCGAGCCTTCCCGCGGCCCGTTGATCGAGCGACACATCTGCAACCTGCGACGCAAGCTGAGCGAGCTGGGCTCGCCCTATGCCCTACAGACCGTCCGCGGTTTCGGCTACTGCCTGAATGAACCCTTGCGCCTGCGTACCGACTGATCCTAGCGGTGACTGAAGCCAGGCTTTCGCTTCTCGACGAAAGCCTGCATGCCTTCCTTCTGGTCCGTGGTCGCGAAGGCGGCATGGAACAGCCGGCGCTCGAAACGGACGCCTTCAGCCAGGCTACCCTCGAACGCCCTGGCTACGCTTTCCTTGACCATCATGCTCATGGGTAACGACTTTTCAGCGATCACCGCGGCGACCTTCAGCGTCTCGTCGAGCAGTTCCGCGGCCGGCACGATGCGCGCCACCAGCCCGGCGCGCTCTGCTTCCTGAGCATCCATCAGGCGACCGGTCAGGCAGAGCTCCATGGCCTTGGCCTTGCCCACGGCGCGCGCCAGGCGCTGGGTGCCGCCCATGCCCGGCAGCACTCCCAGGTTGATCTCCGGCTGGCCGAAGCGCGCTGTGTCCGCGGCCAGGATGAAGTCACACATCATGGCCAGTTCGCAGCCACCACCCAACGCATAGCCGGCAACGGCGGCGATCAAGGGTTTGCGCCGCGCCGCGATCCGATCGGCCTCGCGGAACAGGTCATCCATGTAAATGGCAGGGTATTGCAAGCTCGCCATTTCCTTGATGTCAGCCCCGGCGGCGAAGGCCTTTTCCGAGCCGGTGATCACGATGCAGCCGATATCCGCGTCGCGCTCCAGAATGTCGAGCGCATCGTTGAGCTCGGCAACGACCTGCGCGTTCAATGCATTGAGGGCCTGGGGCCGGTTGAGGGTCAGCAGACCTACCCGGCCACGCCGCTCTACGATCAGGGTTTCATAGGTGACCATGAAGCATTCCTTGAGTGAGAGGTTAATCCAGACATTCCAGGGCCACGGCCGTGGCTTCGCCGCCACCGATGCAGATAGCGGCCACGCCTCGCCTCAGGCCGCGCTGGCGAAGCGCCGAGACCAAGGTTACCAGGATGCGCGCGCCCGACGCGCCGATCGGATGGCCAAGGGCGCAGGCGCCGCCGTTCACATTAAGCCTGTCATGGGCGATACCCAGCTTGCCCATGCACACCAGGGCGACCACCGCGAAAGCTTCGTTGATCTCGAACAGGTCCACGTCGGCCAATGCCCAGCCCGTTCTACTCATCAGCTTCTGGATCGCGCCCACCGGCGCCACGGGGAACAAGCCCGGCTCATCGGCGAAAGCCGCATGCCCATGGATCGCCGCCAGGGGCCGCAGCCCCCTGGCCAAGGCCTCGCTCTGGCGCATCAGCACCAGCGCGGCGGCCCCATCGGAGATGGAACTGGCGTTGGCCGCCGTCACCGTACCGTCCGGACGAAACGCGGGCTTGAGCGTTCTGATTTTTTCGGGCCTTGCCTTCGGTGGTTGCTCATCCTCGCTCACCCAACGCAACGTCTTCCCCTCCGGCGCCTGAACCGGCACGATCTCTCCCTGGAAGCGGCCACTGGCCATGGCTTCGCGTGCTCGCTCCAGAGACGCCAAGGCGTAGACATCCTGCGCGTGACGATCGATGCCCTCACGGGTGGCGCAGTCTTCGGCGTAGGTACCCATCAACCGGCCTGGCTCATAGGCATCCTCCAGGCCATCGAGAAACATGTGGTCCAGCACCTGGCCGTGGCCCATGCGATAACCCCCCCTGGCCTTGGGCAGCAGATAGGGCGCGTTGGACATGCTTTCCATGCCACCTGCCACCACGGCTTTCAAGCTGCCGGCCATGAGCTGGTCATGGCCAAGGATCACCGCCTGCATGCCCGAGCCACACATCTTGTTCAGGGTGGTGGCCGGTGTATGCCTGTCGAGACCCGCGGCCAGAGCAGCCTGGCGAGCCGGCGCCTGGCCAAGTCCGGCTGGCAGCACACAGCCCATGAGCACGTGATCTATGTCCTGGGCGCCAAGGGCAGCGCGCTCAATCGCCGCGGCGATGGCGGCGGCGCCCAGCTGGGTCGCGTGCACGCCACCGAGGCTGCCCTGAAGCCCGCCCATGGGCGTACGGGCAATGCTAACGATGCAAACAGGATCATTCATCTTCTGTCTCCTTCAGCGCGCCGCCATGCGCAAGGCGCCATCAAGGCGGATCACTTCACCGTTGAGCATGTCGTTGGCGATGATATGCAAGGCCAGGGCCGCGTACTCGGCCGGTGTCCCCAAGCGTGCCGGGAAAGGAACCGACGCTGCCAGTGAAGCGCGCACCTCCTCGCTCATGCCCGCCATCATCGGCGTTTCGAACAACCCTGGAGCGATGGTCATCACGCGAATGCCGTGGCGTGCCAGCTCCCGCGCCGCTGGCAAGGTAAGACTGGCAACAGCGCCTTTCGAAGCAGCGTAGGCCGCCTGGCCGATCTGACCGTCGAACGCCGCCACTGACGCGGTATTGACGATGACCCCTCGCCCGCCGTTCGTATCCGGATCATTCCGGGCCATGGCCGCCGCGGCCAGACGCAACATGTTGAAACTGCCCAACAGGTTCACCTGGATAACCCGGGCGAAGCGCTCAAGGTCATGAGGGCCGTCCCGGCCAAGAATGCGTTCACCCAGCACCACGCCCGCGCAGTTGACCAGCCCGTGAAGGCTGCCGGCCTGGGCGACCGCCGTATCCACCGCCCGCTGCGCCTGGGCCGCGTCGGTGATGTCGGCCGCTACCGAGGTCATGCCAAGTTGCTCGGCGACAGTGGCAACGCCCGCCTGGTTCAGGTCCAGGAGCGTGACCCTGGCACCTGCGCCTACCAGGGCGCGTGCCGTTGCCGCCCCCAGCCCGGACGCCGCGCCGGTGACGATGAAATGCTTGTTCACGGGGTCCATGGGGCCTCCTATGCCTGATGACCATGTCCCATCCTCAAGCCAGCCTCAACCGCGCACAATGGCCGTGGCGCTCAATCTCGATGCGCGTTTTCGCCAGGGCCCATGATCAGATTGCGGTAATGCCCAGGGTTGCACCCGAACCATTGGCGGAACGCTCGATAGAACGAACTTTCGTCAGCGAACCCGAGGGCTTCGGCGATCTGCGCCAGGCTCAGCCGATCCTCGGCCAGCCACCGTACCGCCCGCTCCTTGCGCACACTGGCCTTGACTCTCTGGACGCTTTGGCCTTCAGCGGCCAGCTTGCGTCTGAAGGTCGCTTCGGACATGCCATGGTCCCGAGCCAGGCTGCTGGCTTCCGGCCAGGCCACCGCTGGAGCCGCCTGCAATTGCTCGCGCAGTTGGTGCGCCAGGCCGGCAGGGTCTCGATATTTTACCAGCAGGTTCCCAGGCAGTCGGCCTATGAACGCCTCCAGATCGCGGGCGGTGCGCCGCACTGGCAGGCCAAGGCAGCCGCCAGGGAGGATCAGCCGGTCATGGGCCTGCCCAAAGCGCAGATGGGCGCCGAAGAAGCGTTCGTAGTCGGCCTGGTCCGCGGGCGCGGCGCTGCGCAGTTCCACGGCCAGTATGGGCAGGCGGCGCCCGGCCAGCCAGCAGGCCAGGCCGTAGACGATCATCCAGAACGTAAAGCAGGTGAACGGACGAGTTGGTGGGGCCACGGGAGCCAGGGTGATCGCCGCGAGGTCGAAGGCGTGGTCTGGTCGCGCATCGAAGTTCCCCAGCATCAGGCGGAGAAAATCCAGCGCAAGGCCGATACCAGCCCCGACGGTGGCCTGTGCGGTGGCCGCGCGCCAGGCAAAGGCCAGGCTGCCGACGCGCAAGGGGCGCTCGCCCATGCCAAAGAACTCGTCGTCCGTAAGCGCGGCCACGGCCTGCCATAGCCGGCCATAGTGAGCAACGCCTACCCGGTCGTCCGGCGCGCCCGGGCGGCCGTGGGAAAAGGCGCTGATCCCGGCGGCCGCCAACGCCTCCCTGGCAGCATCCGAGGGTACCGCTTGCAGGGCTTCGAGCACCAGTTTGGTGGAAATGCTGTCCTTGATCATGGCTGCCTGGAGTGACCGGTCCGCCCCCATGTTAGAGTGGCCCGGTGGGAAAGTCAGCGAACGTCCGCTGGTTTGCCGCGTCCAGCCCGCCTTGCCTGCCAAAGGAACCTCTCCATGCGATCGTGCCTCCTTGCCAGTGCCCTCCTGGCGCTGTTCACCACCTCGCTCGCCGCCGCCGAGGCGCCGGTCTACGGGCCTCAACTCGAGGGATTCGAATACCCCTACACACTGCAGCATTTTTCTTTCGAGTCTCAGGGCAATACCGTGGAAATGGGCTACATGGACGTGGCTGCCACCAGCAAGGCCAACGGCCATACCGTGGTGCTGATGCATGGAAAGAACTTCTGCGCGGCAACCTGGGAGTCCACGATCAAGACTCTGGCCAGCGCTGGCTACCGCGTGGTGGCGCCAGACCAGATCGGCTTTTGCACGTCCAGCAAGCCTGAACACTATCAGTACAGTTTCCAACAACTGGCTACCAACACCCATGCGCTGCTGGAGAAACTGGGCATCAAGGAAGCGATGGTCCTCGGACATTCCACTGGAGGCATGCTCGCCACTCGCTATGCATTGTCGTACCCCCAAGACACCGAGCGGCTCATGCTGGTCAACCCCATCGGGCTGGAAGACTGGAAAGCCCTCGGGGTGCCCTACCGCAGCGTGGATGAGTGGTTCGCCCGGGAGGTCAAGCTCAGCGCCGACAGCATTCGCGAATACGAGCGCAAGACCTATTACGGCGGTCGTTGGGAGCCAGGCTACGAACGCTGGGTCAGCATGCTCGCCGGGCTGAACCAGGGACCGGGGCACAACCTCGTCGCCTGGAACTCCGCGCTGATCTACGACATGATTTTCACCCAGCCGGTCTACTACGAGTTCAGGAACCTCAGGGTGCCTACCCTGCTGCTGGTCGGTACCGCCGATACCACGGCCATTGGCAGTGACATCGCGCCGCCGGACGTCAAGGCGCGGCTGGGGCATTATGATCGGCTCGGCAAAGAAGTCGCCGGGATGATTCCCAACGCCAAGCTGGTAGAGTTTCCCGGTCTCGGCCATGCGCCTCAGATGGAAGAGCCCGAACGATTTCACCGGGCCCTGATCGAGTGGCTGGCGCAGCCTGCCCCCACCGCGGCGGCACGGCCATGAGTGAATGCAGAATCGCGGTGATGGATGACTGGCAACGGGTCGCCCGGGATGTGGTGGAGTGGAACGCGCTGGCTTCGGTCGGCCAGGTAGACTTCCTGCATGATTACCCGGCAGACCTTCCGGCCATGGCTCAGCGGCTCGCTCCCTACACTGTGCTCTGCGTCATGCGGGAGCGAACCCCCTTGCACGCCGAGTTGCTTCAGCGTCTGCCGCGTCTGAAGCTCATCGTGACCGGTGGCATGCGCAACGCCGCCATCGACCTGGCCGCTGCGCAGGCCCGCGGCATCCTGGTCTGCGGGGGGCCGAGCTATCGCCAGGCAGCACCCGAACTCACCTGGGCGCTGTTGATGGCGCTTAGTCGTAACCTGGTGAATGAGGCCAACTCATTACGCAATGGCGGCTGGCAACTGGGCCTTGGCCAGGACCTGGCCGGCAAGACCCTGGGCCTGCTTGGGCTGGGCAACATCGGCAGTACAGTGGCCGGCTATGCCAAGGCCTTCGGAATGAACGTGATAGCCTGGAGCCAGAACCTTACCGAAGCGCGCGCCGAAGCGGTCGGTGCCCGGAAGGTAGAACGCAAGGTCTTGTTCGAGCGGGCGGATATCCTGAGCATCCACTTGGTGCTCAGCGAGCGCACCCGTCACCTTGTCGACAGCCAGGCGCTGGCCTGGATGAAACGCGGCGCGCTGTTGATCAACACGTCCCGTGGCCCGATCGTGGAGGAGCAAGCGTTGCTGGCGGCGCTTGAAAGTGGGCGCCTGGGCGGGGCCGCGCTGGACGTGTTCGACCAGGAGCCCCTCCCGCTCGATCATCCGCTGCGCCATTTGCCTAACGTCCTGGCCACACCCCACCTGGGGTACGTGACGGAGAACAACTACCGAACCTTCTATTCGGCCATGATCGAAGACATCCTGGCGTGGCACGGTGGGCAGCCGATTCGGGCGCTGACACCCTAGATTCAAGGCCGCCGCTGCGCCGGCGGCCTTGGCGGGGCGCCGGGCGCCGGTCTCGGAAAAGCCTGTCCGTTGCCGATGCCGCGATTCTCCAGGCTGGGCATCGGTCTGTTGGGCAAAGCCTGCCAGGCATCGCGTTGAGCCGGAGCGCTCGGCACCGTGCCTTGTCGGCTGTTGGGGTTGATTCGCCGGATTGGGCTATTGAGCGGATTCACCGACGGCTGGGCCTGATAGCCGGGAAGCGGGGGCGCGGCCTGCGCGACGGCAGCCCAGAATGTCAGGCCAAGCGTGACAAGCGAAATACGCATGAAACCTCCAGAAGCGTCCAGCGACGGCAATCGTTCGTCGGCGAACATAGAGAACGCGAAACTGTCGCACAGTTACCGCTGATGGAGTTCGCCATGCTTACCGATTCGTTCCGGGTCGCCCTGTTTTGCATTTTCTGCGCGCTGAACGGTTGCGCATTGTTCTACGCCCATGACCCTTTGAACGTCCAACTGGCCGGGATCGCGCCCGCTCAAGGGGCGGAGCTGGAATGGCGCATGAATGTAAGCCTGCGCATCCAGAATCCCAACCGCGAAGCCATCGACTATTCCGGCGTCGCGTTGAAGCTGGAGATCAACGGCCAGCCTCTGGCCAGCGGCGTAAGCCCGGCCCACGGGCGCCTCGAGGGCTATTCCGAAACCTTGCTGAACGTGCCGATGGCCGTATCCGCCTTCTCGGTGGTGCGTCAGGCCTTCGGTCTTGCGTCGCTGCGCGCCGGCACTGGCTTGCCTTATCGACTCGAAGGCAAGCTGGACGCGCCCGGCCTGGGCAAGGCGGCGCGCTTCGTGGAGACGGGTCGCCTGGATGCTGCCACCCTGATGCCATCCGGGCTCGGCGACTGACCGGCAGCACCCTCAGCGGGCGGCTGCCATCAGCTTGTTCACCTCCGAGCGCACCAGGTTGACGTAGTCGGGGGGGCTCATCTGTTCAAGCTCCGCACGCACCCATTCGGCCCATTTGCCCTTGCGTCTCGGTTTTTCGGCGATCAGCCGCGCCGCTTCTGCCTTGGCGCGTCCCAGGTTGCTCTTCCAGTTATCGAAATGCCGCGCTTTCTCGACCTCGATGGCCTGGCGCTCGGCAAAGGACTTGTTCGCCAGATTCAAACTCATGTGCCTTACCTGCGATGGTTCGTTCAAGCAGCCCAGTTTACACCCTGCTGCAACTTTCAGGGCCATCAGGACTCCCAATCACCACAGTGGAAACCAGGAGCCCGCCATGGCCCGTAAAAACTCTAACCCATTGATCGACGATCAGATTATGGACCAGGCCTTCAGTGAACTCGCGGCATTGGTGGAAGAGTCAGAGGCGCTGCTCGACGGGCGTGGCATCTCGGCCGGCGGCCGGCGCGACTGCCATCGATTGAGACGACTGCTGCGCCGTGGCAGTGAACTGGCCGGCCAGCTCTCGCGCAGGACGGCCCCCGCCCTGGAAGGGACCCGGCAGTATGTGGCCGCGCATCCATTGAAGGCGCTTGGACTTGCCGCTGCCGCAGGCTTGCTGGCGGCCCTGCTGGTGAACCGCCGTGAATGATGAACCCCGCTCGGCTCGCGCGCTCAGGTCTTGATACTGATCGGGCTACCGTTTGACTTTCCGGCGCATGATGCCGTTGATGACGACCGCGACCACGGCCACGCCGATAGCCAGGTACTGGAAGGTTTTCTCATCCAGGCGGCCCTGCGTCTGAAGCCAGGAAAGTCCAAGCATGATGGCGACGATGAGGACGGACAACAGAAGGGAGTATTTCAAACGCTGCATTTGGGTCATGGAGGGCTCGATGTATCGGATTGCTTACCAAGTGGACACGAACGGACGGCAACAAAGTAGCCGCGCGACCATCATAGTACCGCGCCCGCCCTCGCGGTGCGGTGTTTAATCCATGAGGAGTACCCGATTTTGCGTCGAATCACCTGGCTGATTCCAGTTCTATTGACCGCCAGCCTGAGTGGCTGCTGGTTGTTCATGCCTCCGGGCGGCCACGGCGGAGGCGGTGGCGGCGGCCACGGTGGGGGCCATGGCGGCGGCCCGGGCGGCGGTGGCCCAGGCTTCATGCAGCCACGCTGAGCGAAGCAGGCAAGGGTTTGGGTAAACGATTTCACCTTCAACTGGTTCCTGCTTAACTGACCCTGCAGGGTGCTTCAGGCTTAGGCCTTTTCTCCCTGCAAGGACAGTCATGATGCGTCGCTGGTTCATCCTCGTTTCACTCGCTGTGCTCCCTGCCTTCTCCTCCGGCCTGACCCTTCAGGGCATGGAGCCCTCTCAGCTCAGGCGTTACGCGGCCATGCTAGGTGAGCATGCCGGCGCCAGCCAGTGGCAGCGCCTTTGGCAAGCGACCCGGCAGCGCGGGTACTTTGCCGCGGACGGAGAACGGCTGCGTTTCGTGGTACCGATGCGCGAGCTTCCGACGGTTGCCAGGCAAACCCTGAACGCGCCTGATGATCTCGAAATCGAAGGCGGTTCGCGGATGCGTATCCGCCGCAATTTCAATCCGGTCGTAATCGGCACGATCGACGGCAAGCTTCTCCACGGGCTATGCCTCGCGGTGGACTGGAGCGATGCCCCCGCGCTCCGGCCAGGTGAAGCCTGGTCCCCCGCCGACCTGTTTCATGTGAGCCTGCGCCTCGCTGAGCCTTGCGAGTGAACAGGCTTGGTACAACGTCATTCGCCAGCGGCGCTGGCGCCTCCATGCCTTCAGAAGCCTACAATCCCGGCGGAATTTTCCTTCCTCCCTCGCGCCGCTGCTACCCATGTAGCGCCTAGAGCGCCCCTGCACAATGGCCCCGCCAATCGGCGAAACGGACCATCCACTGAAGGGATTTCATCATGGACACTTGCGATCTGAGCCAGATCAATACCGCGCGGCTGCCTCATTCCCTGCGCGCACTCATCGACTGCATTGGTGTAGAGAACGCCTACCGGCTGACTCGGCTCTATGGCGGCCGTCCCCGCTACATACCCAAGAATCCGGCACGCTCAACCCTGGCCAAGCTTTTACCGCCAAGCGCCTTGCAGGCGCTGACTGCACGCTTCGCTGGGACTTCCCTGGAAATTCCCAAGCCCGACCACTTCGATCGGCAGTTGCGTGATCGCAAGATCCTGGAAGAGACCAGTCGTGGGCGGTCACGTTCCGAACTGGCCAACCGCTACGGCTTGAGCCTGCGCCAGATCGGCAACATACGCCGGACGCAGCGGCATGCGGCGGACTGAATGCTCTCTTGGCCGCGCCGCCCTTTTGCCAGAACCGTCGGCGGCGGAGGCCGCGTACTGACCCTTGGAATGGATATCCCTCATGGCTGACCTCAACAACGAACTCATCGGATCCGTCATCAACGCACTACCACTGGACCGCCTGATCGCCGGACCTCTGCAAGCGATGATCCAGGCCCAGACCGCCGCCAGCAAATCCTATGCAGACTTCCTCCTGGGCGTGTGCATTCAGAACGGCAAGGCGGTTGCGGTAAAATTCGACTATGACGAAACCATCACAGACGAAAACGGCGTCTTCAAGGGCACCGTTGCCAAGTCCATGCAGATCCCGCTATTGGCGGCGGTGACCCATCCCAACATCGCAATCAGCGAAGGCACTATCGACTTCGAGCTGACCATTTCCCAGGCTGCCGAACAGAGCAGCCAGACCAGTGCCGGCGCAAACCTGCAGGGGCAACTGGGCTGGGGCCCTTTCAGCTTGTCGGTCAAGGGCCAGATCAGCCATAACCGGGCTCAGACTCGCAAGACCGATACCCGAGCCAGGTATGCATTCAATACCAAAGTCGTGCGTCAGGAGCCCCCCGAGGCGTTGATGAGGGTGATCGATGCCCTGACGGAGGCCGCGCTCAAGCCTGTTCGGCTGCCGGGAACTGTTATCCGGATCGATGAAGACGCTCTTGGCGCGAACGCCTTGAGAGGCCCGGACGCGGGCGCCACCTCTGCCTGAACCCTACCCAGCGCTGCTCCGTCCACGGGGCGGCGCCTCGCCAAGGAGAAGCCTACGTGGGAATGTTCTCCCGCAAGAAACCGATGGTCCCCAGCGACCTTCGGGACATCACCCGCGGCCTTCATGAGGCCGCCAGCAGCGCAAACAATCTGATTGCCCAACAATACATCAAGCTGTTCGATCAATTCTTCGACTATGACCCCGACGACCTGGGCACGCCAATGAAAGCCAAGATGGTGGACGTGGCCCTGGATGAACGCCACCGCATGCAGGTCCCCCTCATCACTCTGGTGTCGCCCCGCGGGCTGGCCATGGATACCATGACCGTGGAGCTCAGCGTGAAGGTCGCCGCCAGTCAGGCCGAAGCACTGAGCCACCCGCTGGAAAACGGCGAACATGGCTGCGCTCGCTTCTTGGTCACGGTTGGCGGCAACCCTGAACAGGAAAAGCGCGGCACCGATGAGGTACGCATCAACATGACCTTCAAGGCCTGCGAGCCCCCGGAAGCGGTGCATCGTCTCATCGAGGAATACACGCGCCTGATCGCGCCGCTGAAGGAAGAAGCCGATAGCTAGAAGTCTCTTTTGTAAAAGAGGTCCAGCGAACTGGCCAGGCCGCTGGCGGCTTCCAGGAAAAGCCGCCGCGTCAGGGCATAGCGCAAGGCGACCGTATTCGCCGGCTCGAACACCCCGACTCCGTAACGCAGGGTCAAACGGTCGGTCAGGTTACCGCTGGCCACTACGCTAGTCTTGTCGCCCGAGCCTTCGGTATCAAGTTGGAAGTCCTGAATACCCAGGCTCTGTGCCAGATGGCCGGCCGTCGAAGAGCTGCCCATCAGGCCGAGTCCCAATGCCGCCTGTGCCAACAGATTGGAGTCTTCTCCCTCAGTGCTCAGGGGCCGCCCCAGCACCAGCCAGGA
The DNA here is from genome assembly GCF_049895785.1 of Pseudomonas sp. DC3200b2. Classification (NCBI taxonomy): domain Bacteria; kingdom Pseudomonadati; phylum Pseudomonadota; class Gammaproteobacteria; order Pseudomonadales; family Pseudomonadaceae; genus Pseudomonas; species Pseudomonas sp. DC3200b2. The sequence goes on along the minus strand of NZ_JAFCTA010000002.1, from coordinate 180,155 downwards.
CAAGGCTTGCTCCTGACTCATGGCCGGCTCAGCGAATACCTCGCTGACTGGCTGTTGAACGCTTCCGCTGAGCCGGATGCCGGCGATGACGTCGCTGGTCTGCCGAATGGCTTCCACATCAAGGTAGGGCTGGTCCACGGCCCCGGCGAAGAACAGCCGCGCCCGACGCAAGGTAAGACGCTGGCCGTATGCGCGATAGCGACCATTGCGCAACTCCAGGGAGCCGCGCGTATCCAGATCATTGCCTATGTGCAGCTTTCCCGCGATATCGGCTTGCAAACCGAACCCGTTGAAGGTCAGCTTTTCGTCTCCCACCTGCACATCTATGTCCATGGCGAGGTTGGAGCTGGACCGGGTCGGTCCTTCGCGCCCGACCACCACAGCGTCCTGGGACACCTTTACGGTCGAAGGCGGCAACTGCCTGACCGTGATGGCGCCCCTGGGGATCCGGACCGTACCGGCCAATGCCAGTGCCTGGTCCCGCAGGGTCAGGCGAAGATCGGCACCGGCCTCCACTTTCGCGTAGGGCGGCACTTCAACCGGCAGCTTGCTGGCCTGCAAGGCGACGGCCATTTGCAACGGCCCTGCCCAATCCATGTCGCCGCTGATGCGCCCGCTTCCCTGTTCGCCGCTGCGCCAGCCACCCTCCAGATGAAGGCGGTTACCGACCATCCTGGCATCCAAGGTGGCATCGCGCACGCTGATAGGAAGACCAGGCGCCGACAAGGCACCCCCGGCAAGCGAAAAGGCACCTTCCACGCGAGGCGCCATCAAGGTTCCGCTCAATTGGCCGCTGCCACGCAAGCGCCCGGCAACCTCCTGCGCCTGCTCCACGAAGGGCCGCAGCAGCCCAAGATCCAGCCCTTCGAGCGCGAAGTTGCCTGACAGAGGCTTGCCGGCCCCAAGAGGATCGACTATGGCACGCAGTTGCAGCCGCCCGAGCGCCCGCCCTTCGAACGCAAGGTCGCTGACCACCCGCCGTGGCGCCAGGGTGCTGGTCAGGCGCAAGCTATCGTAAGGCAGGTCCAGCACCTGCTCGTCCTGCTCAACCCGCAGGGTGCCGTTGCTCAGGTCCACGCCCAGGCTTCCGCTCGGCCCTGCGCCCCCAAGATCCAGTTGGAGATCTGCGTTTGCCACCGCTTTCCATTCCATGCCCTGGGGCATCCAGGGTCGCAGGCTGGCCATGGAAAAGTCCCGCAGCCGCAGACGAAGGCGGGGATCCGGGGCCAGGCGCTGGTCGTCCGCGCATAGACTGGCCGTGCCAGCGCGCCAGCAATGAGCGCCCAGTTCGATCCGACCATCGGCCAGTCGCTGCAGGCTCGCCGGCGCCTGAAGCGCCCAGGCCTGTTGGCCGAACGCAACCTGGCCACGGTTCAGTCGCCCCTTCCAGGCTCCCCTTTGCCAGGACCCCTCGGTGCTCAGTTCCAGGTGCGCCTGTGTTCCCGCCAGGTCCAGTTTGACCTGGTGGCGTCGGGCATCGCCGCCTGCCTCGGCGGTAAAGGTTCCCAGCGCCGTGTCGCCCACTGCCAGCCCTTTACCCTTGGCCGACAGCTTCCCTTGTTGATGGGCGTCCAGGGCGGCGTCCAGGGCGAGTGCCTGCAAATGGTAATTTGCCCAGGCCAGGCGTTGAGCATGGAGCCTGAACTGGCCTTGCGGCTGATCGAGTGTCCCCGCCAGGTTCAGTTCACCTTTCAAGGCGCCTGCCAGGCCCGGCCAAAGCTGGTCGAGCCGGGGCGCGTCCAAAGCCAGGCGACCAGAGAGCCGCTGCGCGCTGCTGCCCTCGGCGTTCAGATGGTTGGCGCCTAGGCTGGCGTATAGCTTTTCAGCACGCCAGTCGGTACCCTGCCCCTTCAGTTGGCCCTGCAGTCGAGCCGGCTGTCCACGCAGACGCCCGTCCAGTGAGGCATTTGCGATCAGGTCGAGCTGGCCATCTTGCCAATGACCCTGGCTGTCAAGGCGTCCAGCCAGGCTGCCCGGCAAGGCCGCCACCCAATAGGCCGGATCGAGGGCCGCAAGCTCCAGCTTTGCGGCCCAATCGATACCCTCGACGAAACCCAACCGCAGGTTTCCGTTCAAGGCACCCTTGCCAGCCCTGAGCTGCAAGCCCGGCAGCTGTACGCTTCGAAGATCGCCCTGGAAGGGTGTATCGACGCTGAAAGGCCCCGCAGGCCCGGTGAATTCGCCCTTGAGCGTGCCCTGGTAGCCTTCATCGGCGTATCTGGCTTGCGCCTGCAGACGCTTGGCCACCACGGTCGGCACCGAGGCCTGGGGATACAGACTGGTCCATGGAAAGTCCTGCCAGTCTATCCGCGCGACCCCCTTCAAGCCTTCGCTCCAATCAAGCGAACCCTCCAGCCTCAGTTCCCGATCCTGTGCCGCCACGAGGCTCAGCGCCTTGACCTCTGCGCCGCGGGCAGTGGCGGTGCCGTCCAGAGAAACGGCCACGGCGCCTTCGGATCCCGGCAGACGGCCCTGCCCACGCACTCTGTAACCCTGGGAAAGATCACCTTCTGCATGCAGCTCCATGGCTTCCAAGGTCATGCTCGCAGGTAGGCCCGGACTGGGCACAAAGGCTGCGCTGGTCAGGGTAAGCCGCGCCGGCAGGTGCTCGGCCAGCGGCTGCAGCTCAGCGAGCAGGTCTGCCTCGAGATAACCCGTGCTTCTTCCCTTCAGGTTCAAGGTTCCGGCCAGCGCTCCATCGAGGCTGCCCGAGAGTGACCAGGCCTGCCCTGCTACCTCAGGCAACTGAGCCTTGAGCTGGGCCCGCAGTGGCCAGTCACCGGCAGGCGCGAGTGTTCCCTGGATATCCAGTGCCAGGCCTGCATAGGTGAGCTGCAATCCGCCCAGGCTAAGCCCGGTGTCGTCCCAGCGCGCGGCCAGGCGCAGCTCACTCAGCAAGGGCGCGCCGTCCAGGCGTACTTCATCGATGGCCACCTCCCCGAGCTCCAGGCTCAACGGCATCCGTAGCTCGGGCAGACGGAACGGCTGGGCGTTTTCGCTCGAGGTCGAAGGCGCCGACTGAATGGCCAGTTGTCGTGCCTGCAACTGGCCCAGGCAAACGCTTAGCCTCAGCAGGCAGGAAGGCCGCCACTCCAGACGTGGAGCCCGGGCAGACAACCGCGGGCCGGAGGCGTCGCTCCAGCGCAGTTCCTCGGCCTGCCATCGGCCAGCGAGCCGCCCACTGAACCCGATCACTTCGAGGCCAGGCACCCGCGCAAGCACCCAGCGGCTGCCTGCCTCGGTTCCGAGCAGCCCGAGCGTGGTCCCGGCCACCGCACACAGCACTGCCAGGGGTAGCCCCAGGGCCAGCGCCCAGCGGTGCCAGCGACGGCTCACAGCTCCGGCCCCATGGAGAAATGCAAGCGCAACCCGCCGCCTTCATCGAGACCCTGGGCGAGGTCCACCCGGATCGGACCCACCGGGGACACCCAACGAAGGCCCAGGCCGACGCCGGTCTTCAGGCTGGGCAATGCCAGATCATTGAAGGCATTGCCCTGGTCGACGAAGGCAGCCATGCGCCATTTGGGCGCGAAACTGTACTGATACTCTGCGCTACCAGCGATCATATAGCGGCCGCCAATGTGGTCACCGTCGCCATTTTCAGGGGAAAGGCTCTGGTAGTCATAGCCGCGTACACTCTGATCGCCTCCGGCAAAGAAACGCAGCGAAGGCGGGATAGTCTTGTACCCATTGGTGGCGCTGCCGCCAACCTGCAGCCGCCCGAGGAAACGGTGACGCTCGAACAGGGTTTTCAGCCCGCGCAACTGCACATCGCCACGTAGCAGGTTGTTGTCTGAGAACAGGCCTTCCTTGGCGACCTGGGCGCCGAACTGCAACCGGTAGCCGTTGTTGGGGTCGACCCGGCTATCGCTGTGAAGGTAGCTGTAACTGATGCCAGGCATTACCAGGTTGCTCAGACCTGTATCGTCACCAAGGCGATACTCTTCGCGTTGCCATTTCAGGGAGATGACCCTCTGCCAACCACTGGACAGCTTGCTGTGCCACTCAGGCCCGAGGGTGAGCAGCTTGCTCAGGCTGTCCGTATCGGCCAACTCCTCGTATTGGTAGCCGGCCGCATACCTGAGCTTGTCGGTCAACGGCGAAGCCAGGGGTACGTCGTACCAGAGCCCTACATTCTGCCGCGGGGCCGAGAGTTCGGCTTCGGCACCGTAGCTATGGCCTTGCGGGTTTGTCCAGTGCCGGGTCCAGTTGGCCTTCAATCGCGGACCAACGTCGGTCGCGAAGCCGCCTCCGATTCCGAACGTGCGGGGCGCCCGGGCCTGCAACTGCACAATGACCGGAATGGAGCGTCCCTCGGCGGCCTGGGGCGTGGCTTCCACGATCACGCCCTGAAAATAGCCGGTGGCCTGGAGGTCCCGGTTGAGCTGGGCGACCAGGTCGGCATTGTAGGGCGCGCCCTGGCGAAACGGCACCATTCGCTGGAGCAGCTGTGGTGAGATGATGGAATCCCCCTCGAAACGCACCGGACCGAAACTGTAACGAGGGCCGCTAAAGTAGTGAAGGTCGATATCCGCTTGAGCCGTGCTCGGGTCGATCAGCAGCCGTTGGGTATCGAAACGTCCTTCGAAGAAACCGAGCCGTGATGCCTGGTTCTGGATGAGTCGCTTGGCGTCCTCATAACGGCCGTGGTTCAGGGGGGCGCCGGATACCAGCCCCAGCGCGGGGGGGACCCTGAAATCCGACAGTGCCGCGGCGGGGCCATCGACCCGGATCGCTACCTGGCGCAGGCGGACCCGGCTCCCTGGCTGAACGCGCAGGTGCAGGATGGGCTGATCGCCCCCCGTGACCTTGGTCTGTATCGCTGCGTGGTAATAACCCAGGGCCTCGGCCGCGCTGCGCGCCTGGGCCTGCGCCGCCCGCTGCATGTTCAGCAGCGCTGGCTCGTCGCGGTCGGCGACGCTGCCGACATAGGCTACGATGTTATCGCGCAAGGCTGTGTCCGGCGGGCTTATCTCGACCTGCAGCCGCCCCTGCCCGGTGGCGCTCGTTGCCAGCAAGACCAGAATCAGCCCTGCGCCTGTTCGTCCTGAATGCCTCATGGGCCGGATCCTACCACGACCGGATGCCTGGCGGGCCGGTTACAGGTCTTCGACTGGCTTGGGCCGACCAGCTTCGGTAGCATTTCCGTTTTTCCCGTGGGTGGTCGCGTCATGAAAATGGTTTCGTTCAACATCAATGGTCTTCGTGCGCGACCGCATCAGCTCCAGGCCTTGGTCGAAAAGCATCGACCCGATGTCATCGGCCTGCAAGAGACCAAGGTAGCGGACGAACAGTTTCCCTTGGCCGCGGTTCAAGCGCTGGGCTATCACGTACACTTCCACGGACAGAAGGGGCATTACGGCGTCGCCCTGCTTTCCCTGAGGCCGCCCCTGGCGTTGGGCAAGGGCTTCGCTGGAGATCCGGAAGATGCCCAACGGCGGTTCATCTGGGGCAGCTACGCTGACGAAAACGGCCGTCCCGTCATTATCATGAACGGTTACTTTCCCCAGGGCGAAAGCGTGGACCATCCCACCAAGTTCCCGGCCAAGACCCGCTTCTACGCAGACCTGCAGGCCACCCTGGAGCGTGAGCACAGCCCGGACAGCCCCCTGATCGTCATGGGAGACATGAACATTTCCCCCGAGGACAGCGATATAGGTATCGGCGCCGAGAACATGAAGCGCTGGCTGCGGGCTGGCAAATGCAGCTTCCAGCCCCAAGAGCGCGAGTGGCTGGGCCGGCTGAAGCAGTGGGGACTGGTCGACACCTGGCGCCACTTCAACCCGGGCGTGTCCGATACGTTCAGCTGGTTCGACTACCGCAGCCGCGGCTTCGAGGATTCGCCCAGACGCGGGCTGCGCATTGACTTGATCATGGCTTCCACCGGGCTGCTACCACGCCTGAAGGCCGCCGGCATCGATCATGACATACGCGCCATGGACAAACCTTCGGACCATGCGCCGATCTGGCTGGAGTTGAGCTAGGCCTGTCACATGCCGGTAACCGGGCTGTCTTATCCTGCGACCCCCAACAACGGTGTTCCGTCATGTCGCGGTCCAAGCGAACGGTTGTCGTCCTTGCATGGCTTCTGGGCAGCATTCTGGCGATGGTCGCAGGCGCGGAGCCTTTGTCTGTGCTTCGGGTACAGGGCTCGAATACCATCGGCACAAGCCTGATACCGGCCCTGATACAAGGGCTATTCCAGGCACGGGGGCTGGAAGCGGTGGGCATCGTGCCCCTGCCCGCCGTCAACGAATGGCGCGTTCAAGGACGCTACCCGCTGGGCGCTGAGATCGAGGCCCGGATCGATGCACACGGCAGCGCGACGGGCTTCGCCGCCCTGGCCCGGGGCACCGCTGACCTGGCAGCGGCGTCGCGGCCGATCCATCCGGTTGAAGAAGCGGAACTGTACGGCCAGGCCAACCCTGCCCTGACCGGAGCCGAGCACGTCATTGGCATCGATGGCCTGGCCGTCATCGTTCACCCGAACAACCCTTTGCGTAGCATGGACGCCGCTCAGTTGGCGGACGTATTCGCGGGGACGTTGACTCAGTGGGAACAGCTCGGTGTTCCGCTGGGCCCGATCCATCTATACGCCAGGGACAACCGCTCCGGCACTTGGGAAACCTTTCGCGACCTGTTGCTCTCTCCCCGCGGCCTGAACCTGTCCGCTGCCGCCGCGCGACTCGAATCCAGCGAGGACCTTTCGGCTGCCGTCAGCCACGACCCGCAAGCGATAGGTTTCATCGGCTTGCCCTATGTTCGCCAGAGCCGGGCCCTGGCCGTGGGTGATGGCGAGGCGCAGCCCTTGCATCCAAGTACCGACACAGTTGCAACCGAGGACTACCTGCTGTCTCGTCGACTTTACCTGTACGCCCCTGCTGGCGGCGCGAGCCCGTGGGCAAGCGCCCTTGCCCGCTTCGCCCAAAGCGATGCCGGTCAACGACTGGTGGCCGAACAGGGGTTCGTGGCGCAACAGATTCACCCGGTCAATCCGCAACCCTCCAGCCTGATGCCCGCGGGCTACCTGGCTCTGGCACGCGCCGGCCAGCGTCTGACGGTGAATTTCCGCTTCGCCGGTTCCAGCGCCAGCCTGGACAGCAAGGCCATGGCTGACCTGGAACGCTTGGCCAGCTATCTGCGCAGCCATCCGCGAGATTCGAAAAGGCTTGTGCTGGTAGGTTTCGGCGATACCAAGAGCGACCCGGACCGTGCCGAGCTTCTTTCCCGACTCAGGGCGATGACGGTTCGCCGAGAGTTGGCCCGGCGCGGCATCGTCGCCCAACAGGTGCTTGCCCTGGGCGCGGCGATGCCCGTCGCCAGCAATACCTATGAAAGTGGCCGCGCCCGCAATCGGCGAGTAGAAGTCTGGCTTCAGTGAGGGGCTCGGTACCGCTCCAATTCATACTTGGCGATGGCGGCCCGGTGCACTTCATCCGGGCCGTCGGCCAGGCGCAGTGTGCGCTGCATCGCGTACATATAGGCAAGGGGCGTGTCCGCGCTGACGCCGGCGCCGCCGTGCAACTGAATGGCACGATCGATCACGCGCAACGCTACGTTCGGCGCTACTACCTTGATTTGCGCGATCTCGCTGCGCGCTACCTTGTTGCCCAGCCGGTCCATCATGTCGGCCGCACGCAGGGTCAATAGCCGCGCCATGTCGATTTCGATGCGGGACTCGGCGATAAGGTCCGCGTTACCGCCCAGCCTGGCCAGGGGTTTGCCGAATGCCTGGCGCGACAGCGCTCGCTGGCAGGCCAGAGACAATGCGCGCTCGGCCATTCCCAACGAGCGCATGCAATGGTGAATGCGCCCGGGCCCAAGCCGCCCCTGGGCGATTTCGAACCCTCGCCCAGGGCCAAGAATGACATGGTCCAGGGGCACACGAACCTCATCGAAGACGACTTCGGCATGGCCATGGGGAGCGTCGTCATACCCAAACACGGTCAGGGGCCGAATGACCTTCACTCCGGGGGTGTCGATGGGCACCAGCACCATGGAATGCTGCTGATGACGTGGTGCCTCAGGATCGGTCAGCCCCATGAAAATGAGCACTTCGCAGCGAGGATCACAGGCGCCGGAAGTCCACCACTTGCGCCCATTGATTACCCAATGCTGGCCATCGATCATTGCGGTGGCGCGCATATTGGTGGCGTCCGAAGAAGCGACTTCCGGCTCGGTCATGGCGAATGCCGAGCGGATCCTGCCTTCGAGCAACGGTATCAGCCAGCGCTGCTTCTGCTGCTCGCTGCCATAGCGCACCAGCACTTCCATGTTCCCGGTATCCGGCGCTGAACAGTTGAATGGCTCGGAGCCAAGCATGGACTGGCCCATCAGCTCTGCCAGCGGAGCGTATTCCAGATTGGTCAGTCCGGCGCCGAATTCAGACTCAGGCAGAAACAGGTTCCATAGGCCCTCTGCTCGAGCGCGCTCCTTCAGCAGTTCCATGATTCGGGTAGGCTGCCAGCGCTCGCCCTGTGCCAGTTCCTGGGCAAAGCGTTCTTCGGCGGGAAACACTTCGGCGTGCATGAATGCGACGACCCGCGCGCGCAGCGCTTCGACGCGTGAAGAGTAGGCAAAATCCATCGGTCATTCTCGGCATGGGTCATGGGCGTGGGCCCGATGACTGCAAGCCTAGGGATCAGAGTACTATTTTGCGAGCCTATTATCCTGGTGTATAAACATTCATAAGCCGGATACGGCATCCCTGACCTGAGAGCGTATCGCCCATGAACCTGAGCAAAGTCGATCTGAACCTGTTCATCGTGTTCGACGCCATCTATACCGAGGCGAATCTGACACGAGCAGGGCAGATCGTCGGCATCACCCAGCCTGCCGTGTCCAATGCCCTGGCTCGCTTGAGGGAAACCTTCAACGACCCACTGTTCGTGCGCACGGCTCAAGGGATGGTGCCTACGCCCATGGCACAGAACATCATCGGGTCGGTTCGCAGCGCCCTGGCCCTTCTCAGGGTATCGGTCCAGGAAAGCCGTACCTTCAATCCCGCCGAGGCAGGCAAGACCTTTCGAATCAGCATGACGGACCTGATCGAGGCGGTAATGCTGCCGCCCCTGCTACGACGGTTGCGTAAACAGGCGCCTGGTGTCGTAGTGGAGAGTTTTCTGTGCAAACGACGTGAAACCACCAAGGAGCTCGCGGCGGGCCGTCTGGACTTCGCGGTCGATGCCCCGCTCAACACTGATCCTCAGGTTCGCCACGTGCGTCTGATGGAGGACCGCTACGTATGCGCCATGCGCCGAGGTCACCCTCTGGAAGGCAGGCCGCTCACGCTCGATGCTTACCTCGCCCAGGCTCACATCCATATCTCCAGTCGGCGCAACGGACTGGGTGAAGTCGATCTGGCCCTTGGCAAGCTCGGCTTGCAACGGCGAATCGCTCTGCGCTCGCAGCATTACATGATGGCATCGCAGGTACTGCAGCACACCGACATGGTCATCACCGTGCCTGAGCGATTCGCCCGCCGTCACGATCTTCCCTGTGCGCCACTGCCTGTCCCGGGTGTAACCAGCGTGGAAACTCACCTTTACTGGCATGAAAGCACCGACCAGGACCCCGCCAACCGGTGGATGCGCGAGCTGTTGATCGACCTTTGCGAAGCGGTCAGCCAAAGGGAGCGCTCCCAGGCGCTCGCACAGGCCACGACTTGAAGTGTTACCGAAGGCTTCAGCTGTACCGGTGAACGAGTAACCCGGAAACATAAAAACGTCACTCAAAGCCTTTAGCGCCCTCACCCTCACAGCACGTCATTGTTTTATAAGGATTTATCTGATCTGGCACGGCTTCTGCTATGTGATTGGCACAAGAACAAGAAAAACCCAGCGACACCATAACAACAATACAAACGACTCTGACATAACAAGAACAACCGCGGCAGAGGCGAAGCCAACAGATCTTTTTGACGAAGGTGCGTTTTCAAGGGCAATGCCCACGATCGTTCAAACATAAGAACAAAACTGCCCTGAGGCAGCCGATGAACATCGTACTCACTCGAGAATGGATCAGCGCTCAAAAAAATACGTTTGCTCTTGGCCCCGAGTGGGGGCCGCACAGCGTGCACAGGCAGGCCGACAAAAACAAGAACAGGCCGCCGTAGACCAATAACGAAAAGTGCACACGACCTTGGGGGGAGCTTCGGCTCCCCTCGCTGCATTCGCGCCTATGCCTGAGCCTATTGCAGGTCGAGCATGGCTCGAACCACAACGCCCTTGATTTCCCAGTCATCCTCCCAGCTCATCACCGGCCAGTTCGGATTCAGGGCCCTGAGATAGCGGCGTCCGCCCTCTATCGCCAGCTCCCGAAAGATCGCTTCCTGAACGACGACGGCCGTCACGATCACCAGGTCGCCAGGAGCGGCCTGAGCGCACGGGTCCACCAGTACCAGCGCTCCGGACGGTATGCTACGCCCGAAAGGCGCGCTCATGCTTTCACCCTCTACCTGAAGCCAGTAGGCAGGCCCTTTGGCGTGGTAGTCCGACACGTATTCACGGCCGGTGCTGTAAGCGGATATCGAGGGTTTCGAATCAACCGCGGCCGCCCACTCAAGCACGGGATAACTGAAGCCAGGCCTGGTGATGGCCCACTCAGGGACAGCCGCCACAGCCTGATGACCGTATCTGCCTCGCTGCTCATTGACACGGAGTATCTGCACCACTTCGAGATTCACTTCCCCAAGTTCGCGAAGCACATCGTTCATGGTGTCCAGGTCCGGTCGGCGGCGCCCGCTGAGCCAGTGGTTCACGGCGCCCTGGGAGCGGCCGATGCGTTCGGCGAGCTGCTCCTGCGTAAGGCGGCGCTCGCGCATTTTCTGTTTGACTAGTTCGATCCAGGTTTCCATGGGGTCGTACCTTAGCGCGCAGCGCCACGAGAGCCATACATAATCCGTAATGCTTTGCTTATCCCCCTGCTACGGGCCGTAATTATACTAGGCGCTGCCACGGCTTTCTCAGTGTCATCCAAGCAAGGAGCCTCAATGACGCCCTCTCTCCCCTTCCCGCTTTCCCTGCCATTTTCCCCTCGGGCCAACCTCGACCATCTTGAAGCCTTGACCCAGGCCAGCAGCCTGCTTCACTGCGCGGCGGCCGTAGCCTATGAAAACGCCGATTCGCAAAAGGGTGAAGCGCGCCACCTGGCCTTGGGCGTGGTTCACCTCCTGGGCATGGCCCACGCGCTGGTCATACATTGCCTCGACTGCGGCCTGGAGGTCGAGAAGGTCGTACACGCCGAACCCTGTGACTGATCCGTCTGTAACGTGAGCACCGACCAACCCAGGTGTACACTCTGTTTTTGTCCAACATGAAATCTGCACATGCACTCCAGCCCAAACGCCATCACCATCGAAGCGGGCTTCGATACTGGAAACATTCAGGTACTGGACGCCAGCGACCCTACCAACATTCGCCTGGCCATCAGGCCCGATACCCGCAGCGGCCATTTTCAGTGGTTTCATTTCCGAGCATCCGGACTCGTGGCAGGTGAGCGCTATGAGTTCGTGATCACCAATGCCGGTCAGTCGTCCTATCCCCATGCGTGGAACGGGTACGACGCCGTAGCCTGCGAAGACTCGGAACACTGGTTTCGGGTACCTAGCCATTACGACGGCTCAGCGCTGAGCTTCAGCCTGGTCGCATCGGCGCCGATCATCTCGTTCGCGTATTTCGAGCCATACCGCCTCGCTCGCCACGAGGCCCTGATGGCCCGCGCCGACGCTCATCACGGGCTGGAACGCCTGGCCACTGGCAGGAGTTGCGAGGGACGGGAAATTCCCCTCTACCGCGCAGGCAAGGGGGAGCCGGGCAAACGGAAGCTCTGGTTCATTGCGCAGCAACATCCCGGCGAGCACATGGCCGAGTGGTTCATGGAGGGGATCATAGAAGCGCTCGAGCAAGGCGAGCCCTGGCTGCGGTCCTTGCTGGAGCGGGCTGAGCTGTATCTCATCCTGAACATGAACCCGGACGGCGCCTTCCACGGTCACTTGCGGACCAACGCGGCAGGCAAGGACCTGAACCGGGCATGGCAGGATGCGACAGCCGAGGAAACCCCGGAAGTGCATTTCGCGCTCCAGCAGATGGATAAGCATGGGGTGGACCTTTTCATCGACGCGCATGGTGACGAGGAGATCCCCCACGTGTTCACGGCAGCCTGTGAGGGCAACCCGGGGTACAGTCCTCGTATCGCCGACCTGGAGGCGCGCTTGCGCGATGCGCTGTGCGCACGGACGGCGGAGTTCCAGCAACGGCACGGTTACACCCGGGACCTGCCGGGCCAGGCCAACATGCGCCTGGCCTGCAATGCGGTCGGCCAGCGTTTCGACTGCCTGTCCCTGACGCTGGAAATGCCGTTCAAGGACCACCTCGACGCACCGGAGCCGCGCACCGGCTGGTCAGGGGCCCGCTCGGCGCGTCTGGCCCAGGATATGCTCAAGGTAGTCGCCGACATGGTCCCGGTTCTTCGTTGAAAAAGACGACCGCTGGTCGGCCTGGGAGGGAATAAACGCGTTCCATTGCCGTCTGGCCGGTTCAACCAGCGACGTGATTGCCATGAAAGACCTAGACGAGCAACTGCGAGACCTTCTACCGCGCCTGCGCCGGTTCGCCCTCTCGCTGACCAGGGACAGCAGCAATGCGGACGACCTGGTGCAATCCACCCTTGAACGAGCGTTGGCGCGCTGGAACGGCAAACGCGACGACGGCGACCTGAGGGCATGGTTGTTCTCGATCCTCTATCGTCGCTTCGTCGATAGCCACCGCAGCGCTCGCCGGTATGCCCGCATGCTTGAGTTCTTCATGGGTCATGACGAAGCGCTGCCCTCCACCGAACGCGCGGTGGTGGCACAGGCCGCATTGGGCGCGTTCGACCGGCTCAAGCCGGAGCAAAGAGCCCTGCTCTTCGCGGTGTCGGTCGAGGGAATGAGCTATCAGGAAGCGGCACGGATGCTGGATATTCCCATAGGTACCGTGATGTCTCGACTCTCCCGGGCGCGCAAGGCGCTGCATCAACTGACGGAGGGGGAAATCAGCCCCCCTCCTTTGCGAGTATGCAAATGACGAACCTCCCCCCTTCCGAGCATGATCTTCATGCCTACGTGGACCAACGCCTTTCGGCCGAAGACCGCCAACGGGTGGAAAATTGGCTGGCCAATCACCCGGACACCGCGCGAGAAGTTCAGGCCTGGCAGGCCGACGCCCAGCGATTGCGCGCGGTTTTCGGCGGGGCGCTGAACCTGCCAGCGAACCCCGGCCTGGATCCGCTGGCCATCGCTAGACAGCGTCGCGGCCGCCGCCTACGTCACTTGGCCCGGGCCGCCACACTGGTAATGGCAGTAGGCTGCGGCGCCATGGCCGGATGGCAAGCCCGCGGACCTGAATATCGGCCCGTGGCCACCCATGCGGCGCCCATGACGGATGCCTTGGCCGCCTACCGCATGTTCGCGGCACAGGGGATACTCCAGGCCGACTACACCGGGCAAGCGCCGGGCGATCTGCAGCGCTGGCTGGATAGATACTTCGACCGCGCGCAACGGCTGCCGGACTTGTCACCTGCGGGCTTCCATCCACGCAGCGCGCGCTTGCTCAATACCGACCAGGGCCCAGCCGCAATGGTTGTATACGAAAACGCCGCGGGTGAACGGGCCAGCTTCTATGTGCGTCCTCCCGGGCCCGGCTACCGCCTGTTGCCCCGGGGCAGCCGCCGGGATGGCGAACTGCAGGCCGATTACTGGTCGGACCCGGTCTATAATTACGCCATGGTCAGCGCGGTGGGTCTGGGCAACCGAGAGGCTCTGACGCGCGCCATGGGTAAGGACATCTAGCCCGTATATACTGGAGGCCCCAACAGCTTCAATGGGACCTTCCCTTGGTTTCGAAACGCTCCTGGTTTTCCTTCGGCGGCGGGAATGCCGATTCCCCGGCCCGCAACAGCGCAGCCGCCGAAGCGGTCAGGCATTACTTCGATGAACGCGCCGCACAGCAGGGCTATACTCTCGGCCAGAGCCAGCGTCAGGTCATCGACCGGCTGGCGGCCCGCGTCTCCCTGCTCGTGGAGCCACAGGCTCGCTTCAATGGCCGGCATAGCCTTTATCTGCATGGCAAGGTGGGCCGCGGCAAAAGCTGGCTCCTGGATCGCTTCTTCGAGGCAGTCCCGTTGGATGGCAAGCGCAGGTTGCATTTTCACGGGTTCTTTGCGGATCTCCACGCGGGCATGTTCCGCCATCAAGGAAAGGACGACGCCCTGGAGCGCACCCTGGACGTGCTGCTCAGCGATTGCCGTCTGCTGTGCTTCGACGAATTCCACGTTCACGACATCGGCGATGCCATGCTCATACGGCGACTCTTCTCAGCGCTGTTCGCCCGTGACGTGCTACTGGTGGTTACTTCCAATTACGCCCCGGCGCAACTGCTGCCCAACCCCCTCTACCATGAACGATTCCTGCCAGTAATCCGCTTGATCGAAGCGCAAATGGAGGTCCTGGAGGTCGGAGGCGAGCAGGACTACCGTCGCTTGCCGGGCTCGGGTAGCGCGCAGCGTTTCGTAACCGGAAGCTATCGTGTGAGCGCCAGCGCGCAGGAACGTCGGGAACTTGGGGTCGTCCCAGGCGAAGGCGTTTCACTGAAGGTGGGTAATCGTCAGCTCACGGCACGCAGCTGGCATGAGCGACGTGTCATCTTCACCTTCGCTGAGCTCTGCGAGGCGCCCACCGCGGTCATGGATTATCTTTTGCTTTGCGAGCGTTTCGATGAATGGGTGGTCGCCGACCTGCCCCTACTGGCGGAGTGCTCGATTGCCGTGCAGCAACGCTTTATCAATCTGGTGGACGTACTCTACGACCGGGACAAGCGGCTGATCCTGCTTAGCGAACATCCGCTCGAGCAAGCACTGGCCGCCTCGGCGGTGGACCTGATGCGCAGTCAGAGCCGTCTGAGCCAGCTCCGCCAGAGCGAGGGGCGGCCATGACGACCCTTGACCAGCTACGCGCAGGCGCCCTGGCTGGCGCCACTCGCCTGGATCTGCAGGCTGACTTGAAAGAAGTCCCTCCTGAGGTGTACGGGCTGGCCGATACGCTGGAGGTGCTCAATCTGAACGGTAACCAGCTCACCCATTTGCCCGCGGACCTGCCGCGACTGAAGCGACTGAAAGTGCTGTTCTGCTCCAATAATCCGTTCACTGAGCTGCCCGAAGTGCTTGGGCAGTGCCCGGCGCTGGAGATGGTAGGCTTCAAGGCCTGTGCCATCGGCCAGGTCCCTGCCGCGTCGCTGCCGCCTGCATTGCGCTGGCTGATATTGACCGACAACCGCATCCAGACACTGCCTGAGGTTTTCGACGGCTTGCCCAGGTTGCAAAAGCTCATGCTCGCGGGCAATTGCCTCACCGGTTTGCCGGCAAGCCTGGCCCATTGCGGTGCCTTGGAGCTGATACGAATCGCCTGCAATGATCTGGTCGAGCTGCCTGGCTGGCTGCTGCGCCTGCCCCGGCTCGCCTGGCTCGCATTCGCGGGAAATCCAGGTTTCGCTGAGCATGGAAGGCGGGCTCGTCCCGCCATGGCCTGGAAGACCTTCAGGGTTGGCCGGCCATTAGGCGAAGGGGCATCCGGAATCGTCTACGAAGCCTGGTCGGCCACTAACGAAGCTGTAGCGCTCAAATGCTATCGGGCCGGGAGGACCAGTGACGGCACACCGACCGATGAGATCGCCGCCAGCCTGCAGGCCGGCCAACATTCCAACCTGATAGCGGCCCACGCGGAGCTCACCGGACATCCAGAAGGATTACCGGGGCTTGTCATGGAGAGAATAGGTAACGGCTATCGCACCCTGGCCGCGCCGCCAAGCCTGGAGACCTGCACACGCGACTGCTACCCTGGCGACCGCTGGTTCACACACGAACAGGCCAGCACGCTGCTTTCAGGCATTGCCAGCGCTGCCGCCCATCTGCATCGGCGGGGCATCAGCCATGGCGACCTGTACGCCCATAATGTGCTGGTCGACAGCAGTGGCCACGGCCTGCTCGGAGACTTCGGCGCGGCCAGCCGTTACACAAGCGAGGATCAGGATCAGGCCAGGGCCCTGGAAGCCATCGAAGCGCGTGCCCTGGGCATCATGCTTGAAGAAATATCACTGCGCTGCGCCCAACCGGCAGAACACTGGGCCAGCCTCGCCAAGGTCTGTCAGCAACCGGATACCCTGGCGCGCCCAGCCCTTGAAGAAGTGCGGGCGCGTCTGCTCAGTGATTAGGCAGCAGGTAAAGGAACAGGGTGCGGCCACCTCGGCGCCGGGCCGCGGGCGTCATTCGGTTTTAAGACCCACATAGACGTTTTGCACGTCGTCATGACCGTCAATGGCGTCCAGGAAGGCTTCCACTTCAGCAAGTGCCGCCTCGTCGGTCACCGCGACCGGGTTCTTGGCCACGTAGCCGATCTTGGCTGACAGCACCGTGAATCCGTGCTCGGGAAGCGTCTTCTGCACCGCGTCCAGGTCAGTAATCTCGGTGAAGAACAGGGTAGCCCCCTCCTCCGCCGCCTCGAAATCCTGCGCGCCCGCTTCGATGGCGGCCAGCTCCGGATCGGCATCGGCCTCGGCCGGCGCGGCTTCGATCATGCCGCAATGGTTGAAGTCCCAGGACACCGAGCCCTCGGCGCCCAGCTGACCCTTGCGAAACAGTACCCGGATCTCGGCGACGGTGCGGTTCACGTTGTCAGTCAGGCACTCCACGATCAGGGGCACCCGATGCGGGGCAAAGCCTTCATATTTCACCAGGGTGTACTGCACCACATCGCCACTGAGACCAGCGCCCTTGTTGATGGCGCGTTCCAGGGTATCGCGAGGCATGGACGCCTTCTTCGCCTGCTCGACGGCCAGGCGCAGCCGGGGGTTCATGTCCGGGTCCGCTCCGGCGCGAGCGGCGATCTGAAGTTCCTTGGCCAGCTTGCCGAAAATACGCCCCTTGGCGTTGGCCGCTGCCTCTTTGTGTTTAGCTTTCCACTGTGCGCCCATGGCTACTCTCATTCTTGATGTTTCTGACGTCGGCCTCAGCGACCGCCGCGGTGTGGCAAGTCTATACGATTGCAAAGGCCGAAAAAAACAAAGGCCACCCGAAGGTGGCCTTTGCAGGAAGGGAGCCGCTTACTTCACAGCCCAACCGGTCAGCTCGGCCAGGGCCTTGCCGATGTCCGCCAGGGAGCGAACGGTCTTCACGCCAGCGTCCTGCAGGGCGGCGAACTTCTCGTCCGCGGTGCCCTTGCCGCCGGAAATGATGGCGCCCGCATGGCCCATGCGCTTGCCGGGAGGCGCGGTCACGCCAGCGATGTAGGACACCACGGGTTTGGTGACGTTGGCCTTGATGAAGGCAGCCGCTTCTTCTTCAGCCGAACCGCCGATCTCACCGATCATCACGATCGCTTCGGTCTTCGGGTCTTCCTGGAACAGCTTCAGGATGTCGATGAAGGTCGAGCCCGGGATCGGGTCACCGCCGATGCCCACGCAGGTGGACTGGCCGAAGCCGGCGTCGGTAGTCTGCTTGACCGCTTCGTAGGTCAGAGTGCCGGAGCGGGAAACGATACCGACCTTGCCAGGCAGGTGAATGTGGCCTGGCATGATGCCGATCTTGCATTCGCCTGGGGTGATGACGCCCGGGCAGTTCGGGCCGATCAGGCGCACGCCCAGCTCGTCACACTTGACCTTGGCGTCCAGCATGTCGAGGGTAGGGATACCTTCGGTGATGCAGACGATCAGCTTGATGCCACCGAAGGCGGCTTCCAGGATCGAGTCCTTGCAGAATGGCGCTGGAACGTAGATGACCGAAGCCTCTGCGCCGGTCGCTTCCACGGCTTCCTTGACGGTGTTGAACACCGGCAGGTTCAGGTGGGTGGTGCCGCCCTTGCCTGGGGTCACGCCGCCGACCATCTTGGTGCCGTAGGCGATGGCCTGCTCGGAGTGGAAGGTACCCTGGGAGCCAGTGAAGCCCTGGCAGATGACTTTGGTATCTTTATTGATCAGGACGCTCATTACTTGCCCTCCGCGGCTTTGACGACTTGTTGAGCAGCGTCGGTCAGGCTGGTAGCCGCGATGATGTTCAAACCACTTTCTGCGAGAACCTTGGCACCCAGCTCGGCATTGTTGCCTTCCAGGCGAACCACTACAGGCACCTTCACACCGACTTCCTTCACCGCGCCGATGATGCCTTCGGCAATCATGTCGCAACGAACGATGCCACCGAAGATGTTCACCAGAACAGCCTGGACATTGGAGTCGGACAGGATGATCTTGAAGGCCTCGGTCACACGCTCCTTGGTGGCGCCACCGCCCACGTCAAGGAAGTTCGCAGGCTTGCCGCCGTGCAGGTTGACGATGTCCATGGTGCCCATGGCCAGGCCGGCGCCGTTGACCATGCAGCCGATGTTGCCTTCGAGGGCAACGTAGTTCAGTTCGAACTTGGCGGCATGGGCTTCGCGCGGATCGTCCTGGGACGGGTCGTGGAAGGTTTTCAGCTTGGGCTGACGGTACATGGCGTTGGCGTCGATGTTGATCTTCGCGTCCAGGCAGTGCAGGTCGCCGTCGGCCTTGATCACCAGCGGGTTGACTTCGAGCAGGGCCAGGTCATGGTCCTGGAACAGCTTGGCCAGACCGGTGAAGATCTTGGCGAACTGGGCGACCTGCTTGCCTTCCAGACCAAGCTGGAATGCCAGATCACGGCCCTGGAAAGGCTGCGCGCCGACCAGCGGGTCGATGGTCGCCTTGAGGATTTTCTCCGGGGTATCGTGAGCGATTTTCTCGATGTCCACGCCACCCTCGGTGGAGGCCATGAACACGATACGACGGCTGGAGCGATCGACGACGGCGCCCAGGTACAGTTCCTTGGCGATGTCCGTGCAGGACTCCACCAGGATCTTGGTGACCGGCTGGCCATTGGCATCAGTTTGATAAGTGACCAGGCGCTTGCCCAGCCATTGAGCGGCGAAAGCCTTGGCATCTTCGCGGCTCTTGACCAGCTTCACACCGCCAGCCTTGCCACGGCCACCAGCGTGGACCTGTGCCTTGACGACCCACTCGGAGCCACCGATCTTGTCGCAGGCTTGCGCCGCTTCCTCGGGGGTGTCCACCGCGAAGCCCTTGGATACCGGCAGGCCGTATTCAGCGAACAGCTGCTTACCCTGATACTCGTGAAGGTTCATGCTTTTTACCGTCTTCGTTAGGTACTGCGCTCTCGGCGCTGCGCTCATGTGAGTGCCGCGCCACCTGTGACTGCAACCCGCGACCACCCAAGGGGCGGCGCTGCGGGCTTGAGTCCGACCTGCGTTCCGCGGTGAGCCCGAAGGACCCACGACGGGCGGCATGTCGTGGTTTCTTGTTGTTAACGCTTCTTGCGGTTGGCGATGTGAATGGCGCCGCCATTGACCGCCAGGGCCGCTTCATGCAGCGCCTCGGACAGGGTCGGGTGCGAGAACACCATCATGCCCAGGTCTTCGGCGCTGGTGCCGAACTCCATGCCGATGGCGCCCTGTTGTACCAGCTCCGCAGCGCTTGGGCCGATTACATGCACGCCCAGGACACGGTCGGTCTTGGCGTCGGCGATGACCTTGACGAAACCGCCGGTGTCATTGGCCGCCATGGCCCGGCCGCTGGCCGCGAACGGGAAGGAGCCGACGTTCACTTCCACGCCTTCGGCCTTGAGGGCCTGCTCGGTCTTGCCTACCCACGCGATTTCCGGGTGAGTGTAGATCACCGATGGAATCAGGTCGTAGCTCATGGTGGCCTTGTGGCCCTTGATGCGCTCGACGACCATGATGCCCTCTTCCGACGCCTTGTGCGCCAGCATCAGGCCGCGCACCACGTCGCCGATGGCATAGACACCCGGCACGCTGGTGGCGCAGTAGTCATCAACGAAGATGAAGCCGCGCTCGTCGATGTCCACGCCGCTGTCGGTGGCCAGCAGGTCGGTGGTGACCGGGCGACGGCCGACCGCGACTATGAGCTTGTCGAAGACGATTTTCTGTTCGCCATTGGCGTCGGTGAAGGTAACCTCGACTTCCTCGCCATTGACCTTGGAGCCGGTGACGCGCGCGCCCAGGCGAATGTTCAGGCCCTGCTTGGTGAGGGTCTTGTAGGCTTCCTTGGAGACCGCTTCGTCAGCAGCGGGCAGGAACTTGTCCAGCGCTTCGAGCACGGTGACTTCAGCGCCCAGGCGCGACCATACCGAACCCAGCTCCAGCCCGATCACGCCAGCGCCGATGACACCCAGGCGCTTGGGCACGCTCTGGAATTCCAGCGCGCCGGTGGAATCGACGATGACCTTCTGGTCGACCGGGGCAGGCGGAATGTCGATCGGACGGGAGCCCGACGCCAGGATCACGTTCTCGGCCTCGACCACTTCGACGTTGCCGTCCTTGCCGGTCACTTCCACTTTCTTGCCGGCCAGCAGCTTGCCATGGCCTTCGAGCAGGGTGACGCCGTTGGCCTTGAACAGGGTGGCGACGCCGGAGGTGAGGTTTTTCACGATCTGGGACTTGCGGCCCACCATCGCTGGAACATCCATGGTGACCCCAGCGTGGTTGATGCCGTGAGCCTTGAAACCTTCCTCGGCTTCGTGGAATTTCCACGAGCTGTCCAGCAGGGCCTTGGAGGGAATGCAACCTACGTTCAGGCAGGTACCGCCCAGGGCAGTCTTGCCTTCCTTGTCCTGGTACTTCTCGATGCAGGCGGTTTTCAGGCCAAGCTGGGCTGCCTTGATGGCAGCGACGTAGCCGCCAGGGCCGGCACCGATCACAACGACGTCGAATTTCTGGGTCATAAGAATTCCTTAGCTACAAGCTGCAAGCTTCAAGTCGATCCGGGCGAGCCGGACGGCCGATGGCATTCACCGCCGCCGTCCAGCTTGCCGCTTGCCGCTGATGGCTTGAAGCCGGGGTTAAATGTCGAGGAGCAGACGAGCCGGGTCTTCCAGCAGGTTCTTGATGGTGACCAGGAAGGTTACCGCTTCCTTGCCATCGATCAAGCGGTGGTCATAGGACAACGCCAGGTACATCATCGGGCGGATCACCACCTGGCCGTTGATGGCCATGGGACGCTGGATGATGTTGTGCATGCCAAGGATAGCGGCTTGCGGCGGGTTGACGATAGGTGTCGACATCATCGAACCGAATGTCCCGCCGTTGGTGATGGTGAAGGTGCCGCCGGTCATCTCTTCGATGGACAGCTTGCCGTCGCGGGCCTTCTTGCCGAAGGTGGCGATGCCGTTCTCGATCTCGGCCAGGCTCATCTGCTCGGCGTTGCGCAGCACGGGCACCACCAGGCCACGGTCGCTGGACACTGCCACGCCGATATCGGCGTAGCCGTGGTAGACGATGTCCGAACCGTCGATGGAGGCGTTCACCGCCGGGAAGCGCTTGAGGGCTTCGGTGGCGGCCTTGACGAAGAAGGACATGAAGCCCAGGCGCACACCGTTGTGGGTCTTCTCGAACAGGTCCTTGTACTTCGAGCGCAGTGCCATGACTTCGGTCATGTCCACTTCGTTGAAGGTGGTAAGCATCGCCATGTTGGACTGGGCTTCGACCAGGCGCTCGGCGACCTTGGCACGCAGGCGGGTCATCGGTACACGCTTCTCGACCCGATCACCGACCGCGGTCACAGGAGCCACCGCGGCGGCCGGCTTGGCGGCAGGCGCCTGGGCTGGTGCGTTCTTCTTCGCCTCGACGGCGGCGACCACATCTTCCTTGGTGATACGACCGTCTTTACCGGTGCCCTTGATGCTGCTCAGGGCAATGCCGTTCTCTTCGGCCAGCTTGCGCGCGGCCGGGCCGCCCATGGCGTCTTCATCGGCGCTGGCAGGCGCGGCGGCGGCCGCGGCCACGGTGGCGGCGGCGGTAGCAGGCGCAGCGGCAGGCGCGGCGGCGCCACCGGCTTCGATGGAGCCAAGCAGCTCGTCGGAAAGCACGGTATCGCCTTCGTTCTTGACGATCGCGCCCAATACGCCATCGGCGGTGGCGAGAACTTCCAGCACGACCTTGTCGGTTTCGATGTCGACGATCAGCTCGTCACGCTTGACGGCGTCGCCCGGCTTCTTGTGCCAGGTAGCCACGGTACCGTCGGCAACCGATTCCGGGAAAGTAGGGGCTTTGATCTCGATAGCCATTATCAGTGGTTCCTTAATTCGGTTCAGTGCGCGTTGGCGTTGACAGTGAAAGCGTCCTGGAGCAGCTTTTCCTGCTGCTCGGCGTGCATCGAGGCGTAGCCCACGGCGGGCGCGGCCGAGGCATCACGGCCGGCGTATTCTACCGTCAGCGACCGGTTGTGGTTGCCAATGACACGGCGCATATGGTGCTGGCTGCTGTACCAGGCGCCCTGGTTCATGGGCTCTTCCTGGCACCAGACGACGGTTTGCAGGCTGGTGTAGGGTGCCAGCATCTCCGCCAGGTCGGTGTCCGGGAACGGATAGAGCTGCTCCAGGCGGATGATGATGGTGTCTTCACGACCTTCGGCGCGGCGTTTTTCCAGCAGGTCGTAGTACACCTTGCCGCTGCAGAGGATAAGGCGGGTCACCTTGGCCGGGTCGAGGCTGTCGATTTCCGGAATGACCGTCTGGAAGGAGCCTTCGGCCAGGTCCTCAAGGGTGGACACCGCCAGCTTGTGACGCAGCAACGACTTGGGCGTGAGCACTATCAGCGGCTTGCGCAGCGGACGGATGACCTGACGGCGCAGCAGGTGGTAGATCTGGGCCGGCGTGGTCGGCACGCATACCTGGATGTTGTGCTCGGCGCACAGCTGCAGGTAGCGCTCAAGGCGCGCGGAAGAGTGTTCCGGCCCCTGCCCTTCGTAACCGTGTGGCAGCAGCATGGTCAGCCCGCACAGCCGGCCCCACTTGTGCTCGCCGCTGGTAATGAACTGGTCGATCACTACCTGGGCGCCGTTGGCGAAGTCACCGAACTGAGCTTCCCAGATCACCAGGGAGTTTGGCGAAGTGGTGGCGTAGCCGTACTCGAAGGCCAGCACGGCCTCCTCGGAGAGGAAGGAGTCGTAGAGTTCGAAGCTCGGCTGGCCAGCGAACAGATGGCGCATCGGCACATAGGTGCTGGCGTCCTTCTGATTGTGCAGCACGGCATGGCGGTGCGAGAAGGTACCGCGTCCGATGTCCTGGCCGGTCATGCGAACCGGATGGCCTTCGAACAACAGCGTAGCGTAGGCCATGGTCTCGGCATAACCCCAGTTGATGGGGAGGCCGCCGGCCTGCATCTTCTGGCGATCTTCATAGATCTTGGCCACCTGGCGCTGAACGACGAAGCCTTCGGGTACTTCAAGCAGCTTGGCGGAGAGTTCCTGCAAGGTCTTGAGGTCGAAGCGGGTGTCGTGACGGGCGGTCCAGGCATGGCCCAGGTAGGGACGCCAGTCCACGAAGAGTTCCTTGTTGGGCTCCTTGACCAGGCTCTTGACCACGTGCAGACCGTTGTCCAGTGCGCTGCGGTATTCATCTACCTGCGCCTGGGCGATCTCGGGGGTCAGCGCGTTGGCTTGCGCCAGGCGCTCGGCGTAAAGCTCGCGAGTGGTGCTCTGCTTGGCGATCTGCTGATACATCAGCGGCTGGGTGCCGCTCGGCTCGTCGGCTTCGTTGTGGCCCCGGCGGCGGTAGCAGACCAGGTCGATCACCACGTCACGCTTGTACTGCATGCGATAGTCGATGGCCAGCTGTGTCACGAACAGCACCGCCTCGGGGTCGTCGCCGTTCACATGCAGGATAGGCGCCTGGATCATCTTGGCAACATCGGTGCAGTACTCGGTGGAACGAGCGTCACGAGCGTTGCTGATGGTGAAGCCGACCTGGTTGTTGATCACGATGTGCACCGTGCCGCCGGTCTTGAAACCGCGGGTCTGGGACATCTGGAAGGTCTCCAGGACAACGCCCTGGCCGGCGAAGGCCGCGTCGCCATGAATGGAAACCGGAACGACCTTGTCGCCGTTGGCATCGTTGCGGCGATCCTGACGGGCGCGCACGGAACCTTCGACCACCGGGGATACGATCTCGAGGTGGGAAGGGTTGAAGGCCAGCGCCAGGTGCACTTCGCCGCCGGGCGTCATCACGTTGCTGGAGAAGCCCTGGTGGTATTTCACGTCCCCGGAGCCGAGCTCGACCTTCTTCTTGCCCTCGAATTCGTCGAACAGATCCCGCGGGTTCTTGCCGAAGGTATTGACCAGCACGTTAAGGCGACCACGGTGGGCCATGCCGATGACGACTTCCTTGGCGCCGTAGGAACCGGAGCGCTGGATGATTTCGTCGAGCATCGGGATGAGGCTTTCGCCACCTTCGAGGCCGAAGCGCTTGGTGCCTGGGTACTTGGTGCCCAGGTACTTCTCCAGGCCTTCGGCCGCGGTGACGCGCTCGAGCACATGGCTCTGCACTTCCGGCGAATACACGGGACGACCACGAACGCTTTCGAGGCGCTGCTGGAACCAGGCGCGCTGCTCGGAATCGACGATGTGGGTGAACTCCGCGCCGATGGTGCGGCAATATGTCAGCTGTAAGGCTTCCTGGATTTCGCGTAGGCTCGCTTCTTCCTTGCCGATGAACAGGTCGCCGGTACGGAAGGTCGTATCAAGATCGGCATTGGTCAAGCCGTAATGATTGATCGACAGGTCTGCCGGAGCGGGCCGTTGCCACAAGCCCAGCGGGTCCAGCTGGGCCGCCTGGTGGCCCTGCATCCGGTACGCATGGATCATGCGCAGCACTTCAACCTGCTTCTTCTCGTGCTCACTGCTCACGCTACCGGCGGAAACCGGTTGGGCGCGGCGCTGGTTCTTCGCCAGCAGGACGAAATGATCGCGGACGGTAGAGTGCGAAACATCGGGGGCGGTGCTGCCTTCGGCGGGCAACTTCTGGAAGTAGGTGCGCCACTCTTCTGGCACAGCGTTAGGGTCGTGCAGGTAAAGCTCATAGAGCTCTTCCACGTAGGCAGCGTTTCCACCTGACAGGTAGCCGCTGTCCCACATGCGCTGCATCACGCTTTCTTGCATGCTTGGTCACCCTCGGTTAGGGGCCACCACCTGCGCGAGCCACGGCGGGCCTGAACAAGTCCGGTGCAGCGACTCGAACACGGCCACCAAGGGTCTCGCAGGTAGTCCGGGTACCAGCCCGGATGCCCCTGCTGGTCTCATTTCTTCAAAGTAAGGGCGGCGACCGGCGAGGTCGACGCCCGAGTTCTCGCCGTGGCCGAGCTGGCGGGCCTGACCACGGGGTGCTGCGGTGCAACGGATGAATCAGGTACCGCTTTGCAGCAGCATGTTACGCACGTGCCCGATGGCCTTGGTAGGGTTCAGACCCTTGGGGCAAACGTTCACGCAGTTCATGATTCCGCGGCAACGGAAGACACTGAAGGGGTCGTCCATGGCTGCCAGGCGTTCGCTGGTGCGGGTATCGCGGCTGTCCGCCAGGAAGCGGTAGGCCTGCAACAGCGCGGCGGGGCCCAGGAACTTGTCCGGGTTCCACCAGAACGAGGGGCAGGACGTCGAGCAGCAGGCGCACAGGATGCACTCGTACAGGCCGTCCAGCTTTTCCCGGTCTTCCGGAGTCTGCAAGCGCTCGATGGCAGGCGCAGGGGTATCGTTCTGTAGGAAAGGCTTCACCTTCTCGTACTGCTTATAGAAGATGCTCATATCCACCACCAGGTCACGAATGACCGGCAGGCCCGGCAGTGGGCGCAGCACCAGCTTGTTGCCCTTGACCACGGACGACAGCGGCGTGATGCAGGCAAGGCCGTTCTTGCCATTGATGTTCATGCCGTCGGAGCCACAGACCCCCTCGCGGCAGGAGCGACGGTAGGAGAAGCCTTCGTCCTGTTCCTTGATCAACGCGAGGACGTCCAGCACCATGAGGTCCTTGCCGCCGGTATCGACCTGGAAATCGACCATCCTGGGCGCGGCATCCTGGTCCGGGTTGTAACGATAAACACTGACTTGCAACATAGCGGTCATCACCCTTAGTAGGTCCGGACTTTAGGTTCGAAAGCCGGCACGGTTTTCGGCGCGAAGTTCACGGCACGCTTGGCGACGCGCTTTTCACCCGGGAAATACAGGGTGTGGCACAGCCAGTTTTCGTCGTCACGGTCTTCGTAGTCTTCGCGGGCATGGGCACCGCGCGACTCCTTGCGCTCCTCGGCCGCGATCGCGGTGGCCTCGGCGACTTCCAGCAGGTTCTGCAACTCCAGCGCCTCGATGCGGGCGGTGTTGAAACCCTGGCTCTTGTCGTTGATCTTCACATTGGCGATTCGTTCACGCAGGCTCGCCAGCTGGGCAATACCCTTTTGCATGTATTCGCCGGTACGGAACACACCGAAGTAGTTCTGCATGCAGCTTTGCAGCTCGCGCCGCAGAGTGGCCACGTCTTCACCGGTGGTGCGCTCGTTCAGGCCGCTCAGACGGGCCAGGGCCACGTCCACATCGGTGGAGCTGGCATTGCGGTATTCGATGCCGTCGCTGAGGGCCTTCTCCAGGTGCAGGCCCGCGGCGCGCCCGAAGACGACCAGGTCCAGCAGGGAGTTGCCGCCCAGGCGGTTGGCGCCATGGACCGAGACGCAGGCGACCTCGCCCACTGCGAACAGGCCAGGGATGATGACATCCTTGCCTTCGCCGTCCTGGGTGATGGCCTGCCCGTGAATGTTGGTGGCCACGCCGCCCATCATATAGTGGCAGGTAGGCACCACTGGTACCGGGGCAACCACCGGGTCCACGTGAGCGAAGGTCTTGGACAGCTCGCAGATACCTGGCAGGCGGCTGTGCAGCACTTCCTCGCCGAGGTGGTCCAGCTTGAGCAGCACGTGATCGCCATTCGGACCACAGCCGTTGCCGGCGATGATTTCCTTGACCATGGAGCGGGCCACGACATCGCGACCGGCCAGGTCCTTGGCGTTGGGCGCATAACGCTCCATGAAGCGCTCGCCATGCTTGTTGATCAGGTAGCCCCCTTCACCACGGCAACCTTCGGTTACCAGTACGCCGGCGCCAGCGATGCCGGTCGGGTGGAACTGCCACATCTCGATGTCCTGGACCGGCACACCCGCGCGCAGCGCCATGCCCACGCCATCACCGGTATTGATCAGGGCATTGGTGGTGGACGCATAGATGCGGCCCGCGCCGCCGGTAGCCAGGACGGTGGCCTTGGAGCGGATGTATACGGTTTCGCCGGTTTCGATGCAGATGGCGATCACCCCGACGAAGGCGCCGTCCTGGTTCTTCACCAGGTCCACGGCGTACCACTCGTTGAGGAACGTAGTGCCGGCCTTGAGGTTGCCCTGGTAGAGGGTGTGCAACAGGGCGTGACCGGTACGGTCGGAAGCGGCGCAGGTACGCGCGGCCTGGCCACCCTTGCCGAAGTCCTTGGACTGGCCACCGAACGGACGCTGATAGATGCGCCCGGTTTCCGTGCGGGAGAAAGGCAGGCCCATGTGGTCCAGCTCGAAGACCGCGGCCGGGCCTTCCTGACACATGTATTCGATCGCGTCCTGGTCACCGATGTAGTCCGACCCCTTGACGGTGTCGTACATGTGCCAGCGCCAGTCGTCGTTCGGGTCGGCCGAGGCGATGGCGCAGGTGATGCCCCCCTGGGCGGATACGGTGTGCGAACGGGTCGGGAAAACCTTGGTCACCACGGCGGTCTTGTGGCCGCCCTGGGCCAGTTGCAGCGCGGCGCGCATGCCGGCGCCACCACCACCGATGATGATGGCGTCGTAATTCAGCGTACGGATGTTGGACATGGATCAAATACCCCAGAGAATCTGCACACCCCAGACGAAGTAGGCGAACATTGCGACGCCACATACCGCCTGGAACAGGAAACGCACGACAGTGGCCGACTTGCCCAGCGCCATGGGCGTGAGGTAGTCGGTGGAAATGGTCCACATGCCGACCCAGGCGTGGGCGCTCAGGGCGACCAGCGACAACAGGCTGAAGATGCGCATCCAGTTATTGGAGAACAGAGCGTGCCACTGGGCGTAGTCGAGCCCCGGGTGAGCCACCAGGTATCCAATCAGGAAAATGAAATATACCGCGAGAACGACAGCTGAAACCCGCTGCGCCATCCAGTCGTAGAGGCCCGAACGGGACAGGTTAGTGACGTTGGTTACCATATCCAGACTCCCGCCAGAACGATCAACACTACGGAAACGACGATGACGATCTTGGAGCCGAGCTTGCCGCCTTCCAGCGTTTCGCCGACACCGGTGTCCATGATCAGGTGACGCACGCCGGCCACCAGATGATAAAGCAGCGCGGAGAGCAGGCCCCACATCACGAGCTTGGCCAGCGGACTGGTCAGATACGCCTTCACCTCGCCGAAGCCTTCCTCGGACCCCAGGGACTTGCCCAGCGCGTAGAGCGCCACGGCGATGCCGAGGAACAGGATGACACCGGAAATGCGATGGAGAATGGACGTGTAAGCAGTGACGGGGAGTTTGATGGTCCTTAGGTCTAGGTTTACAGGTCGTTGGCTATTCACGGCTTTTTTCACACTGAAGAGCCCCCAGCTAGCAGGGCAAAGTTGTAGGGAAGTGTACTGGTCAGGTACCCACCACCCAGGGAGTGACGACGACAGTGGAACGGGCTCGAAAGCCCCTGGCGGTCGGACGCCGAGTATAGACAGTTAGGATACTAATGACAACGTAAAGGACTGTTCCGCAATCCGCGTTGCAGCGCATTTCGAAAAGGCGTAGATGGTGTAAAAAAACTACATTTTCGGGCAGGCGAGGCGCCCACCCCAGGGCGGTTCGGCAAATTGACTTTGAGATTTATCACACTATAGTGGTGCGGGCCCTGCGTGGGGGGTCTGTCTGATGATTTGAAGCATTAATAGGAGGCCACAATGGCTGACAAAAAAGCGCAGTTGATCATCGAGGGCGCAGCCCCCGTCGAGCTGCCGATTTTAACCGGCACCGTTGGTCCCGAAGTTATCGACGTGCGCACCCTGACCGCGTCGGGCCGCTTCACCTTCGACCCGGGCTTCATGTCCACCGCCTCGTGCGAATCGAAGATCACCTACATCGACGGCGACAAGGGCATCCTTCTCCACCGCGGATATCCCATCGAGCAGTTGGCCGAAAAGTCGGACTACCTGGAAACCTGCTACCTGCTGCTCAACGGCGAACTTCCGAACGCCGAGCAGAAGGCGCAATTCGTAGGCACCGTGAAGAATCACACCATGGTGCACGAGCAGCTCAAGACGTTCTTCAACGGCTTCCGCCGCGACGCGCACCCCATGGCGATCATGTGCGGCGTGGTCGGCGCGCTGTCCGCGTTCTACCACGATTCACTGGACATCAAGAACCCGCAGCACCGCGAGATTTCGGCGATCCGCCTGATCGCCAAGATGCCGACCCTGGCGGCCATGGTGTACAAGTATTCCATGGGCCAGCCCATGATGTATCCGCGCAACGATCTGTCGTACGCGGAGAACTTCCTGCACATGATGTTCAACACACCGTGCGAGATCAAACCGATCAGCCCGGTATTGGCCCGCGCGATGGACCGGATCTTCATTCTGCACGCGGATCACGAACAGAATGCCTCCACTTCCACCGTGCGCCTGGCCGGCTCTTCCGGGGCCAATCCCTTCGCCTGTATCGCGGCCGGCATCGCCGCGCTATGGGGCCCCGCCCATGGCGGCGCGAACGAAGCGGTACTGTCGATGCTCGATGAAATCGGCGATGTTTCCAATATCGACAAGTACATCGCGAAGGCCAAGGACAAAGACGATCCGTTCAAACTCATGGGCTTCGGCCATCGGGTTTACAAGAACTTCGACCCGCGCGCTACCGTGATGAAGCAAACTTGTGACGAAGTTCTGGCCGAACTTGGCATCAAGAATGATCCGCAGTTGGAACTGGCCATGCGCCTGGATGAAATTGCACGTAACGATCCTTACTTCAAAGAACGCAATCTCTATCCGAACGTGGACTTCTATTCGGGTATCATCCTGAAAGCCATCGGCATTCCAACCAGCATGTTCACGGTAATCTTCGCCCTCGCCCGTACGGTCGGCTGGATTTCCCACTGGAAGGAAATGCTCTCGAGCCCTTACAAGATCGGCCGCCCACGCCAGCTGTATACCGGCGAAACCCAGCGCGACGTGAAGGACCTCGAAACTCGCTAGGCCGGATTGTGCCAACTGAAAAAGCCGCCCCAAGGGCGGCTTTTTCTGGCCTGCCGAACGCTCAACGCTGCTCGGCGAGCGCCTTCAGGCTTTTAAGCGTGTTGAAAGGCGCGTCCACGACGAACTTGTTGGCGACCCAGGAAGGCACGCTGCCCCCAGGCTCGGTATGCACCTGATAGGTGACCTGGGTAGCATTCGGCCCCTTGGGCTCGAGCTTCCAGTAGCCTTCGACCTGCGCGACTCGCACAAAACCCTTTTCCTCCGGCAGATAGCCAGGCACCCCCTTGAGCTGGCGGGTGATGGAACCGTCCGCCCCTTCGCTGCTGGTCACTTCCAGCACCGAGTCGCGGGGCGTCACCGGCCACGGCGTATTGAACTGGGTGTAGGTCCAGCTCTTCGCCCCGTCATGCTTGAGCAGCTTCTGCGACTTGCATTCATGGATCCAGGCGCAGGCGCCACTGGCGTCTTCCTGCAAGCCGCGCACCTTGGCCAATGGAGCATTGATGGTGACTACCCCTTTGTAGGTCTTGTAGTCGGACCCGGGCTGCGCGCTCAGGGAAACGGTGATGCCGTCCGCCTGCTTGGCCACCTGCCAATCCTCGGCGACGGCAATGCCACTGAGCCAGGGAAGCGCGCACACTGTGATCACTCGATACATCGCTCTCATAGGTTTTCCTTCTTGTTTACGAGACGCTCGAAGCCCCAGCCACGGTTTCGTGCTCCAGCCATGCCAGGGTCGCCAGCGCCTGGGCCGTGTCCGTGCCGCAGACCTCAGGATCAGCGCTGAATGCACTGCACACCGGCGGCCGTTCAGGCTGGCCGAATATCCTGCAGCGGTTGTTGCCATCGAGCTGTACACAGCGCTCTCCGGCGCGCTTGCCCTGCGGCATGCCCGGAATGGGGGACGAGATCGATGGAGCGATGCAGCAGGCACCACAGCCGGCACGGCACAACATGGGCAGTACGACTCCGTAGAGGGCGATAGGGTGAGGCACGACGATGTTAACCGGGTAAACGCGCGTTTGAAACCGCTGTTCGCCGTATGCGGCCTATTGCTTGAACTTGAAGTCCAAGGCCGCGCCATCGACCTCCCGCCGACTGTCGTTACGTAACTGCAAATCCATTTCGTTGGTAAGTAGCCGACCATTGAGTTCGAAGGGCTCCCCTTCGACCTTGGGCGCGAACAACGAGGGCAATAACGGCTTGCCGTCGACAGCCGCTGGAGCCGCGGAGATAGGGACGCGCTCGGGCTTTCCAGGAGGCTGCAACTGCTTGACCATGTCCTTCGGCAGGCTGAGGTCGAGCTTCGCGGCGGGAATATCCGTGGCGATGACTTCGGCTTTTTTCCGCGACTTGCTTTTGGCGGCGACTTTTCCCGCAGTTGCCTTGCCTCGATTGCTGGCAATGCTCTTGGGCGCCTTGCCTTTGCCAGGCTGGGCCTTTGTGGTAGCAGGCTTTTTGGCGGAGCCTGGCTTGGCAGGATCAGCCGACAAGGCCTCGGGGGCAGCTACCGCCTTGCCCAGTCCAAACCCTTCGGGCGCGTCGACCGCAGGCGCCGCCATGGCCAGGGCCGCCACCGGCAGCACCGAGGCGAACATGAGGAGGGAAGCGAGGCGCGTGAGCCGATTCATGGAATGACCACCTAGCAACGGACAAGGGGCATGCTCGCTCTCACCCGCGACCTTGGCAAGGGCTGCATCGTGATATTGGACTGATCAATACCAGGCGCCGTTCCCGCTTTCCTCGCACAATTGCGTAGCCAGGACGCCAAGGGTCACCAATGCCCGCTCGGACTCGCGGTTCCACGGGATGCCGCAGTTCAGACGGATGCAATGATTGAACTGCTCGGTATTACTGAAGATCAGCCCCGGTGCAATGCTGATCCCCTGCTCCAGGGCGCGTACATGCAACTGCTGGGTGTCGACGCGGCCTGGCAGGCTCACCCAGAGGATGAACCCGCCCAAAGGGCGCGTCATCTGGGTTCCGGTGGGAAAATACTGCTGCACGGCCAACTGGTAGGCCGTGAGGTTCTTGCGATATTCCTGGCGAATGTGACGCAGATGGCGGTCATAGCCGCCATTTTCCAGGTAGCTGGCAATGGCCATCTGGGTCACGCTGCACGCCGAATGAGTACTGAAGGTCTGCAGTCGCTGGATCTCGGCCTGATGCTTGCCCGCAATCATCCAACCGATGCGCACGCCCGGCGACAGGGTCTTGGAAAAGCTGGAGCAGTAGATGACATGCCCCAGCCGGTCATAGGCTTTCAACGCCTTGTGGCGCCCCTGGTCGAACATCAGCTCGCCGTGGATATCGTCTTCGACGATCTGTATGTTGAAATCCGCCGCCAAGCGCAGCAGCTGCTTCTGTCGCTCCTCGGGAACAATACCTCCCAGCGGGTTGCTCAGACGCGAGGTCATCATCAGTGCCTTGATCGACCATTGGTTTGCGGCCAATTGCAAGGCCTCCAGGCTGATTCCCGCGGTGGGATCACTGGGAATCTCGATAACCTTCAGCCCTAGAAGGTCGGCCAGTTGCAGCAGTCCGTAATAGGTAGGCGATTCGGCGGCGATGAGGTCGCCCGGTCGCGTCACCGTCCGCAATGCCATCTGCAACGCATCGACGCATCCATGGGTGATCACAAGGTCTGCAGGGTCCACCACCACCCCCGCGTCCCGCATGCGAATAGCGATCTGCCGGCGAAGGGGCTCGTAGCCCGGGCTGAACATATAGCTGAAGGCCCTTGGGCTCTGAAACCGGGTTACCTTGGCGATCTGCTGGTGCAACGCGCGCACCGGCAGATACTCCACATGAGGTACGGCCGCCCCCAGGGCGAAAACGCCATCACGCCTGGACTCATCGAGCACCTGCTGGATGATGCTGCTGCGAGTGACCAGGCCGGGGCGTTCGACCCGGGCGATATCAGGTGTCGGGGCCGTCAGCGCGGGGGTCTGATGAACATAGTAGCCCGACTGCGGCCGCGCCCGGATCAGCCCCTGGTCCTCGAGATTGGCGTAGGCTTGCAGCACCGTGGCATGGCTTACATTGAGCTGAGCGCTCATCTTCCGCACTGAAGGTACCCGCTCTCCCGGCTGGTACACACCCTTGCGGATGTCTTCGGCCAGTTGTCGGGCGATGCGCTGATAGAGAAGAAGGTTGGTCATGGCGCCGCAGAACACCTGAGCACGATACAGTTGCAACTGTATGGGAACAGGACGCGAATTGCCAGAGGCCGCTCGCGCGGCCACTTGCATACCCCCGGCCGGACGGTCAGCGCTGCTGACCCAGTACACCCTGGCGGTCGGAGATCACCACTTCCACCCGGCGGTTCAGCGCCCTGCCCCGCTCCGTGGCATTGGCCTCGACCGGGTATTGATCGCCATAACCCAGCACCTGGATGCGGCTCTCCCGCACGCCCAGGTCGACCAGCATGTCGGCGACCGCTTGTGCACGGTCCCGTGACAGTTTCAGGTTTTCATCCGCCGAGCCCGTGCTGTCCGTATAGCCCTCGATGCGCACAGCCCGGCGAGGATTCATCTGCAGAAACTGCACCAGCTTGAGCAAGGTACGGTTGGCCGAGGGCTTCAGGTCCGCCTCGCCGGTGTCGAACAACACGTCGCCCAAGGTCAGGACCAGACCGCGATCAGCGTCGGTCGTGGTCAGCGCCAGCAGTTGATCCTCCAGCCACTGGCCCTGGCGCTGGACGCTCATCAGTTTCGATTCGCGCAAGGCCAGTTGGAGCCGTTCCCGCTCCAACTCCTGATGCTGCCGTCGTTCCTGATTATCCGCCGCCTCGCTATGGGCAAGGGCTATGTCACTGTAGCGACTGCTCAGATACGCGTAGTGGCGCACGTCGCTTTCACTTCCCCAGTAGCCAGCGAGCCGCTCGGCGCGCGCCAGCGATTCGCCGGCGCGAATCACGTCTCGCGGCGCATGCCGCAGTACTTCGGTGTTATCGCGCACTGCCTGAAAACGGGTGTTGGCCTGGGCAAGCGCTTCATCCGCGTCATGGGTGGCGCACCCGGCCACGGTACCGGCCAGGCCCAGGATCAGGCAGCTGGCGGCCCGCCATGGCTTGAGGCTCATTGAACGTCCCCCAGTTGCTTGTGCAGGCGCTGGATGCGGGCATTGACCTGGGCCAACTGTTCGCGACTCTTGCGGCTCAGTTCGTTGGCTTCGGCCAGTCGCGCATCCAGCTCCGCCTGCTCCAGCGCCATGCGCGCCGCCTTGTTACGCTGGCCCGCCAATTCAGCCCGCGCCCGGGCAGCCTTCGCCAGGGCTTCGGAAAGTGGCGCGCTGTCATCGGCGGCGCCCACCGCGCGCGCCTGTTCGATGGCTTGCTCGGTCAGCCGCAGTTGCTCATCCGGCACCGGGTCCGAGGCACAGCCGGCCAACGCCAGCGCAAGCCCCAGGGAGTAAAGTCGTTTGTTCACACTGCTCATCCTATGGTTTCGCCGTTGCGCCCGCCGCTTGTTGCTGTAGTTTCCAGCGTTCGGCGTTGCGCTGCAGGATCGCCTGGATCCCGCCGGAGGCGGCCAATTCTGTCATTTTTTTTGCCAGCTGTCCGCGCAGCCAGCCGTCGTTGCAGGCAGAGTCCTGGGCGATCGCCAGGTAGATGCCAGGCCGGTCGAGGGAGACCTCCCTGGGAACGAGCTGTCCGGTGAGCCCCAGCGCCTCGACCGCGGCGGCACCCGCGTAGCGAGGCGCGATGGCGTATTGCGCCTCACCCTGGGCAAGGCGCCGCAGCGCTTGGGAGAGCGATTCGGCGACCGTCAGCTCGAGATGAGTGGCCGCGAAAGCCTGGAAAGCCGGTGTCAGGCGAGCCTTGCTGGATACGATGCCCTGAGCGCCGGCAAGGTCGGCAAGGCTGCCATACGCGAGGTTGGCGCCCTGGCGAACCCAGGGCACGTACTCATTGTAGGCCAAGGGCGGATAGACGTAGTCCAGGCGCGTCAGGTCTTGCTCATTGAGTACGGCATCGGCCAGCAGGTCCACACGGCCGCTACGCGCTTCCTCCAGCGCCTGGGAGCGCCTGCCGGTATAGAGCACGTCGATTTTCACGCCCAGTTCGCCACTCACTTGCGAGAGGATATCGATACTGGCGCCGATCAGGCGGCCAGGCTCGGCCGGATCACGCCAGGCAAAGGGTGGCGCGTCCGGGCTGGCCGTGGCGACCAGTCGCTCGCAGCTGCCTCCGGCAAAGGCCAGAGAAGGGAGCAAGGCCAGGCAGGCCAGGGAGAGGGCGGTCCAAGACATAGCGTCATCCGGGCAGCTAAAGCCCGGCAGTGTAGCGTCAAGGGATGGGCCAAGGAAACGATACCCCATCGGGGATGGCCAGGTCACACAGACGGAAAACCCGGGCAAGCCCGGGTTTCTGGGTTCGCCGCGGAATCAGACCAGCTGTTCGAACTGGGGAATGATCTCGAACAGGTCGCCCACAAGGCCGTAATCCGCCACTTGGAAGATAGGCGCCTCTTCATCCTTGTTGATGGCCACGATGACCTTCGAGTCCTTCATGCCGGCCAGATGCTGGATGGCCCCCGAGATACCCACGGCAATGTACAGTTGAGGCGCGACTATCTTGCCGGTCTGGCCTACCTGCATGTCGTTGGGCACGAACCCGGCATCCACCGCGGCGCGGGATGCGCCTACGGCGGCGCCAAGCTTGTCCGCCAGGGCGTAGAGATGCTTGAAGTTGTCACCGTTCTGCATGCCGCGGCCGCCAGAGACCACGATCTTGGCCGCCGTCAGCTCGGGACGGTCCGACTTTGCCAGCTCTTCGCTCACGAAAGCCGAAACGCCAGCGTTCTTTACTTCGCCGACAGCTTCGACCGAGGCCGCGCCACCTTCGGAGGCGACCGGGTCGAACCCGGTGGCGCGCACGGTGATGACCTTCACAGCCGCGCTGGACTGCACGGTGGCGATCGCGTTACCCGCGTAGATAGGCCGCTTGAAAGTATCGGCGCTTTCCACGGCGATGATCTCGGAGATCTGATCAACGTCCAGCAAGGCGGCGACCCGCGGCAGGAAGTTCTTGCCGTTGGTAGTGGCCGGGGCGAGCACATGGCTATAGCCCGACGCCAGCGAAACGATCAGTGGAGCGACGTTTTCCGGCAGCTGATGGGCATAGGCAGCGTCATCGGCGACCAGCACCTTGGCAACGCCCGCCACCTTGGCGGCCGCCTGGGCGACCGCGTCGATCCCTTGCCCCGCGACCAGGACGTGAATGTCGCCGCCAATCTTCTGCGCGGCCGCCACGGTGTTCAGGGTAGCGCCCGCCAGTGCGCCGTTCTCGTGTTCAGCGATAACCAGGATAGCCATCAGATTACCTTCGCCTCGTTCTTCAGTTTTTCGACCAGCTCGGCGACCGACTTGACCTTCACCCCAGCGCTGCGGGTGGCCGGTGCCTCGACCTTGAGGGTCTTGGTGGTGGACGTGAGGGAAATGCCCAGGTCCTGGGCCTTGACCACCTCCAGCGGCTTTTTCTTGGCCTTCATGATATTGGGCAGCGACGCGTAGCGCGGTTCGTTCAGGCGCAGGTCGGTGGTGACGATGGCCGGCAGGTTCAGCGCGACCGTCTGCAGGCCGCCGTCGATCTCCCGGGTGACGTTGACCTTGTCCCCGCTCAGCTCGACCTTCGAGGCGAAGGTGCCCTGGGCGTAGCCGGTCAGCGCGGCGAGCATCTGGCCGGTCTGGTTGTTGTCGCTGTCGATGGCCTGCTTGCCAAGAATCACCAGCTGCGGCTGTTCCTTGTCCACGACGGTCTTGAGGGCCTTGGCGATGGCCAGGGAATTGAGCTCTTCGCCGGCTTCGATGAGCACGGCGCGATCGGCGCCGAGCGCCAGGGCGGTCCGCAGCTGTTCCTGGGCGGTAGCGGGGCCCACCGTGACCACGACGATCTCGCTGGCGACGCCCTTTTCCTTGAGACGGACGGCTTCCTCGACGGCGATTTCGCAGAACGGGTTCATGGACATCTTGACGTTGGCAAGATCGACCCCGGAGTTGTCCGGCTTGACCCGGACCTTGACGTTGTAATCGACCACTCGTTTGACAGCTACAAGAACCTTCATGGATTCCTCGTTACTCTCCGGTGAATAGAATGTCGCAGGGCGGGCCTTGCGATCGCTCATGGCGCGGTCTGCCGCTGACCAGGAAGCTTCGTGGGAAAACTGGCCGTGCCCGACGCCGCGATGCCTTTCGACCAGCAGCGTAGCAGGCTTGCGAGGCCTTGATCGCCCGCCCCGGGCCTGGGCCCGGAAGTCGCCACAGGGCGCGAAGCCAGCCGCCGCGAACGACAGCCGGCATGAAACCGCTCGTATCTTGACCGTATCGAAAAACCCGGTCAATACGCGGAACCCGCCGGTCACGCCGTTGCGCAAGGCGTATTTACAGGCCTGGAGCGAATTCAAACAAACGTTTGATTTGGACCGGTCCAATGGTGTAGATATAATGCGCCACCCGCGGTAAAGGGCCGCTTGAGCCCACTGCCCCGAGTCTGCCGCGTGGTGCTCGTGCATCATCGCTACAGGCGTGGCCAGCGCGCCAACCTGCCCATTAGAAGAAACCGTACCCGCCTGTGTTAGGAGAGAACCTGTGGAACGCGAATACATGGAATTCGACGTGGTCATCGTCGGGGCAGGCCCCGCGGGCCTGTCTGCTGCCTGCCGTATCAAGCAGAAAGCGGCCGAAGCCGGTAAGGAAGTCAGCGTCTGCGTGGTGGAAAAGGGCTCCGAGGTGGGCGCCCACATTCTCTCCGGGGCTGTTTTCGAACCCCGCGCGCTGAACGAACTGTTCCCCGACTGGCAAGCGCTCGGCGCCCCGCTCAACACTCCCGTCAAGCGTGATGACGTCTATCTGCTCAAAGATGCCGAGCGCGCGCGCAAGATTCCCGACGCCTTCGTGCCCAGGACCATGCACAACGAAGGCAACTACATCATCTCGCTGGGCAATCTCTGCCGCTGGCTTGGCCAGCAGGCGGAAAACCTGGGCGTGGAGGTGTATCCCGGCTTCGCTGCCCAAGAGGCATTGATCGACGACCAGGGCATCGTTCGCGGCATCATCACCGGCGACATGGGCGTGGACCGTGAAGGCCAGCCCAAGGAAGGCATGTACACGCCCGGTATGGAACTGCGTGGCAAATACACCCTCTTCGCCGAAGGCTGCCGCGGTCACCTCGGCAAGCAACTGATCGAGCGTTTCGCCCTGGACAGCGAAGCGGACCCTCAGCACTACGCCATC
Source organism: Pseudomonas sp. DC3200b2 (assembly GCF_049895785.1). NCBI lineage: Bacteria > Pseudomonadati > Pseudomonadota > Gammaproteobacteria > Pseudomonadales > Pseudomonadaceae > Pseudomonas > Pseudomonas sp. DC3200b2. Next base: position 141,788 of record NZ_JAFCTA010000002.1, on the reverse strand, counting down.
GGGCTGAAGGAGATCTGGGACATCGACCCGGCGCGCCACGAGCAGGGCCTGGTCGTGCACACGGCGGGCTGGCCCCTGGACGACGAGAACCCGGGGGGTTCCTTCCTTTATCACCTGGAAAACAACCAGGTGGTGGTCGGGCTCATCGTGGACCTGTCCTATAGCAACCCTTACCTGTCGCCCTTCGACGAATTCCAGCGTTACAAGCATCACCCGGTGATCAGCCAGTACCTCGAAGGCGGCAAGCGGGTCTCCTACGGCGCCCGGGCCATTGCCAAGGGCGGCTACAACGCGCTGCCGAAGATGGTGTTTCCCGGAGGCGCCCTGATCGGTTGCGACCTGGGTACCCTGAACTTCGCCAAGATCAAGGGCAGCCATACCGCTATGAAATCCGGCATGCTGGCCGCCGATGCGGTGGTGGAGAGCCTGTTCGCCGGAAGCGAAGGCGGTGACCTGCTCAATGCCTACCCGGAAACCTTCAAGGCGAGCTGGGTCTACGAAGAGCTGTTCCGCAGCCGCAACTTTGGCGCGGCGATCCATAAATGGGGCGCGGTCAAGGGAGGCGCCTTCAACTTCATCGACCAGAACCTGTTCGGCGGCAAGATCCCCTTTACTTTGCGCGACACTACCCCCGACTATGCCTGCCTGAAGCTGGCCGCCGATTCGAAGAGGATCGACTACCCCAAGCCAGACGGCAAACTGAGCTTCGACAAGCTCAGCTCGGTGTTCCTGTCCGGTACGAACCATGAGGAGGAACAACCCTGTCACCTCAAGCTCAAGGATCCGAGCATCCCGATCGCGAAGAACCTGCCGCTCTACGACGAGCCCGCCCAGCGCTATTGCCCGGCCGGCGTGTATGAAGTCGTCACCCAGGAAAACGGTGACAAGCGCTTCCAGATCAACGCCCAGAACTGCGTGCACTGCAAGACGTGCGATATCAAGGACCCTTCCCAGAACATCACCTGGGTAGCACCCGAAGGCTCGGGCGGCCCGACTTATCCCAACATGTAGAGCCAGGTATTGAAGAGCTGGCGAGGTTATCGGACCTTCGCTGGCCTTCGCCCCGCCTGAAGGGATCAGGCAGTAGCAATGTGGCGGGGCAACGCTCTTCGATGACCGTCGCGCGAACCGTCGGGTTCAGCCGCCCAGCTCTCGGCTTACGGCATGGGCGGCCTGCTGGACCCTTGGCCGCAGTTCGTCCATGCGCTCCAATGGCATGTAAGGCACCGTACTGGCGACACTGATGGCGGCGACGATCTGCCCGCTGGCGTCGCGCACCGGTGCCGCCACGCAGCGGATGGAGGGCTCATTGTCTTCCAGGTCGAACGCATACCCACCGGTGGCATACGCCTGCATGCGGGCCAGAAACGTCTCCCAATCCGGTTCAGCGCGGCCGGGCCACACGGCGGCGGGCTGAGGCTGCCCTTCGAACAAGCGCCGCCATTCTGCCTCGGCGGCATCGAGCAACAGCGCCTTGCCGATACCGGTACGGGTGAGCGGCATGCGCTGGCCGACCCGGGAACGCATCTCCGGCCCGTTTCGCCCGGGGTTCTTGTGCAGGTAGAGCACCTGGTCGCCGTCGCGCACGGCCAGGTGCACCGTATCCCCGGTAAGCCTCGATAGCTCATCCAGCCAGGGCATGGCCAACGCTGGCAGCGGGAGTTCTTCGCGCGCCTGGAAACCCAGCTCGATCAGCCTCGAGCCGAGGTAGTAACCCTGTGGCGTCACCCGCAGGTAGCGCGCTTCCACCAAGGCGCTGGCCAGCCGATGGGTGGTGCTGCGGGTCATCCCCAGGCGCGCGGAAATCGCCTTGAGGTCGCGCGCGCCAGTGGCCACCGCCTGGATGACATTCAACCCTCGCAGCAGCGTCTGGGTGCCGGCTGGCACGGAGCAAGAGGCATCGCTGGACGTCATCGACTATGACCCTGAACGGTAAAAGAGCTCATTATCGTCGGCCACGAAGGAGCCGTCATCTCTCCTCGACTACGATGCGCTCTACCTTTCCGACCAGGACGATGTAGCAGAGCGCGCCCACTAGCGCAGTGGCCGCTACATAGGTGATGGCTGGGGCGAACGAGTCTCCGCTTGCCAGCAAGCCGATGACCATGGGTGTGATGATGGCCGACAGGTTGCCGATGAAATTGAACATGCCGCCCGTAAGCCCCAGCAACCCGGCCGGCGCCAGGGTCGATACCAATGACCAGGTAATGGACGCCAGGCCGTTGCCGAAGAAGGCCAGGGCCAGGCAAGCGATGACCACGGCCGTGGAATCGAACCAATTGGCGCCTATGATGCTGGTAGAGATGAGCAGCCCGCCGATGATCGGCAACTTGCGCGCCACGCCCACGCTGGCGCCCCGCCGGATAAGCCAGTCGGAAAACACCCCGGAGCAAAGCACGCCGATGAAGGCGGCCAGGAACGGCACTGCCGCCAGCAGCCCGGACTTGATGAAGTCCATGCCGCGGTATTTCACCAGGTAGGTGGGAAACCAGGTGAGGAAGAACCATAGGGTCGAATTCAGACAAAACTGGCCGATATAGATGCCCCACAGCTTGCGCTGGGTCAGGACAGCCTTGATCTCCCAGGCCTGGAAACCCCGTCTGGCAGCCTTGCCCTGCAGGTCCACCAGGCCGCCACCTTCCTGGATCAACGCCAGCTCGGCCGCGTTCGCGCCCCGGGCCGCGCGCGGCTCACGATACAAGACGTACCACGCCAACGCCCAGGCCACGCCCGCCAGGCCGGTGATGACAAAGACCATCTGCCAGCCGAAGGCCTGTTGCAGCCAGGCCAGCACCGGCGTCAGGAACGCCAGCCCGACGAACTGCCCGGAGGTGTATACCCCCACGGCGGTAGCTCGCTCACGCTCAGGGAACCAGGTGGTCACCACGCGGCTGTTGATTGGATAGGCCGGCGCTTCCAGCGCGCCCACTGCCATGCGCAGCGCGAACAGCGCCACGAAGCTGCCGACGAAGCCCAGGGCCAGGGTAGCCAGTGACCATAACAGCAGCGCGGCGGTATACAGAATGCGCGGCGGTACCCGGTCAACCAGCCAGCCGCCGGGAATCTGCATGGCCGCGTAGGTCCAGCCGAAGGCAGAGAACACGAGCCCCACATGGGTTGGGTCCAGCCCCAGTTCACCGGTCAGGGCGGGCGCGGCGATGGACAGGTTGGCGCGATCCAGGTAGTTGATCACCACAGTGATGAACAGCAGCACCATGATGAAGAACCGTTTACGCGTAGGCGCCATCGCGACGCTGGGAGCCACTGGCGCGGCGGTAGCTGAGGTGTGCATGTCGGGTCCCTTCTGATTATTGTCCACGTGCCGAACGCGCCCTCAGGCGCCGGGCGGCCTTACCACTCCGCGAAACTGCCATCGGCGTGACGCCAGATCGGATTGCGCCAGCGGTGGCCAATGGCGGCGCGCTCACGCACGTACTCTTCGTTGATCTCGATGCCCAGCCCTGGACCGCGCGGGATCTTCACGAAGCCGTTGTCGTAATCGAACACTTCGGGCTGGCGGACATAATCGAGCAAGTCGTTGCTCTCGTTGTAGTGGATACCCAGGCTCTGCTCCTGGATGAAAGCGTTGTAGCAGGCCGCGTCCAGTTGCAGGCAGGCGGCCAGGGCGATAGGCCCCAGGGGGCAGTGCAAGGCCAGGGCCACGTCGTAGGCCTCCGCCATCGCGGCAATCTTGCGTGTTTCGGTGATGCCGCCGGCATGGGACGCATCGGGCTGGATGATATCCACGTAGCCCTCGCTGAGGATGCGCTTGAAGTCCCAGCGGGAGAACAGCCGCTCGCCCAGGGCGATGGGAGTACTGGTCAGGGGCGCCAGCTCCTTCAGGGCTTCGTAATGTTCGCTGAGCACAGGCTCTTCGATGAACATGAGCTTGAACGGGTCCAACTCTTTCATCAACACCTTGGCCATGGGCTTGTGCACCCGCCCATGGAAGTCAACACCGATGCCTACGTTGGGGCCCACGGCATCGCGAACGGCGGCCACGCTGGCCAGGCAGCGATCGACCTTGTCGAAACTGTCCACATACTGCATTTCTTCGGTGCCGTTCATCTTCACCGCGCTGAAGCCACGGGCCACGGCCTCGCTCGCTGCCTTGGCGGTCTCCGAGGGGCGGTCGCCGCCGATCCAGGAGTACACCTTGATGCGATCACGTACCTGCCCACCGAGCAGGTCACTGACCGAAACCCCCAGGGCCTTGCCCTTGATGTCCCACAAGGCCTGGTCAATGCCCGCCAGGGCGCTCATGTGTACCGCCCCACCCCGGTAGAAGCCACCCCGGTAGAGCACCTGCCAGTGATCCTCGATGTTGCGCGGGTCCTTGCCGACAAGGTAATCGGCCAGTTCCTCGACCGCCGCCGCCACGGTGTGCGCGCGCCCCTCCACCACCGGTTCGCCCCAGCCACTGATGCCCTGGTCTGTCTCGATTTTCAGGAAGCACCAGCGCGGGGGCACGATAAAGGTGGTCAAACGGGTAATTTTCATCGCTTGTCTCTCTTGTCGATGGACTGAATTCGTAGGGGTCGCGCTTCAGCGTGCCCGCTGCCAGCCTTGTAAGTAGGCGTCGGCGCGCTGACGTATGTCTTCGGTGCTCATGTCCGGCTTGTACAAACCGGAGCCCAGGCCGAAGCCGGCGACACCGGCTTCAAGGAAGGGCAACATGTTCTCCGGCGTGATACCACCGACCGGCACCAGCGGTGTTCCCTTTGGCAGCACCGCCAGCAACGCGCGAACCACTCCGGGGGTCAGCGCCTCGGCCGGGAATAGCTTGAGCGCGTCGGCCCCGGCCTCCAGCGCGGCGAACGCCTCGGTTGGGGTCACCACTCCGGGAGCCAGTTGCAAACCCGCGGCCTTGGCCGCGCGCACTACTTTCAGGTCGGCATGGGGCATCACGATGAGCTCGCCGCCGGCGTCGCGTACCTCCCCCACGTCCCGCTCGCTAAGCACGGTGCCCGCGCCCACCAGGCAATCCGCCGGCAAGCCATCGCGCAGAATGCGGATACTGCGCAAGGGCTCGGGAGAGTTGAGTGGCACTTCGATCACTCGCAGGCCGGCAGCATAGAGCGTCTGGCCTACGGACAATGCCTCATCGGGCCGCAGGCCTCGCAGGATCGCGATCAGGCCGTTATGCGCCATGGCGTCATTGAGCAACATGGGTGAACTCCTTCAGGTCAGGTTGGACAAGGCCGGCCGCCGCAGCCAACGACCACAGCCCAAGCTCGGTAGCCTGATCGCTGATGCGGACATTGGCGAAGCCGCAAGCGTGCAAGACACGCTGGTAGCGCTGACAGAGGGCTGGGCTACCAATCAGGGCGATAGCGTCGGTACTCGTGGCGCCTGGCCGTGCGCTGGCCAGCGCGGCTACCTCATGGCCGATCATCAAGCCGGAGAGGTAGTCCGCTTGCTCGTCGGGGGCCAATACCTTGGTCAACCCCAGCGTCCTGGCACTGAACAGCGTGGCGAGCAGGCCCAGGCGGCCGTCCGCCGATCGCGCCACGGCCGCTCCGCGATCAAAGGCCTGCTGCTGGAAGGCTTCGCTGGGTGTCTGGGTACGCCCCAGGATGGTGTGTTGGCAAGCTACCGCGAAGAGCTCGCCTGTCATGAAGGTATCGAAGTGGCGGATGCACCCTTCTTCCACCTGTACCCATTTGCTGTGAGTGCCCGGCAGGCCGATCAGCCACGGCGTATTGTCCCCAGCCTTGCCCAGTGTCTGGAGCAAGCCGAAGACCTGGGTCTCTTCGCCCCGCATCACGTTGGGCAGCGCTCCGTTTTGCAGCACGCCAGGAATGATATGCAGGCAGCCGCCGTCTTGCAGGGGCTGGCGGACCAAGCCGGCCGCGACGCCGGCGGGGCTGGCTGGCGCCATGCAATAAGGGGCCTCACGCCAGCCCTGGGCGCTCCCGACCATGCCGCAGGCCACTACCGGCGCTTGGGGAGCGAGCTCGCGCCAGTCGCCGCAAGCGTCATGGAGGACCTGCTCGAAGCCACCCTTGGCGATGTTCATGATGCCCTTGGCCAGCGCGCGTGTCGCCAGCACCTGGCCGTTCTCGCCCAGGCAATAGGCCCTCAGAGCGGTGGTGCCCCAATCCAGCCCGATCAATCGTACGTCCATTGCCTCACCTGCTTGTTGTTATTTCAGCGGCGAAAAGACTATAGCGCGACCTCTTGGAAAATCTCAACATATAGGCTTCGATCCCATATTATGGGATTCGGCTACAGCCTCACGAGATCGCGCTCAGGCGATCCGTGACCTCGAAACAGAATCCGGCTACAGAAGGGCTGGGAATCCACGACGCCCTTGCAGGCCGCCCGTATGGACAAACACCAGACGGCTGCCCTTGGGGAACAGCCCGGCGCTTACCGACGTGCGTAACGCAAACAGCGCCTTGGCGGTGTAGAGGGGCTCCAGGGCAAATCCGCCTTGGGCTTCGGTGGTGGTCAGGAAGGTGATCAGCTCGGCATCGACCTTGCCGAAACCGCCGCGGCTGGCGTCATGCCATATGACGGGCTCGGCGCCCAGCAGCGCGATGACATTACGCTCGGCGCCCTGGCCAGGCCGCACCGCCAAGGCAGCGTGCACAGGGCGTCTGCCGTCTTCGGCCCTGGCCAGGCCGGCCGCGGTAGTGCCGGTACCCGCGGCCAGCCACCAGGCATCGAAATCCTCCCAGCCAATGGCGCCCAGCTGCGACTGGACCAGCTCAAGCAAAGCGCTACAGCCCTGGACGCCTCGCTGACAAGCGCCGCCTTCGGGCAGGCCCAGGTAGCCTGGGTAGCGTTCGTGCCAGGGTTTCCAGAAAGCAGGGTCATGCCGGGCCCGATAGCCGCCATAACCCAGCCAGTGCAGTTGCATGCCCATGGCGCGCAGGTCAGCCACGGTCGCCGTGTCTCGGGCCTCGCCTCGTAGCAGGCCGACGGTCGCCAGGCCTTCATGCGCGCCCAACGCTGCCAGGGCGTGAAGATGATTGGACCAGGGGCCGCCGAGGCTGATCAGGCCGGGGGCGCCTGTCGCCCGGGCCTGGGTCAGCCAGGGAAGCAGCTTGAACAGCTTGTTGCCGCTGACCAGGGGATGGATAAGGTCCAGCCGCAGCACCGTCGCTTCCACTCCCGCTGCGTCCAGCCACGGCAGGCGCAACCGCTGCAGGGGCGCCTGGCCATGCCCCGGCGCGTTCATAGCGCCGCGGCGAGACGTGAGCCCTGGTTGATGGCGCGCTTGGCATCCAATTCCGCAGCGACGTCCGCGCCACCGATCAGATGCACCCGGATGGCCGCGTCGCGCAGACCCTGCTCCAGTTCCCGTAGCGGATCCTGCCCGGCGCATACCACGATATTGTCCACGGCCAGGACACGCGGCTCACTGTCGCCGACGCGGATATGCAGCCCCTGTTCATCTACCTTCAGATACTCGACCGAATTGAGCATCTGGACGCGCTTGCTCTTGAGCCCCGCGCGATGAATCCAGCCCGTGGTCTTGCCGAGGCCATCGCCTACCTTGCTGGCCTTGCGCTGCAACAGCCAGACCTGCCGCGCCGGCGGACTGACTTCAGCCTGCACCCCAGCCACCCCACCACGCGCGTCCAAGGTGGGATCGATACCCCATTCGCGCCAGAAGGCGCCAGGGTCCAGGCTGCTCACGGTGCCTTGGTGAACGAGGAATTCGCTGACGTCGAAACCGATGCCGCCCGCTCCGATCACGGCGACCCGAGCACCGACCGGCTTGCGCCCAAGCAGAACGTCGAGGTAGGTCAGCACGCTGGGGTGATCGATGCCGGGAATCGGAGGAACCCTTGGCGTGATGCCGGTCGCGAGGATGACCTCGTCGAAGCCGCCATCGACCAGCTCGGCCACGCCGACCCGGCCCCCCAGCCGTAGGCTGACCCCGGTCAGTTCCAGCTTGCGGCGGAAGTAGCGCAGGGTTTCATTGAACTCTTCCTTTCCGGGGATACGCCGCGCCACGTTGAACTGGCCGCCCACTTCGGTGGCAGCGTCGAACAGGGTCACCTGATGCCCGCGCTCGGCCGCCACGGTAGCGGCGGCCAATCCCGCTGGCCCGGCGCCCACCACGGCGATTCGCTTAGGCGCCATCGTCGGCAGGTACAGCAGTTCGGTTTCATGGCAGGCCCGCGGGTTGACCAGGCAGCTGGTGAGCTTGCCGGCGAACGTATGGTCAAGGCACGCCTGATTGCAGGCGATGCAGGTGTTGATCTCGTCCGCGCGGCCCTCGGAGGCCTTGGCCATGAACGCCGGATCCGCCAGGAAGGGCCGGGCCATGGACACCATGTCTGCGTCGCCCTCGGCAAGGATGCGCTCGGCCACTTCCGGCGTGTTGATGCGGTTGGTGGTAATCAGCGGAACCTTGACCGCGCCGCGCAGCTTGGCCGTCACCTTGGCGAAGGCCGCGCGAGGCACCTTGGTAGCGATGGTCGGGATGCGCGCCTCATGCCAGCCGATACCCGTGTTGATCAAGGTCGCCCCGGCCGCCTCTACCGCCTGGGCCAATCGCACGATCTCGTTCCAGTCGCTGCCACCTTCGATGAGGTCAAGCATGGACAGCCGGAAAATGATGATGAATTCGGCACCGACCGCGGCGCGGACCTGGCTGACGATCTCCACCGCCAGGCGCATGCGGTTCTCGTAGCTGCCACCCCAACGATCCGTGCGGTGGTTGGTCCAGGCGACCAGGAACTGGTTGATGAAATAACCCTCGGATCCCATGATCTCCACGCCATCGTAGCCGGCCTGCCGGGCCAGGCGCGCGCAGTTGACGAAATCGGCGATTTGTTTCTGGATACCGGCCTCATCCAGCTCATGGGGTTTGAACGGGTTGATCGGTGCCTGGATGGCGCTCGGTGCTACCAGCGCAGGGCTGTAGGCGTAGCGCCCGGCATGCAGGATCTGCAGGCAGATCTTGCCGCCTTCGGCATGTACCGCCTGGGTGACCACACGGTGACGCTCGGCTTCTTCGGCCGTGGTCAGCTTGGCGGCGCCCTTGTATACGCCCCCTTCTTCATTCGGCGCGATGCCCCCGGTCACCATCAGCCCTACGCCGCCCCGGGCGCGCTCGGCGAAGTAGGCAGCCATGCGTTCGAAGCCGCCGGCCACCTCTTCGAGCCCGGTATGCATGGAGCCCATCAGGGCCCGATTGCGCAAGGTGGTGAAGCCGAGGTCAAGCGGGGCAAGCAGGTGTGGGTAGAGGGTGTCGGTCATGGGGTAGCTCCAGCATCAGGTCCGCGGCCGCTCAGGATGGCGCCTGCGTCATGGCTGCGACAGTAATGACCGGACGGGGTACGCTCAATGATCGCAAATGACAAGTCATTGATCCAGGCGCACAGGCTGCTAACCTATGCTCCACTGTCGGTTTCCTTGGTTGCTCATGCGCAAGTTTTCCCTTCTGTTCTGCACAGCGCTGGTCGTATCAGCCGTAGCGGCCTATGCCGGCTGGATTGGTCAGCGGCCGGTGGCGCACTACCTTTCCGACTTGCGTATCGACCTGGTGCAGGAGCAGGGCACGCGCGGCGACGCTGGCAACATCCTGGGAATACAGCCACACATGGCCCCGGCGGACTACCAGGATGCCCGGCGCCTGCGCCTGAAGTTCGAGGCCTACCTGCGCCAGGCGCGGGCCCAGGGCCTGCTCGGCCCTCATACCGTGATTGTGCTCCCCGAGCACATCGGCACCTGGCTGTGGCTCAGCGGCGAAAAGGACGAGGTCTACCAGGCTGATCGCCTGGACGCCGTCAGCGGCTGGCTGACCTTGAGCAACCCTTTGGCGTTCGTCCGGGCATGGTGGCAGGGAGAAGGCAGGCATCGCCTGAGCGAGGCGCAGTTACGCATGAAGGCCTCGCGGATGCGCGACGAATTCCAGTGGGTGTTCGGCGGCCTGGCGCGGCAATTCAAGGTAACCCTGGTGGCCGGGTCCATCGTGCTGCCCAACCCCAGAGCCGAGGACGGGCAACTCGCTCTGGCGGCCGGCCCGCTGTACAACGTCGGCGTGATCTTCGGGCCGGACGGGCGGGTCCTGGGTCAACCGCTGCGTCAACACCAGGTACACTATCGGCGCTTTGTCAGCCAGGGCCCCTCCCCGGCCGTCGCCTTCATTCCCACCGTCGCAGGCCCGCTGGCCGTGGCCTTGGGCAACGATGCCTGGGCGCCCGAGATACAGGCCCGGATTCGTGAGCAAGGCGCCCGCGCGCTGCTGGTCCCCGCCTTCAGCGCCCAGGCCCTGAACGAATCGCCGCCCGCGCCGCCGCCGGACCTGTCTGCCCGCATCCCGGCCGGCGTGCTGGTATACCTGCGGGGTCGTTTCTGGAGCCATGTGGGCGCTGGCGAGGGTTACAGCTGGCAAGCCGGCGCGCAGGGCCGGCCCGCGCCGGCGGGTAACGGCGCCGGGATGTTCAACCTATGGCTATGAATGCCCGCACGGTGCGGCTGGGCGAGGTGTCCGTGGGGTTTCTCCAGGCCCTGGCCGCGGCCTTGGTCGAACACAATCGAAGCCCCACGCCGCTACTGGAGCAGTTCGGCTTCGACGCGACCCGCCTGGGGCAAGCGGGCGCTACCTTGTCCATCGCCCGCTACATGCGTCTGGGCCACGCTGCCATCCAACTGAGCGGCATTCCGGCCCTCGGGCTGACCATGGGCCGCTGTGCTCGCTTTGCCCACGCGGGTCTGGCCGGGGTGACCGCGGCCCAGGCGCCGAACGTGCGCGAAGCAGCGCGGACACTGATTCGTTTCGAGCCCCTCTATGGCGTCAACTATCGAGGACAGTCCAGCTTCCAGGAAGATGCCGGGGGCGCCTGGCTGAACTTCTACTCCATCAGCCCATATAACGACTTCAACCGCTTCGTGGTGGACTCCGTGCTCAGTGGCTGGCTCGGCCAGCTCAGCCTGCTGACGGGCGAACCATTACGCGCGGAGCAGCTACAGATCGAATTCCCTGCCCCAGGCTATGCCCAGGCCTATGAAGGCCTGAGCGAGGCCCCGGTGCAATTCGGCAGCCAGGCCAACCGACTGCGATTAAGCCAGCGCACCCTCGCGCTACGCAATCCTGACCATTGCCCAAGCACCTGGCAGCAACTGTTGGTCTTGTGCGAGGAAGCCCTGGTTCGACAAACCCGCTCGCGCAGCCTGACCGAGCGTATCGCCGGGCTGCTCGGCCCCATGTTGGAGGGCCGTCGCGAGCCCGACCTGGGACAGGTCGCCGCCCGCCTGAAAATGCCGCCCTGGACCCTGAGACGCAAGCTCGCCGAGGAAGGCAGCGGCTTTCGCGTGATTCTCAACCAGACCCGTCGTGACCTGGCCATGGCCTATATCCGCGACACCGAACTGAGCCTGGGGGAGATCACCTACCTGCTCGGCTTCACGTCCGCCGAGGCGTTCCAGCGCGCTTTCAAGCGCTGGGCCGGGCAGCCGCCCGGTGCCTATCGCAAGAACTGGCGGCAGCCGGGAGAAGATCCGGACAGCTAGGGCGCCGCCTGGGCGCCCTCATTCGGAGTGATAGGTGGCTGCTCGGCGGGCGGAGCCAGCGGCTCGGACATCTCGGGCAAAGCCTCGGAGGGCTCGGCTGTCGGGGCAGGCGCCGGGGCCTGGGGAGCAGGTGGCGCTGCCGGCTCCGGCTCCGGCTCCGGCTCCGGCTCCGGCTCCGAGGGCAGGGGCTCTGCCGTCCGGGTGGCGTCCCGGGAGGGCGAGGTTTCCGGCACGCCGAGATCACCCTTGGGCCTGTCGGGAATATGCGCCGCCTCCCGCGTCTCCCTGGGCAGGAAGCTTTCTACCAGGGCAAAGTAGCGTTCGTAGAATTTGCTGGCCGATACGGTTTCACTGGCCACCTTGACCATGGAATCGTCGGTGGACCCGATCGGCATGGATACCGAGCCCAGTACACCAACCCCAAGGCTGGCCGAATTGTTGACCTTCTTCAGGGCGTAACGGTCCTGCAGGGCGTTGGCGAACATGGTCGAGGACCGGTCGCCATTGCTGTCCGGCGCGCAGACCACGTTGAAGGAGATCTCCAGATGGGTGTCACCGTTCTGCTGGAAGCTCTTGTGTCCGCTGACCAGCTTGGGGTCGTTGCTGGTGATGATGTAGCCCTGGCTGAGCAAGGCGCGGCGGGCGGCCTCACAGGACGCGGTATCGCTGACCGGGTAGCGACGGGAAAAAGTGCCGGAATCATCGAAATGCTCGTGCTCGTAGATGGCCGGTTTCTGCGAGGAACAACCCGCCCCGGCCGTCACGATCAAGGCCAGCACCCACCCTTTGCGAGGGAGAGCGGCGGCAATGGAATTGAACATCGACATATCCTGGTAACGAACGGCGGGATCGGCATCGTGCATTACAACAGAGGGCCGCGCGCCATGAAATCGGTGATTGGGACCCACGGATTTTACTATGCCCCGCGGCAAGTACCAACCGGCCGAATGGCAGATGGCGTAGGCTTGCCGTATATTGCGCCGGCTTCGTTACGCCCAAGGAAACGGACATGTCACGCCGCCTGATGCCCTCGATAGCCGCGCTGCAATGCTTCGAAGCCGCCGCGCGCCATCTGAGCTTTACCCGTGCCGCCCAGGAGTTGCACCTGACCCAGAGCGCGGTCAGCAAACAGGTGGCGCAGCTCGAAGACATGCTCCGTCATCACCTGTTCCAGCGTGTGCGGCGGCGTCTGCAACTGACGCCCGCAGGATCCCTCTACCTGGCCGAGGTAGACAAGATTCTGACCCAGATCGATATGTCCAGTCGCTATATCCTCTCCTACGGAGCCGAAACCGAAGTGCTGCGCGTGGCCACCCAGCCCACCTTCGGCGCGCGCTGGCTCATTCCTGCCCTCAAGGGCTTTGGCAAGCGCTATCCGCAGATCCATCTGGAGATCAGCAACGCGCTGGAACCCTTCGACCTGTCTCAGTCCCGGGCTGACGTAGCCTTTTTCTTTGGCCAGGGCACCTGGCCCGGCGCTACCTGCCTGCGACTGTTCGATGAAGAGGTGATTCCGGTGTGCGCCCCGGAGCTGGCGACGGAGACACGCCTGTCCAAGGCAATGGATCTTACCGGGGTAGTGCTGTTGCAGTGCACGTCTCGCCCTGAAGCCTGGCACGAATGGTTTCTGGCCCAGCACCTGCATTCTTCGAACAGCTACCATGGTCCGCGCTTCGATACCTTCTACATGTGCATTCACGCAGCGGTGGCCGGATGCGGCGTGGCACTGCTGCCGCGCTACCTGATAGAAGACGAACTGGCCTGTGGAAAACTGGTGGCGCCAGTACCCGCGGCCATGCCCAGTAATGGCTCACACTTCATGGCTTTCTCCGAACATGCCAGCGAAGTGCCCAAGGTCCGCCGCTTCGTGGACTGGATACTCGAGCGGGTCTGAGCCCACCCCGCGCAATCCGGAAGGGCGGCGGCCTAGACAACCGGGCCGGTGGCGAGCGACTCCCGGAAGGCGCGCGGCGACTGGCCCGTCAGTCGACGGAAAAACCGGGCGAAATACGCAGGATCGGCAAACCCCAGGGCGTCAGCGATCTGATTGATGGTCATGCTGGTGTAGGTCAGGTTGCGCTTGGCCTCCAGCAGCACGCGCTGGTGAATGATCTGCAACGGCGACTGTTTCGCCAGACGCCGGCACAGGCTGTTGAGCTGGGGCACCGATACCCCGATGGCATGGGCCAAATGCTCTACGCTGGGCTGCCGACGGAAGCAGGCTTCCACTTGTTGTTGAAAGCGTGCCAGTACTTCACGTCCCCGTTCCGGGACCTGCAGCGCGGCCCGATGTTGCTGGATACGTCGGCCCAGCCACACCAGGGCTACGTTGGCCAAGGCATGCAGCATCAGTTCACGGCCCGGCTGCGGACCTGCATATTCGCGCTGCAGCGCCTGGAACAGGCGGTACAGGTAACCCCGTTCTTCACCCGCCAGCAGGCACACCGGCGCCTGGAACAGTTCCTGGCCCATGCCCGCCTGCGCGCGCAGCTGTTCGATCCAAGGCGCGGCCAGGGTCACTACGTAGCCCTCTACGTTTTCACTGAAGCGAAAGCCGTGAACGGCCAGTGGCGGTACGAACTGCAAGGCAGCCTGACGCACCGACTGTCGATGGCCTTCGATGTCGATCTGCGCTTCTCCACGATGCAGGTATAGCAATTGATAAAGGTCGGCATGGCGGTGCGGCCCGATTTCCCATTGGAAAACCCGGCTGCGGGCACTGATGGTCTCGCAGTGCAGCAAGTCGGCGATTGGCCAGTCAAGTCCGTCGCCATAAAGCTTGAAGGTCGGTACCTGTTCAACAGCAGGCGGATTCACGGCGCACCTCGGTTCGATAATCGAACTCTTTACTTGAAAGTACCCGTTATTTAGCCGATTTCCCCTGTTGTGAACAGTGGGCGGGACCAAAAATACAGACAGTCCAAACACAATAACAATCGCGAGACATTCCATGCATACTTCAGTCGCAATCATAGGCGCGGGGCCTTCCGGCCTTCTGCTCGGTCAGTTGCTTCACCGTGCCGGCATCTCCAATGTCATTCTTGAACGGCAAACCCCAGAGTACGTGCTTAGCCGCATTCGCGCCGGGGTGCTGGAACAGGGCATGGTCGACCTGCTGCGCAAGGCCGGCGTGGATCAGCGGATGACTGCTGAAGGCCTGGTGCACGACGGTTTCGAGCTGGCCCTCGATGGCCGCCGGGTGCATATCGACCTGAAGGGGCTTACCGGCGGCAAGACCGTGATGATCTATGGCCAGACCGAAGTCACCCGTGACCTGATGGCCGCGCGCCAAGCCGCTGGCGCTACCACGGTGTACCAGGCCGGGGATGTGCGTATCCACGAGCCCAAGAGCGACCGCCCCTGGCTCACCTATGAGCGGGACGGCCAGGTGCATCGACTCGACTGCGACTATATCGCTGGCTGCGACGGGTTCCATGGTGTTTCCCGGCAGAGCATCCCCGCCGAGGCCTTGGAAATCTTCGAGCGGGTCTACCCCTTCGGCTGGCTGGGCATCCTGGCCGATACGCCGCCGGTGAATGAAGAGCTGGTGTATGCCGCCCATTCCAGGGGGTTTGCCCTGTGCAGCATGCGCTCACCGACTCGTACCCGCTATTACGTGCAGGTGGATGCCCAGGAGACGGTCGAGAACTGGTCTGACGAGCGTTTCTGGTATGAGCTAAAGGCACGGCTGCCACAGGACCTGGCTGAGAAACTGGTGACCGGCCCGTCCATCGAAAAGAGCATCGCCCCGTTGCGCAGCTTCGTGGTGGAGCCCATGCAATATGGCCGCATGTTCCTTGTGGGCGATGCGGCCCATATCGTCCCGCCGACCGGGGCCAAGGGCCTCAACCTGGCGGCCAGCGACGTGAGCACGCTGTTCGATATTCTCCAGAAGGTGTACCACGAAGGCCGCACGGAGCTGATCGAACGCTATTCGCAGATCTGCCTGCGGCGAGTATGGAAGGCCGAACGATTCTCCTGGTGGATGACTTCCATGCTTCACCAGTTCCCCGATGCCGATGCGTTCAGCCAGCGCATCACGGCTACCGAACTGGATTACTTTGTCAGCTCGGAAGCCGGGCGGCGCACCATCGCCGAAAACTACGTAGGCTTGCCTTACGAGCCGGTAGAACCGCAAGCGGATACCGACCTCCCGCTTCGCTCGCGCTGTGCCTGATGGGCATCGCGGGTCCGTGGCGATGCCGTTGCCATTAGGCCTGCGTGACCCTGTCACAGGAAGTTTTCCCGTCACCAGCCCCGCTTGGCACTGGCCCAGCCCGGCGGCCCTGCCCTTTGCGCCACCGAAACCTTATCATGCAGCGTTTTTTACCCACGGACATCTGCTGCCATGCATAGCCTGCCCTCCTCTCCCCAGCCACGTGGCTGGTCGTTCTGGTGGAAACCCCTGTTGTTCGTACTGGTCGCCGTGCTTGGCCTGTACTACGTCAAATGGTCGCCCTATTACCTGAAGTCGTTCGTGGCCGCGCAGAATCACAGCATCGGGGCTTCGATCATCGACGATCACCAGGTGGCACCGCTGCAGGCAGCGCTGGCCTATGCCCAGGTCTATTTCCTGGCGATCTGGAAGGCCGCTGTGCTGGCGGTCATTCTCGGCTCCCTGCTCCAGGTGCTGATTCCGCGGGACTGGCTGCTGCGTCTGTTCGGCAAGGCGGGCTTGGGCTCTACCGTGCGCGGCGGCCTGTTCGCCCTGCCGGGAATGATGTGCAGCTGTTGCGCGGCCCCCGTGGCCGCCGGCCTGCGCAAGCAGCAGGTTTCCGTAGGCGCGGCCCTGGCCTTCTGGATCGCCAACCCGGTGCTCAACCCGGCCACGCTGGTTTTCATGGGCTTCGTGCTCGGCTGGGGCTTCGCCGCGTTGCGGCTGGTCGGCGGAGTGATGCTGGTGCTGGGGGTGGCGCTGTTCGCTCAGCGCCTGTCCCGCCCTGACCAGGTGCCAGAGCCGGCGCTCAACGCGGTGGCGGCTGCCACGGCCGACCCCGAAGGCAGCTTGCTAGGACGGTGGGCCGCCAGCCTATGGCACTTGTTCTGGAGCACCATCCCGGTGTACGTGCTGGCGGTGCTTGTGCTCGGGGCGGCTCGGGTATGGCTGTTTCCCCACGTCGACGGCAGCTTCGGCGAAGGCCTCAGCTGGCTGGTGCCCATGGCCGTCATCGGGACGCTTTTCGTGATCCCCACGGCCGCGGAGATTCCCATCGTGCAGACCCTGATGACCCTGGGCCTGGGCACAGCGCCAGCGGTGGCCCTGCTGATGACCTTGCCTAGCGTGAGCCTGCCGTCCCTGCTCATGCTTCGCCAGTCGTTCGACGCTCACGTGCTCTGGGCCGTCGCCCTGATCGTCATGGCCTTTGGCACCCTATGGGGGCTGGTGGCCCTGGCCCTGCCGCTGTAAAGGCGAGCTGTCGCCATCTGTGGCAGCTCGCGAAGCAAGCGCATCCGGAAGCTTTCGCCAGCTTCGCTGGCTCCCACCGGCGAACCGGGCGGGCCGGTTCAGCCTCGGCCCGGGCGCTGTCGAAGGTATTCCACCACCTCGGCCCGCTGGCCAGCGAATTCGATACGCTGGCCCTTGGCATCTCGCTGAAAGACATACATGGGGTCGTAATACTCCTTGAGCAGCGTTTCGATCCAGGCGCGGTGACTGTCGACACGGCCGCTGGCGGCCTGGACCTGCAGCGCCTGGTCCAGGATAGCGGCCAGGCGCTGATAGCGCTCGCCCCCCAGACGCTTGGCGATGCCTGCCAGGCTCTGGCGCAGGCGCTGCGCGAACGCTGTGAAACCCGCTTCCTCGCCGTGGAGCGCGACGAACTCAGCGCACAGGTCGACCACATAGTCGCGCAGGATGCGCGAGACCCGCGAATCGAAGCTGTCCTCCAGCCACACCAGCGGGCTTTGCTGCATGCGCCGGAACAGCGACAGCGGCAAGGCGCAACTGCCGATCATGCGGCTTTCATCCTCGACCACAAACCCTTGCTGGCCCCGTGCGCGCCGCTTGAGCAGGTCGATCGCCAGGCGATTCTCGAAAGTGATCGGTGCCGGCTGCGCAGTGGCGCGCTTGCCGAACCCCGAGCCCCGATGGTTGGCCAGGGCTTCCAGGTCCACGGCGTTGTCCAGTTCGCCAAGCACTTCGGTCTTGCCGATGCCGGTCATGCCGCCCAGGCATACGAAGCCAGACTGCGCCACCGCGTCTTCGGTCTGCTCGATGAGGTAGGTGCGTAGCGCCTTGTAGCCACCGATTACGCGGGGAAAGTCCAGGCCCGTCTCGGCCTTGATCCACTGCTGGGTGACCTGTGAACGCAAGCCACCGCGGAAGCAGTACAGGAAACCCTCGGGGTTGGCCTGTACGAATCGCGTCCAGGCTTCGACCCTGGCCAGCTTCAACGGACCGGCGACCAGCCGGTGGCCAAGCTCGATGGCGGCCTGCTGGCCATGCTGTTTGTATGCCGTGCCGACCCGCTCGCGCTCGCGGTCGTCCATGAGCGGAAGATTGACCACCCCGGGAAACGCGCCCTTGTTGAATTCGACCGGGGCGCGTACATCCATCATGGGCACGTCTTCCAGGAACAGCCGCTGGAAGTCCGTGGTATTTTCCCTCATCGAATCACCTCGACCGCATGCGCGCCCCGGCCTGTCATCTCCCCGATGGGCGCGAGCGCCAATCCCAGATCGGCAGCGCAGGCGAGAAAGGCTGCATCCTCCTCCGGCGCTACCGCAACCAACAGGCCGCCGCTGGTCTGTGGGTCGCACAAGAGCAGGCGATCCGCCTCACTCATGGGGCTCACCCCAGCGCCGTAACTGTCGAAGTTGCGCGAGGTGCCGCCAGGGGCACAGCCCTGCGCCAGGTAATCGTCCACCCCCGCCAGGCGGGGCACCGCCGCAGCCTCGACGCGGGCGGTGAGCCCGGCGCCGTCAGCCATTTCCAGCAGGTGGCCGATCAGCCCGAAGCCCGTGACGTCCGTCATGGCCCGCACGCCGGGCAACTTGGCAAAACGGCTGCCGGCCACGTTGAGGGTGCACATCCAGTCCCGCGCTACACCCTGGTCTTCCGGGCGCAGCAATCCCTTCTTCTCCGCAGTGGTCAGGATGCCGATGCCCAGGGGCTTGGTCAGGTAAAGGCGGCAGCCTGCGGTGGCAGTGTCGTTGCGCTTGAGCTGCGCCTTGTCCACCAGGCCGGTGACCGCCAGGCCGAAGATGGGCTCCGGCGCGTCAATGGAGTGGCCTCCGGCCAGGGGGATGCCGGCCGCGTCGCAGGCGGCCCGGCCGCCACGGATGACCTCGCGGGCAATCTCCGGCGCCAGGACGTTCACCGGCCAGCCCAGGATCGCGATGGCCATCAGCGGCGTACCGCCCATGGCATAGATGTCGCTGATGGCGTTGGTGGCAGCGATACGGCCAAAGTCGAAGGGGTCGTCCACGATGGGCATGAAGAAATCCGTGGTGGAAACCACGCCCCTTTCCTCATCGATGCCGTAGACCGCCGCGTCGTCCCGCGAGGCGTTGCCTACCCACAATGCCGGGTCGAGGTTCTGCGCTCCGCTGCCCGCAAGGATCACTTCGAGCACCTTGGGAGAGATCTTGCAGCCACAGCCAGCGCCATGGCTGTACTGGGTCAGGCGAACGGTTTCGGTCATGGTCGGGCCTCTGAAGTTCAAGGCGGCCAAGTCTACCACCGCCGACCGGGCGTTGAGGCCGCCACTTGCCCAGAGTCAAGTTGCCGCCCGAGCGGCCGATAGCGTGGGCACGATCCTTCCACCAGCCTTCGGAGAGCGACCATGCCCCTTGCCTGGCTCTCGCGCACCTTCAGCGCCGCGCTCGCCGCCGTGGCGCTCTTGGTGTGCCTGGAAGGCGCCGGCGCCACGGCATTGCAGGTGGTCACCGAAGAGCTGCCACCCTACAACACCCGAGTGGGCGGCAAGGTCGGCGGCATGTGCACCGAGATCGTCCAGGCGGTGTTCCGGGAAATGGGTATCGACCCTGACATCCAGATGATGCCCTGGGCCCGCGCCTACGACCTGGCGCTGCACGCGGACAACGTGATGATCTATTCCATTACCCGCACCCCTGAACGCGAGGCGCTGTTCCAATGGGTCGGCCCCATTGTCAGCACGCGCTGGTTTCTCTATTCCACCCAGGCGCGGCCCGTGAACCTGGATAGTCTCGGGCAGGCCTTGGAGCAGCACTACCAGATCGCGACCGTCAACCAGGACGTAGGCGAGCAGTACTTGATCCGGCAGGGCTTTGCCTTGGGCCAGACGCTGCAGCAGAGCAACCATTACGCCCTCAACTACGAGAAGCTCAAGCTGGGTCACGTGGCCCTGTGGATTTCGGACGAACTCAACGCCGCCTATACCGTAAGCATGGCCGGCGACGATCCGCGCCAGGCATTGCGTCCCGTGCTGGAGCTGCCGGAGCTGGAAGACAGTGGCTTCAACGTCGCTTTCAGCCGCAGCACTGATCCGCAGACCGTCGCCGCCTTCCGCGCGGCCCTGGCACGCCTGCGCGACGACGGTCGCTACGATGCCATCGTTCGCCGCTGGGTGGGCCCATGAGACCGGAACACTACGAGGACCCTACGCACCCGAGCATGAGCGCGGAACGGCCCCTGGCCCATCGCCTGGTGGTGGCGACCCTGGTGTTCTGCCTGGCCTTCACCTGCGCCACGGTAAGCGTGAGGACCTGGTTCGCCTGGGGCACCGAAATCCAAGCCATGAACGGTGAACTGGCGTTGATCGACCAGGTGTTCCAGGGCTCGCTGTCCAAGGCGATCTGGGAGATGGACCGCGACAGCCTCGAAGCGCAACTGGACAGCGTGGTGCACGCGGCCCCAGTGGGGCGCGTGACTTTGCGCATTCCCCGCCCCGAGCGCGCCGAGGAAGTATTGGTAAGGCAACGGGACGGTTTCCTCGGCACCGGCCCGGCGCCGTCCTTGCAACGCGCGTTGGTCGTGGTGCCTTACCCCGGCGCCGTGCAGGCCGTGGGCGTCCTGGTCATCGAAGGCGACCCTGCCCTGCTGCGCCAGCGGCTGTGGAAGGAAATCTGGACCATCATGCTGACGCAGATCGTCCAGGCTCTGGCGCTGGCGGGCATCACCATGCTCATGTTCAATGGCCTGGTCACCGTGCACGTACGGCATATCGCTCGTCACCTGGAGCGCCTTACTCCGGAAACCCTGGGCAAGCGCCTGCGACTGGACCGCCTGGGCAGCCGCAACGACGAACTGGACCTGCTCACCCTGCGCATCAATGCGCTGCAAGACAATATGGGCCAGTACCTGCAGCGTCAGCGCGAGGCCGAACAAGCCCTGGCCGCCAGCCGCGATGACCTGGCCCTGGAAGTGGCGCAACGCACCGCCGAGCTGGTGCGCGCGAACGAGCAGTTGCAGAGCCTGTCACGCCTGGACCCGCTCACGGGCCTTGCCAACCGGCGCTATTTCGACGAGCTCAAGGATGCGGAATTCAACCGCGCCTTGCGCAGCGGGCGCCCTTTGACCGTGCTGATGTGCGACGTGGATTTCTTCAAGCGCTACAACGATACCCACGGACACGGCGGTGGCGATGCCTGCCTCAAGCAAGTGGCCGATACCATGAAGGCCTTGTTCATGCGCAGCGGCGAGGTCATCGCTCGGCTGGGCGGCGAAGAGTTCGCCGTGCTGTTGCCTGGCAGCGATGCCCGGCAGGCCCGCCAGGCCGGCGAGCGACTGCGCGAGGCGTTGGCCGGCAAGCGGATCCCGCATGGATCCTCGCCCATTTCCCCTTATGTCACGGTGAGCATCGGCATGGCTGAGCTCGATCCGGTCGGCATGAGCGTGTTCGATCAACTATTGCATAGCGCCGATCAAGCGCTGTATCGCGCCAAGAATGGAGGCCGAAACCGGGTATGCGAATGACTCCTGTAGCTTCAGCCTCTGGCTGGAGGACCTGCCTGACTCAAGGTGTCGTCGCCGCCTTGATTGCGCTGATGGCAAGCCGGGCCCTCGCTCAGCCGATCGAAGCGGTCACCGAAGAATCCTCTTACAGCTACATGGAGGACGGAAAGGTGGCCGGGCCCGCGACCTCGGTGGTGACCACCGTGTTGGAACGCGCAGGCCTGAGCGAATATCACCTGGCCATGTATCCCTGGGCACGCGCGTACGACATCGCCCTGGGTGAACCCAACGTGCTGATTTTTCCCATTATCCGTACTCCGGAGCGGGAAGCGCATTTTAAATGGGTGGGCGAATTCGAGGAAATCCAGACGGTGCTCTACAAGCTCCGCGAAAGGAGCGACCTGGTCATCGCCCAGCTGGCAGATGCGCAGGAGCACAATCTGGGGGTGGTGCGCGACGACGTGCGTCATCAATACTTGCGCGGCAACGGCTTCACCCGTCTGGTGATCTCGGCCACGCCCATGGACAATCTTCGCAAGCTCCTGGCCGGCCAGGTCGATATGGTGCCCCTGTCGCCCCGGGATGCGCGGCGGTTCTGTGAGGAGCTGGGGATGCCCTTCGAAAACCTCGAGGCGGTCATGCCGTTGAGCCAGATCACTGTCCATGCGTACCTGGCCTTCAGTCTGGGCACCTCTGACGAACTGGTGCGGCGCGCCGTTGAAGCCTTCCGGCAATTACAGCGTGATGGAGAGCTCAAGCGCCTGATGGTGCCTCGCTGAGGCCCGTTCAGTCTTGCATCAGCGCCGGCAGGAACTCGCCATGCAGGTCCTGCTCGGCCAGGCGCCGCTCGACCGCCGCGCGCAGCCGCGCGACCGTGGCCTGCGCCGTAGGCATCGCCACACGCACCCACACGCGCCTGACATTCTGCTCATGGGTACCCTCACTGAGCATGTCATGGCTGACTACCGGGCGGCCCCGCCACAGGCACAAGCCTTCACTGGGAGAGTCCGTATCGTCAGGGGCATCCGGCGGCACCAGCCAGAGCTCGGTAGCGCCCCGCAGGTCCACAGTGTTGATATGCGCTTCTTCGATCGCTATGTTCATGGGGCTCTCCAATGTGATGTCGTTGAGAGTCCGGCACCTGCCGGCCGGTTCACTCGGCCTGGCCGGGCCGGCCATCGAAAAGGCCACGACCGCGGCCACGCCCATCAAGGAACTGTCATGAAACTGTTCTACCTGCCTGGCGCCTGCTCCCTTGCTCCGCACATCGTACTGTGCGAAACCCACACCCCCGTCACCCTGGTGAAGGTGGACCGTGCCACCAAGCAAACCGACGAGGGCGAAGACTTCCTGAACATCAACCCAAAGGGCTATGTGCCGGCCTTGCAACTCGATGATGGCCTGGTGCTGACCGAGGCTCAGGTCATCCTTCAATATCTGGCCGACCAGCCCCAGGGCAGTTCACTCGCCCCCAAGGCGGGCACCATGGAGCGCTATCGACTGCAGGAATGGCTCAGCTTCATCTCTACTGAGTTGCACAAGACAATAGGCTCCTTCTTCAATCCCAAGCAGACACCGGAGTGGAAAGCCGTCGCCACCGAGATTCTGCACAAGCGCCTGGCCTGGCTGGAAAACCAGCTGCAAGGCCGCGAGTTCGTGCTGGGCGACGGGTTCAGCGTGGCTGACGCCTACCTGGTCACGGTGCTGAGCTGGACCGTACGGGTGAAGTTCGATTTGTCGCCATGGCCAGCGGTACAGGCCTATCACACCCGCGTGGCGCAGCGACCTTCCGTGCAGCAGGCCCTGCGTGAGGAAGGCCTGGCGTAATGCTTCCTGCTCAGGGCATCGCTGCCTGGCTCGCTGGGGCGCCGTGACTCGGGCCCGGGCGTTGCTGCAACTGCACCTGGCCGCGCTGCTCTATGGCCTGTCCGCGCTGTTCGGCCAGGCCTTGAGCGTGAGTCCTCAAATGATCGTCTTCGCCCGAGGGCTGTTCGCCCTGGCGGTGCTCGCCCCGCTGTGCCTGCTGGCAAGGCGGATTCCCTGGCGCTCGCTGCGCCTGCTCGATATCGGCACGCTGATGCTGCTGGGCATTGCCCTGGCCATCCACTGGCTGCTGTTCTTCAAGGCCATTCATACAGGCGGCGTGGCGGTAGCGACCCTGGGCTTCGCCACCTTTCCGGCCTTTACCGCGCTCAGTGGCTGGCTTCTGTCAGCGCAGCGCATGGGCAGCCGGGACTGGGCCCTCGTTTGCCTGGCAAGCGCTGGCCTGGTATTGATCGGCCCGATGGACGCCAGCGATGCGACATCCTTGCAGGGGCTGGCATGGGGCATTGCCAGTGGCGCGACCTACGCGGCCATCGCCATCGCCAATCAGCACCTGAAGGTCACCTCGGACAGCCTCACGTCCAGCGTTTGGCAGATGGCCGGCATTGCCTTGGCCCTCGCGCCTTTCAGCCTGGACGAGTGGGCCGAGGTCGTCGCGAGGGACTGGTGGCTGCTGGCAGGCCTGGGCGTGCTGTGCACGGGCGTGGCCTATACGCTTTTCATCAGCGGGCTCAGCCAGGTCAGCGCCAACGTTGCCGCTGTGGTGATAGCCATGGAACCGGTCTACGCCATCGCGGGCGCATGGCTGCTATTCCAACAGCGGCCAACCTTGCCCATGGCCCTTGGCGGGGCCTTGATCGTGGGCGCCGTGGCCTGGGCCGGGTGCCGTCAGAAGCCGGCCGGCCAGCCCAGCGATAGGTACCGGCCATAGCTCGGCTCCAATCAGCGAAAGCTAGAGGTGAAAGCCGCAGCGTCCGGGAATGAAATGGCCAGTTTTCATCACAGCGATGCCCCTCGGGAATAGCGAGCGCGGCATCCTCTGCGCATTCCCGGCTGGTGTCAGGCCGCGGTCCATCCGCCATCCATGCTCCAGGCCGCCCCCCGGACCTGGCGGGCAGCGTCGCTGCAAAGGAAGCACGCCAGCTCACCAAGCTGCTCGGGGGTGACGAACTCCAGCGAGGGCTGCTTTTCGGCCAGAAGTTGGCGCCGGGCCTCGTCCGCGGTCAGGCCGCCTTCAGTCTTGGCGTCGATCTGGGCCTGTACCAAGGGCGTAAGCACGAAGCCTGGGCAGATGGCGTTGCAGGTAACCCCGGAGGTCGCCGTCTCCAGCGCCATCACCTTGGTCAGGCCGAGCACACCATGCTTGGCCGCCACATAGGCCGCCTTGCCCACCGAGCCGACGAGGCCATGCGCCGAGGCAATGTTGACGATCCGCCCCCAGTCACGGGCCTTCATGCCCGGCAGGCAGAGGCGGGACGTATGGAAGACCGAGGACAGGTTGATGGCAATGACGGCATCCCAGCGCTCGACCGGGAAACTCTCCACTGGGGCCACATGCTGGATGCCGGCATTGTTCACCAGAACGTCCACCGCGCCGAAGGCCGCCTCGGTGGCCTGGACCATGGCTGCGATAGCCTGCGGGTCGCTCACATCGGCAGCGTGGTGGAAAGCCTTGACCCCCAGCGCCCTGACCTGGGCCAGGGCCGGCTCCGGGTCACCGAAACCATTGAGCATGAGATTGGCGCCCGCCCGGCCGAGCGCCAGGGCGATACCTAAGCCGATACCACTGGTGGAGCCTGTGACCAGGGCGGTCTTGCCGCTCAGTTGCATGGGTGCCTCCTTGGGTTGGTTGATACTCCAACGGTAGCGGGGCCCGCAGGCGGCGCCAGCCTGGGCGAAGATTTTTCTATTTCAGTGCAGCGCTACCGGGCCCGCGTCCGCCTGGGCCGGCGGCGCGCCATAGCGGCGGGTAGACCAGGCGCACAGCCCCAGCCCGGCCAAGGCGAACGACCCACCGACGAAGCCCACCTGGCCGACGCCAAGGTGACTGGTCACCACGCTGCCCAGCAGCGCGCCGCCGCCAATGCCTATGTTGTAGATGCCTGAATGGAGCGCCATGGCCACGTCGGTGGCATCCGGGGCCAGATTGAGCACCCGAGCCTGCAATATCAGGCCGAAACACATAACGAAGATGCCCCAGAGCGCGCTCTGCACAGCCAGCCCAGGCAGCCAGCCGGCGACGGGTGTCATCACCAGCAGGCAGGCGGCGAGGCCACCTAGCACCAACAACAACAGTGCACGGGGATAACGATTGTTATAGCGACTGAACAACAGGGAACCGAGGATGCCCGCGCCGCCGAAAAGCAGCAGCAGCCCCGTGGTGGTTTCTCCACGCAGCCTGGCGACTTGGGCGACGAAAGGCTCGATGTAGGTATAGGCAGTAAAATGAGCGGTGACCACCAGGGCCGTAAGGACGTATTGCAGCGTGAGCGCGGGGCGCTTGAACAGCACCGGCAGGCTGCGCAGCGAGCCCGAATTCTGGCTGGGCAGCGCGGGCAGCGCCCTGGCCAGGACGACCAGGGTAGCGGCCGCGGCGATCCCGATGACGGCGAAGGTCACCCGCCAGCCAAAGGCTTCGCCCAAAACCCGGCCCAGCGGGATGCCCAGCACCATGGCCAGGGAGGTTCCCGTGGCAAGCAGCCCCAGGGCCTGTACCTGACGTCCTGGAGGCGCCACACGTACCGCCAGCGACGCGGTGATGGACCAGAACACTGAATGGGCGAAAGCGATCCCTACCCGGCTGGCCAGCAGCATGCTGAAACTGGTGGCGAAGGCTGAAACCAGGTGGCATAGCGCGAACACGGCGAAGATCACCATGAGTAATCTTCGCCGCTCGACATTTCGGGTCAGCAGCATGATCGGCAGGGAGATCAGCGTAACGATCCAGGCGTAGACCGTCAGCATCAACCCGACCTGGGCGGAAGTCATCTCAAAGCTGCCGCCAATGGCGGCGAGCAGTCCCACCGGCACGAACTCGGTAGTATTGAAAATAAAGGCGCCCAGGGCCAGGGCTATCACGCCCAGCCAGCTGTCACGTACGACGGGGGTAGCGGGTGACGTCATCATAGGTACTCAGGTCAAGTCCACCCGGGAGGGCGAATCAGCGAAACGGCCAGTGCCAAAGCAAAAAGGCGCGCTCACCAAGGGTAAGGGCGCCTGCTGAATGTCGTTATGGAATCACTGCCGAGCCTGTGGCAGGACATGCTAACGGTGACACGCTATCGGAGCAATCCGGGCAAGGCATCGAGATCGGAGCTGGCCTTGCGCTCCTGCTCCAATACCCTGACCAGTTCACCCGCGGGCAAGCGCCGCGCCAAAGGCGCGCCCTGCCCCGCCCACTGCACGGCGAAATCCGTACTGCCAGCGGCCGAAGCCGCCGCCGCCAAGGCTTTTTGCGCGTCATAGGCCAAGGGATAGTCGGGAATACCCGAGCAGCCGAGGCTGAAGTTACGATTGACCAGCCCACGGGCCGGGCGCCCCGAAATGGCTGTGGTTATCTGGGTGCACAAGCCTCGAGGCCCGACCAGCGCCTGGCGATAGCTTTCGTTGGCCGCGGATTCCGGGCATCCGATAAAGGCTGTTCCCAGCTGTACGGCACTGGCGCCCAGTTCCAGGCAGGCGCGGATGCCGGCGCCATCCATGATGCCCCCGGCGGCTATCAACGGTAGCGACACCTTCGCCGCCAATAAGCGCAACAGCGGCAGGGTTCCCAGGCAGAGGTCGGCATCGGGGTCGAATACGCCTCGATGCCCACCAGCTTCATATCCTTGCACCACCAGTGCGTCCATGCCCGCCGCTATCGCCATCTCGGCCTCGGCCAGCGAGGTAACGCTGCACAGCAACAGGCTGCCGGCCTTCTTCAGCGCCTGCACCGCGTCCGGCGCGGGCAGCCCGAAATGAAAGCTCACCACGGCCGGGCGCATTTCCAGCAGGCAGGCCAGCATGGCGTCATCACCCACGAAGGTACGGTAGATCTCTCGCAAGGCCACGGGAGGACGCGCGCCGAATTCCATGAACAGCGGTTCCAGGGCGCTCAGCCAGGCAGCATCGCGCTCGGGCCGGGCCTGGGCCGGCCTATGACAGAACAGGTTAAGGTTCAAGGGGCCCGCCGTCAGCGCGCGGGCCTGCTCCACCATCGCACGGGCTTGCTCGGGCGTGCTTGCTCCCAGCCCCAGAGACCCCAGCCCGCCCGCGCCAGTGACCGCCGCGGCGAGCGCCGGGGTAGACACCCCGACCATGGGTGCCTGGATTATAGGCAGGCCAATGCCCATGCGTGCCAACAATGGTGTGTTCATGATCTCGCCTCAACCGAACGTCCGGCCCACAGCCTAACGGCTTTTGGCACGGCCAGCAGCCTGTAAGTGCCTTTGGCGAAGTCAACGGCCGAGGCGCCGCTGCGTTGTGACGTTCATCACAAAACCGCCGCATGCCTGCGCAGCTTATCCGGAAAGCCCCAGGGCAGCGCACCTGCGCCGGGAACCGAAGCGGCAAGGCCCGGTCGGAAGCGGGTCTTTGAAGTCTCGACGTTACGGCGTGGAAGGAGGTACTGGGGTGCAAGA
The DNA here is from genome assembly GCF_049895785.1 of Pseudomonas sp. DC3200b2. NCBI lineage: Bacteria > Pseudomonadati > Pseudomonadota > Gammaproteobacteria > Pseudomonadales > Pseudomonadaceae > Pseudomonas > Pseudomonas sp. DC3200b2. The sequence goes on along the minus strand of NZ_JAFCTA010000002.1, from coordinate 113,993 downwards.
GGAACGCTTGGCACTGTTGCTGGACATGCTCGACGAATTGGCCGCTGGCCGCTGGCAAGTGTCGCGCAAGGGGTATACAGGATTCGGCTATCGGCGCCCTTCCTTCCTGCCGGATGTATGGGTGACGGCCATGGACGACCCTCTCGGTCACGCCGCGTGCGCCATTGGCTATGCGTGCCTGGATGCCCGTTTCGAAGGGCTCTACCTCAATGGCCTGGAGCCCTGCACGCGAGTGGCCCCGAGCGCGCGGGCCCACGCTCGCCTGGCCACCGGTTGGGACGCAGTCTGTAGCTATTTCGGCCTGGACGAGCCGACGGCGCGCCGGCTGTTCAGCGCCGAACAGTCGCCTGCCTCCATCGCCTGCGTGCGCGACTGGCTGCGCGAATGGCTCTACAGCCCCGCCAAGCCAGGGGCGGGCAGCCCGCGCAAATGTGGCTGAGTGCACGAAAGGTTCGCGCGCATCGCCTATGCACTACCTTCTTCGCTCATGTTCACGCCGGTCGCGTTCGGCAGCCAGCACGCCGCCAGGAAGGCGATGGCGTAGGCTGTCACGGCCAAGGTGCCCATGGCGGCCGGCAGGCTTGCATGAGCGGCCGCGAAACCCACTGCCGCCGGCATGACTGAGCCGAGACCGCGACCGAAGCTGGTGCAAAAGCCTGCGCCGTTGGCACGGATCCTGGTGGGATACAATTCGGAGAACGCCAGTGGCAGCCCGGAAGCCAGCCCACCCTGGAAAGCCCCGACCAGAAGGCCGAGTACCAAAACCACCGCAAGGTTGACCGGCGCGAACATGTATACGCTGACCACCAGCGCCTGGCACAGGAGGAACAGCATGAAAGCCCGGCGGCGGGTAATGCGGTCGCTGATGATGCCGTACAGGAAGGGCCCTAGTAGCGAGCCCAGGATATTCACGGCCAGATAGCCGGAAGTGGAGGCTACGGGCAACTGCAGCACGGTGCGCATATAGGTGGGCAGCCAGGTGATGATGATATAGGCAGCGCCGAAGATACCGCTGGCCAGCACGGTCCCGATCAGGGTGATGCGGCGGTGCTCCGGCGCGAAGATAACCCTGATGTTCATCGTGCGCGGTCGGGCGCTCGCCCGTGTGAAGGCTTCGGATTCCGGCACCAGACGCCGTATGAACCAGATCAGCAGGGCCGGCAGCAGGCCAATGGCGAAAAAGGCGCGCCAGGCGATGTCCTCGGGAAGGAATGAAAACACCACTGGCATTACCGCCAGTGAAATGGCATATCCCACGGCATAGCCGCTCTGGATCGACGCCGCGACCCGACCGCGGAGCGCCGGGTTGACCACTTCGCTGATAAGCACCGCGCCTACCACCGCTTCGCCACCGTAGCCGATGCCCTGAAGAAACCGCACAGGCAGGAAGGCCCAGAAGCTACCGCACAATCCGGCCAGGGCGGTGAACACCGCCACCCATAGGACAGTGACCTGCATCACGCGGATCCTGCCGAAGCGGTCTGCCAGCAGCCCGGCGCCCCAGCCTCCGATAGCGCTGCCAATAAGCGACACCGATCCCAGAAGCCCAGCGTCGCTTTTGCTCAATGCCAGCACGCTCATCAGCACCGGCATCATGAGGGCGTAGATGGTCGAATCCAGAGAGTCGAGGGTAAAGCCGCCGAAGCATGCCCAATAGGTGCGTTTCTCCGTCGGTGTCAGTTGCGAGTACCAACCCAGGCGCATGAGACCTTCCTCTTTATGAGTAGGTCAGCAGGCTACGCCGGGCAGCCAGACAGCCTGGGGTGCGAAATGCTGATGGGCCCAGTGGTTATGTTTATGGAAGGTGTCGGCGAGCCGGCGACGGAGGGCGCGGCGCGAGCCTCAAGGGCTGGAGGGTACGTGCCGATAGCATTGACGAGCCCAGCGTAGTGGGCAGCCTGCCAGGCTGCCGTCTGGCTCGTCAGTCGCCGGAGGGCACGCAATGGAACACAACAATCAAGTCGGTTCGTATCTCACCGCTCACAAAAGCCTGATGAGCATGCTGGCCGACAGCGTCATGGCCAAACTGGCCGAACCCAGCGCGGCCGAGCCAGTCTCTGCCGAGCCCGCGCAAGCCGCTGATAGGCCTTTCGTGGACAGTTTCTACTTTCGTAGCCGCGCCAAGCGCTGCGGCTGCGCTCAATGCAAGGCCGTGCGGGCAGCCATGTAGGCCGCCCTGCTGGCTTGCAGTCGCCGTCAGCGCTTGGCTTCGAGGTCGGGATGCTCGGAACGGCCCAGGAACTGCTGGGTCGTTTGCGGCAGATGTTCCAGGATCCATTGGGCCATGGCTTTTTCCTGCTCCAGGATCTTCTCGCACTCAGCCGCCGTGACAGTATCACCCGCTGCCTTGGCGGCCGCGATGATCACGGTGTAGGTAGCGATCTCCAGGTTCTCGAAGACATAGCCGCTCATGGAGCCCTTGATGACTTCATCAGGCATGGTCATGCCAGCCATGGCCTGCCCAAAGGCCATCAGCTTGCCGCCAAGGTCCTTGAGCGTAGAAGGGCTGCCACCCAGGCGCTGGATGGCGGCGTCGACCACACCTTGCTGCCAACGGGTTTCTTCGATGTGTTGCTGGATACGCTGCTTGAGGTCTGGATAGTGCTCAAGGCGCTCAGCCTGGGCCGTAAGCATTTTTTCAGCCTGCTGCTCCATGGCGTGGGCGTCTCTGAGCCAGTCGAGCAAGTTGTCTTGTACCGATGCCATTGCGATGTCCTCTCACGATGCTGATGGAAACAGGGTGCTGAAGGTCCGACCGAGACGGGGACGACTTGGCTGCGCCAATTTTCGGCCGGCCAGACCAGCGGTACCGAAGCCGGGCCGCTTCAGCCTTCACTGCGTCGCGGGTCGGCACTGCGCGGATAGGTGCGTTCCTCCTGAACGGTGCCGTCGCCTTTGTGGATTTTCACCGACGCGGTCTTGCCTTCCATGAAGGCCGCGGTAGCTTCCATCAGCGCTTCCTTGGTCGGTGCGCTCTTGGACGCACGGCTGGCGCCTTCCTTCTTCAGTTCCCAATGGTCGCCGGCTTTCGTGATGTGGTAGTTGTCCATGTCGCCTCCTGATGGTTGCAGGCTATTTGCCTCGATTCAAAGCTGTAGAGGGCTAAAAACGCCATCAGTTCGAAGCAAAACGTCTGCAACCCACGGCGCGCCTGAAGTGCCGCGGATCGAAGCCTACCGGCGGCGGTCAGAGCCTCACCCCCTTGTTCGAGGCAACTCCCATGACTGAACACATCGTCGCTGTCCCGCTGGAAAAGGCCTACCGCTTGCTCAACCACGGCCCTACCGTTCTGGTGTCGGCCTGTCATCAGCACGTGGAGGATGTGATGGCCGCGGCCTGGGCCTGTGCCCTGGACTTCGCGCCGCCGAAGCTAACCGTGGTCCTGGACAAGAGCACCCGCACGCGCGGCCTGGTGGAACAGGCCGGCCGCTTCGTAATCCAGGTTCCGACCGCGGCCCAGGTACAGATGACTCATGATCTGGGCAATCGCTCACTGGCCGACGATCCGGACAAACTTGTTCATTGCGGCGCGGTACTGCAGCGTATGGATGGGCGTGACCAGCCCTTTGTGGCAGGTTGCTGCGCATGGCTGGAGTGCCGGCTGATCCCGGAACCGCACAACCAGCAGGCTTACGATCTGTTCATCGCAGAGGTGGTGGGCGCCTGGGCCGATTCAAGAGTGTTTCGCGACGGACACTGGCATTTCGAAGATGCCGATCCCGGCCTGCGCAGCATTCACTACGTGGCCGGGGGACAATTCTTCGCGATTGGCGAGTCGCTGATGGCCCGGCATGCGCCGAGCCAGAGCTGAAGCTGGCAGACCAGGCGGGCTGCCATGGGCTCAGAGCGCGATGTCCGAGGCAGGCGTGTCGTCGCTGGCGGGGCTTGCCGCCTGGGTGGCCGGGGCGCCGGTCACTGGTGGCGGCGGCGTCAGTTCCAACACCTTGGCAGTGTAGGCCCACTCCTGCGCGACCCGTGCCGGGCTATCGTTCAGACGGGTGCCGTAGCTCGGTACGATCTGGCGCAGCTTCTGCTGCCATTCAGGGGTAGCGACCTTGTCCTTGAAGACCCTTTCCAGCACGGTGAGCATGATCGGGGCCGCGGTGGAGGCGCCAGGCGAAGCGCCCAACAGGCCGGCAATGCTGCCATCCTTGGCGCTGACCACCTCAGTGCCGAGTTTGAGCACGCCGCCCTTCTCTTCGTCACGCTTGATGATCTGCACCCGCTGGCCGGCCTGCCACAGGCGCCAGTCTTCCTTGCGCGCATTCGGGAAGTATTCGCGCAGAGCGTTGAAGCGGTCGTCGTCAGACAGCATCAGTTGGCCCGCCAGGTACTCCACCAAGGGGTACTGGTCGATACCCACTTTGGTCATGGGCCACACGTTGTGGGTCGTGGTGCTGGTCAGCAGGTCCAGGTACGAACCGTTTTTCAGGAATTTCGTCGAGAAAGTAGCGAAAGGCCCGAACAGAATGACGCGCTTGCCATCCAGCACGCGGGTATCCAGGTGTGGCACCGACATGGGTGGCGCCCCTACCGAAGCCTTGCCGTAGGCCTTGGCCAGGTGCTGTTCAGCCACACTTGGGTTTTCGGTCACCAGGAACGAACCGCCTACCGGGAAGCCGGCGTATTCACGCGCTTCCGCAATGCCCGACTTCTGCAAAAGATGCAGCGCGCCGCCGCCGGCACCAATGAACACGAAGCGCGCATCGGTGGCCGTGACCTGGCCGTCCTTCAGGTTCTTGTACTCGACGTGCCAGCTGCCGTCGTCGTTGCGCTTGATGTCCTGGACTTCGCTGGACAGCTTGAGCGAAAAGCCCGGCTGCGCCTGCAGATGCCCCACGAACTGCCGGGTGATCTCACCGAAGTTGACGTCGGTACCGATGGGGGTCCAGGTCGCGGCTATCTTCTGCGCCGGATCACGCCCCTCCATCATCAGCGGAACCCACTGCTTGATCTGCGCGGCGTCTTCGGAATATTGCATGCCGCTGAAGAGCGGGCTGGCCTTGAGCGCCTCATAGCGCTTCTTCAGGAAGGCGATGTCGTCGTCGCCCCAAACGAAGCTCATGTGTGGCGTGGAGTTGATGAAGGAGCGCGGGTTCTTCAATACTCCATTACGGACCTGCCAGGACCAGAACTGGCGGGAGATCTGGAAGGATTCGTTGATCTCGACGGCTTTGGAGATGTCGACCTTGCCGGTCTTGTCCTGCGGTGTGTAATTGAGCTCGGCAAGCGCGGAATGGCCAGTGCCTGCATTGTTCCATCCGTTGGAGCTTTCTTCGGCAACGGCGTCCAGGCGCTCGACCATCTCCATGGACCATGAAGGTTCGAGCTCATTGAGCCAGATACCCAGGGTAGAACTCATGATGCCACCGCCGATGAGCAACACATCGACGCGCTTGGCCTCGGCACCCAGGGTGGTGCCGCTACCGACGGCAACGGCCAGGGCCAGCAGCGCCCCGCTTGCTTTCTTCAACATAATCACTTCCAGATCAAAAGGTCATTCGCCTGGCGGCAGCCAGCGTGCAGCCATTGGCCGGTGCAGTGCGAACGGGCGGCAGCCCGGCGGCCGGGCACGCTCTGATAAAGACGGCGCCCGACGCTGGCACGATAGGCCTCGGCTTCGGGCGCTTGCGGCGTGGGCAGGGGGCCCGCGCTTGCGCGCGGCAAAGGTACGGATGAAACCTTTCAGCAACCTTTCAGCATCACTGAAGTCTGTCCAATCCACTGTGACCTGTATCCTCGGTCAACTGCTTTTGTGCTTGTGGGAGACCGACAGGTTCTGAAAGATCACCCGCCCGCCTTCACTGCTATAGCCTGTATTGTCTTGGGTATAGACACCGGCCTTGAAGTACAACGGCTTGGTCTTCCAGGCCGAACTCAAGGTAGTGTTCCAGCCATAGTCGGCGGCCACTACAGACAATCGACCGCTCTTGGTCAGGGTAATCACATAGGAAAAGGCACGGTTGAGCGGCACCCTTTCGGCAATCACGATCACGGATGGATCGTCCTGGCTCGGCGAGCGCCGCAGCTTCGCCACGATATTGCCGAGCCGCTCGTTGTCCATGTACTGGTATTCGACCTTGATCAGCGGGTCATTGCTGTCGTACTGATGGATCTGGCCGATCACCACCTTCCCACTGGAAGGCACCTCCGTTACGGTCAGCTTTGCCCGAAGGTAATTGTCCGCGTCAGGATACTTCCAGTTTCGAACGGAACCGTCCGCGTAGGTTTCACGAAGCTCGCTGCGGGGGTACTTCGCGCTTTCAGTGGTGGACCCAGTGACGGGGGCCCAGAAATAAAGCTTGCTGCCATCCTTGCGAAAATATTTGTCCTTGTAACCCTTCACCAGGGCCGGCGTGTCTATGGTTTTCGCGGATGATCCGACGGGAACGCTCAAGTTCCAGGTTGAAAGATCGATCATGAAGGGTACGGCCAGAGGTTTGGGGATACATCCACTTCATCCCAGCAAACAAAGCGAACAGCCTGGCCCTGTCCTGGGCCAAGCGAGGCGACCGCGTTTATATAGCGAGCTTTCAACCCTGTTAATGATGGCGCGCTTGTGGATTGACGCTGTTAAGTTGGCAGCGCCTTACAGGCCGCATGATGAGAGGCCTGACGCCTTGAAACCGTTCGTCGGATACTTTGAAATGCTTAGAACTACCTGGACGCCATTTGATCACGGCCGCGTAATAGCGCTAAGCCACCAGTAGGGGTTGCCATGCGCGGGTCGCGGTGAGCGCGCTTACGGAAAAGTCGTGCCGTTCGTCGGGAAGGAATGAAGCTGCGGAATTTTCCAAAAGCCATAGCGTTACGAAAAGTCAAATTTAAGGCGTCATTTTAATACCGCAAGTCCTTGAATTCTCCTGCGCTGCGCGCCCGCAATATCATGAAGCCACTAATAGCACTCCAATATTATTTAGTCGTTTCGACGACTTTCTGGCGAAACGCCTGAAAATACTGACCCTTCAGCCTTTCCTCCGGTGGCCGAAAACCCAGTCACAGATGGTGAGCAGCGCTTACCGACCCCTTCGCTTGAATCCCCGGAGTTTTTCCATGATTGCCCTCGACACCTGGAACCTGAGCATTCCTGTCGGTAGCCCTTCCGTCACTATCGACACACCCAAGTTGGCTTCGGGCTACACCGATACTTTCTTCAAATCCGGCGATACCCTGTTCTTCTGGGCTCCGGTTACCGGCACCACCACCAAGAGCGCGAAATACCCTCGCACCGAGCTGCGTGAGACCAAGGCTGACGGTAGTCTCTATAACTGGAAATACGGTGCCGCCGACAACATGCTTCGCGCTGCGGTTGCAGTGAACAAGGTACCCTCCTCGGGCAAGATCGTTATCGGTCAGATCCACTGCTACGGCAGCACCGAGCCGATGCTCAAGCTCGAGTATCAATGGAAGGACGCGAGCCGCCTGGGCAACATCGTGGCCAAGTTCCGTGCCACGCCGGACTCTGAACCTGCGGTGATCACCGTCGCCGAAAAGGTGCCGATGAACCAGCGCTTCACTTACACCATTCATCTGACACCCACCGGCAACCTGACTGTGAACGCTGCCGGCTTCCAGTGGGGCAAGAAGGTCGATAACAGCTGGGCTTCGCAGTCTCTGTACTTCAAGGCCGGAGTCTACACCCAGGACAACACCGGTTACGCCACTGAAGGCGGAGCGGCGACTTTCTACAAACTGGCCATTGAACACACGCCCAAGAGTTGACCTGCCACAATCACGACTTAGCTTCCCTTCGGCCTGTCTCCGACAGGCCTTTTCATTTCCCGCCAAATCTGACCGCCACAGCAAAGCCGCCTTTCTTAGCGCCCGCGGACAGCGATGATCGCCGCCAGATCGATTGATGTTCTACATCGTTGTGATGATTTTTTTAAATGAACCATTGGCCTTTCTGGCTCCCTATATCCCTGTAACCAATGCAAAGCGGTTTTGGTTATTAGCGGAGATTGTTGCAAGTAGGGCGCTGGAGCTATTGGTCGGAAGCACTTCGTTTTCGTGGTCGAAGAGGCTTCGCCGGTACTGCAGAACGCCTTCACAGCACCCAGCTCCTGAAAGATTTGAACCCGTGACGAAACCGAGGACGAAAGTATGTTCATACATAACAAGCGTCTCCAGTACACCGTACGTGTCGCCGCGCCGAACCCAGGCCTGGCGAACCTGATGCTGGAACAATTCGGCGGCCCGCAGGGCGAACTCGCAGCCGCGATGCGTTACTTCACCCAGGCGGTGACCGAGGAAGATGCAGGTCGCAAGGACATGCTCTACGATATCGCGACCGAAGAACTCAGCCACCTGGAAATCATCGGCTCCATCATCGTCATGCTCAACAAGGGTGCCCGTGGCCAGCTGGCCGAGGGTGTGCAGGAACAGGGCGAGATGTACCGTGCGCTCACCGGCGCGGGCAATGACTCGCATATCACCAGCCTGCTGTATGGCGGGGGCGCTGCGTTGGTCAACTCCGGCGGTGTGCCATGGACCGCGGCCTACATCGATACCATCGGTGAACCCACCGCGGACCTGCGCTCGAATATCGCCGCGGAAGCGCGTGCCAAGATCGTCTACGAACGCCTGATCAATGTCACTGACGACCCGGGCATCCGCGATGCCCTGGGCTTCCTGATGACCCGTGAAGTGGCGCACCAGATGTCCTTCGAGAAGGCGCTGCATTCGATCCAGCCGAACTTCCCGCAAGGCAAGCTGCCACCGAAGCCTGAATTCGCCTCGGTGTACTTCAACATGTCCCAGGGCGACGATATGAAGGGCCCGTGGAACCAAGGCGAGAACGCGGTAGCGGAGTGGGAGGTCCGTGAAGCTACCCCAGCCGTGGACGGCGGCGATGGCCTGGCCACCGTGGACCTGCCCCCGCAGGACTTGGAAGTGGTCGAAGCGATGAAGTTGCGGACCATGTCCAACCCTGAGGCCGAACCCCTGACCGGAGCCGACCTGGGCAAGCTGGGCGCGCCCAAGACGCTGTAAATTGGGTGTTGGCTACACGAGGCCGCCTCCGGGCGGCCTCTTTACGTTCAGCTCATCCCATTCGCGCCAGCCGCCTCCCCTTGCAGCATGCGCTGGTGAAATTCCCGCACAGCGCTCAACGCATGGCTGGAAGCCTGACGGATCACTTCCTCACGATCGCCATCGAAGCGTTCGGTACCGGAGAATAGCGCCGTGCCCTGCTCCGTTGCGAACGCCCAGGCGAAGCAGACGGTGCCTGGAGGGATATCGTCCATGGGTTCAGGCCCGGCCACCCCGGTAGTGGCCACCGCCACATTGGCTTCGCTGTCATGCAAGGCACCTGTGGCCATTTCCCGGGCCACCTCCTCGCTGGTCAGGCCGAACTCTTCGATGGTGTTGGAGCTGACGCCCAGCAAGCGGTGCTTCGCCTGAGGCGAATACACCACATAGCCACTTTCCATCACCTGACCGCCACCGGACACAGATCCGATGGCGGCGGCGATCAGGCCAGCCGTGCAAGACTCGGCGGTGGCCAGATAGAGATCATGTTCGTTCAGGTAATCCACAAAGGTTTCAACATTTTCCACGGCGGGTTGGGGCATCTTCATTGCAAGGTTCTCTAAGTCGATTCACGGGCACTACCTCCCATTAGAGAGAGCCACGAGTCGGCCGTTTCACTGGATCGTCTGCCTGCCTGACTCGGCGACCGTCCATCCTCGCGGGCTACCGCTCGGATAACCGCTTGAACTTGCCGCCGTCCCGCTCGCCTGAACAAAGAGGGCGGTGGAAAGGCGTGCTGTTCATGGCAGCCAGGCGATGTCCCACGGTGGCCCATCCGACCATACCCAGGAGGAAGATTCATGAAAGCGCTACGTTGGCATGGCAAAAAAGACATTCGCTGCGACGATCACCTGCCGGACCCCACCATCGAAGATCCCCGGGACGCCATCATCAAGGTCAGCTCCTGCGCCATCTGCGGCTCAGACTTGCACCTTTATGACGGCTTCATGCCAGGCATGAAGCATGGCGACATCATGGGCCATGAATTCATGGGCGAAGTGGTGGAAGTCGGTTCCGCGAACAAGAAGCTCAAGATCGGTGATCGTGTAGTGGTGCCCTTCACCATTTGCTGTGGCGAGTGTGAACAGTGCAGGCGCGGCAACTTCTCCGTATGCGAGCGCAGCAACCGCAACAAGGACCTGGCGGACAAAGCCTTTGGTCATTCTACCGCTGGCCTGTTCGGCTATACCCATTTGACAGGCGGCTACCCTGGCGGCCAGGCGGAGTATGTTCGGGTACCCTTTGCCGACTTTTCCCCGGTGGTCATTCCTGACGGCCTTACCGATGAGCAGGTGCTGTTCTTGGGCGACATCTTCCCCACCGGTTGGCAGGCTGCCGCCCAGTGCGATATCCAGCCCACCGATACCGTTGCGATCTGGGGCGCCGGGCCCGTCGGGCAGTTCACAATCCGCAGCGCGGTGCTGCTCGGTGCCAAGCAGGTGGTCTGCATCGACAATGTGCCGGAGCGCCTGGCCATGGCCAAGGCCGGCGGCGCGATCACCATCAACTTCGATGAAGAAAGCGTGCTGGACCGCCTTGGCGAACTGACCGGGGGCAAAGGGCCGGAAAAATGCATCGATGCGGTAGGGATGGAATCCCACGCCACCCGTTCCTTCGACTCGGTGTACGACAGGGTCAAGCAGGCGGTGATGCTGGAATCGGACCGGCCCCACGTACTGCGCGAGATGATGTACGTATGCCGGCCGGCCGGTACCCTGTCGATTCCGGGCGTCTACGGCGGGCTGATCGACAAGGTGCCGTTCGGCGCCGCGATGAACAAGGGCCTGACGTTCAAGATGGGGCAAACCCACGTCAACCGCTGGACAGATGACCTGCTGCGGCGCATTCAGGAAGGCCAGATCGATCCGAGCTTCGTGATCACACACACCGTAAGCCTTGAAGAGGGGCCGGAAATGTACAAGACCTTCCGAGACAAGAAAGACGGTTGCGTCAAGGTGATCCTCAAGCCCTGAGTCGAGGCGGGGTCGAGGCAGCGAGCGCCGAGCGCTCGCTGCCTGTCGCGTCAGTCGATGCGGGGATGCTGTTGCACGAGCTCTTCGCGCTTGGCCTGTAGCCGGGCGATCTCGGCGTCCAGGGCTTCGACCTTGTGTTCGATGGTGTCGTGATGCTCTTGCAGCAGCTCCTTGGCTTCTTCCAGGTCCGAAGCTGTGGGGGCCGCGCCGCGCAACGGCTTGTTCGCGGTTTCCTTCATGGTGATGCCAGTGATCAGCCCGATGATCGAGACGACCATCAGGTAGTAGGCCGGCATGTAGAGTTCCTGTGTGCTTTCCACCAGCCATGCCGCGACCGTGGGTGTCAGCCCGGCAATCAGTACGGAAATGTTGAAGGCGCTGGCAAGGGCGCTGTAGCGGATATGGGTCGGAAACATTGCCGGCAGGGTCGAGGCCATGACACCGATGAAGAAGTTGAGCATCACCGCAAGAATCAGCAAGCCCCCGAAAATGCGTGCCATATCGCCACTGGTGATCAGCATGAAGGCCGGGATCGCCAGGAAGAACAGGCCAACGCTGCCACAGATGATGAACGGCCGACGTCCGAACCTGTCGCTCAAACGGCCGATGAAAGGCTGCACGAACAGCATCCCCACCATGATCGCGATGATGATGAGCACGCCCCTGCTCTCGCTGTAATGCAAGTTGTGGGAGAGATAGCTCGGCATGTAGGTCAACAGCATGTAATAGGTGACGTTGGTAGCCACCACCACACCTACGCAGGTGATCAAGCTACGCCAGTGTCGGGTGGCGACTTCCTTGAACGATACCTGCGGGCCGCTGGCCAGACCCTCGCGGTCCCCGTGTTCAAGCTTTTCCACGTGTTGCTGAAAGGCCGGCGTTTCCTCCAGCGCATGTCGCAGGTACAGGCCCAGCAGGCCCAGCGGCAGGGCCAGGAAGAAGGGCAGGCGCCACCCCCAGGCCTGGAACCGTTCATCCCCGAGCATGGTTGAAATGGCGACCACCACCCCGGCGCCCAACACGAAGCCGGCAATAGAACCGAAGTCCAGCCAGCTGCCCAGGAACCCTCGCTTGCGGTCTGGAGCATATTCGGCCACGAAGATGGACGCGCCTGTGTACTCCCCGCCTACGGAAAAGCCCTGGGCCATCTTGGCCAGCAGCAGAAGGATCGGCGCCCAGAGGCCAATGGAGGCATAGGACGGAATCAAGCCGATGGCGAAGGTGCTCAGGGACATGATGACGATGGTAGCCGCGAGCACTTTCTGTCGACCGTAGCGGTCACCCATGGCGCCGAAGAACAGTCCGCCCAGGGGCCGGATGAGGAAGGGCACGGAAAAGGTCGCCAGCGCGGCGATCATCTGTACGCTGGGGTCGGCGCTGGGGAAGAACACCTTGCCCAGTACATAGGCGACAAAGCCATAGACGCCAAAGTCGAACCATTCCATGGCGTTGCCCAGGGCCGCGGCGGTGATCGCCTTGCGCATCTTGGCGTCGTCTACGATGGTTATATCTTTCAAGCCGATGGGCTTGACGGTTTTTCTACGTGCTTTCATGCAAGTCACCTGAAGCTGGCCAGTCGTGTCCAAGCGACGCTCACCCAAGGGCTAGCGTAGCGGCTGAAGTTCAGAGGCAAGGCTGGCGAAAAAATTCAGTACTGACATGGACTTGCATATCCGGACCGGCCACGGGCCCAGAGCGCGGGGAGAATAATCGAGCAAATGGTGGCCAGAGATGGGGGCAAGGCTGCCCCCGAACCGCTTTACTTCTGGGCGCGAGCCTGGTCGCGCAGCGCCTTGACCTTGTCATGGTTGCGCAGCACGCCTTCGTATTGCTTCTGAATCACCGCGCGCACATCCGCGGCCAGATCATTGTTTTCAAGCGCCTTGGTGTAGCTCTTCTTGGCCACGTCCTCTCCTCGCTCAGCCTCGTTGAGCAGGGCGGCGTCGTCCTTGCCCGTGATCGCGGCCTTCAGGTCTACCCAGCGGCGATGCAGATCGCCCGCCACGCTGGTCGAGGTTTCCGGATCGCCACCCAGTTGGCGGACAAGGCCCTGCAGTTCGGCAGCGGCGCGGGCGGTATCATCGGCGGCGCTGGTGAATACAGCCTTGAGTTCAGCGCTCTTGGTCTGCTCGGCCAGATCCTTGAAACCGGCTTCGCCGTCTTTGGAGGTCTCGATCAGGTCGTTGAGCACCTTGATGGTTTCTTTAGTGATATCAGTCATGGTTCGTCTCCTTATGGACGGCCCTTCGGGCCCTTGAGGCAGCCAATAGATAGCCGGTCAATAAGTTAGGAAGGCCGCTTGGCTTAAGGTTCAGAATTTCTCGGCAGCATGTCTGGCAGGCAGCTCATCGGTCGTTGACATAACCTGAAACAACGTCATAGGATGTCGTACAAATTTACCCGTGAGTCCTTCGCGAGGTAATGCCGCTCCGTCGGCACCGGTAGTTCGGTAATAAAAAAAACAAGGGAACCACTACGATGACAACCCAGGCCCCGCCGCAGGTCCAGCCACACGCACGCCCTGTTGCCCAGGAACAGACCCGAATCAGCAAGTACAGATGGGTCATCTGTGCCCTGCTATTCATCGCCATCGGCATCAACTATATCGACCGCCAGATGATCGGCATCCTCAAGCCTACGCTTGCGGCCGAACTTCAATGGTCAGAAACCGACTACGCCAATATCGTGTTCTGGTTCCAATGCGCCTATGCCATTGGCTTCATTACCTTTGGCCGGCTCATTGACAAGGTGGGCGTCCGGGTGGGCTACGCCCTGGCGTTCACTGTATGGACCTTCGCCAGCATCGGTCACGGCCTGATCAACACCGTGACCCAGTTCGCCATTGCTCGCTTCACCCTGGGCTTTGGCGAGTCGGGAAGCTTCCCGGCCAGCCTCAAGGCTGTGTCGGAATGGTTCCCACAAAAGGAACGCGCCCAGGCTACCGGGATCTTCAACGCCGGCACCGCCATGGGACCGATCATCACCCCCCTGTTGGTTCCAGCGATCACCCTGGCCTGGGGCTGGCGTACCGCGTTCATTTCCATCGGCCTGGTCAGCCTTCTCTGGCTGGTTGCCTGGCTGTTGATGTACCGTCGCCCTCACGAGCACACCAAGGTGAGCGCCGAGGAACTGGCCTATATCCAGTCCGACGACACCCCGGTGTCCGCCAAGCCTGCCGCGCCGGTGAAAATCTCCTGGTTCAAGCTGCTGCGCTTCCGGGAAACCTGGGCCTATGCCGCCGGCAAGTTCCTGACCGACCCGATCTGGTGGCTGTATCTCTTCTGGCTGCCAGACTTCCTGGGCAAGACCTACGGCTTGAACCTCAAGAGTTTCGGCCCGCCCCTGATCGCTATCTATCTGCTGGCCGACCTTGGCTCGGTGTTGGGTGGCTGGGGTTCCTCGCGACAAATGAAGAGCGGCCTGGGCGCGAACAGAGCGCGCAAGACCACCATGCTGATCTGCGCGCTGGCCGTTATCCCGATCGTCAGCGCACAGTTCGTGTCCAACCTCTGGCTGGTGGTAGGCATCATCGGCCTGGCCGCCGCCGCGCACCAGGCGTGGTCCGCCAACCTGATGACCCTGCCATCGGACATGTTCCCCAAGGAAGCCGTGGCTTCGGTGATCGGTATCGGCGGCATGGCCGGCGCCATGGGCGGCATGCTGATGACCACCTACAACGGCTACATCCTTGAAGTGTTCAAGTCCTACCAGCCGATCTTCATTGTGGCCGGTAGCGCCTACCTGGTTGCCATTGTGGTGATCCATACGCTGACTCCCCGCCTGCGCCCAGTAACCCTGGATCGCATCAGGGTCAACTAAGCGCTCGCCAGGACCACCCTTGGCCGTGTCGCTCATCGACACGGCCTTTTTTATGGGTGCGCGCAACGCAGGCCGTATCGACCTTCCCGGCAACGAAGCGGTCCAAGCCCTGACCTCGACTACCTGGAGCCAGAGCGATGTTGTCACCGCGCGCTTTCGTCGCCTTTCTCGGCCAGGGCCGCCGCGCCGTCGCGCTAGTGTGGCGCACCTCCCCTGCCCTGCTGCTCGGGTTGATCGCCGCCACCCTCTGCGCGGGATTGTTGCCAGCGCTCGCCGCATGGCTCGGGCAGCGCATCGTGGATGCAGTGGTCACCGCGATGGCGGCCCATGCCCAGGGCGGTCAGCCCGCACTATGGCCGGTCCTGCGCTGGCTGGTGGCCGAAGCGGGGGCGCTGGCGCTGCTGGCCGCGGCGCAACGGGCGCTGTCCGTTCAGCAATCCCTGCTGAGGGTGCGCCTGGCGCAAACAGTGAACCTGTTGATACTGGAGAAAGCCCAGACCCTCCCTTTAGTGCAATTCGAGGATTCAGACTTCTACGATCGTCTGGTACGGGTCAGGCGGGATGCTTCGACGCGTCCACTGGGATTGGTGACCAAGGCCCTTGGGCTGATCCAGAACCTGGTTGCCCTGACCAGTTTCGCGCTCCTGCTCGCACACTTCTCCCTCTGGGCACTGGCCATCCTGGTGATCGCCGCCCTTCCCGTCTTTTTCGCCGAGACCCGTTTCTCCGGGGATGCCTTTCGCCTGTTTACTCGCCGTGCGCCGGAAACCCGCCGACAGAACTACATCGAAACCTTGCTTTCCCAGGAAGCGCATATCAAGGAAGTCCGCCTGTTCGGGCTGGCGCCGCTGCTATTGCAACGCTACCGGGAAACGTTCGATCGCCTCTACGGTGAGGATCGCCGCCTGACCCTGCGGCGCGACGGCTGGGGCTTCGCGCTTGGTTTGCTCGGCACCCTGGGGTTCTATCTGGCCTATGCCTGGGTCGTGCTTGCCACCGTCTCCGGGCAGATAAGCCTGGGGCAGATGACCATGTACCTGGTGGTGTTCAAGCAGGGGCAGGCGGCGATCAGTTCCAGCCTGAGCGCCATTGGTGGGGTATATGAAGACGGCTTGTACCTAAGCAACCTGCATGACTACCTGGAACACCCGGTGCCCGCGCCCACCGGCACCGCGACCAAGGGCAGCGCGCCCAACGACGGCCTGCGCTTCGACGGGGTGGGCTACACCTACCCGGGCGCGACACGGCCCGCGCTCACCGGGATCGACCTGCATCTGGCGCCGGGCCAAAGCCTGGCCCTAGTCGGCGAGAACGGCTCCGGCAAGACCACCCTGATCAAGCTGCTCACCCGTCTATATACTCCTACGCATGGGAAGATCCTTCTCGATGGCACGGATCTACAAGCGTGGGACCTGCAGGCGCTTCACCGACGCATCGGCGTGATCTTCCAGGATTACTTGCGCTATCAGATGACCGCTGGGGAGAACCTGGGAGTAGGCGACGTGACCGCCTTCGACGACGAGCAGCGCTGGCGTCAAGCTGCCGAGCAAGGCATGGCGGCGGACTTCATCGAGCGCTTGAGCGACGGCTATCGCACCCAACTGGGCAGATGGTTCGCAGGCGGCCAGGAACTGTCCGGCGGCCAATGGCAGAAAATCGCGTTGTCACGGGCCTACATGCGCACCCAGGCAGATCTGCTGGTACTCGACGAACCCACCGCGGCCCTGGACGCGGCGGCCGAAGCCGCGGTGTTCGAGCGCTTCCGCGCCTACGCCCGCGGGCGCATGAGCGTGCTGATCTCCCATCGGTTCTCCAGCGTTCGCAGCGCTGGACAGATCATCGTGCTGGACCAAGGCAAGATCCTGGAGCGAGGCGATCACCTGAGCCTGATGGCCCAGGGCGGGCACTATGCGCGTCTGTTCGAGCTCCAGGCCCAGGGGTATCGTGCCTGAGCGCAAGGCTGCCCGGCGCGGCGCTTGCGCCCGACCCAGGCCCGATCGGTATGGCCCTGATCACCGTCAAGGTCGGCTGTAACAGCGACAGGCTTCAAGTGACAGACCCGCAGCTTTCGATACCCATCCACCGCCAAGCCTGCCAGACTGTCGAACAAACCGTAACGGCCTGCCTGAAAACCCCGATGGCATCATCCTACATGCCCCCCTCTACCTCCATCGACCTTGCCGAGCGCCGAGCCCGGCGCATGCTGCGACTGTTGCCGCTGTTCACCCTGAGCGTCATCGGCATCATCATCGCCCTGGAAGGCTTGAGGCTGTGGCATGACTACCGCCGTGTCATCGGTGAAGCCAACGCGAGCGCGACCAACCTGGCCCGTGCCGCGGCGCAGAACGTGGAAGACGCCCTGCGCCAGGTCGACTCCATGAGCGGCGGTATCACCGAGCGCATCGAGGGTGACGGCCTGGCCAACCTCAGGGCGTCTCGCCTGCATGCCTTGCTCAAGCGCCAGGTCGAGCTGCTTCCCCAACTGCATGGCCTGTTCATCTACGGAGCCGATGGCCGCTGGCTGGTCACCGACAAGGCTCAGATACCACCCAACGCCAATAATGCCGACCGGGAGTATTTCGCTTGGCATCGGACGCACGCCGACCGGCTGTTGCATGTGGGCCCGGTCATTATCAGCCGCTCCACCGGCGATCCGGTGATCCCTGTCTCGCGGCGGATCAACAACCCTGACGGCAGCTTCGCCGGGGTCTTTCTGGCAACCCTGCGCCTGGCCTATTTCCAGCGCTTCTACGCCGGTTTCCAGATCGACGACCAGGGCACCTTCGTGGTTGCCCTGGCCGATGGTACCCTGCTGATGCGGCATCCTGCCTTGCCCGGTATCAGCGGGCGGGACCTGGGTCAAAGCCCGTTGTTCCGCGATTACCTGCCACGAGTAGACAGCGGCGTGGTGGAACTGGACTCTCCCCTGGACGGCATTCGGCGGATCTACGGCTTTCGCCGGGTCGACGGTTATCCTGTGGTGATCCAGGCAGGTCTTTCACGCCAGACCGCATTGCAGCCCTTGCTCCTGGACGTGATCAAGACCGCCCTGGTGCTAGGCGTGCTCTGTTGCGGAATCGGCCTGTTCGGGGCGGCCTTGTTGCGGCAATTCCGCTACCGCCTGGTCATCGAAGGGGAATTGCGCGCCGCTCACGAAAGCCTCAACCAGATGGCGTACCAGGACGGGTTGACCGGGCTGGCGAACCGCCGCCGTCTGGACCTGGCACTGAACGATGAATTGAGCCGGGCACGGCGGCTGCGTTATCCGGTAGCGCTGATCATGCTGGACCTGGACCGCTTCAAGCTGTTCAACGACCGCTACGGACACCCCGCAGGGGATCACTGCCTGGTGGCCGTGGCTGGCGCGCTCAAGGCCACGGCGGCCCGATCCAGCGACTTGGCGGTGCGCTATGGTGGCGAGGAAATGGCACTGTTGCTGCCGAACACTCCGTTCCAGGGCGCCTGCAAGGTGGCCGACGACCTTTTGCAACGTATCAGGGCCCTGGCTATTGCTCACCAGGATAATGAGCGCGGCGTGGTTACCGCCAGCCTCGGAATATACGTCTGCCACCCGGCCGAGCAAGCCGTACAACCGGCTGACCTGATCAAGGCCACCGACGCCCTGCTCTATGCGGCCAAGCACTCCGGCCGTGATCGCTGGCGCGGCGCCAGCGCCGGCATCCTGGCCCAGGGAACCGGCGCCGGCTGAGCCCCACGAGATCGTTCAGCCGCTGGCCAGTTCCAATGCCTGAGCCAGGAACGGCGCCGTGGCGCTTTCCCTGCAAGCGGCAACCGTTTTCGGCGGCCCGGCGACCACTATTCGGCCGCCCGCAGCCCCAGCGCCGGGCCCCAGGTCGATCACCCAGTCGCTGGCGGCCACCACTCGCATGTCATGCTCTACCAGGATCACGCTATGGCCCGCATCCACCAACCGGTTCAGCTGTACAAGCAGGCGATCCACATCCTGAGGATGCAGCCCAGTGGTCGGCTCGTCCAACACATAGAGCGTCGCGCCGCGACCGCTGCGTTGCAGTTCGGTGGCCAGCTTGATGCGCTGGGCCTCGCCTCCGGACAATTCCGTCGCCGGCTGGCCCAGACGCAGGTAGCCCAGGCCGATGTCCTGGAGCACCTCCAGCGAGCGAAGGACGGGAAGCTCCTGGGCGAAGACTTCCAGCGCCTGCTCCACCGTGAGCTGAAGCACCTCGGCGATGCTCAGGCCCTGCCAGGTCACGGCCAGGGTCTGCGGACTATAGCGGGCACCGCCGCATTCAGGGCAAGGGGCGTAGACGCTGGGCATGAACAACAACTCCACGCTGACGAAGCCTTCACCCTCGCAGACAGAACAACGTCCCTTGGCCACATTGAAGGAAAACTGCCCGGCATCGAACCCGTGGGCCCTGGCTTGCTCGGTGGCCGCGAACAGCTTGCGCACATGGTCGAACAGCCCGGTGTAGGTCGCCAGGTTCGAGCGCGGTGTCCGGCCGATAGGCTTCTGGTCCACTGAAACCAGGCGACGCAGCTGGTCCAGGCCATCGACAAGCCTGCCCAGGGTTGGCCCGGTGGCCGCGTCCTCCAGGTCGAGCGCCTCTTCGCCAAGCGAGGCAGGTTTCTGCCCCAGGCTCGCCCCTACCAGTTCGAGCAGGGCCTGGCTCACCAGGGTGGACTTGCCAGAGCCGGAGACGCCGGTCACCGCGGTCAGGCACCGCAGCGGAAAGGCTACATCCAGACCCCGCACATTATTGCGACATACACCGGCCAGGCGAAGCCATCCCTGGGGGCTGCGAGCGGTGTGGGCAGCAATGGCCGGCTGGTTGAAAAGGTAGGCGGCGGTACGCGACTCCCTGACCTCGCCCAGCCCCCGGGGCGGCCCACTGTAGAGCACCAGCCCGCCTCGCTCTCCGGCGTCGGGCCCTACATCGACCAGCCAGTCTGCCCTACGCATGACCTCCAGGTCATGTTCCACCACGAACACCGTATTGCCCGCCCGCTGCAACCCCCGCAGAGAGGCGTAGAGAGCCTCGCTGTCAGCCGGGTGCAGGCCTGCCGAAGGCTCGTCGAGGACATAGATGACACCGAACAGCTGGGAGTTGAGCTGAGTGGCCAGGCGCAGACGCTGCAATTCACCGGAAGACAGGGACGGTGTGGACCGTTCCAGGTCGAGGTAGCCCAGGCCCAGTGTCTGCAACGTGCGCAAACGCTCCAGCAGTTCTTGGGCGATGCGTTGCGCGGCCATTCGCTTTTCGATCGAGAGATTCGGCGTGCCGCGCACGTCACGCCCGCCAGCGTGAGCGTTGGCTCCGGCGGCGGCACGCTGTTGGCGAACCTCATTCAGCTGGGCGCGGCTGAGCGCTGCATTATCTTCGCTTGGCTGTGCAGGGTAGCCAGCGGCGGCGATCGGCTGCAATGCCTCGCAAAGCTCGTCCATGGGCAAGCGGCTTAGCTCAGCGATGTCCAGGCCCGCGAAGCGCACCTGCAGCGCCTCCGGCTTGAGCCGCTTCCCCTGGCAGGCCGGGCATGGGCTGGCCTGCATGAACTGGCTGACCCGCTGGCGCATCATCGCGCTCTGGCTTTGGCTGAACGTGTGCAGCACATAGCGCCTGGCTCCAGTGAAGGTCCCCTGGTAGCTGGGCTCAAGCTTGCGCTTGAGCGCGGCCCGGGTCTGCGCTGGCGTAAGACCGGCATAGACCGGCACCGTAGGCGTTTCCTCCGTGAACAGAATCCAGTCGCGCTGAGCCTGGGGCAGCTCCCGCCAGGGTAGGTCGACGTCATAGCCCAGGGTAACCAGAATGTCCCGTAGATTCTGCCCTTGCCAGGCCGTAGGCCAGGCTGCCACGGCACGCTGGCGAATGCTCAGGGAGGGATCTGGCACCAGTGAGGCTTCGGTCACATCAAATACCCGGCCGATGCCTTGGCAATGCGGGCAGGCGCCCTGGGGCGTATTGGCGGAGAAGTCTTCGGCGTACAGCATCGGTTGCCCCGCCGGATAGCTGCCGGCACGGGAGTAGAGCATGCGCAACAGGCTGGACAGGGTCGTGACGCTGCCTACCGACGAGCGCGCGCTGGGCGTGCCGCGCTGTTGTTGCAGAGCCACCGCCGGTGGCAGGCCTTCGATGGCATCGACGTCGGGAACCCCGGCCTGATCGATCAGGCGACGGGCATAGGGCGCCACGGATTCGAAGTAACGGCGCTGCGCTTCGGCATAGAGGGTGGAAAAGGCCAGGGAAGATTTACCCGAGCCAGATACTCCAGTGAATACCACCAGGGCGTCACGTGGAATATCGACGTCGACGTTCTTGAGATTATGTTCGCGCGCCCCGCGTACCCGTACGAAACCGTGGGCCGAGGGAGCTTTCGGGGAATCGCTCATCGAAGGTCCTTGGTTGGAAGACCTTCGTTCGATTCCCTGTCGACCGGTATCGTTCAGCAGCCGGGGCGAAGCGGCTTCGACATCAAGGCTTGATGGCAGGCTCAGCGGCGGTGGTCGCCAAGTGGGACCTGGCTGCCTTGCGCTCTTCACTGACCATGATCTGCGGAGTCGAGGTACAACGATACTTAATCCCGCGCGTCGTAGGCATGGTAGCCACGCTTTCCATGCACTCCGCTCGCGAGGAATAGGCAGTTGGCCGCCGCTCCTCAAGGCAGCCTTCGGCCGCCGTGCACATACTCATTACAACCACGAAAACACTCATCATTTGCCAACACTCCTTTGTGAGGCCAGACGGACTTCATCACGGCACGGGGCGGATTCTGTACACGGTGGCAGAGCGAAAACAATGGGCACGAGCGTGCCTGAGGACGAAAAGATGGCGATTTGCTAACCCGTTCCGCTTTGCGATTACAAGTTACTGATACTAAGGAACTTTTACAAAGTGCCACTAACTGAGAAAGGTTCTTTATCAAAGGGCGCCGAGGCCTTTTCCGTCGCCAAATCCCTGGCAGGCGGGGCAAAGCGGACGCCTGCCGGGAAACTGCCGATTCACTAGTGGCATATTACTGGCTTGCCTTGGTTCGCCAAGCCGTGCTCATGCCAGACCAAGCGCTGAAATACGCAGCGCAAGGGCCTTGGCTTGCGCTGCCACATCCGTCACTGCCGTGCTTTCCCACCACACACCACGCAGTGGCGGCCCCATGGCCAGCAACCCTTCGCTGACCTGCCCTGCGGCCCCGATCACTGCACCACCCGAGTCGGCATCGATACCCAGGGCAAGCGGGCCAGGCCGAACCAGACCGCGCGCCAGCAGCTGCCGTGGCAGAGGCCGCTCGACCCGGCGCCAGTCATATTCGATGCCGCTGGAATCGATGAGCGCAGCGAAACGTCGACGTTCCGCTTGCTCACGCCCGCGGGCCCGCACCGTCAGCTCCAGCCCCTCGGGCGCCGGCTCGCTGGCTATCAGGCACGCCGCTTCCAGGGTCAGACGGCCCTCGGTCAACAGTTGGGCCAGCCAGACCGCCCCCTGGGGTGGCGAACGATGATGATGGCTCTCCCACCACGGGCGTAGATGGCGCACGAACTGGCGGCGCTGCTCGTCACTGGCCTGATGCCAGAGCCGTGCGACATGGGCACGTACCGTGTCCAGTGGGGCCTGCCAGTCCACGCCTTGGCTGACTGCCAGCCGACACTGGCGGCGCAACGCGCGTGACAGTTGCAAGGGGGTCCGCAAGCTTGAGTCCAGGGAAAGGAAATCCGGCCACGCCGGGGGCTGTCGCCGTGGCTGAGGCAGCAAACCGTGGCGGGAGAACACTTGGATCGGCCCTTGGTGTCCGGCCCGCCGCAGCGATAGCAGGCCGTCGATCATGGTCAGCCCTGTGCCGACGATGGCCACGGGCGCCTCGACGGGCAAGCGCGCCATACGTCCGACATCCCAAGGGTCCAGGGCGAGCGCCGCCGTGGCTGGGCTGCCTCGACGAGGCGTGCGCGCGGCGGGGAACACTCCAGTAGCCAACACAGCTATCGGCGCCTGCCAGCGCTGCAGACCCGCCTGGACGCAAATGCCCCCAGGCACCGGCCAGGCATCCTCCGCTTCGGCACGCACATGCCGCACGCTTATTCCGGGCGCATCCGCCATCGCTTGCCCCAGACGCTCCTGAACGTAACGTCCGAACAGGCCCCGGGGCGGGAACAGCAGCTCGACGGGTTGCCGCTGCGCGGCGCCCTGAGGCCAGCCACCAGCGGCCAGATGCTCGGTGAGCCATTGGGTGAGATCGTCCGGCGCGTCCGGATCGATGCTCATGCGAGCGGCGTTGGCATTGAGCGTATGGTCCAGCTCCTCGGTGCTATAAGCCTCGCCTCGCCCCAGTTCTGCCCTCGGCTCGAAGATAACGATCATGCGCGCGCCACCGCGTCGGAGCAATTGCCAGGCCAGCAGCGCACCGCTGAGCCCACCCCCGATGATCAGTACATCGGCGGTGATCACGGGAGGGCGGGGCGAACTTTCAGCGATCATGGCGAACGGTCTCATAGCTGGCGATGGGTAATTGGCCAGCTGTTATACCCTATTCCCCGCGACTGCTGTCTCCGGTGCTCCCCGCCCTCCACGAGCAGCCCTACGGAGCGCCGAACAGCATCGTCCAATAAATCCCCACCTGGGCGTCCGGCGCGGTTTGGTAGCCAGCACCCACCTGAGTGAATACAGGGTTCATCAGGTTGGCGCAGTGGCCGGGGCTGGCCAGCCAACCCGCCATGGCCGCCGCGGGCGAGCCATGGCCCGCGGCGATGTTCTCACCGACCTGCCGGCCCCGATAGCCTTCAGCTCGCGCCCGCGCGTAAGGTGTGGTTCCGTTCCGGTCCTGGTGCGAGAAGTAGCCACCTTCGGCCATGGCGCGGCTATGTCCCAGGGCAGCGGCTGCCAGGGCCGGGCTCCATGCCAACGGCCGGGCCGCGGCGAAATGTATTCGCCCACATAGTCGGGGCTTGGCCCGGGCGGCATTGACCTGCCCCAACAGGGTCTGCGCCGTGGCCCGTGGGTCAGCCAGATGTGTATCCAACAGCGGACGGGCCAGCACTACCTGCCACCGCTCTGCTGTATGACTGATGCCGATGTCGCTGTATTGGCTATCCAGCAAAGCCTGGCAGTAGCCGGCGATGAGCATGGCGAACGCGGCGTCCGGGGTTTGCGGGCCGGTCAACCGGATAGCCCGTACGGCGGCCGCCTGGTAACCGCTTCGCCGCAGCCCTTCGCGAAGCCCCCCTGAATAGCCAGCGGGCAATTGAAGGTTGGCTCGCAACACTAGGGATGAAGGCGCGCCGCCTGTGGTTCGGCAAGTGTCCGGGTTGGCACGGTAGGCATTGATCCGGGCAACGAGCTCACGCTCTCCGGACGCGTGGGCAGGCGAGACAGCCGGCAGGAGCAGCAGGGTGGCCAGGCCACAGCGAAGCAGGAAAGCGATCAGATTCATCGGGTATGAACGGTAGGGAGTCGACAGCAGGGCGCTCTGGCGGGACATGCCTGGCGAAGCACGCATCCGACCAGCCGCTTCGCTTTAAGTTGCAGCATAGCGGCGATTCTCGTCGCGGAAACGGTGGCTAACCGGGCCGGCGCATATCCACGTGCGCAATTCCGTCTTCCAGGTAAACCTCCCCTTCAGCCCGGAAGCCGTAGCGTCCGTAATACCCTTGCAGGTGCGCCTGGGCCGAAAGGTAAAGGGGTTGCCCCGGCCAGAGCCGCTCGCAGGCGATCAAGCCCTGCTCCAGCAAGGCATGGCCCAGCCCGCGTCCGCGCCCTGCCGGGGCCGTGATCACTCGACCGATCGCGGGCGCGGCGCCCGGCTCGGCCGGTGCGAGCAACCGCAGATATGCCAGTAGCACGCCATCTTCGTAGCCCAGCAGGTGATGCGTATCACCATCGAGATCCTGGCCGTCGACGTCCTGGTACGGGCACCTTTGTTCAACCACGAATACCTCACAGCGCAGCCGTAGCACCTGGTACAGGGCGTACTTGTCCAAGTCTCGGTGGTGCAGGCAACTCCAGCTCATAGCCATTGATCGATCCTCTTGGCAAAGCCGATATCTTCCCATGCGGTGGCCCACGGCTACAGAACCCTGGCCATTAAACTCGCCGGGCCGTTTATTTCGAGAATGCTTCTTGTTAACCTCTGCACCCCTTTATCGGTCGTTAGTATTTCTTTCAACAGGAGTTGCAGATGGGAACAGGTAATGCTCAGCGGATGCCAGCCCGGCGTCCCATTCGTACGTTGGTTTCGGCGCTGAGCCTGCTGGCGGCAGGCCTGGCCACTGCCCATGCCGATGTACTTTTCGATACGCCCGATGCCACCTTCAATGGTCAGCTCAATGCGCAGGGGCCCGGCGGGGCGGCCATTACCGCCGGCAGCGATGCGCAGGTGCAGGGCCGGGCCTTCAAGCCGGGCCAACAAGTGACCCTGCTGCGCGGCACCACCGTACTCAATCCGGATCATCCTTACGTAGTAGACGCCCAGGGCGGTTTCAGCGCGAGCTTGAGGATCCCCGGCGATGCGGCCGTTGGTATACAGCCGATCCTGGTCGCGGTCAGCAACCCTTCGGCCGCCGCCGTTCTGCCGCTGAAGGTTTCTCCGGTTGTACCGCTGGCTGGCGCCGAGCATTACAAGCAGGTCAGCGCCAAACTGGTGCCTGGCTTGTACCAGTCGGCGGTCAGTAGCAAGAATGGCGCGGTCTTCGTCACGTCCGCCGTCGGCCGTCCGCCGGTCAAGGCTTCGCAGCTGCTCAAGCTGAATCCGGATACGCTGGCGGTGGAAGCCAAGGTCACCCCGGCCACGGCACCCGGTGAAGAAGGCTCGGTTTATGCGGTTTACGGTGTCGGCGTCGATGATGCCAAGGGCACGGTCTGGGTGACCAACACTCGCCAGAACACGGTAGCTGTCTACAAGCAGGCGGACCTGACCCTGGTCAAACAGTTCGCGCCAGGCACGGTGGCCCATGCCCGGGATGTGGTCATCGACAGCAGCTTGGGCCGCGCCTTCGCGGGGGCGACCGGGACGCCGGTGATCGCCATGTTCGACACCAAGCGCCTGGCCGCGCCAGAACCCATCACCATTGCCTCGGGCAAGCGCGGCGGCCAGTTCTCCGTGGCCAGCTTGTACCTGGACGCACAGGCGCACAAGCTCTACGCCGTGAGCCTGAGCACCGAAGAGGCCGCGGTGGTGGATGCCAAGACGGGCAAGGTGGAAAAGGTACTGCCCGTGGAAGGCATCAAGATGGCCATGGGCGTTGCCTATGACGCCACCACCGGCCGCCTGTTCGTGGCCGCCCAGGGCAGCGACAACCTGGCGATCGTCGACCTGGCCAGTGGCAAGACGCTGCACCGCGTCAGCACTGGAGCCGGCCCGCTCAACGTAGCGTTCGACCCGGTCAAGCGCCTGGCCTATGTCAGCAACCGCGCCGCGGGTACCGTCAGCGTCGTGGACCCGGACGGCAACCTGGTGGCCAACCTGGCCAACGGCACCTTCCCCAACCACGTTAGCGTGGACAGCAAGGGCAATGTGTTCGCGGTGAACAAATCCAAGGGCCCGGACGACGCCGAAGGCGATCGGATCACCCGTTTCACCCACCTGTAAGCCATGCGCCCCCGCTTGGACGGGGGCGTTCATCACCCTCAGCGGCCCCGACTCAACCCGCCCAGGCGCGAGGAAATGGCCTGCATGCCCTGCCCCAGTTCGCGCAGCGCTGCCGCGTCACGCGCGCCTTCCTCGCTGGCCACGTGAATGCGCACCGCCAGTTCGTTGATCTCCTGGGTCACATGGCTCTGTTGCTGGGCCGCCACTGCGATCTGCTGCGCGCGCTGCACGATGTCATCGAAACTGCCCACCGTGGTGCCCAGGGTACCGGACACTCCGCTAGCCTGCTGCACGGCTTCCCGGGTGCGCTCCGCCCCGCTCTGCATGGTGCTTACCGCTACCGTGGAGGCCTGCCGCAATTGAGTGATCATTTCCTGGATTTCATTCGCCGAGGCTTGGGTACGTCCGGCCAGGGTCCGTACTTCGTCCGCGACCACAGCGAAGCCCCGGCCCTGCTCTCCGGCCCGGGCCGCCTCGATGGCGGCATTCAAGGCCAGCAGGTTGGTCTGCTCGGAAATGGACTTGATCACATCCAGCACGCTACCGACCCGTTCGATGTCGCTTCCCAATCGGGTGATGGCCCCAGCGGCACCCTGGATATCGCCAGCCAGCGCTTCGATGGACTCGCTGTTGCGTTGTACGCGCTCCTGCCCTTGCTGGGCGTCATCCAGAGAGCGCCGCGCGGTTTCCGAACAGTCGGTGGTATTGCGCGCCACCTCGCTGGCGCTGGCCGACATCTGGGTAATGGCCGCCGCCAGCAAGGTGTTGTCCTCGCGCTGAGCCTCGGCGCGGTCGGCCAGGCCCCGGGAAAGCTGTGCCAACTCATTGGCCTGGGCTTCCAGCGACACGGATTCGTCGGCGATGCGCTCGAGCATGCCGCGCAGGGTGCCGGCGTAGCTGTTGACCGCGGCGCGCAAGGCGCCGATTTCATCGGCACGACGTATCTCCAGCTCGGTACTGCCCTGGCCTCCTGCGCCCAGGCGCTCGATCTGCTCGGTGGTTTCTTCCAGTTGCGCGAGCAAGCGCTTGCCCGCCAACCAGGCCACGCCCAGCAGGACGGCCAGCAGCGGCAGCAGGAACAGAGTCATCAAGGTCGTCAGTTCCCGAGCCAGGCCGACCACCCGGGCCTCGGGTGTGACCAGCCCGACCCGCCAACCAGTACCTTCCATGGTTTCCAGTGTGACGTAGGCCGGGCCGTCCAGTCGGCCGTCTCGTTCCAGGTACAGCGTGGCCGGCTCGGCGGAGGCGCTGCCAAGCTGCGCCACGACCGGTTGCAGCCAGGGCAGGTCCTTTTCCAGGCTGGCCACTGTTGGCAGGCCCTTGCCCGCCTTGGCATCCGGGAAGAAGAGCACATTCCCGGCCCGGTCCACGGCGAAGGCATAACCGCCCGTCACGTTGCCCTTGGCCTTGAGGAAATCGGCCAGGCCGTCCAGCTTCAGATCCAGGGTCGCGACCCCGGCGAAGCGGCCATTGAGTTGGTAAGGCACACTGCAGGTGGTCATGGCCACTCCGCTGACCGGGTCCTGGTAGGCATCGGACCACACACAGCGGCCAGCCGGGGCGCTCTTGGCGCCGGTGTACCACGGCTCGGCGTGGTAGGAGGCAGCCTGTTCAGCGTTGTATTCGTCGGAATACTCCATGGCGCCCACGCCGCTACGCGCCCAGAAAAAGCTGCGCCGCGCCACGCCTGGGGTGAAGGCATTGGGTTCGGGCCACAGGCCGCCGCCAGCGATGGCGCGGTCGCCCTGGCTGTCGATGATGCCAGGCAGGTTCGCTTTCACCAGCGCCAGGTCATGGGGCAGAGTCTGAGCCAGGTGGGCCATGGCTGCCGTGGTGCCCTCGATACGGTTCAGCTGCAAGGCCAACTGGCGGGTAATGGCGCTGGCGGATTGCTCGGCCGCCTCGGTACCGGCGGCTACCAGGCGAGGTTTGCCGGCTATGGCCATCACGCCGTAGATGGCCACGGCAGTGAGCACAAGCAAGGCGAGAATGCCGAACGTCATGCGCCCGGCGATGCGGGTAGGAAAAAGGGCCATGCTCAAGCCTCGATCAAAAAAGGGATTCGCCAGGCTTACGGCCAAGCGCGACATTAGTTGAGCTTAGCCGATGGCGAAGTCATTCAAGCCGACCAATGGCTGGGCTCAGGGCTGCGCCGATGAAGTCGTATCAAAACTCCAACCGCTTTTCCCGCGAAGGCGAATGCCCAAAGTAAGCCGTGTAGCATTTGCTGAAGTGGCTGGGTGAAACGAAACCGCAGGCTACCGCCACGTCCACCACCGGCAGGGTAGAGTGTTGCAGCAGCCGCCGCCCCTCGGTTACCCGCAGTTCCAGGTAATAGCGCAGCGGCGTTGTACCCAGCTGGTCCTTGAACAATCGCTCGATCTGTCGTCGGGACACGCCCACGTATTCGGCAAGCTGGTCCAGGCCAAGGGGTTCTTCCAGGTTGGCCTCCATCAGCTCAACCACCTTGCGCAACGGCGCTGCCATCTTCACGCGCAGGGTCGGATTGACGCGCCGGTAGCGAGACACCTCGAAGGCCAGAATGTCGACAATAGCGTCAACCAGCGCCGGGCCGTGGGCCTGCCCCACCCACGCCAGGACCATGTTGAAAGCGCCATTGGGACTGGCGGCGGTGTAGCGGTCACGGTCGACCATGAAACTTTCGCTGGTCACCTGGCTGTACTTGGCGGTTTCGGCCAAGGCCGGACGATGCTCCGGATGAATGGCGCAGCGGTAACCGTCGAGCAATCCGGCATGGCCGATGAACCAGGCACCGTTCCACAGCCCGGCCAGGGTGACACCCTGCTCTGAGGCCCTGATCAGTAGCTTGCGCAGGGTGGCGTTGCCCCGCAGGGGCGTACGCAGCCCGCCGCAGATGACCAGCAGGCGCAACTGCTCGACAGGGTAGTCCGGCAATGCGGTATCTGGACGGATGACGATGCCCAGGTCACTGATGACCTCCTCCCCATCGAGGGTGAAGGTGTGAGGCTTGAACGCGCCGGGTTGCAACAGATTAGCCGTAACCAGCGTATCCAGTGCCTGAGTGAAGGCCGGAAGGGAGAAATGCTCCAGCAGCACGAAGCCAACGTCGGCGCTCGAGGCCTTGCTGCCATGTTCACCTGGCAGGTAGCGCAGGTTCTTGCCTTTGATACCGCCACTGAACGTCCGTCGTTCGATCACCCCTCACCTCGCCTTGCGCCACGTTGGACCCCGCCTCGGCGGCGGCGGGCAAGCCTGTCACGGCCTGTGCGAAAACGTCAAACAGGGCCGTGTCATGGGAGGAGGTAACGAACCCGGGTAGAAAAGCGCATCAACAGCTGGCAAGCCGCTTCGATTCGATTGCATCCAGGCAAAACGAATCCGCTGACCCTGTCGCTATGCGGCGTTTCGATGTCGCCATCAGACAAGGCGCCCTCGGGCCGGGCGCCACGGCTCCATACGTTAGGCTCGTGGTGTCGCTGCCAGCGCCGCCTTGTCATCGGAATCGGCCTTCGCTTCGTCTGCGGCAGGCGGCTCAGCACCGTAGTAAGCCCGAGGCACGCCCCAGAGGATCAGCCCAACCGCGGCCAGGCTGACCGCCGCCAGCCAATAGAGCGCGGGTGTGGCAGCGCCGGTCAGGTCGCGCACCCAGCCAATGGTGAAAGGCGCGATAACGCCGCCGAGCTGCCCCACCGAGTTGATCAAGGCAATGCCTGCGGCTGCGGCTACCCCGCTGAGAAAACGCGGGGGCACCGTCCAGAAGATCGGCATCCAGGCGATGATCCCACCCATGATCAGGCTCATCCCGACCATCAACGGCAAGAGCTGCCCTGGGGTCAACGCGCAAAGCAGATAGCCCGAGGCCGTCATCAGGGCACAGGCTGTCATGTGCCAGCGTCGCTCGGCGAAGCGGTCGGAGCTCCAGCCCATGGCAAGATTGACCACCACCGCCACGACGTAAGGCACCACCGTCAGCCAACCGATTCGCAGGCTGTCGCTGACCCCGGCGCCGCGGATCAATTGCGGCATCCAGAACAGCAGGCCAGTGAGCCCCATGACCAGGCAAAGATAGATGGCAGACATGACATAGGTCGCGGGCAACTGCAGCAACCGCTTCATGGACGCCTTGCCCTGAGGCCGCGCCTCTTCAGCCATGCGCCGGGCCAGCAACTGCTTTTCGTGTGGGCTGAGCCAGGCGGCGTCCTCTATCCGGTCGCTCAGCTTCCAGAACACCAGCGCGCCAAGCATCACTGACGGCAAGCCCTCTAGCAGGAACAGCCACTTCCAGCCCGGCATCCCCATGGCGCCGTCCAGGTGTCCCAGGATCAAGCCGGCCAGGGGCCCGCCGACAATGCCGCACACACAGATGGAGCTTTTGAAATAGCCATTGACCCGCGCCCGGCGACTGCTCGGGTACCACTGGGTGAAGTAATAGAGCGCGCCGGGCACGAAGCCGGCTTCCATCACGCCGATCAGGAAGCGCAAGGTATAGAACCAGAACTCGGTCTGCACGAACATCATGCAGGCCGAGGTGATGCCCCAGGTCCCCAGGTCACCATGATCCGTGCGATCCACAAACGCGCGCCGATGCGATGCAGCAGCAGGTTGCTCGGGACCTCGAACAGGAAATAGCCCACGAAGAACAGGCTGGCGCCCAGGCCGTAGACCGTATCGCTGAACCCCAGGTCGCTTTGCATTTCCAGCTTGGCGAAGCTGATATTGACGCGGTCCAGGTAGGCGAAAAGGAAACAGACGATGAACAGCGGAACGATGCGCCAGTTGACTTTGCGATAGACAGCGTCCTCCGCCGCCTGAGGATCGGACGAGCTAAGCGTGGCAGAAGGTAGGGCCATGGAGCACCTCTTGTTATTGCGGGTATCGAGGCGAAGACCGAGCTGTCGCCCGGCCATATAGTAATACTAATTGAAGCGCATACCAGTCCTTGGATCCACCGACCGTCAGTTGTTGGCCCTGCGTCCCCACAGCA
Organism: Pseudomonas sp. DC3200b2; assembly: GCF_049895785.1. Taxonomy (NCBI): domain Bacteria; kingdom Pseudomonadati; phylum Pseudomonadota; class Gammaproteobacteria; order Pseudomonadales; family Pseudomonadaceae; genus Pseudomonas; species Pseudomonas sp. DC3200b2. The sequence goes on along the minus strand of NZ_JAFCTA010000002.1, from coordinate 82,655 downwards.
TTACGCAGGCTGCCGCGGCCAACAGCGCGCTACAGCCGCGGTTGAACCAGCACCGGGCCGAAGCTCCTGCCAGCCAATGGCTCAAGCGCGCCCCACGTTGTACCACCCGGTACATGCGCCCTATGCAAGCCGCGCCAAACGTTACACAATCGCCGCTTTTTTTATGGCCGCCCCGCTCCGAACCGCGGTTTGCGGCTGCGCCTGAAGCCTCGCTCACGGAGACCCCGAATGAATCAGCAGGCCACTGCCACTTCCACTACCCAGGCCGTAGTCGCGGCCCCCTGGGGCAAGGACGAGACCACCTGGATGCTCGGACTGTTCGGCACCGCCATCGGCGCCGGCACCTTGTTCCTGCCCATCAACGCCGGCCTGGGCGGCTTCTGGCCGCTACTGATACTGGCCGTGCTGGCGTTCCCGATGACCTACTATGCGCACCGTGGCCTGACCCGCTTCGTGCTCTCAGGCCGTGATGGGGCGGATATCACCGGCGTGGTCGAAGAGCATTTCGGCAAGGGTGCCGGCACCCTGATCACGCTGCTCTACTTCTTTGCGATCTTTCCCATCCTGCTGATCTATAGCGTGGCCCTGACCAACACCATCGGCAGTTTCCTCGAGCACCAGCTACAGATCGCGCCTCCCCCGCGCGCTGTGCTGGCAGCGGTATTGATCGCCGGGCTGATGATAGTGGTGCGCTGCGGCGAAGCCGTGACGGTCAGGGTGATGAGCCTGCTGGTCTACCCCTTCATCGCCGCCCTGGTATTGCTCGCGCTATTCCTGGTGCCCCACTGGAACGGTGGCATCCTGGCCACGGCCAGCGACCTGCCATCGGCCGGCAGCCTGGTACATACTCTTTGGCTGGCGATACCGGTCATGGTGTTCTCCTTCAATCACTCGCCGATCATTTCCGCCTTCGCCGTGGACCGCAAGCGTGCCTGGGGCGATGCCGCCGAGCCGCGCTGCAGCCGTGTGCTGGCCCGCGCCCATGGCCTGATGGTGCTGACCGTGATGTTCTTCGTATTCAGCTGCGTACTGGTGCTGTCGCCGCAGCAGCTGGCCGAGGCCAAGGCACAGAACCTGTCCATCCTGTCCTACCTGGCCAACCACTTCAGCAGCCCCACCATCGCCTTCGCCGCGCCCATCATCGCCGTGGTGGCCATCGCCAAATCCTTCCTGGGTCATTACATCGGCGCCAGTGAGGGCCTGCACGGCTTGCTGGCCAAAGGCGGTTGGCAGGGTGGCAAGGGCCAGCAGCGCCTGGTCGCCCTGGCCATGGCCCTAGTGTGCTGGGCGGTCGCTACGCTCAACCCAAGCATCCTCGGCATGATTGAAACCCTGGGCGGCCCGGTGATCGCGGCGCTGCTGTTCCTCATGCCCATGTACGCCATCCGCCGCGTGCCAGCACTGCGCCGCTATGCTGGGCAGTGGTCCAACGTCTTCGTCGTATTCATAGGCCTGGTGTCCATTACCGCGCTGGTGTATTCGCTGGTCTGACCGCTGGCGCCCCGGCCAGGTCCGCGCCTCGTCCTGCGAATGGCCGAGGCGTCAGGGTCAAGGACTTGGCGAGGGCGGGCACAGGCAGGCTAAGATGAGCGGCCCGCGGCCGTCTTGCCGCGTCTCACCCCGGAGCTGTTGGAAATGGATACCCCGCCTGTTCAGGTGCTACAAGCCGACTACCGCAATCCCCTCCATGCAGCGGCCTTGGTCGAGCTGCTGGATCATTACGCCCAGGATCCCATGGGTGGTGCCGAGCCTCTGTCAACCAACGCCCGCCATCACCTGGTCGCGGAGCTGGCCAAGCGCCCCCACGCTTTCAGCGTACTGGCCTTTGTGGACGGTCAGGCAGCGGGCTTGGTCAACTGCTTCGAGGGTTTCTCTACCTTTGCCTGCCAACCCCTGGTGAACGTACACGACGTGGCCGTGCGTGAAGACATGCGTGGCCGGGGCATCAGCCAGCTGATGCTGGAAAAGGTCGAGGCCATTGCCCGCGAACGGGGCTGCTGCAAGCTGACCCTCGAAGTGCTGGAAGGCAATGCGCCGGCCCAGGCCGCCTACCGCAAACTGGGCTACGGCGCCTACGAACTGGACCCAACCTTGGGCAAGGCGCTGTTCTGGCAGAAAGTCCTGGCCTGAACATCGCCCCCACTCGATAGAAGGAGCCTTTTCTGATGCGCTTTCCCTACGTCTTCTCGCTAGTGGCCGCCGCCGTGTTCGCCAGCCTTCCGGTTGCCCAGGCCTCGACGCTGATCTACTGCTCCGAAGCCAGCCCGGCCGGCTTCGACCCGGCGCAGTACACCTCCGGCACCGAATTCGACGCAGCCGCCGAAACCCTGTTCAATCGCCTGGTGCAATTCAAGCGCGGCGGTACCGAACTCGAACCCGGGCTGGCTACTGCCTGGGAGGCCAGCGCCGATGGCAAGACCTACACCTTCCACCTGCGCCCTGGGGTCAAGTTCCACACTACCGCCTATTTCACCCCTGGCCGGGATTTCAACGCGGACGATGTACTCTTCACGTTCGAGCGCATGCTGCATAAAGAACAGCCGTTCCGCCAGGCGTACCCTACCGAATTCCCCTACTTCACCGACATGGGCCTGGACCAGAACATCGCCGCGGTGAAGAAGCTCGATGACATGACGGTGGTCTTCACCCTCAAGCAGACCGACGCCGCCTTCGCCGCGGACCTGGCCATGAGCTTCGCCTCTATCCAATCGGCAGAATACGCAGCCCAACTGCTCAAGGCGGGCCACCCGGAGCAGCTCAACCAGCAGCCCATCGGCACCGGCCCCTTCGTATTCAGCCGCTATCAAAAAGACGCGGTCATTCGCTACAAGGCCAACACGGGGTATTGGAAACCAGAGGACGTGAAGCTCGACGAGCTGATTTTCGCCATCACGCCCGACGCCGCTACCCGGCTACAAAAGCTCAAGGCTGACGAATGTCAGGTCAGCGGCTATGCGCGCCCGGCCGACCTGGTGGAGATGAAGAAAGACCCCAGGCTCAAGGTACTGGAACAGCCGGGCTTCAACGTGGGCTTCCTGGCCTATAACACCCAGCACCCTCCCCTGGACAAGCCCGAGGTGAGACGCGCCCTGGACATGGCGATCAACAAGCAAGCCATTGTCGATACCGTGTTCCAAGGCGCTGGCCAGGTAGCCCGGAATGTCATGCCACCCACGCAGTGGTCCTATGATCCGCGGATCAAGGGCACCGCCTATGACCCTCAGCAGGCCAGGCAGTTGCTCGCTGCCGCGGGGGTAAAGCCGGGCACTACCCTCAACCTCTGGGCCATGACCGTGCAGCGGGCGTCCAACCCCAACGCCCGCCTTTCGGCCCAGATGATTCAGCAGGACTGGGCCAAGGTCGGCATCAAGGCCAACATCGTCAGCTACGAGTGGGGCGAATACATCAAGCGGGCCAAGGCTGGCGAGCACGATGTGATGACCTATGGCTGGACCGGCGACAACGGCGATCCGGACAACTGGCTGGGCGTGCTGTTCGGCTGCTCGGCGATCGGTGGCAGCAACTACGCCCGCTGGTGCGACAAGGGACTGGACAGCCTTCTGCAGAGGGCCAAGACCTTGACCGACCGCGAGGCCCGCATTCCGCTGTACGAACAGGCGCAACGGATCATCCATGAGCAGGTCCCGGTCAGCCCCATGGCCCATTCAGTAGTGTCCCAGCCCATGAGCACACGGGTGGACGGCTTCAAGATCAACCCCTTCGGGGTCACCGGCTTCTACGGGGTCAGCCTGCGCTAGCGACCGGCGGGTGAAGGCAGACTCGGTCGCGACCGCCATGCTTGGCTTGGTAGAGCGCGGCATCGGCCTGGGCCAGCAACGTCTCGGCGGCGGTTTGGGGCGCGCCGCTGGCGGCGCCCAGGCTGGCTCGCACCTGCAGGGGGCCAGCGGCGGTTTCGAAGGTTTTCCCGGCGATGCCCGCGCGCACCCGCTCGGCGATGGTGCGCAACTGGTCCACGGCCGTGACCCGTGCCACCACGGCGAATTCTTCGCCACCCAGGCGCAAGAGTAGGTCGCTCGGGCGCAAGCTGCTGGCGATACGGCGGGCCGCCTCCACCAGTACCTGGTCGCCCACCCCATGACCGTGGCTATCGTTGACTGCCTTGAAATGGTCCAGGTCTATATAAAGGATGCCGATCACTTCCTGCGCGCTACTGGCGATGGCTTGCTCTCCGGGATAAAAATGCGCCAGGGCCGCTCGGTTCCAGATCTGCGTCAACGGGTCGAGCAAGGCCTTACGCTGCTCCCGGGTTACCGCTTCGCGCAGTTGGCGCGTGTGCTCGCTCAAGCCTTTGAGACGCAGGTAACCCTCCACCAGCTGCGCCAGGTCACGCAAGCGGGACTCTTCCTCGGCGGCCAGTCGCCGGGCCGAAGAACTCAGCAGGCAGAGCGTACCCACCGGCAGACCCGAAGCCGCGACCAGCGGATGCCCCGCATAGAAGCGAATGTTCGGTGCCCCCAGCACCAGTGGATTGTCGGCGAAGCGCTCGTCCTGCCGGGCGTCGGGCACCACCAGGGTCTTCTGTGGATCGAGGATGGCGTGAGCGCAGAAGGAGGCATCCCGCGACGTACTGCAGGCCTGTAGCCCCACCCGTGCCTTGAACCACTGCCGGTCCCGGTCCACCAGGCTGATCAGCACCTGCTCTACCTTGAACAGGTCCCGCGTCAGGCGAACCAGGGATTCCATATAAGGGTCGGCTGGGGTGTCCAGCACTTCGAGGTCATCCAGCGCTTGCTGGCGTTCATTTTCCTGAGGGTGAAGCGGTGCGACGAGCATGTATGGCATCCAACTGGTGCGCGTCCTGTGCACGGTGAAACCGCGGAATCCGGCGAAGGGAGCTGACCTGCCGGGTAGCCACACCCCGCTTCGCCTAGGCGAGCGAACGATAGCACATCGCCTTATCGCTGTGCGGTGCAATCGCGTCATCGCTTTCAAGCACCGGCCTTGTTTTCCATTAGCCGGTTGCCGCCGTCGATCACCAGCACTTCACCTGTGATGTAACTGGCCTGGGGCGAGGCCAGAAACGCCACGGCGGCGGCCACTTCTTCTGGCCGCCCTGCCCGACCCACCGGCGCCTGGGCGCCGGCGTTCAGCTCCTCGGGCGTGCTCGAAGCGGTGGCGATCCAACCGGGCGCGACGCAGTTCACCGTGATACCGGCACCGGCCACTTCCAGCGCCAGCGCCATGTTCATTCCCACCATGCCCGCTTTGGCGGCGCTGTAGGCGGCTTCGCCGGGGTTGCTCCCACTGGTACCGGTCGTTGAGCTGACCTGCACGATGCGCCCATAGCCGCGCGCCTGCATGGCGGGCAGCATCGCCCGCGTGAGCAGAAAGGCGCTGGTCAGGTTGCGGTCCAGCGACAGGCGCCAGGTGGCCAGATCCATATTCGCGACCGTCGCGTAGGGCTCAGGGCTGCCCTGCATGGCCATGCCCGCGTTGTTCACCAGTACGTCCACGCGGCCCCAACGCTCGGTAGCCCAGGCTGCCAATACCGCTACCTGGCGCTCATCGGTAAGGTCCGCCGCGTGCCCCTCCACTTCCAGGCCGAGCGCCCGGAGTTCCAGAACTCGCTCAGCGATGCGGGCGCTGCTGGCAGTGACCAGCAGGCGAGCCCCCAACTGCCCCAGATGACGGGCGATGGCCATGCCGATGCCGTGCTCGCTGCCGGCGCCGCTGATCAATGCAACCTGGCCGGTAAAAGAGGCAATATTCATGGGCAAGCTCCTTGCGACACGGTGGCCGTGATTGTTTGGCAGAGGCTTCTAACTTGACCGCCCCCAGCATGCAAGTCCCATGACCAGGCCATGAGAACAGACTTGCGTACCTGGCGCAGCCTGCTAAGTTGTACGATGTCCGCCAGGCGCGGTAACCATAACAACAAGGAAAACCTATGAAGACCTCTCGACTGCTACTAGGCCTTGCTTTTCTTTACACAGGCTATGTTTCGGCCGCTACCCCCGAACAGGAGGTGGAACAGGCCGTTGACCGGCTCACCCAAGCCATGTGGCACAAGGACATTGGGGAGTTGAAAGCATTGACCGCCGACAACCTCAGCTACGGCCATTCCAGCGGCAATATCCAGGACAAGGCGGCTTTCATTGCCGACATCGAGACTGGCCGCAGTGGCTTCAACGAGCTCAAAATGCTGAATCAGAAGATTATCTTGTCCGGCGATACTGCGCTGGTGCGCAACCACTTTTCAGCCCAGGCCGTGAACAGCGGAAAGCTAGTCCCCACCGAGATAGAGAATTTCCAAGTGTGGCAGAAGCAGCATGGCAAGTGGCTGTTGATCGGTCGCCAGGCGTTCCGATTCTGAGTATAGCGTAGCGGCGAAACGAACCATTCCCCTGCTCGAGCGCTCTGATTCCACACAGCGGCCGCCGCCGCCTTCGACGAGCGCTCATCATGACCACCGCCACTGCCGCGCCCGGGCTGCACCGGGTCATCACTACCCCTCTGTTGATGCTGTTCATCCTGGGCGATGTTCTGGGGGCGGGCGTCTATGCCCTGGCCGGGACCATCGCTGGGCGCGTTGGCGGAGCCATCTGGGCACCACTGCTCATCGCACTATGCTTCGCCCTGCTCACCGCGGCCTCCTACGCCGAACTCGTCACCAAGTACCCGCGCGCAGGTGGCGCGGCGGTGTTCGCCGAGCGTGCCTTCGGCAAGCCGCTGCTGTCGTTCCTGGTGGGGTTCTCCATGCTGGCCGCCGGTGTGACCAGCGCGGCCGGTCTGGCCAAGGCCTTCGCCGGCGATTACCTTGGCGCGTTCGTCCACTGGCCGCCGGAACTGGTAGCAGCCGCCTTCCTGGTGGCGGTGGCCCTATTGAATGCGCGTGGCATCAAGGAATCTCTGAGTGCCAACCTGGTGATGACCCTGATCGAGCTCAGTGGCCTGCTAATGGTGGTCACCGCGGCAGCCTGGTATTGCGCCAGCGGCCAAGGGGTTGCCGCACGGCTCTTGGAGGTAGACGCCCAAGCCCCAGCGGCGGCTTTGCTGGGCGCCTCTCTGCTGGCCTTCTATTCGTTCGTCGGCTTCGAAACGTCCGCCAACCTGGCCGAAGAGGTACAGGATGTGAGCCGGGTCTATCCCAAGGCACTGTTCGGCGCCTTGCTGATTGCCGGCGCCATGTATCTGCTGGTCGGCGCGGGCGCTGCCTTGGTGCTGCCGGTTGAGCAACTCAAGTCATCGAGCGCGCCCTTGATGCAGGTGATCGAGGCTTCCGGCCTCGGTATCGCCCCACGGTGGTTCGCTCTGATCGCATTGATCGCGGTGGCCAACGGCGCCTTGCTGACCATGATCATGGCCAGTCGGCTGACCTATGGCATGGCCCGGGAAGGCCTGCTTCCGGCTACCCTTGGTCGCGTACTGCCGCGACGCGGCACCCCGGGGCTGGCGATCCTGGCGACAACGGTGCTGGCCATCGCGTTGACCTTCACCAGCACTCTGGAAACCCTGGCTGAAACCGTGGTGCTATTGCTGCTGTTCGTATTCCTCAGCACCAACGTGGCAGTGCTGGTGCTCAAGCGAGACAAGGTACAAGGCCCGCACTGGCACGTGCATTGGATCTTCCCCGCGCTGGCTGTGCTCTCGTGTCTACTCCTGCTCGCCCAGCAGGGGCCGCAGACCTGGCTGCGAGCGGGCGCCATGCTGTTGCTGGGTGCGTTGCTGTACCTGGGCAGTCGCCTGCGCGGCCAGCGCTCCTAGGGGAGTTCCACCCTCCCCCGCCCTGCCTTGATGCCGCCCCGGCGGCTCTTGGCTTCCAGCCGACGTACCTTCGAGCCGTGGGTGGGCTTGGTCGGACGCCTGGGCTTGTCCACATGCTCCGCCGTCAGGATAAGCACCCGGAGCCTTTGCAAGGCATCGGCGCGGTTCTGTTCCTGGGTACGATATTGCTGGGCCTTGATGATCAACACGCCCTCGCTGGTAATACGGCTGTCCCGCAGCGCCAGCAACCCGGCTTTGTAGGCAGGCGGCAGCGAAGAGGCGCGGATGTCGAAACGCAGGTGCACCGCGCTGGCCACCTTGTTCACATTCTGTCCGCCCGCGCCCTGGGCGCGGATGGCGCTCAACTCCACCTCATGATCGGCCAGGTGAATGCGTTGGGAGATTTCCAGCATGTACTTTACCTTTAAATAGCACTGTCTCGCGCAGCTCGCCCTAGCTGGGCGAGCTGCGAAGTATTGCACTCGTCATGGTTGATGTCTTTGCCTGCGCCCATTCTACGTTTCGCTAAATACAAGGTATAACAAGCGCCTTCTTCCCCTTTCTTCATCACCTCATTCATGTCCAGACTCGCTCACTCGCTACTCGCTTGTGCTGTACTCGCTTCGTTGACGGGCGTTGGTTACTGGCTTACCCGTCCTGCCCATGTGCCGGCCACGGCAGCGGCAGCCCGGGTTCCTGTGCACGTTGTTCGAGTGGCTCAAGGGGATTTCCCAACAACGCTGTCTGCGCCAGGGACCGTCACGCCTTTGCAAAGCGTGACAGTGCGACCTCAGACAGAGGTATTCTTACCCGTGTCTGGGTAAAGGAAGGCGAATTCGTGCATAAAGGGCAAGCCCTGGCCAGTATCGACGAACGCGCCCTACAGGCCGCGATGGACCAGGCGGCCGCCCAGGTCGGGCAAACGCGGGCCCAACTGAAAGTAGCGGAGATCGACTTGAAGCGTTACCAGGCACTGGCCGCGGATCATGGGATTCCCCGCCAGCAGCTGGACCAACAGCAAGCGCTCTACGATCAACTGCGCGCCACTTTATTGGGCAATGAGGCTGCCATGAAGGCAGCGCAGGTACAGCTGTCCTATACCCGCCTCCTTTCGCCACTGAACGGGCGAGTCGGTATCCGCGCCGTGGACGAGGGCAATCTGTTGCGCGTCAGCGACGCCCAGGGTTTGTTCAGCGTGACCCAGATGGACCCCCATCGCCGTACAGTTCAACCTGCCTCAGGCACAACTGCCAGTGTTGCAAGAACTGCTTTCCAGTGGCCTGGCCGCGCCGGTCACGGTCTACGCCGCAGGGGAGAGCGACAGCAGCGTGCCGCTGGCCGAGGGAAAGCTGAGCCTGATCGACAACCAGGTATCCAGCACTACCGGCACGGTCCGGGCAAAGGCCCGTTTCGGCAATCCGAACCTGCGTTTATGGCCGGGACAACTGGTGAATGTGCGACTGCAGACTCAACTGCATCGAGGTGCCCTGTTGGCGCCCTCGGCGGTAGTGCAGCGGGGCCTTGAAGGAACCTACGTCTACCGGGTCGCCGACAGCAAGGCTCAGCCTGTTCCGGTCAAGGTCATTGACGAGCGCCAGGGCCAAGTGGTTCTCGCGGGCGTTTCGGCCGGTGATATCCTGGTCAGCGATGGTCAGTCCCGGCTCGTCCCTGGTACCTTCGTCCAGGTGATAACGCAACCCGATGCCTGGGACGCTGCCAAGGTGACGCCGTGAAGCGGGCCCGCGCCCCATCGCAGTGGTGCATCGACCACCCGGTGGCTACCCTGTTGCTGATGTTCGCCCTGGTTCTGCTCGGCTTGATCGCTTTTCCGAAGCTACCACTGGCGCCACTCCCGCAAGCCGAGTTCCCGACTATCCAGGTCACTGCCCAGCTGCCTGGCGCGAGCCCTGAAACCATGGCTTCGTCAGTAGCCACGCCATTGGAGGTACAGTTCAGCGCCATCCCCGGGGTAGCCCAGATGACGTCCAACAGCGCGCTGGGTTCGAGCACACTGACCTTGACCTTCAACCTGAACAAGAACATCGATGCGGCAGCCCAGGAAGTACAAGCGGCGATCAATACCGCGGCGGGCCGGCTGCCCCAGGACCTGCCCAATCTTCCGACCTGGCGCAAGGTCAACCCGGCGGACAGCCCGGTGCTGATTCTGGGCATCAGCTCGGTTCAGTTGAGCGGCACATCCCTGAGCGACGGGGTCGAAACCATGCTGGCCCGCCAGATCAGCCAGATCGCCGGGGTGGGCCAGGTCAACGTCGTGGGCCAGCGACGCCCGGCGATCCGCGTTCAAGCCCAGGCCGACAAACTGGCCGCTCTTGGCCTGACCCTGGCGGACCTGCGCGGCATCATCCAGGCCAGCAGCCTCAACCTGGCCAAGGGCGCGCTCTATGGCGACAGCCGAGTGTCCACGCTCTCGGCCAACGACCAGCTGTTTCAACCCGAGGGCTATGCCGACCTGATCGTGGCTTACCGTGACGGCGCCCCGGTGCGCATGAAGGACGTGGCTAGCGTGGTGGCCGGGGCCGAAAATGACTATGTGCAGGCCTGGTCCGAGGATGAGCCGGGGGTCAACCTGGCCCCGCACGTTGCCTTGGGCGATGCCGTGAACCTGCTGGAGCAGACCCAGCGCGAACTCGGAATGCCGGCCAGCATCAGCGGCACTTTCCAAGGCGCCGCTCAGGCGTTTCGCAGCTCCCTGGCGAGCCAGCCCTGGTTGATCCTGTCGGCGCTGGTAGCGGTCTACATCATTCTCGGAGTGCTGTACGAGAGCCTCGTGCACCCGTTGACCATCATTTCCACCCTGCCCTCGGCCGGCCTCGGCGCGCTAGGCCTGCTCTGGGCCTGCGGCCAAAGCTTTTCCATCATGGCATTGATCGGCCTGGTGCTGCTTATCGGCATCGTGAAGAAAAACGGCATCCTGCTGATCGACTTCGCTCTGAGCGCGCAACGCACCGAGGGCCTGGCGCCCCGGGAAGCGATCCGTCGCGCCTGCCTGGCCCGGCTGCGCCCGATCCTGATGACCACCCTGGCCGCGCTACTGGGTGCTGTGCCGCTGATGCTGGGCCTGGGCGCCGGGGCCGAGCTGCGCCAGCCCCTGGGTATCGCCGTCATCGGAGGACTAGTGGTCAGTCAGGCCCTGACCCTGTTCACCACGCCCATCATCTATCTGCAGCTTGAAGAGCTTTTTCATGGTCGCAAAACCATGCAGAACAACCGCAGCCTCCATGCCAGCCAGACGCCCCCCTGATCCATCGGAAACAGCCCTGAGGGACCGAGGCTCATCGGACCAACGGCATTAAAAAAAACGAAGCCCTGGACCGCTGCTTGTCGGCGCAAAGCTATATTGGATCACAAGGCGCGCTCGAATCCTCGGCGCGCCGCATGTGCCTCTACACAGGGAGACAGAGGTATGAAAAGGTCAGTGATGCTTTCGCTGGGATGTCTTGCGGCCGCCTTGGCCCAGGCAGAAGATCTGGAAGTACGCAATGTGGCCTTGGTCCGAGCGGGGCACCTGGTGAATATCGTCGCCACGGTCCGCAATACCAGCGACCATCCGATGGAAAGCTCCCTGCTGATCTTCAGCGTAGTGGAGCAGAGCCTGGTGATCGCCAAAGAGGCGGTCCAGGTTCCCCCGCTTGAAGCCGGGCAGGCCTGGCGGGTGAGCAAGCCCATCAGGTCCAGCGGCCAGGCCAAGGTCGCCCAGGCCGAAGCCAAGGCCACCGAGGGCAGGAACATCACCATCGATGCGAAGATGTTTCCTCGCATAGCTGTCCAGCACTGACGCTGGCGTAGCGAGCCTGCTAGAAACGCACCTGCCCTTCGATACAGGTCACTACGTCGCCACCGAGCCAGATATCCGCGCCATCGCGTTGCACGTACACCCTGCCGGCACGCCCGATGGCCGTGCCCTGGCTGGCCACATAGCGCTCAGGCGCCTGCCCATCGCGATACAGCCATTGGGCAATACCCGCATTGAGGCTTCCGGTGACCGGGTCTTCCGGAACGCCTTCACCGGCCACGAACGCGCGCACCTCGAACTGCGCTTCGTTACCGTCGACCTCAGGATTCCAAGGCCCGAATACGCCCAGGGCCATGCCCTCCAGAGCGGGATAGTCAGGGGTGAGATCCAGCACGGCCTGCCGATCACGCAGGCGCAGCGCCAGCCAGCCCGGACCGTTGTCCACCCACTCCGCTCCCAGGACCGCGTCCTGGGACAGGCCAAGCCCAAGGCACGCTTTCTTGAGAACCTCAGCGGCCGGCGTTCCACTGCGCAGCAAAGGCGGACAGGCAAACGCCAGTCGACCATGCTCGCGACGTATCCGCACCAGACCGACCCCGCACTCCTGTATGACCTCGGCACCTTTTGCCGAGCCGCCGGCCTCCAGCCAGGCATGACAGCTGCCCAAGGTCGGATGGCCGGCAAAAGGCAGTTCGCGCACCGGGGTGAAAATGCGTACCCGATAATCCGCGCCAGGCTGGCTTGGCGGCAACAGGAAGGTGGTTTCGCTCAGGTGGGTCCAACGGGCGAAGGCTTGCATCTGCTCGTCCGTGAGTTCGGTGGCATCGAGCACCACGGCCAGCGGATTGCCCAGCAGCGGCTGGGCGGTAAAGACATCGACTTGCTTGAAGGCTCGGACGTGATCGGACATGACTAAGGTCTCGGCAGCGGAGCGCCCGAGAATAGCCCAGGCGCGCGATCGGGGCTAATGCCTGGCAGTGGTCTAGACTGTGGGTTCCAGCCCTTGGACGGAACCCTTCGCATGTGTCAGCACCACCCGCGCAACCCGTTGTTCTGCCTGATCCCTCCCTACCTGCTTGACCAGATCGCCCGCCACGGCAGCAAGGCGCAGCGTGATGCGGCGCTGCGTACCCGCGCCAAGGACACCACTTTCCGGTCTCTGCGCATGGCCGCCCAGCCTGCTCCGGTACAGGCTCGCGCGGCCTCGGCGTTCATTGGCAAGCGGCGCTCGATCTACTCCGCCGAAGGTGGTGAAACCCTGCCCGGAACCTTGATCCGTGGCGAAGGGCAGAAAGCCAGTGGCGACGCGGCCGTTGACGAAGCCTACGACGGCCTGGGCGCTACCTACGATTTCTTCTACGAAGTGTTCGATCGCAACTCCATCGATGACGCCGGCCTGGCCCTGGATGCTACTGTCCACTTCGGCCAGGGCTATAACAACGCTTTCTGGAACTCAGCGCAGATGGTCTTCGGTGATGGCGACGGCCAACTGTTCAACCGCTTCACCGTTGCCCTGGACGTTATTGGCCACGAACTGGCCCACGGGGTGACCGAGGACGAGGCGCGTCTGCAGTATTTCAACCAGTCCGGCGCGTTGAACGAATCCATGTCGGATGTCTTCGGCACGCTGATCAAGCAGTACGCTCGCCAGCAACCGGTGGAGCAAGCCGACTGGCTGATTGGAGAAGGCCTGTTCACCAAGAAGATCAACGGGGTCGCCCTGCGCTCGATGAAAGCGCCAGGCACCGCCTTCGATGACAAGCTACTGGGCAAGGACCCCCAGCCCGGGCACATGGATGACTTCGTCCATACCTTCGATGACAATGGCGGGGTGCACATCAACTCCGGCATTCCCAACCATGCGTTCTATCAGGTGGCCACCCGCATCGGCGGCTTCGCCTGGGAAGCGCCGGGGCGGATCTGGTACGACAGTCTGCGCGACCCCAAGCTGCGGCCCAACAGCGGCTTCCTGCGCTTTGCCCGCATCACTTACGAGGTGGCCGGCCGCCTGTACGGTGCCAAGAGCGCCGAGCGCAAAACGGTCAAGCAGGGTTGGGCCGCGGTGGGCCTCAAACTCTGAATCCTGTGAGCGCGCAGTGAGGAGACAAAGCCATGCGCATTTCCTATTCTGAAAGCGGTGGGGTGGCCTTCTTCCCAGGCCTGAGCAAGCCGCGCACCCTGGAAGTGGACCGCCTGCCTGCCCCTGAACAGCAAGAGCTCCGTCAACTGCTGGAGGCATCGCGTTTCTTCGCCCTGCCGGAAAGCCGCCAACCCAAGACCAGCCCCCGGGGCGCGCAGCACTACACGCTCACCGTCAGTGAGGGCGATCGTGAACATACCGTGTGCCTGCTTGCCCCTGTGCAATCCGGGCCCTTGCAGGGCCTGGTGCAGTGTGTGCGCAAGCATGTGGACGGCTGAAAGGCGACGGCGCCAGGCGTAGCGACCCAAGCAGCGCCTTCATGCCCGGGAAGTCCCAGCGAGTCACATGCCCCGGGGTCAGGCCGGGCGACCCGGCTTCGCTGCGGCTTGCCGGAAGATGCGACAAAATTTGTAACGCTTGGTTGATAAGCATTATCATTTGCAACCTTCAACCAGTGCCGCCTTTTCATGAACAATCCTGCCTTGCCCGACCGTGCACCCTTCGAAGCGCTGTATCAGGCCCATCTCGGTTGGCTGCAGGGCTGGCTGCGCCAGCGTACCGGTTGCCGGCAGGACGCGGCCGACCTGGCGCAGGATACCTTCCTGCGCTTGCTCAGCAAGGAACGTGACCTGGCCCCGGTACGTGAACCACGTGCCTACCTGACCAAGGTCGCCCATGGCCTGCTGGTCAACCAGTGGCGTCGCCGAGCCATCGAGAGGGCTTATCTGGAGGCCCTGGCGGCGCTGCCACCTGCCGCGACGCCTTCGCCGGAAGCGCGGGAACTGGTGATCGCGACCTTGCAGGAAATCGACACCTTGCTACGGGCGCTTCCGTACAGGGTGCGCACGGCGTTCCTGCTCGCCCAGCTGGATGGCCTGGGCTACCGGGAAATCGCGGAGCGCTTGCAGGTGTCCGAGCGCATGGTGAAGAAATACATGGCCCAGGCGATGCTGCATTGCCTGAGCCTGGCGCAGGATTGAACGATGCCTACGCCTCGCCCGCAGCTTTCCTATCAAGTACTTGAGCAGGCCGCCCAGTGGTTCGCCGTGCTTCAGGGTCAGCCTGGTCCGCAAGAGCACGCTGCCTGGCGTGCCTGGCTCGAGGCAGCGCCCGAACATCGCCAGGCCTGGAACCGGGTCGAAGCCATCAGCAGCCAATTCGCCCGCCTGCCCCAACCGGCCGCGGCCCACCGGGCCCTGCGGGAAGGTACCAAGCGTCGCCAGTTCCTCGGCATGGCTGCGCTGTTTGGCGGCGGAGCACTGCTGGCGGCAGCCGGGCGTGGCCTGCCGTGGCAGGCCTGGGCCGCCGATCGTTCGACCGCCGTAGGCGAAATCCGTCAAATTTCCTTGGCCAGTGGCGGCCAGTTGTGGCTCAACACCCAGAGCGCGGTAGACATCCAGGGTACGCAGGTACGCCTGTACCGGGGCGAGCTGCTGCTGGAAAGCTCCATCCCTTTGCGCATAGAAACAGCCGACGGCCCACTGGCCATGTCGGGGCGACGCGTCGGCGTGCGGCAGTACCCGAGCCATAGCGAAGTCATGGCCTACGAGGGGGCCGTCAGTGCGGCGGCCAGAGGTGTCACGCTTGTCGGCGGTCGACGTGGCGAGTTGCGCCAGGGCGTCCTTACCGATCTGGGCCCCGTGCGCCCGGGCGCCCAGGCATGGAGCCGGGGAATCATCCAGGCGGACAGCCTGCCCTTGGGGGATTTTCTCAGCGAACTGGGCCGCTATCTGAACGGGTACCTGCATTGCGACCCCGAGGTGGCCCGGCTGCCTCTGGTCGGCGCCTTTCCCATCGTGCAACCGGACCGCATCTTTCAGGCATTGGAAAAGGCCTTGCCGGTACGGGTCCACCGCCCACTGCCCTGGTGGGTAAGCGTCCAGCCGCGCGAACACGTGCGCGCATAAAAAACGCCTCGCGCGGTTCCCCTTTTTGCGCCTCGCTTGGCAAAGAAGGCAGAGGGCCTGATGGCAGGCCCACCTGACCACCAAGGACGTTCCCGATGTCTCGCATTAGCCCTCGCCGCCCTGCCCTGCAACCCTTGCGCGCCGCCCTGCGCGCCAGCTTCCTTGCCGCGCCCCTGTTGCTGGCACAGCCTGCCCTGGCGACATCGGCAGCCGCCACCAGCGCCGCGCCCCTGGAGTACGCAATCGCAGCAGGGCCTTTGTCCAGCGCGCTCAGCAGCTTCGCGGCCCAGGCGGGCATCCTCCTGGCCGTGGACGGACAGCTGACCCAAGGCAAGCAAAGCCCTGGTCTGCGGGGCAGCTTCAGTGTGGACGCAGGCCTGGCTCGCCTGCTCGACGGAACGGGCCTGGCCGCGCAACACGATACCGGAGGAGGATACCGCCTGGCGCCTATCGCGGCCGAAGGCGCTGTTACCCTGGGGACGACCGCCGTGCAAGGGTTTGCCCTGGGCAACGCCCTGGGCAGCATGGAAGGCTATAACGCCACCCACAGCAGCGTCGCCACCAAGACCAGCATGCCTCTGGCCGAAACCTCGCAGACCGTCTCGGTGGTGACCCGACAGCAGATGGACGACCAAGGCTCGCGCACCGTGGCCCAGGCGGTACGCTACAGTCCAGGCGTGATGAGCACCCCTTACGGCGCCACTACACGCTATGACTACGTGGCCCTGCGCGGCATCAATGACGGCTCGGTAGACAACCTGTTCATCGATGGCCAGAAAATGCTCGGCGACAGCGGCACCTACAGCAGCCTGCAGGTAGACCCCTGGTTCATAGAGCGCATCGACATTCTCAAGGGGCCGTCTTCGGTGCTGTACGGGCGCAGCCTGCCCGGCGGCCTGGTCGCGCTGACCACCAAGAAGCCTGAATTCCAGAGCCATCGTCGCCTGGAGCTTTCCTATGGCAGTGACGACGAACGCCAGGCGGCTCTGGACTTGACCGGCCCGTTGAACGAGCACGTGGCCTACCGCCTCGCCGGCGTGGCGAAGAAGGCGGGCAACCAGGTCGACGGCGTGGACGAAGAGCGCTACGCCTTGATGCCGTCCCTGACCATCGACCTGGCCGAGGAAACCCGCCTGACCCTGATGGCCATGCTGCAGCATGACCCTTCCAGCGGTTATCACGGAGGCTTGCCGGCCGCCGGGACGGTGACTTCCTATAACGGCCAGCGCATTTCCCGCGGCTTCTTCGAAGGTGATGAGGATCTGGAACGCTTCAAGCGCGACCAGCAGATGCTGGGCTATCAGCTCGAACATCGTTTCAACGACGTGGTGTCAGCGCGGCAGAACCTGATGTACGTGGACTCCAAGGTGGACTCGCGCCAGGTCTACCAATACGGCTACACCACTGCCCAAGGCGACCTGTACCGTGCCTACACCGGCGCCAACGAGGCGCTGCATGCCTGGAGCCTGGACAACCAGCTGCAGTTCGAATTCGATACCGGCTGGCTGAGTCATACGCTGGTCACCGGCCTCGACTACCAGCGGCGCTGGGCCAAGGTGGACTACGACGCCGCCGCCAATAGCCTGACCTCGAGCAACCCCTACACCGGCTACACGCCACCGGCTGGGGTCCTGACCACCCACCAGTACGATGAGAGCCGCCAGCTCAAGCAAACCGGCCTCTATGTTCAGGATCTGGTCAGCCTGGACCGCTGGCGCTTTTCACTCGGCGCTCGCCAGGATTGGGTCGACGTGGCGTTCCAGCACACCCAGGACGCTTACTACGGCGATCAGTCCGATAGCAGCAAGGACAGTCAGTTCACCGGCCGGGTCGGGGTGCTATACGCCTTCGACAACGGCATCTCGCCCTACGTCAGCTATTCGGAATCCTTCAACCCCAATACCACCAGCGCCTACAACCAGACCGCCACTGGCTGGAACCTGGCGCTGCTCAAACCCACCAAGGGCAAGCAGTACGAAGCGGGGATCAAATACCAGCCACCCGGCACGGATGACCTGTACACCTTTTCGGTGTTCGACCTGAAGCAGTCGAACCTGGCCAGCAAGGACTCCAACGAAAGTTTCTACCGGGCGGTGGGCGAAATAACCTCCCGCGGCGCCGAACTGGAGGCGCGACTGCGCCCCATGGACAACCTCAACCTCATCGCCAGCTACACCTACCTCGATGTGGAGTACAGCAAGGACTTCGTCGGCACCGCGGGGCTGAACAACCGTGGCAACACCCCTACCGCCGTGGCCCGCAACATGGCCTCAGCCTGGGCTGACTACCAGTTCACCGGAGGCGCCCTGGCAGGCCTGCAGTTGGGCGCAGGCGCTCGTTACTTCGGCCGCAGCTGGGCGGACGCGGAAAACACCCTGCGCATCCCCGCCTACACGCTCTACGACGCCCTGCTCGGTTATGACCTGGGCCAGGTGGGCCTGAAGGGGGTCGAGGTGAAACTCAACCTGAACAACCTCACCGATGAGAAATACGTCGCGGCCTGCAATAGCCTTTACCAATGCTATTACGGGGAAGGCCGCAACGTCATGGCTACCCTCAGCTACGACTTCTGAGGAAACTGAAATGAACCCTTGAGGTTGAAAATTCATTTTCACGGGCTCAGCTCAAAGCCTTTCGCTGGCTGGCGCCAGCTCCCACCGTGGGTTCTCGCGCTCCAAGGCTCCTTTGCCTGGTACTTGCACTAGATCGAAGGCTCGTCCTTCCAGCCTTCGATCACCTCCACGAATCGCTTGAGCCAGGCGTTGGCCTGGCTGCCATCCAATACCCTGTGGTCGATGGTCAGGGTGATGTAGGCTCGCGGCCTGGCTTGCCAGCTTTCCACCCCGTCCACTTCCCTGATCACTACTCGCTTCTCCACCGCCCCTACGCCGAGGATGGCCGACTGTGGCTGGTTGATGATGATAGGCGTTGCCAGTAGCGTACCGGACACCCCGTGATTGGAAATCGTGAAGGTGCCGCCTTGCAGGGCCGCGCGTTGCAAGCGCCCGGCGCGGGCGGCTTCGGTCTGGGCCTGCAGCCGTCGGGCAATTCCGAGCAAGGACAGTTCCTGTACCCGATGGATGACCGGCACCACGAGCCCCTGGTCACCCAGGGCGGTGCCTACGCCGATATTGATATCCTCGAACAGCTCCAGCTCGTCGGCATGCCAGCGGCTGTTCACCGCGGGCGCGGCGGCCATGGCCTGGGCAGCGGCGGCCACGAAGTAGGCGGTGAATGTGAGGGCAGTGCCCTGCTCGGCGAAACGGGCCTTGTGCCGCTGGCGGTGAGCGATGATGGCGCTGAAGTCCGCCTCGACCATGGCGGTGACATGGGGCGCCGTGCTGACCGAGCGCTGCATGTGCTCGGCGATGGCCCGGCGCATCGGGCTATGGGGTATGCGCGCGGCCACGCGAGGGCTGTCCTGGGCCACGCCTGGCCCTTGCTCATCGGGCCTATGCGATGTCGGTGCCGGCTGGTCGGCTGCTTGCCCGGGCTGGCCGAGCTTGGCCAGGGCAGCGACCACATCGGCCCGCGTCAATCGGCCACCCCGGCCAGTGCCCTTGCCTTGAAGCTCGGCCGGGTCCAGGTCATGGTCGGCCAATAATCGTCTTACCGCCGGGGACAATCGGGTTTCCAGCTCGCTTGGTCCGGCGACGCGGTCGACCCCGTCCTTCATCGCAGGCGCATTCGAAGCGGCGCTTGGGGCCGTATCTGCGCTCGCCATCACATTCAACGGCCCCTGGGTAGCATCCGCCGCCGACGCGCTGCTCACATGACCCAGCACAGCTCCTGGCGCCGCCGCCTGGCCTTCTTGCAAGGTGATCTGTAGCTGGCCAGCACAGGGCGCGCACACCTCTACCACCACCTTGTCGGTCTCCAGCTCCGCCACCGGCTCATCCTGGGCGACCCGGGCGCCGGCGGCCTTCAGCCAGGTGCGCAACACCGCCTGGGTACCTTCCTGTTGCAGTGGCGCGACTATGGACTGAAGGTTGAGTGTCAGATCGTTCATGGCTCAAAACTCCAGCAGTTCGTCGATCTTGGCCTGGATGCCCGTGACCGACGGCAGCACCTGTTCCAGCAAGGCGGGATGATGGGGGCTGGGAATGTCGGGCATGGTGATCCGTGCCACCGGGGCGTCGAGATCCAGGAAAGCCTGGTCGGCGACCACGGCGGCGATCTCGGCACCAAAGCCAGCGGTGCCCAGGTCCTCATGAACGATCAGGCAACGGTGGGTCTTGCGCACCGAGGCCAGCACGGCATCCCGATCCCAGGGCATCAGGGTGCGCAGGTCCAGCAGCTCGACCGAACGCCCCTGCGCCGCCGCCTGGCAACGCTCGACCATGGCCCCCCAGGTGACCACCGTGATGCCGTCGCCGTCGAGCACCCGGCGGGCCTGGCCGAACGGCAGCACGAAGTCGTCACCCGGGTAGCAACGACGAGCCGAGGCCGCGTCGAGCATGGCGCGGTGCTCGAAGAAGACCACCGGGTCGTTGCCGCGCAAGGCGGCGCGGAGCAAGCCCACCGCATCCTCAGCGTTGGACGGCACCGCCACCTTCCAGCCTGGGGCGTGAACGAACTGCACTTCGTTGGTCTGGCTATGCCAAGGGTCGCCGCATTTGAAGAAGCCACCGGCGATGCGCACCACCATGGGCGCGGCGAAGCGGTTATGGGTGCGCCAGCGCAGGGTCCCG
Source organism: Pseudomonas sp. DC3200b2 (assembly GCF_049895785.1). NCBI lineage: Bacteria > Pseudomonadati > Pseudomonadota > Gammaproteobacteria > Pseudomonadales > Pseudomonadaceae > Pseudomonas > Pseudomonas sp. DC3200b2. Next base: position 62,438 of record NZ_JAFCTA010000002.1, on the reverse strand, counting down.
CAGTCATTGAGCTGTTCCACCGCGGGGTCGGCATACTTACGGAACTGAATCTCCGGCACCGGGACCAGGCCGGCCAGGGCCAGGCCCACGGCGCGGCCAATGATGCCCTCCTCCGACAGGCTGGTGTCGAATACCCGTTCGGTGCCGTGCTTTTCCTGCAGGCCCAAGGTGACCGCATGCACGCCTCCCTTGGGCCCGATGTCTTCACCGAAAAGCATCACCCGCGGGTTGACCGTCAGCTCATGATCGAGGGTGCGGCGAATGGCCGCCACCATGTTGACACGCTGACCTTCCGGCTTGGGCTCGGCCTGGGCAGCCGGCGGCAGGTAGCCCTCAGCCCATTGCCCGCCCCGCTGCTGCAAGGCTCCTTCGTAGAACACATGCTCGGTGACCTTTGCCGGATCGCTCAGGAGCCGGGCCTCGGCCTGCTCGCAAGCCAGGCGCACGGCTTGTTCAGCCTCGGCTTGCAGATCGTCCCACGCCTTGGCGGTGAGTTGGGCCGGCACCAGGAAATCCCGCAGTCGCGGCCAGGGGTCTCTGGACCATTCTCGCTTCACCGTTGCCTCGGACTTGTATGCCTGGGTGTCCTGGAAGCTGTGGCCCTCCAGGCGTGGCACGGTCAGGCGCAACAGGCACGGCCCCTTGCGCGAACGCACATGCTCCACCGCTTCGGCAATCAGCCGAGCGCTCTGCTCAGGCTGAGCGCCGTCGCCCGACAATACATGCAGGCCCTGGAAGCTGGCCAGGTTGCGGGCGATATCGCCACCAGGGGTCTGGAAGGTGGACGGTACCGAGATGCCGAAGCCGTTGTCCTCGATGTAGAACAGCATGGGCAACTGCTGGGTAGTGGCCAGGGTCAATGCCGACCAGAAACCGTTAGTGGCCACCGAGCCGTCGCCACCCAATACAACGCTGATCGCCCGCTCGTAGCCGGGCTCTTTCAGCACTCGGGCGCGATATTCCAGGGCCTGGGCCCAGCCGGCGGTAGGCGTGTACTGAGCGCCGACACCGCCGCACATGGGCAACGCCGAGACACCACCGGGGTTGGGGTAATTGAACACTACCCCGATGTCGCGGCCGTCCGAATAGCCACCGGCCCTGGCCATGGACGAACCCAGGGCATCGGCCAGGTCCACCCCCAGAGCCAGCAGCAACGGCCGTGAGCGGTAGTAGCCACAGGCGGCGTCGTGAGGGTCTGTCAAGTGCAGCCCGAGCAGGATCTGCGCCATGTCATGCCCACGGGCGGAGAACTGGTACAGCACCTTTTTCTGCGGCACCAGGGTGGTTTCTTCCAGGGCGTCCAGGCTGCGGGACACGTTCATCAGGTAGGCCACACGGCGCCAATCCGGGGCTGGGGCGGCAGCAGGTTCGAGCGAGGCATTGCGCTGTAGCACCGTCATTTTGTTGTTGTCCTTGAACGGGGGTACGGGTGCAACCATGCTAAGGACGGCCCAGGAGAATAGGCTTTTTATTTTTCCCGTTTTCGGGCAGATTCGAGCATGAACCTGTTCGCTGAGCCCCCTATGAATAATAAACATCAGCCAGACCCCCACTCAGCGAGAATTCTCGCCGCGCTGCAGCAAGACGGCCGCCTGTCCGTGCAAGACCTGGCCAATCGCATTGGCCTCTCAACCACACCTACCTGGAAACGTCTCAAGGCCTTGGAGCAGGCCGGTGTGATCCAGCGCTACACCGCCGTGGTGGACCGGGCGCAAGTGGGCCTGGCCACCTGCGTGCTGGCGGAGGTCAATCTGTCGCGCCATGTGGAGAATGTGGTCGAGGAATTCGAAGCCGCGGTACGCGACTGCCCGACCATAGTCGAGTGCTACAGCACCACGGGGCAGGCCGATTACGTGCTCAAGGTGGTCACCCCGGACATCGCCCACTACGACGCTTTTCTGCACCAGGTGATCTTCAAGCTGCCTGGCGTGAACGACATCCGCTCGGCCGTGGTATTGCGGGAGGTGAAAAGCCACGGCCCACTGCCGGTCTAGGAGACTTGCCCATGCCCCATTATCCCACCACGCCCGACGGTCGCTATTTCGTCGTGCGCGGGCGCCTCTGGCGCTGCAGCAACCCGGCGCTGCCAGAGGAAGAACGACAGCGCCTGGTCAAGGCGCTGATGGATGGACGCCGCGCCGTGAAAAGCGCCAGGGTGGCCAATGAGCCCGTTGCGCTGAAGGCTGCGCGGGCCCAAGTGAACGCGGCCAAGGTGGCCCTCGGCGAACGTGGGCCCGTGTGGTGGACCGATGGCGCCGAGGACTTCAATCGGCGGTTGGTGGGGAACACGCCTTATAGCGCGTGGCATGAACAGTTGAGCCAGGCATAAGGAAAAGACGAGACAGTCAACGGACATTAGCCATCCGGTAGACAACGCCGCGATCTCGCTTACTGCTCGAACTGCCCGCGCCAGCAGGCTATAGGCCAGGATGCCGCTGACACCCTGGACGGCGACGAACCAGAGCGCGGCGGCATTGCCCTGGCAACCGCGGCCGCCCGGTACCTCCCGGTCAGGTCGTCTCCCGCCTTCCTGAGCAGGAGCCACGCCCATCTGGACAGTAGATAGTCAGCCGACGCGATAATGACAACCCACCCTTGCTAGCTTGCCTGGAAATGGCCGGCCCTTATTTCGGCGACCGAGACTCACGGGGCGAGCAGGCCCCGACATAGCAATTCGAACACAGCGCGCATGTGCGCCGCATGGGCGGCACGGTCCGGCGCCGCCTCGGTGGCCAGGCGGATGAAGGCCAGGTTGGCGTATTGATTGAATACGGTGGCAGCCACCTCCACCTGTGCGTCTTCGGCAACCAGGCCCAGCCCCTGGAAGTGGGTCAACAACGCTTTCGCTTCTTCTACCACGGCGGCGTTCCAGGGCTGAAAGATGTCCGCCAGCTCCCCTGTGAACAGGTAGGGCGCAAGCTCCCGCCATAGCGAAGCGGGCAGCGCGCTCAATTGATAACGGGTCATGGACTGCTCGAGGTCGCATAGCGCCTCCACGGGGTCTCGGTAGTCCGCCAGCCTTTGCCGAAAGTCACGCACGGCCTGCTGGTCCGGCTCGCTGATCAAGGCCAGGAGAATCTGTTGCTTGGAGCCGAAGTAGTTGACCACGGTGGGTGCAGACACGCCCGCTTTGCTGGCGATGTGCTCCAAAGTGGCATTGGCGAAGCCCCGCGCGATGAAGACCTCGCGGGCTGCGGCGGCAATCTGTTCGCGCCGCTCCTGCTTCTGGCGGGCGCGCAAGCCGGGTGTTGGAGCAGTAGGCATGGGCAGCTCGAATCAAAGGGAAGACGAAGGATAAGCCAAATTCTTTGCATCTAAAAATATTTTCTTTACAAAAATATTTTTAGATGCAAAGAATTCTGAGCGCTCGGCCCACCGCCCACTATCCTGGAGTCCCTATGGAACACTTCGCCAACAGACGCACCACCCAAGCCTACCAAGCCCTGGACGCGGCCCACCACATCCATGCCTTCGTGGACCAGAAAGCCCTGAATGAAGCCGGCCCACGCGTAATGGTCAAAGGGCACGGCCTGACCCTTTGGGACAACGACGGCAAACGCTACCTGGATGGCATGTCCGGCCTGTGGTGCACCAACCTGGGCTATGGCCGCCAGGATCTGGTCGCTGCCGCCAGCGCCCAGCTGGCGCAACTGCCGTACTACAACATGTTCTTCCACACCACCCACCCGGCGGTGGTCGAACTGTCGGAACTGCTGTTCAGCCTGTTGCCAGGGCACTATAGCCACGCCATCTACACCAATTCCGGCTCCGAGGCCAATGAGGTGTTGATCCGCACCGTGCGTCGCTACTGGCAAGTGATGGGCAAGCCGGAAAAGAAAATCATGATCGGCCGCTGGAACGGCTACCACGGCTCCACCTTGGCCGCCACGGCGCTTGGGGGCATGAAGTTCATGCACGAAATGGGCGGGCTGATTCCGGACGTAGCCCATATCGACGAGCCCTATTGGTACGCCCACGGCGGCAATGTTTCCCCCGAGGCCTTCGGCCTGCAGGCGGCACGGCAACTGGAAACCAGGATTCTTGAACTGGGCGCCGAGAACGTAGCGGCCTTCGTGGCAGAACCGTTCCAGGGCGCGGGCGGCATGATCATCCCTCCGACGTCCTACTGGCCGGAGATCCAGCGCATCTGCCGCCAGTACGACGTTCTGCTGTGCGCCGACGAAGTGATCGGTGGCTTCGGTCGCACCGGAGAATGGTTCGCCCACCAGACCTTCGGCTTCGAGCCTGATACTTTGTCCATCGCCAAAGGCCTGACGTCCGGCTACGTCCCCATGGGCGGACTGATTCTGTCCAGGCGCATGGCGGACGCTCTGGTCGAACGCGGCGGCGTGTTTGCCCATGGCCTCACCTATTCCGGCCACCCGGTGGCGGCAGCGGTAGCCATCGCCAATCTCAAGGCCTTGCGCGACGAGGGCGTCGTCGAACGGGTTAAACAAGACACGGGGCCCTATCTGCAGCGTCGCTTGCGCGAGGCCCTCGCCGAGCATCCCAACGTTGGCGAAGTACAGGGGGTAGGCATGGTCGCCGCGCTTCAATTCACCGAGGATAAGGCCACCCGCAAACGCTTCGATAACGAAAGCGACATCGCCTGGCATTGCCGGACCCTGGGCTTCGAGGAAGGCATCATCATCCGTTCTACCCTGGGAAGAATGATCCTGGCCCCAGCCCTGGTAGCCACCCATGCCGAAATCGACGAGCTGGTGGACAAGACGCGGGTCGCCGTAGAGCGGACCGCCGAGCATTTCGGGCTTTGAGGCTGGCTGGGGCTGGCTTGGCGCAGGCGGTCGGCCCGTGAGCGCTGCCAGGCAAGCGAACTTCTCTCGCCTCGCCAGCCCCGTTAGCTTTTTCCTCGCCCCAGGCCACAAATTTAATAATTTTCCTCAGCATACCTTTAAGCCACCATCGACTCGTCCTACCTGCAAAGGCTCACCAGAAGCCGAGCCCGCCACGCTTTTCGCTTCCTGCCCAGACAATTCGAACCCCTCTTCTGTCGATCTCGGGAGTGATCCATGGTCCATTCATTCGTTTCTCGCTGCGGCAAATCCCTGGCCTGCGCCGGCCTGCTGGCCGCCAGCATCGCCAGCGCTCAGGCTGGCACGCTGTCTATCGGGCATACCACCTGGGTCGGCTACGGCACGCTCTACCTGGCCAGGGACCTTGGCTATTTCAAGGAGCAAGGCCTGACGGTGGAACTGACAACCATCGAGGAAGCTTCCATGTACATGGCCGCCCAGGCGTCCGGAAAGCTGTCCGGCTCGGCTTCCACGCTGGATGAAATCCTCAAGTACCGCCCGCAGTTCTGCTTCAAGGCCGTGGCGGCCCTGGATGAAAGCCATGGCGGTGACGGTATTGTGGTAGGCAAGGAGGTGAACAGCCTCAGCGACCTGAAAGGCAAGGCAATCGCCGTGAACGAAGGCTCGGTATCGCAGTTCTGGCTCAGCTACCTGCTCAAGGACGCCGGCATGCAAATGAGCGACCTGAAGGTCCAGAACATGACCGCCGACGATGCGGCTACCGCCTTCATCGCCGGACGAGTACCGGCCGCGGTGACCTGGGAACCACACCTGTCCATGGTACGCAGCAAGCAGCAAGGCAAGGTGCTGGTGGACAGCAGCACTACCCCAGGCGTGATCGTGGACGTGGTTGCCCTGAGCTGCGACGTGATCGACAAGCAGGCGGGCGACGTCAAGGCTCTGGTCAATGGCCTCTACAAGGCGGTGCAGTACACCAAGGATCATCCCGACGAGGCCTACGCCATCATGGCCAAGGGCGTTGGCGGCTACCTTGCAGACCCCAAGGAACTGGCCGCGGCCGCCAAGGGTGTGCGCTTCTATGACCAGGCGATGAGCGAGAAGCTGCTTGGCAGCGTCGGCCAGCAGGGCGACGCCGCCGGCGTGATCAAGCTTGCCAACGAGGCGGCCAGCGCACTCCAGGGCAAGACGTTCAACGTCAGTTTCGACGATCTGGTCGACAACCGCTTCGTCACGCCCAAGTAAGGAGCCTGCCATGTCCAAGCGATCCTCCTGGATCAACCGCTGCGCCACCCCCAAGACTGCCTTGCCCGCCCCGGTAGTCTGGGGTGCCAGCGCCCTGGCCTGGGCGCTGATGATCGGCCTGTGGGCCGGGCTGTCCTACGGCGGCGTGGTGCCCGCCATGTTCTTGCCCACGCCTGGCGCCGTGGTGGATGCCGCCTTGCGCCTGTCCCGGGACGGCGCCCTGGGCGAGCACGTATGGGCCAGTGTCGAAGTGGTGATGGTCGGGTTCATCCTGTCCTCGGTGGTAGCGGTCCCCCTGGGCTTGCTGATGGGCAGTTTCCGCGTGGCCCAGGCGTTCCTGGAGCCGGTGGTGAACTTCATTCGTTACCTGCCGGTGACCTCCTTCGTGCCGCTGTTCATCCTGTGGATCGGCATCGGCCTGGAGCAACGGGTCTCGATCATCATCTTCGGCGTGTTCTTCCAGCAACTGGTGATGATCGCCGACGTATCCCGCGGCATATCCAAGGACCTGGTGGACGCCTCCTACACCCTGGGTTCCAGCCGTCGGGATGCCCTGGTGCACGTCATCGCTCCAGCCTCGGTGCCGGGGATCCTCGACACCTTGCGGGTGACCATGGGCTGGGCCTGGACCTATCTGGTGGTGGCTGAGCTGGTGGCCGCCTCCAGCGGCCTTGGCTACCTGAGCCTGAAGGCCATGCGCGGTTTCCAGGTAGATGTGATCTTCCTCGCCATCGCGGTGATCGGCCTGCTCGGCCTGATCACCGACCAACTGTTCCGACTTCTTCGCTTGAGGGTAGCAGCATGGGCTCAATAACCGCCGCGACCGACCGGCTCACGTTTCCCACGCAAGCGCCCGCGCCAGGTGCCGCCACCTGCCTGAAGGTCGAAGGCGTCAGCTTGCGTTACCCCACCCCCGACGGCGGAGAATTTTACGCGCTGGAAAACGTCTCCCTTGAAGTGAAGGAGCAGCAATTCGCCGTGCTGGTGGGGCCTTCGGGCTGTGGCAAGTCCAGCCTGCTCTACCTGACGGCGGGACTTGCCGAAGCCAGCTCCGGGCAGATCCTGGTCAATGGCCGTCCAGTGGACGGCCCGGGCCCGGACCGGGGCATGGTGTTCCAGGCCTATACCCTGTTCCCTTGGCTGACCGTACGGCAGAACATCGAATTCGGGCTCAAGCGGCGCAAGGTCGGCGCGGCTGAGCGCAAGGAGATGGTCGAGCATTACCTCAACGAGGTAGGCCTTACACGCTTTGCCGACAACTATTCCAAGCAGCTGTCCGGCGGCATGAAGCAGCGGGTGGCCATCGCGCGGGCCCTGGCCAACGACCCTCAGATACTGCTTATGGACGAGCCCTTCGGTGCGCTGGACAGCCAGACTCGTCTGCAGATGCAGCAGTTGCTGCTCAAGGTATGGGAACACAGCAAGAAAACCGTGCTGTTCGTTACCCATGATATCGATGAAGCCATTCTCCTGGGCGATCAGATCTTCGCCATGGGCGCCCGCCCTGGGCGAATAAAGCAGGTACTGAATGTGCCTATCGAGCGGCCGCGTCATCTTGATATGGTGATGGACCCCAGCTTCATTGCCATGAAAAAGAGCATCTTCCATTTATTGCATGATGGCAACGCGCATTAAACCCGGCTTCATGGCACAGCCACAACTTATCGATACTTAGCTTAATCATATACAACGTCCAGCTTAATACTATTTTCCCTCGGTGGCGGCATCTCTTAGTCTGGCCTTGTCGAAATCGGCTACTCCACGGACACTTGAACATGAGCTTGGATAAAACTGTCGTAGATACTCTGATAGTGGGCGCGGGCCAGGCGGGCGTGGCCATGAGCGAACACCTGGGCAAATTGGGCGTGCCGCACCTGGTGCTGGAGCGCAGCCGCATCGCCGAAGCCTGGCGCACGGGCCGCTGGGATTCGCTGGTCGCCAACGGCCCGGCCTGGCACGACCGGTTTCCCGGCATGGAATTCGCTGAGGTGCACCCGGACGCCTTCGCTGGCAAAGATCAGGTGGCCGAGTATTTCGAAGCCTACGCCCGACAGATCGAGGCCCCCATCCGCACGGGCGTTGAAGTCAAGAGCGTGATCCGCAATCTGGGCCGTCCCGGCTTCACTGTGCACACCAGCGCCGGCACCCTGCAGGCTGAGCGAGTGGTCGCCGCCACGGGGCCCTTCCAGCGGCCAGTGATTCCGGCCATCGCGCCCCTTGATGAAAAGCTGCTGCAGTTGCATTCGGCCCACTACCGCAACCCGCAACAGCTGCCCCCTGGAGCGGTATTGGTGGTGGGCGCCGGCTCATCCGGCGTGCAGATCGCCGACGAACTGCGCGCCGCGGGCCGACAGGTGTATCTCTCCGTCGGTGCCCACGACCGGCCACCGCGCGCCTACCGTGGACGAGACTTCTGCTGGTGGCTCGGCGTGCTCGGCGAGTGGGATGCCGAGGTGCGCCAGCCAGGGCGCGAACATGTGACCATCGCGGTCAGCGGCGCCCACGGCGGCCGCACCGTGGATTTCCGGGCCCTGGCTCATCAGGGCATCACCCTGGTCGGCGTTACCGAGGCGTTCGATCAGGGCGTGGCGCGCTTCGCCCCGGACCTGGCCGACAACCTGGCCCGTGGCGATGACAACTACCTGGCCCTGCTCGACGCCGCCGATGCCTATATCGCCCGCAATGGCCTGGACCTGCCCGAAGATCCCGAAGCGCGGCGCCGCTACCCGGACCCGCCTTGCGTAAACCAACCGCTGTCGAGCCTGGACCTGGCCGCGGCCGGGGTCGGCACCCTCATCTGGGCCACCGGCTATGCAGTCGACTTCAGCTGGCTGCAAGGCCTCGGCCTGGATACGGCGGGCAGGCCAGTGCATCAGCGCGGCCTGTCCAGCGAACCTGGCATCTACTTCGTTGGCCTGCCGTGGCTGGCGCGGCGTGGCTCGGCCTTCATCTGGGGTGTGTGGCATGACGCCCGCCACATTGGCGAGCACATTGCCAAGCAACGCAAGTACGAAGCCTACCGCGGCGGTCCTCAATGCGTGGCTAGTGCCGACCCGGCCGAGGCGCCTCTCATGTTGAAACGTTCAGCCGTAGCAGGAGTGTGACCATGGCGCAGCCAACCCATACCCGGATTCGCATGTTCAACACCAAGGACACCTACCCCAACCAGACCCTGGACAATGACCTGTGCCAGGCCGTGCGAGCCGGGAATACCGTGTATGTGCGCGGCCAGGTAGGGACTGACTTCGAGGGCAACCTCGTCGGCCTGGGCGACCCCCGCGCCCAGGCTGAACAAGCCATGCGCAACGTCAAGCAACTGCTGGAGGAAGCGGGCAGCGACCTGAGCCACATCGTGAAGACCACCACCTACCTGATAGACCCGCGCTACCGTGAACCGGTGTACCAGGAAGTGGGCAAATGGCTCAAAGGGGTCTTTCCCATTTCCACCGGCCTGGTGGTTTCAGCGCTAGGCCAGCCCCAGTGGCTGATGGAAATCGACGTGATCGCGGTGATCCCGCAACAGATGGAGGCTAGATGACCTTTTCCATAGTCGCGCGCTGCGCTGAAACCGGCCAGCTGGGCGTTGCCATCAGCTCTTCGAGCATCGCCGTGGGCGCGCGCTGCCCTTGGCTGCGCCCGGGGGTGGGCGCGGTGGCCAGCCAGAACATCACGTTGCCGGCCCTGGGTCCTGAGGTACTGGACCAGTTGCAGGCCGGCCTGGCGCCGGCCGAAGCGGTCGATGCGGCGCTCAACCGCAATGGCTACAGCCAGTACCGCCAGCTCACCGCCATCGACCATCTGGGGCGCACCGCTCACTTCAGTGGTGGACAAACCTTGGGTACCCATCATGCCGTGGCCGGGGAGCAGTGCGTAGCCGCCGGCAACATGTTGGCCGATGCCGCAGTGATCGTGGCCATGGTACAGGCGTTCGAGCGGGCTGAAGGGCAACTGGCCGACCGACTGCTGGCAGCACTGAAGGCCGGCCAGGGCGCGGGTGGCGAAGCCGGTCCCGTCCATTCGGCCGCGCTGGTGGTGGTCGGCGAGCTGACCTGGCCCATCGTGAACCTTCGGGTCGATTGGGCCGACCAGCAGCCTATCGCCGAGCTGGCCCGGCTGTGGGCGGCATATCGTCCGCAACTGCAGGACTATATCGACCGTGCCCTCGACCCCTCCAGGGCGCCAGGCTATGGCGTACCCGGAGACGACAGATGATCGCGATGCCCTTTGACAGCCGGGGCCTGCTCGAGCGGTTGGTGGCCTTCGATACCACCAGCCGAGCGTCCAACCTGGCGCTGATCGATTTCATCGAGCGGTACCTGGCAGGCTTCGGGGTAACGGTGCAGCGGGTATACAACGCTCAGCGCAGCAAGGCCAACCTGTTCGCTACCTTCGGCCCCGGCGATCGCCCTGGCATCGTGCTTTCCGGCCATACCGACGTAGTGCCGGTGGAGGGTCAGGCCTGGACGCTACCACCCTTCGAGCTCACCGAGCGCGACGGCCGCCTCTACGGACGCGGCACCGCCGACATGAAAGGCTACATTGCGTGCGTCCTGGCGTTGGTACCGAAGCTGGTCGGCGCATCCTTGCGGCTGCCTGTGCATGTCGCCTTATCGTATGACGAAGAGGTAGGCTGCCTTGGCGTACGCGCCCTGCTCACCGCCTTGGCCAGCCGACCGGTGAAACCCATGCTGTGCATCATCGGCGAGCCGACCGGGCTCACACCAGTACTCGGCCACAAGGGCAAGCTGGCCATGCGTTGCGAGGTTCATGGCCATGCCTGCCACTCGGCCTATGCGCCCCAGGGCGTGAACGCCATCGAGTACGCCGCGCGGTTGATGACAGAGCTTGGCCGCATCGGCGTGGAACTTCAGGCAAAGCGGGACCCGCGCTTCGACCCGCCGTACAGCACCGTGCAGACCGGAGTGATCAGCGGCGGCCAGGCGCTGAACATCGTGCCTGAGGATTGCCGTTTCGACTTTGAAGTGCGCGCCCTCCCCGACCAGGACCCGACCCAGGTCAGCGACCGCCTGCAGGGCTATGCCCAGTCCGAGCTGTTGCCGCGCATGCGCCAGGTAAGCAGCCAAAGCACCATTCGATTCACCCCTTTGTCGGCCTACCCGGGCCTGGCCACCGATCCGCATAGCCAGGCAGCGATGCTGATCGCACGGTTCTGTGGGTCCGATACGTTCAGTACCGTCGCCTTCGGCACTGAAGGCGGGTTGTTCCATGCCGCGGGAATTCCCACGGTGGTGTGCGGGCCCGGCAGCATGGAGCAAGGCCACAAACCCGACGAATACGTCAGCCAGGACCAGCTCGATGCCTGCGACCTCATGCTGGAACGGGTGCTGGCCTATGCCTGCGAAAGCGGGGCCTGACGCTGCGAGGCTGCGATTTGACTCCTCTCGTTCGCCGTGGGCGTTGTTCGGCGAAGTAGGCATTCACGCCGGTGGGGGTCGGCGCTAGCTGACGAACTTCTCCTTTCTGATGCCATGCTCGAAGGGCATCGATCGAGGGCTATGGTATCTGCACTGTCTCTTGCACATGGCCCCGCCCCACCGCCGCCAGTTCCCTCTGGCAATGGTCCACGAACAGCTGCGCCGGCTTGGTCAGCTGGCTACGACGCAGCCAGGCGGCGGACAGGCCGGAACCGGTGACGGTTTCCGCCAAGGGCACGCACACTACCCGCCTGCCATCGTAGGCGAACTCCGAGAAAGGCTTGGTCACCAGGATAGAGAAACCGAACCCTTGGGCCACCATGCCTCTGACCATTTCAATGGAAGGTGAACTGAACAGAATGTGGGGCGTGAGCCCCTGCTCCTGGAAGATGCTCACGAAGTAGTGGCGACTGGGAAGTACGTCGAGGAGGATCATCGGTTCCAACACAAGGTCACTGAGCGATACCTTGGCCTGCTGGGCGAAGCGGTGCCCCTCCGGAAGCAGCGCATGGGGCTGCTGTGGCGGCATCAACGAAACGGTTTCGATGGTAGCGTCCAGCTCGTGCTCATAGAGAATGGCCAGGTCGATGCTGCCGGCGGTGAGGGCCTGTACAAGTTCCTGTTGCTCACCGTCGCGAATGCGAATTTCGACCCCCGGCCAACGATCACGAAAGCCGGCGATCAGCCTGGGCAGGTAAAGGGGCGCCACGGTTTCGAAGCAACCGATGTCGATCTGCCCTGCTACCACATCGTTGTCGGCCAGGGCGTTCTGCTCGAATTCATGGGCGACTCGCAACAGCTCCAATGCCTTGCGATAGAAACGGGAGCCGCTTGGGGTCAGTGACATGCCCTGGGCATGGTGGCGAATGAACAACTGCACACCGAAACTTTCTTCAAGTTGCTTGATGGCGGTGGAGACCGAAGGCTGCGCGATATAGAGCTTGCGCGAGGCTTGCGCCACACTGCCGCATTCTACGGTGGCGATGAAATACTTGAGTTGGCGAAGATTATAGGCCGCCATTTCAACTCCCAGACAGGGCAACGAAAACGTACAGCGATTCTAGGCGTGCCTGCGGCCGGGTTAAAGTTTTAAATCGGCTTGCGCGCAGCCAGGGTCTTTTATAGTGCAGGCGCACCCGGAAAGTGCGTACTGAAGAGCATTTTTATTGTTCTTCAATATATTTTTAATATTTTATCCGGCCACCTCGTTGCGCCAATATTTCGCTAGCGATCCATTGACTCGAGAGGATAGTGAGCCTGATGAAGCACGCAGACTGGCAACGCCTGGCCAAGAACCAGGCCTTCATCGATACCGCCCTGATTGGCGGACGTGCTCGAACTGCTGCCGATGGCCAAACCTTCGATGTGATCGACCCGGCCACTGATCGCCTGTTGGCGCGCGTGGCCGCCTGCGGTGCGGCCGAAGCAGACGAAGCTGTCAGGCTAGCGCGCCGTACCTTCGAGCAAGGAACCTGGGCGAACAGGCCGCCTCGCGAGCGCAAGGCCGTACTCCTCCGTCTGGCGGACCTGCTGATGGCGCATCGCGAAGAACTGGCCCTGCTCGACGCCATGAGCATGGGCAAGCCGGTCATGGATGCCTACAACCTGGACGTGCCTGGCGCGGCCAGTGTCTTGGCCTGGTACGGCGAAGCCTTGGACAAGCTCTACGATCAGGTGGCGCCTACCGCCCGGACGGCCTTGGCCACTATTACCCGAGCTCCACTGGGTGTGATCGCCGCGGTGGTGCCCTGGAACTTTCCGCTGGACATGGCCGCCTGGAAACTGGCTCCGGCCCTGGCCGCTGGCAACAGCGTGGTGCTCAAGCCGGCGGAGCAGTCGCCTTTCTCTGCCCTGCGCCTGGCCCAGCTCGCCCTGGAGGCCGGCGTGCCGGAAGGCGTGCTCAGTGTGCTGACCGGCCTGGGCGAGCAGGCCGGTCGTGCCTTGGGGATGCACCCGGACATAGACGCCCTGGCCTTCACCGGGTCCACCGCCGTGGGCAAGCTGTTCATGCAGTACGCGGCCCAGTCCAACCTGAAGCAGGTGTGGCTCGAATGCGGTGGCAAAAGCCCCAATCTGGTCTTCGCCGACTGCCAGGATCTGGACCTTGCCGCTGAAAAAGCCGCCTTTGGCATTTTCTTCAACCAGGGCCAGGTATGCTCAGCCAATTCGCGTTTGCTGGTGCAACGCGAGATCCATGATGAGTTCGTCGCTCGCCTGGCCGACAAGACACGGCAGTGGCAGCCCGGCGACCCGCTGGACCCGGCCAGCCCCATGGGCGCGATCGTCAACGCCCGGCAGACCGAACGCATCCTCGGCTACATCGCGGGGGCCAAGGCCAGCTCGGCGCGGCTGGTCACCGGCGGGGAACAACTGACCATCAATGGCTCGAACAACTTCATCCAGCCCACCATCTTCACCGACGTCAGTCCACGGCAGGCATTGGCCCAGGAGGAGGTGTTCGGCCCCGTGCTGGCGGTGACCGCCTTTGACCATGAGGATGAAGCCGTGGCCCTGGCCAATGACCATATCTACGGGTTGGCCGCCTCGGTGTGGAGCGACGACCTCAACCGCGCCCACCGCGTGGCCGGGCGCTTGAACGCTGGCACGGTTTCAGTGAACACCGTGGATGCCCTGGACGTGACCGTGCCCTTCGGCGGCGGCAAGCAATCGGGCTTCGGTCGCGACCTGTCCCTGCATTCGTTCGACAAGTACACCCAGCTCAAGACCACCTGGTTCCAGTTCCGCCAAGGCTGACCTCGGGGTTATCCCCCGGCCTTGCCGGCCATGAGCGGCCGGTACCGATCATCCAGCAGGAGCGCCGAATGGACACATTCGACTACATCATCGTGGGCGCGGGTTCGGCCGGCTGCGTGCTGGCCAACCGCCTGAGCGCTGACCCCGGCACCCGTGTATGCCTGATCGAGGCGGGCAGCCACGACAACAACCCGCGCATTCAGACGCCGGCCGGCACCATCACGCTCTACAAGAGTAAAACCTATAGCTGGAATTTCTTTTCCGCGCCCCAGAAAGGCCTGAACGGGCGGAGCCTGCACACGCCCCGAGGCAAGATGCTCGGCGGGTCCAGCTCCATGAACAGCATGATCTACATTCGTGGCCATGCCAGCGACTATGACCGCTGGGCCGCCGCCGGCTGCCCTGGCTGGGACTGGAACAGCGTACTGCCCTACTTCAAGCGCTCCGAGCGCAACCTGTTGGGGCAGAGCTCCGAGCATCATGGTACCCAGGGCGAGCTGTGCATCGATGCGCCCAAGGACCCGAACCCGGTGTCCCGGCTGTTCGTGAAGGCAGCCGAACAAGTGGGTATCCGGCGCAATGACGACTTCAATGGGGCCACCCTCGAGGGGTGCGGCCTTTATCACCTCACCCAGAAGGACGGCAAGCGCCTGTCCAGCTTCCGGGCCTTCGTGCAGCCCATATTGGATCGGCCGAACCTGACGGTGCTTACGGATTGCAAGGTGCTGTCGCTTGCGCTGGAAGGCCGGCGGGTCACTGGCGTCAATGGGGTACGCGCTGGCCAGGCACAAACCCTCGGCGCGGCGCGGGAGGTCATTCTCAGCGCGGGCGCCCTGGGCAGCCCCCACTTGCTGCTGGCCTCGGGGATCGGCCCTGAAGAAGAGCTCAGGGCCGCGGGCGTGGCGACGCGTCACCACCTGCCTGGCGTCGGCAAGAACCTCCAGGACCACCTGGACGGCCTGGTCACCGTTCGCTCCAGAAGCCCGCTGACCCTGGGTTTTTCCCTGGGCGCGCTACCGAGCATCCTCAGCGCGCCCTGGCGTTACCTGCGCTCGCGCAAGGGCTGGCTGACCACAAACTATGTGGAGGCTGGCGGCTTCGCCCGTACCCCATTGGCAGAAGACATACCCGACGTCCAATTCCACTTCGTTCCCGGCTATCGCAGCCATCGTGGTCGACTGTTCGAGTGGGGGCATGGTTACGCCGTGCACACCTGTGTATTACGGCCCAGGAGCATTGGCGAGCTGCGCCTGCGGAACGACGGGCACCTGGCCATCGATTTCAACTTCCTGGCCCATCCTGAGGACGCCCAGGTGCTGGTGGAAGGTTTGAAACTGGCACGCAAGGTCCTGGCCGAGCCGCTGTTCGATGGCATCCGGGGCAAGGAAATGCTCCCCGGCGAGCATGTTCGAACCGATCAGCAATTGCTCAGTTATATCCGGGAGCATGCCGCCACTGTGTTCCACCCGGTAGGCACGTGCAAGATGGGCCAGGACCCGCTGAGCGTGGTCGGCCCCGACTTGAAAGTCCACGGCCTCGAAGGCTTGCGCGTGGCGGACGCCTCCATCATGCCGACCCTGGTCAGCGGCAATACCAACGCGCCCTGCATCATGATCGGCGAGAAGGCTGCGGCCATGATCCTGCAGGCAGGCTAGGCCCGCGCACAGCGAGGGTCTTGCCCGCTGCGCTCCAATCCTGCCGCTACCGTACCGTCTGCCACCTTGCGCCGGGCGAAATCGCGCACATAGGCCGCCGCCGCGTCCCGACCCCGCGGCACGGCCATGGCCTGACGGATACTGGTGAAACTGTCCGGCAGCACCCGCAGGCCAGGCTGGGCAGCGGCGACCTCGGCCAGGGGCTGGCGGACTCCGGCGGCGGCCTCCAGGGCTCGCTCCAGGAACAGGTCCACGGCAGCCGCGGAGGTGTCGGCGCGCTCCAGGCCCGCTTGCTGCAAGCTGCGGCTGAGGAACAGGTCGTAGGCGGCCCCCTCCCCCACGGCGATACGTACGCCTGGCCGATCCAGGTCAGCTACGTGCTGGAAGGGCGCCTCTTGCCGCACCAGGTAGGTACCCTCGATGATCACGTAAGCTTCGCTGAAGCTGATCTGGGCCTCGCGCACCGGCTCGATGGCCAGAAACGCCAGGTTCCACGCTTGCTGCTCCAGGGCCGCGAACACTTTGCCGGCGGCATCGAAGGTAATCAGGTTCAAGCTCACATCCAGTTCCCTGGCCAGGGCGGTGGCCAGGTCCACGGAAACACCGGCTGGCCGGCCATCCGCGCCACGCTGGGCCAGCACGGGATTGCCGTAGTTGATGGCCGCGGTCAGCACGCCAGCTGGGGCCAACTGGTCCAATACAGTGGTTGAACGGTCGAGCATGAGAATCTCCAGAGTTGATCAAGGCGCCGTGCAGCCGCCCGCTGGCGTTTGGATGACATTCGGCGCTCCTGTCCGAATGCCAATTCTTGTCATAGCTGACTTACCTGGAAAACACCATGCACACCGGGCTGCCCACGGCCTGTCGGAAGCCGGTGGCGCTCAGTGCTCCGGTGTCCGGGTTTACCGCGAAGGCCACCAGGGTGTCGCTGTCCTCGTTGAGGGCGAAGAGGAAGCGGCCGTTAGGGGTCAGGGTGAAAAAACGCGGTGTCCTGCCGCCGCTGGACATGAACTGGCATGGGCTCAGATGTCCGCTGACCGGGTCGATTACAAAAACCGCCAGGCTATCGGCGCCCCGGTTGGAGGCATACAGAAAGCGACCGCAGGGAGAGACTTCAACTTCGGCGGCGCGGCTGTTACCCGTGTAGGTATCAGGTAACGACGGCAACACTTGCAGGGGCTCAAGCGCGCCATTGCGCGGATCGAAGCGATAAGCGGTGAGGCTCGAGTCGAGTTCGTTGACCGCATAGGCAAACTCGGCCTTGGGGTGCATTGCGATATGCCGGGGCCCGGCGCCTTCCCGAGTGAGGGTGAAGGGCACCTGGGCCGGGGACAACCGGCCGCCGTCGAAGCGGAAGCTGAAAATGCGGTCAAGGCCCTTGTCTGGCACCAGGACGAAGCGACCCGAAGGGTCGAATGGATTGAAATGAGGCTTGGCGAACGGCTGCTCCACCCGGTGCGGCCCGATAGGTCCTTCCAGGATCACCTGCTGGACCAGCTCACCCAGGCGACCGTCCTCGGCCAGCGCCAGCACCGCGAGGGTACCGCTGATGTGGTTGGAGATCAGCAGATAGCGCTCGCTGGGGTCCAGTGCCAGATGCACCGGGTTCTTGCCATGGCAGCTCTGCCGGTTGAGCAGGCTGAGGCGGCCGCTGCCAGGCGCTACCGTGAAGGCACTGACCTCGCTCTGGTCACCGTGCACCGTGTACAGCCGCGTACCGGCACGGTTGAGGGCCAGAAACGAGGGATTCACCAGACCCTCGACGAGTTGGATCAGGCCCAGTGTGCCCTGCTCTTGATCCACGCGGAAAACGGTGATGCCGTCGCCGCGGGCGTTGCGTTCGCGAGTGGTGCGTGAACCGACATAGGCGTACATGGAAAATTCTCGTGAGGGAATGGAGGAGGCCTGTAGTGCCGGCCGCTCAGGCAGTAAGCGCTACCACCTTGCGGACCACATAGGGCAGTACGCCCCCGTGGCGCAGGTAATGAAGTTCCTGCTGGGAGTCGATAGGCAACTGCAGGGCATGTTCACTGTACTGTCCAGCGTTCCGGCTCACCCTGAGCCCCACCGTGTTCAGGCCTACAGTGAGCTCGTCCAGTCCGAGGAAGTCCAGTTGCTCCTGCCCGGTGAGCTGGAGGTCCTCGGCGCTGGCGCCAGCCGGAAACAGCAAAGGGAACACCCCCATACCGATCAGGTTGCTACGATGGATGCGCTCGATGCTCCGGGCCACTACGGCCTTGACGCCGAGCAGCGCCTGGGCCTTTGCCGCCCAATCCCGGCTGGAGCCGGCACCGTAGTTGATGCCGGCGAACACCACCATGGGCGTGCCCGCCCGGGCATGGCTTTGCGCGGCCTCGAACAATGGCAGGCACTGGCTGTGATCGGCATTCCAGGCCCAGGCGCCCAGGCCCGGCTGGGCATCGCCCAGCAGCAGGTTCCTCACCGAGCGGTTGGTGAACGCGCCACGCAGCATCACCTCATGGTTGCTGCGCCGGGTCGAGTACTGGTTCAGGTCTCGCGGATCTTCGCCCCGTTCCAGCAGCCACTGGCCGGCCAGGCTTTCGGCAGGAATGGCGCCGGCGGGCGAGATATGGTCAGTGGTCACATTGTCGCCCAAGAGCAGCAGCGGTCGAGCGCCCGTAATCGCCAGGGTGGAGGGCGGCGCCGGTGGCACCTGGACCAGATATTGCGGTCGCCGCAGGTAGGTGGATGCCGGGCTCCAGGGGAAGCGCACGCTGCCTTCGGCCGAAAGCGCCTGCCAATGATGGGTTCCGTCCCAAAGCGTGGCCAGCCGCTCCCGGAAGAACCCTGGCTGCACCACCCTGGCCAGCTCGCTTGCCACCTCGGTATCGTCCGGCATCAGGTCAGCCAGGTACAGTGCGTTGCCTTGAGGATCCTTGCCCAGCGGCTCGGTGGTCAGGTCCAGATCGATACGCCCTGCGATGGCATAGGCTACGCACAGGGCTGGGGAGGCCAGGTAGCCGGCCGGCACCTTGGGGTTGACCCGCCCTTCGAAATTGCGGTTGCCTGAGAGTACTACCACACCCTTGAGGCCCTGGTCGGCGAAGGCTTCCACGCGCGGTTCCAGTTGCCCGGAGTTACCGATGCAGGTCATGCAGCCGAAACCCGCCAGATCGAACCCCAGCGCGGCAAAATCCTCCAGCAGGCCAGCGGCGCCCAGGTAATCGGCAACCACCTGCGAACCGGGCGACAGGGATGTCTTTACCCAGGGCTTGCGGGTCAGTCCCAGGCGCTGAGCCCTGCGGGCCAGCAAGCCGGCCTGGATCATCTGCGCCGGGTTGGCCGTGTTGGTACAGCTGGTGATGGCGGAAATCACCACGGCGCCGTGCGTGATGGGCTCGGCGAAGGCCGGTTCGAAGAACTCACGGGGCGCGGGGCCGGCGATCAACCGCCCGCCTCCGAGCACGCCCTCCTTGAAAGAGGCCGCGGCAGCGGACAGGGGCTGCCGCTGGTGAGGCTGATGGGGGCCGGCCACGCTTGGCTCGATACTGGCCAGGTCCAGTTCGATCAATTCGTCGAAGCGTGGCTGCGGCAGGTCATCCCGACGCCACAGTGGCTGCGCACGCATATAGGCCTTGACCTTGTCGAGCAGTGCCTGAGGCCGGCCGGTCAACTCCAGGTAGGCCAGGGTTTCGTCATCGAAGGGAAAGAACACTACGGTGGCGCCATACTCTGGCGCCATGTTGGCCACGGTTCCGCGCGCGGCCCAGCTCAAGCCGGACAGGCCCGGCCCGGTGAATTCCACGAATTTCCCTACCATCGGGCGCTGCCTGAGCACCTGGGCCACGTGCAATGACAGGTCGGTGGCGGTAACGCCGGGGCGCAGGGCGTTGGTCAGACGGATACCGACCACCTTAGGAAAACTGATCGGTACCGGCTCGCCGACCATGGCCGCCTGCCCT
Organism: Pseudomonas sp. DC3200b2; assembly: GCF_049895785.1. Lineage (NCBI taxonomy): Bacteria > Pseudomonadati > Pseudomonadota > Gammaproteobacteria > Pseudomonadales > Pseudomonadaceae > Pseudomonas > Pseudomonas sp. DC3200b2. The sequence goes on along the minus strand of NZ_JAFCTA010000002.1, from coordinate 42,654 downwards.
TCCAGGCCGCCCACCCCCCAGCCCAGAACGCCGATGGCATTGATCATGGGGGTGTGACTATCGGTCGCGACCATGTCATCCGGATGCAGCAACGGCTCGCCTTCCGCGGTGCGCCCCTCCCATACCACCTGGGCCAGGGCTTCCATGTTCATCTGGTGGATGATCCCGGTGCCCGGGGGAATCACGCCGAAATTGGAAAGGCTCTTCTGCGCCCATTTGATGAAGCGATAGCGCTCGGCGTTGCGACGGAAATCGATATCCAGGTTGTCCTCCACCGCGCCAGATTCGGCGTACCGCTCGACAATCACCGAGTGGTCGATGGTCAACACCGCCGGGATCATGGGGTTCATGGCCTGAGGGTCGCCGCCCAGCTCGGCGACCGCGTCACGCATTGCGGCGAAGTCGGCCAGGGCCGGCAGGCAGGTGGTGTCGTGGAACATCAGGCGGTTAGGCAGGAAGGGCACCTCGCAGTCCTGCCCATGGCCTTCGGCCCGAGCCAGCACCGAGGGTAGCGCTTGTGGCGAACAGCGCGCCACATTCTCGAGCAGGATGCGAATGGCATAGGGCAATGTCGAAAGTACCTCGGAGCGCACCAGCTTGTTCAGGTCGACATAGGCATAACGTTGGCCGTCCACCTGCAAGTGGCTGGTCAGGGAAGCAACAATCTGGGTCATCGGCAGGCTCGTCAGGGCTGGATGTCCGCCCGGTCGGCGAGCGGTCTTTTATGGCCGCATGGTAGAGCCAGGCTGCTTCCATGAAAATTGATGGTTTGGCAAGCCAGCGTTCTCCAACGGAGAACGCTATTCAGGCTCCGGCTGCAAGCTGTCGATCAGCGTTTTCAGCGTTGGCGAGGCCGCGTCGTACTTACGGTATACCAGCAGCAAGGACCGATGCGCCCAGGGCTCCTGTAGCCCGAGGGTCTTCAGTTTATGGCTGCGCAAGTAGGGTGTGGCGACGCTGCGCGGCATGACGGCCAGGCCCAGCCCCGCCGACACCATCCGGCACATGCAGTCGAAACTGCTGATACGCACCCGCAGGCGCAGGGGCTTATCCAGGCGCTGCGCTTCACTCGCCAGCAGTCGGTAGACCGAGCTGTCCTGATGAGCCCCCACCAGCTCGTAGTCCAGGGCCTGTGCGAAGGTGACCTGGCGACGCCCTTCCAAGGGATGGCCCGCCGGGATCAAGACGATCAGCTCATCGCTGCGGTAGGGGGCGGTTTCCAGGCCCTGGGCTGGCGTCTGCTGCGCGATGATCCCCAGTTCGGCCCGCCCTTCGGCCACCGCCCGTACCACCGCGCTGCCCACCTGTTCCTCGATATCGAACTTGATCTGGGGATACAGGCGGGCGAACCGGGCAATGTCACCAGGAAGGAACTGCGACAGCGCAGAGGTGATGGCGTGTATATGCACGTGGCCCTTGACGCCGGTAGCGTAATCCCCGAGTTCATTGGCCAGGACGTCGAGGGTCTGTCTCAATTGACGGGCATAGAAAACCATGGACTGCCCCGCCGGGGTGAGCTCCACCCCACGGGCGTTGCGAACCAGCAAGGGCGCACCGGCTTGCTGCTCCAGTTCGCTCACCCGCTTGCTCACGGCCGAGACCGCCAGGTGACGCAAGCGCGCGGCGCGGGTCAGGTTTCGCTCCTCCGCCACGGTCAGGAAAAGGTCAAGGCTGGTGAGGTCGTAGCGCAACGGTGACGTCCTTGTGGTCAGTAGAAGCAGGGCCGAGCAGTATACGCTCAGGCCAAGGCAGCGGCTGTACCGAGAGTGTCGCTACGGCAGCGTTCGGCTGGAAGCTATGGGCCGCGGGCCGAAAACCGATTACCCTGCGCCTGGATAGCGACGGCCTGGACCGCGACCGGCCTACTGGGCAGTCCAGGCGCACCCAGGATGATATGGCTTCAGAGACAGGAGGCCCCGTGAACTCCACCACTCCTCATTTCTGGCGAGACCCGCGCCTGCCCTTCATAGAGGCGCGCGCCATCGAGGATGGTCGCCAGTTGCATTATGGTCGCCATGCCCATGCGGTGTTTTCCATCGGCGCGGTGACTGCCGGTCAGAGCTGGTACCTGCACGAGGACCAGCGACTGCGTATCGCCCAGGGCACCGTGGTGCTCATGAACCCGGGCGCGGTTCATGCCTGCAACCCCATCGAAGACCAGCCTTGGTCCTATGTGATGTTCTATGTGGATGACGCCTGGTTCGGGGAGGTACAGGAGGCTTGCGAAGGGCGGGGGGATAGCCGCTTCAGGCCCCTGGCGCCAGTGCTCAGCCAGGCGTCAGGTCTGTTCAGGGACCTGACCGGGCTATATGCGGACCTGCTTTCGCCGGACCTCGACCTGCTGGCCAAGCATGAGGCCGCGCTGAGGTTCTTCATACAGGTGCAACGCACCCTTGGCGGCGCGACGCCTCGCCCTGCCAGGCCCAGCCCTCGGGTGGAAAGGGCAGCGGCCTATATAGATGCCCATTATCGAAGCAGCCTGACCCTTGCCGACATTTGCCAGGCAGCGAACCTCTCGGAGGGTTATCTGATCCGCGCCTTCGAACAGCGCTTTCATCTGACGCCCCATGCCTACCTGGTCAACCGACGCATCCAGCACGTCCAGGCGCGGTTGCGCAAAGGCGCGGCCATCGCCGATTGCGCGCAGGAAGCGGGCTTCGCCGACCAGGCGCACCTGCAACGCGCCTTCAAACGGCACCTGGCGGTGACGCCCGGGCAGTATCGGGCGTAGCTGGCGCCTTGAGGATGGCCAGATGCATACAGCATCAGGCTCGCCCACGGATGCGGGCAGGAATCCTCTGGAATTGGTCTATAATTCCCCACGCCTGATGTGGAATTATAAGGATCCCCCAGATGAGCACCCTTTCTCCTGAAATCATCGCCACCATCAAGTCCACTGCCCCGGTATTGCAAAAGCACGGCGTGGAGATCACGACGCGTATGTACGAGCGCCTGTTTGTCGATCCTGACATCAAATCCCTGTTCGACGAGGCGGCGCACAAATCCGGCGAGCAGCCCAAGCGGTTGGCGGCGGCTATCCTGGCCTTCGCCAACAACGTGGATCGGCTCGAAGCGATCCAGGGCGCGATCGACAACATATGTGCCCGGCATGTGGCCACCCACGTCAAGGCCGAGCACTATCCAGCGGTGGCCAATGCTCTGCTACCGGCCATCAAGGATGTGCTGGGCGACGCGGCGACCGACGATATCCTGAATGCCTGGGGTGAAGCCTACTGGTACCTGGCCAATCGGATGATCGAACAGGAAAAGACCCTGTACGGGAAGGCAGGCTGAGTGAGCCGTCTATCGCGCACGCTCATCGTCGGCTGAGTGTGTCGCAATCCATACGAAGTTCGCCAGCTGGCCTCGCGCACGACCCGCGCAACCATTGAGATTGCCTAGGTCGTGCAACAGAACCGGAAACGACCCTTGTTGGCCTGGAGCGGCACTGAAAGCGGTGACCTGGGATCTAGTTCGTCTTGAATGGTGCCTTAAGGCCTCAGCCCCGCAGCAGCGACAAGGCACAGCCGCCCAGCACCGCGGCCATGCAACGGTTGAACAGGCGCACCCGGCCAGGGCTGCGCAAGTGCGCGGCCAGGTAGGCGCCGGCATAGACCCAGCAGGCCACCGACAGATAGCACACCAGGAAGTAGATGGCCGCGAAGCTCCAGATCAACCACGCCTGGCCGTCGCCGACCAGGGCGCCCATGCCGGCGACGGCCGCCAGCCAGGCTTTGGGGTTGAGCCATTGGATGGCCGCGCCACGCCAGAAAGACGGGGACGGCGTAGCGGCCTCGGCGCCAAGCTGGCCATTGTCACTGGCCAGTTTCCAGGCCAGATAGAGCAGGAAGAGCATACCCGCCCAGCGCACCAGTTCGACCAGCAATGGCCACTGCGCCAGCAGTTCGCGCAAGCCGAAACCGGTGAACAGCAGTAGACAGACGAACCCCAGGGTGGCACCCAGGACATGGCCCTGGCTGCGGAGAAAACCGAAGCGGGCCCCGCTGGCCAGAGCGACGATGTTCACCGGCCCAGGTGTGATCGAAGCGGCCAAGGCAAAGGCCGCCATGGAAACCAACACATTCATCCCTAACACTCCCATTGAACGAAGAGGCTAGGCTAAGGCGGTGGCGAGCCGGGGTATTGAACGAAAGACACCCATGCACGCCTTGGCACACATCTGACGGTAGGGTTCTGTGAAGCAAGTGCGGTTGCTGCTAGGGTAGCCGACCACCAATCGAACGAGAGTCTCGATGCCCGACGGTTTCACCTCCCTACCCTCGCTCAACGCACTGCGCGTGTTCGAAGTCGTGAGCCGACACCTCAACTTTCGCCTCGGCGCCGAAGAACTGGGGGTCACCCAGGCGGCGGTGGCGCAGCAGGTGCGCGCTCTGGAAGCAAGCCTGGAGATTCGGCTTTTCGAGCGCATGCCCCGGGGGCTGCGCTTGACCGAGGCTGGCAGACGCTACAGCGCCAGCGTACGTGAAGCGCTGGCGTTGCTGCAGGAGGCCACCCTGGGGTTGCGGCCGCAGCCCGCCCAGCTGACGATCAGCGTGACGCCCACCTTCGCCGCCAAATGGCTGATCCCCAAGATAGGCCATTTCAGCCAAGCGCATCCGCAAATCGATCTCCGGGTCTTGGCCACGGACAGGCTGTCCCACTTCCATACCGACGGTATCGACCTGGCCGTGCGCTATGGCCACCCGCCCTTCGGGCCAGGGCTCGAGGCGCGACTGCTGATGGCTCCGAAGGTGGTGGCCGTGGCCAGCCCGCGCACGCTGGCCGAACACGGGGCGCCTGGTGATCTCGATCACCTGCAGGCGTACCTGCTGCTACATGACGCCCATAACGCCTGGCCGTCCTATATGGCCCGGTTGTTCCATAAGCCTGCCCAGCCCACAGCGCGAAACCTGCGCTTCAACCAGACAGCATTGGCTATCGAAGCGGCCATCAGTGGTGAAGGCATCGCCTTGGCCAGCGACATCTTCGTGGACGCGGACTTGCGTGCCGGACGACTGGTAAAGGTGTTCGACCTGCACGCAGAAGCCGACAAGGCCTTCTACCTGGTCTGGCCGCGCAGACCCGGGCAACCGCCGGCCCTGCGCCCGGTGATGGAGTGGCTGCTTCGCCAAGCCCAGGCTCCGGCACAGATGAGCCAGTAGTTTTTGTATAGGCAGAGCCAGCGCCCGCTGGCTGTCTTGAGCGGTTATCAGGTTGTTAGCCTAGTGCATCGACTCAGTGGAGGAACATGCGATGCCTGTAGATAAAGTCGCCATCATCACCGCCGCGGGCAGCGGCATGGGAGCGGTCACGGCCGAGCGCCTGGCCGCGGACGGTTTCAAGGTCGCCATTCTTTCGTCATCCGGCAAGGGCGAGGCCCTGGCCAAGCGCCTGGGCGGGGTGGGCGTCACCGGCAGCAATCAATCCAGCGAGGATCTCCAGCGCCTGGTGCAGGCTACCTACGAGCGCTGGGGTCGGGTAGACGTGCTGGTGAACAGCGCCGGTCATGGCCCGCGGGCGCCCATCCTGGACATCAGCGACGAGGATTGGCACAAGGGCCTGGACACCTACCTGCTGAACGTGATCCGTCCTACCCGCCTGGTGACGCCGATCATGCAGCGACAGAAGAGCGGCGTCATCATCAACATTTCCACCGCCTGGGCCTTCGAACCCAGCGAGCTCTTCCCCACGTCCGCGGTGTTCCGCAGTGGCCTGGCCGCCTTCAGCAAACTCTTCGCCGACACTTATGCCAAGGACAACCTGCGCATGAACAACGTACTGCCCGGGTGGATCGACAGCTTGCCAGCCAGCGAAGAGCGCCGCCGGGCCGTACCCTTGCAGCGCTATGGCAAGGCTGAGGAGATTGCCGCGACCATCGCCTTCCTTGCCAGCGAAGGCGCGGGCTATATCACAGGGCAGAATCTGCGCGTCGACGGCGGCGTCACCCGGGCAGTCTGACTCAGCGCCAGTGAATCAAGGGCTGGCCCGCCACTGGTGAGCGGAAGCAAGGAATCCGGGTGCCCAGCAGGCTTCCGAGATAGACCGTGCGCAGGTCCGGGCCGCCGAAGGTGATACTGGCCATCCAGGGCGCCAGGCTGCCCCGGGCCGCCTGCATCACTTCGGGCGTCAGCGTCCTGGCTCGGTAGCGCGCGTTGAGCGTCGCGGTCGCCTGGGGGTCGCCGTCGTCTAGCAAGGTGAGCACGTCACCCTCCGGCGTGAGGGCAATGAGCACGTCGCTCATGATCAAGGTTACCCAAAGGTTGCCGAAGCTGTCGAAAGCGAAGCCATCGGGGAAACCAGGCAGTTCACGGGGCCCGAAGATCTCCCGCTCGCCCAGGCTGCCGTCCGGTCGCAGCCGCAGCCGGGAGATACGCCGAGCGTTGCTTTCCACCACATACAACCACTGCTCATGCTCATCGAAGCGGATTTCGTTGGTGCCGGCGAAACCTTCGGCAGCTACTCGCACGCCCTTCTCGTCCATCACGGCGATATAGCCGTCCTGCACGCCTGAATTGATGGAATCGGTCCAGGGCTGCTGGGTAGTGGTGACGCTGAACCAGAGCCGTCCATGGCGATCGAGCAATGGGAAATTGGTCTTGCCCAGGGGCTTGCCGTCCAGGTGGTCACAGAGCACCCGCAGCTTCCCTTGGCGATCCAGCTGTTCGACCCGGTCCAGTCCCCAGTTGCAGATGATGAAATCGCCCGCTTCGGTAAGGGCCAGCCCATTGGGCAAGGAAGCCCCCGCGGACTGTACATAGCGCTGGTTGAAGTCGGCTGCCCCCTGGGTGGCGTTCAGCGGGGCCAGCAAGCGCTGCTGACCGTTGGGAGAAATCTGCATGACCCCGCCACGCGCGTCGGCGGTGAACAAGCTGCCGTCCGGCTGGGCAATGATGCACTCAGGGCGCTCCAGGTCGTGGCCAACGAAGTTGATACGCTGGCGGTCCACCTGCCAGCCGTTGAGAGGGTTGGAATTCATGAGCACGCTACCGATGCCTTGGGTGTGCGCACTCTAGCCAGGCGACTACGGGATGGAACAATGTTTTATGGCGATGGCTTGCATCGTGTTGGCCGATACTCGCGGCCTGCCAGGCAGGCCACCCGTTGAAGGCGGTTCAGCCGCGAGCGTAGCCCTCGGTGAGAGCCAGGGGCAGCTGGCGAACCGGCCTTGCCGGCAGGGCAGACACAGTGCTCCCTAGCGACGACCGCCTGCTACGTCCAGGAAGGTACCGGTGATGAAGCTGGCATCATCACCGAGCAAGTAGAGGATCGCGCTGGCCACCTCTTCGGCGGTGCCCGGTCGCCCAAGAGGCGTGTGTACGCCTAGGGCCCAGGCGCGGTCCGGTCGCCCGCCAGAGGCGTGGATCTCGGTATTGATCAGGCCGGGACGCACCGCATTCACGCGCACTCCTTCCGGGCCGAGCTCTTTGGCCAGGCCAATGGTCAGGCTGTCCACCGCGCCCTTGCTCCCGGCGTAGTCTACATATTCACCGGGAGAACCAAGCACCGCGGCCATGGACGACACCAGTACCAGGGAGCCGCCCTGCCCACCACGGCTGGTCATCATCCGCCGCGCAGCTTCCCGCGCACTCAGGTAGGCCCCAAGGACGTTGACATCGAACATGCGCCGCAGACGTTCCAGGGGCATGTCCGCCAGCAGAGCGCCAGGCGCAACTATGCCAGCGTTGGCCACCACGCCCGTCAATGCCCCCCGTCGTTCGGCCTCATCGAAGATCCGCAGCACATCGGCCTCGACCGATACATCGCCTTGCACAGCCCAAGCCTGGCCGTCAGCGGCTCGTATCTGCTCGACTACTGATTCGGCAGCGACCTGATCATGCTGGTAGTTTACCACCACCCCCCAGCCTTGCTTGGCAGCACCCAGCGCGGTAGCCCGGCCGATACCTCGGCTGGCACCGGTGATCAATACAGTTTTGGCACTCATCCTTCGCCCTCTTTTTAGTTGCCTCACTCGAACTCGGCAGGCGTCCACGGTCTGCTCACGCTTGTATCACAACTGCATGCCCGGGCGCTCGTCGCGGCAGGCGGGGCTGGGGCGTCAGCCTGGCGACGCGGTTCTCGCGGCGAAACCGGCAATTGTCACAATCCTGTGCTGCACTGACAGGTCTCACTTTCCATCGAGAGGCCGCACCGTGCCGGATTCCGTTCTGAACATCGACCTAGACCACCGCCCGCGCCTGGCCGATTTGCGCCCGCTGGTGCCAACGCCGGCCTCGGTTTCTCCCACCGCTACCCTGCTCGAGGCCGCGGCTGGACCGCGGGTAACACCGGCAACCTCGTTGAAAGACCGCGAAGGCTACCAGGACGATTTCCTCGGCGACTTTCAAGTGCCCTGGCCCAGCCCAAGCGAAGCCTTGGCCGGGGATGTCCTTGCCCTGGCGGGTGGCGGCAGCCGGCTGGACTACACCCATTTTTCCATCACCTTGTCCCGCGCCCGCCGGCTGGCCTTGTGCGTGGGGGTGAACATCGACGGCAGCCAGGCCGTGGAAGTGCCGCGTAGCCGGGACAGCTGGGCCTATGATGGTCGGGTACCGATCGAGGCGCAGATAGGCGACTCGCTCTATGCCAACAATGGCCTGGATCGTGGGCACCTGGTTCGCCGCCAGGACCCGAACTGGGGCAAGCAGGCCACCACCGCCAACGCGGATACCTTCCATTTCACCAATTGCTCGCCGCAGATGAGCGCGTTCAACCAGAAGACCTGGCTGGAGCTCGAAGACTACATCCTCGACAACACCCAGCGCTGGAAAGCCCGGGCTACGGTATTCACCGGCCCTGTATTCAGCGACGGCGACCGCGTGTACCGGGGCGTGAAGATCCCCCAGGCGTTCTGGAAGGTGGTGGCCTACCTGGGCGACGACGGCAAGCCATCGGCGAGCGCCTACATGATCGACCAGAGCCGCGAACTGGACCAACTGGACCTGGTGTTCGGCGCCCTGCGCACCTACCGCCGCAGCGTGCTGCAGATAGAGCAGCTGACCGGGCTGCGCTTTGGCCAGCTGGCCAGCTATGACGGCTTCAGCAACGAGGAACTGGCCACCGGCACCCGGATCGAAACCCTGATCACTGGGCCCGAGAGCCTGCGCCTTTAGGCTTTACAACACCCGCACGCCGGGGCGTCCAGCCTCCACTTGGAAACGTTTGAGCGTGGCCAGGGTGGCGGCCGGGTCGCGACGCTCGGAGATCGCCTGGAAGCGAGCATCCATGACCTGGTCATCCAAGGTGACTGACACGTAGCCCCGGGGTCGACTGTCGAAGAACTTCACCTGCGGATTGAGCGGCAGCAGCGCGTTGAACGCCTCGAAAGGCGGGCCATCCGAAGTCACCGAGCTGGTGACGAATTCACTGGCCACCACCTTGCCGTCGCCGACCTTGTCACCGAGATGCAGGTCCGTGGCCCAGAAGGAATGAATGTCCCCGCCCCAGAATACCGGGTTGCGCGCCCGGGTGTGCTCGATGGCCGCCAGCAACCGCTGACGGGTCGCGGCATAGCCATCCCAGCCATCCGTCCAGTGCCCCAGACCGCCGCTGGCAGGGTCACGCTGGAGCAAGGGTGACACCAGCAGATCCTGGGCGAACACATTCCACAGCGCCGTGGATTGCGCCAAGCCCTGGCGGAGCCAGGCTTCCTGTTCCCAACCCAGCAGGCTGCGGGCCGGGTCCTGAAGGTCGCGACAGTCGGCGCTGGCGACATGCCCGCGGTGGCTACCATTGGCCGGGATGCAGGGTTGCTCGCTGCGGTACTGGCGACCGTCAAGCACGTGGAAACGGGCCAGACGGCCGTAGTCGAGCCGGCGATAAAGCCGCATGTTCGGGCCGCGGGGTGCATGGCTTCGACGTAGCGGCATGTGCTCGTAGAACGCCTGGTAAGCGGCTGCTCGTCGGCGCAGGAATGCCTGGGGGTCGACACCGGCGTCCTGGGACCAGCGATTGGCATAGTCATTCTGCACCTCGTGATCATCCCAGGTAACCACGCAGGGGGCTGTGGAATGCAGCAGTTGCAGGTCCGGGTCCCGCTTGTACTGGGCGTAGCGGCGTCGGTAGCCGGCCAGGTCAGTGGCTTCCGGCAGGTCATGGGCGCGTAGCAACTTGGCCGACCCGGGCGCCAGGGAGTACTCGTAAATGTAGTCTCCCAGGAAGAACACCAGGTCTGGCTGCTCTGCCGACAAGTGCCGGTAGGCGCTGAAATGGCCCAGCTCGTAGTGGGAACAGGAAACGAACCCGAATCGCGCTGGCGCCAGGCTGCGGGAGCCTGGCGCGGTATGCGCGCGGCCTACGGAGCTTAGCTCGCCAGCGGCCTCGAAACGGTACCAATAGGGGCGGCCAGGCTGTAGGCCTGCCACTTCCACGTGGACACTGTGGGCCCAACCTGGCTCGGCAACGACCTCGCCTCGCTTGACCACCTGCCGCATGTTTTCATCGCTGGCGACCGTCCAGCGCACCGGGACGGCCGAGGGTAACGGAACCTCAAGCCCCCCTGCCCCGACCGGCGCCAGGCGGGTCCAGATCACGAAACCGTCGGGCAACGGGTCGCCGCTGGCCACGCCCAGCGAAAAGGGAAAGTCCAGGCCGCTGGCCCACGCACGGCTGCCCAGTAGCGCCAAGCCCGCCCCGGCTACCATGCCACCGAGGAATTGCCGGCGGGCCGGGTCAAAAGGCGAAGCTTTGCTGGTCATCACTGTTATCCGCTCAGTCAAATGGCCCGAGCATGGCCAGGCTGGATTGCCGCTTGATGACAACTTCAAAGGTTCACGAAAACGTCGCCAAAGCCTGCTGCAGAGCCTTTTAATCGTAAATTTCTGTTAACAAATTTTTCATGAGCCATTGCTAGTGTCCCGGCTTCATTCAAAGCAAGGGGGCCCTATGAGAGCCTGGGACGAGCCAGAAAAACGCAAGGCCCACATCGAGCTGATTCCGATGATCGATGTGATGATGTTCCTGCTGGTGTTCTTCGTGCTGGTCAGCCTGAACGTGATTCCGGCCTTGGGCATGAAGACCCAGCTTCCCGCCGCCAGTAGCGCGCAACAACTCAAGCCTCAGAACAAGGCGATCCTCACCCTGGGCGTTGATGGCCAACTTCAGCTCGACGGCCAGGCCATCACCGTGGAGGGCCTGGTGCCCGCCCTCAAGACGCAGCAGAAGCCGGATACCAAGACCACCGTCATCGTCAACAGCGACAAGGGCGTGGAAGTCGATCGCCTAGTGCAGATCATGGACACCCTTCGCGCGGGTGGCTTTACCTCCGTCTCCATCGCTACTCGTAAGTCATGAGCCTTTATCTTCTCTATCGCAATCGCCAGTGGCTGGGCGCCATGCCTGCGGCCATTGCCGTGGCTGCGAGCCTGATGGTTCTGCGCACCACACCGCTGAAGATCGAGCCGGTCTACGACGAATCCGCCGTACAGCTTGCCATGGTCGAGCCCGAGCCCGTCAGCGAACCGGCGCCCCTGGAGCCGCCACCGCCGCCTGTGGAGGAGGAACCGGAGGCCGCCTTGCCGCCACCGCCAAAGCCGGCAGCCAAGCCCGAACCCAAGCCCAGACCCAAGCCTGAGCCGACCAAGCCTTCGGCCAAGCCCGCGCCAGCCCAGCCCAAGGCAGTGGTGGCTAAACCGGCCCCCGCCAGCCCGGCACCCGCGCTGCAGACGGCCCAGGCCACGTCGGCGCCCGCTCCCGCGCCAGCCAAGCCGGCACTTGCAGCACCGCGTGTCGACAGCGCCGCCCTGGATGGCAACTACATGCAGGGGCTGCGCAGTGACATCGACCGCTTCAAGCAGTACCCCACCGGTCGCCAGGCCTCCCTGGAGCGCCCGAAGGGCGACGTGGTGGTGTGGCTGCTCGTCGACCGCGCCGGCAACGTACTGGATTCAGGCATCGAAACACCCGCCTCGAGCATGCTGCTCAATCGGGCGGCGGCCGGGAGCCTCAAGCGCATCAAGCAAGTCAAGCCTTTCCCTGAGCAAGCCTTCGGTGGCCGCAATCAGCAGCGCTTTACCGCCACCTTCAACTACAGCGTGCAATGAAGCACGGTCGGCATAGGAAGCATGTGATGAAGTTCAGCAAGACTACCCTGGCCCTGGTGACCGCTGGCCTGGCCCACGGCATGGTGTTCGCCGCCGATACCGAGGACGCCGATATCGGCGCCATCAAGGTCGAAGGCAAGGCTACCCAGGGCGGCGGTTACATGGTGCCAGAGGACAGCGCCAAATCCCGCTCCACGGTGACCAAGGAAGCCCTGGACAAACAGACGGCCACCGCCAATGCCATCGACAAGCTCAAGTACACGCCAGGCCTGAACATTTCCAGCGAGGATGCCACGGGCCTCTCGGGCTTTCGCTTCACCATGCGGGGGATGAACTCGGACCAGGTCGGCATGAGCGTGGACGGCATGCCCATCAACGACTCCGGCAACTACGCGCTTTATTCCAACCTGCTCGGCGACCCTGAGAACATCGACCAGATCTTCGTCACCCAGGGCGCGTCTGAAGCGGATGCGCCTCACATCGGTTCCAGCGGTGGCAACATCGGTATCGTGACCCTGCGGCCAACCAAGGATGCAGGCGTGTTCGTCAAGCAGACCGCCGGCAGTAACGCCACCTACAAGACCTTCGCTCGGGTCAATACCGGTGAGTTCAACGGGCTGAGCAACTGGCTTTCGGCGTCCCACGAGGAAGGTCAGAAGTGGCGGGGCAATGGCGCGGTACGCGCTGACAAGGTGGAATGGAACAGCTTCTTCGAAGCCGAGAACGGCAATACCGCCAACCTCATCCTCAAGTACCACAAGCAGGAAAACAACAGCTACAGCCAGCTGACCAAGGCTCAATACACCCAGTCTGGGCGCGACTACGACCCCTACCCGGCCGTGGCCACCCGCAATGCCAACGGCAAGATCACCAGCTACTACGGCCTGGCCCAGAACCCCTTCGAGACCTTCACAGCTGTACTGAACACGCATTTCAAGCTGGCCGATAACCTGTCCATGGACGTCATCCCGTATTACTACTACGGCAACGGTGGAGGCGTGGGCAGCTCCAGTTATGCGCTCAACAGCGGCTCCAGCAGCAGCGGGGTGTATGACCTGAGCAACCTCGGCTCGGCAGCCGACTACAACGCTGACGGCACCGCCAATAGCGGCGTGTATTACCGTTCCTCACGCACACAGACCTGGCGCCCGGGGATCACCACCAAAGTGAACTGGGACCTTGGCGACCATAGCCTGCAGTTCGGCTACTGGTACGAGGATGCGCGGCAGCGGCAAACCCAGCCCTTCATCGGCATCGACAGCAGCGGCAATCCAGACAGCATCTGGCCTGATAGCGATGAGGTGACAGACGCCAACGGCAACATCGTCCAGGGCCGCAACCGCTTCACCGAAACGCCGGCGCAGAAGGTCTGGGCACAGGACACCTGGTACCTGGCACCGGACTGGACCCTCAACGCGGGCCTGTCTTTCCTGAACGTGGAGCGCAAAGGCACCAACCACGGCAGCCTCACAGAGGCGCCGGAAAAGCGGAACAAGACCTACGATAAGTTCCTGCCCAACGCCGGCTTGAAATACCAGCTCGATGACCGCAACCAACTGTTCTACAGCCTTTCGCGGAACATGCGGGTGCCGCAGAACTATGCGCTCTACGACGCCTCCGAAGACGCCATCGACCTCAAGCCGGAAATCAGCTGGAACCACGAACTGGGCTGGCGCTTCGTCGAACCGGACATGACGCTCTCGGCCAGCCTGTTCTACATGCACTTTAAGAACCGCCAGGTTTCCTCAAAGGATGTCAACGGCGACGCTACCGACATCAACGCCGGTACGGTCAACAACTACGGCCTGGAACTGGAATGGAGCGGGCTACTGCCCCACGACTTCAATTACTACACGTCCTACACCTACACGCGGGCCCGCCAGCAGGACGACCTACAGGTCTACAACAATGGAACCCTGGTCACCCTGCCTACCTCCGGCAAGCAATTCGCCAACGTGCCCGAGCACATGCTCGCCGCCAACATTGGCTGGGACAATGGCCTCTACTACGCAACCTTCGGCGGCAAGCTGACCAGCAAGATGTACGGTGACCTCACCAACGACGAAAGCATCCCCGGACGAACTGTGTTCAATCTGGGCGCCGGCATCTACCTGCCGGTGGACAAGCGCGTATTCAAAAGCGCCACCTTGCGTCTGAACGTGGACAACCTGTTCGACAAGGAATACCTGGACGGCGTGTATACGGTGAAAACCAACTCCGCCACCTATAACGGGTTCCGTGACGGCGACCCGGCGTACATAGTCGGCGTCGAGCGCACCATTACCGTCGCCCTGGAAGCCAATTTCTAGTTTTGCCTCTGGAGGCTTGAATGAATACCAACCTGCTCCATGATGTAACGTTCTACGTGATGTACGGGGCCGTCGCCATCGCGCTGTTCATCATTGTCGAACGCGGACTCTACTTCGCCTATGTAAAGCGCCAGGCGCGTCAGCTCTATGAGCAACTGGGCCCAGCGGGCACTAACGATGCTGGCCTGAGCGCTGGGCAGCGCGGCCGACCCAGCCTGCCACTGACCATGGTGGAAGAAGTTTTGCGGCAGAAAAGCGCCGGCGGTACCAGCAAGGATCTGGACGATGTGATCGAAACCCAGTACCTGAGTTCACGGGCGCCGCTGGCCAGAAGCCTCTGGATCATCGAAACCATCGTGACAGCCGCGCCCTTGCTTGGACTGCTCGGTACCATTCTCGGCATCATCGATACCTTCAAGGCATTGGCCAGCGCCGGCGTGTCTGACCCTGGCCAGATAAGCGCGGGTATCGGTACGGCCCTGTATGCGACGGGTCTCGGTATTGCCATCGCCCTGTTCTGCGTGATCTTTCACAACCTGTTCCAGGACCGCCTGGCCCGTATCAATGATCAGCTCAAGATGCTGCTGATCCGGGCCGCCATGGGGGGTGTCGACGATCAATCGGCCCAGCGCCCGCTACAAGGCGCCCAGTACCGTACCGCCTGAGAGTAGGCGCCCTACCCTTCGGGCGCCTTTACTACGCTTCATCCCTCCCCCTGAACAAACCGCGGCCTTTTCATGATGAAGATGCGTTATCCCCGCCTGGCGGGCTTGCTTCTTTCCTTGCTCGCCGCCGGCTGCAGTCGGACACCGAGCGAACCACCGGCGCCTGTGCAAGTGAACATTGTCGCCATCAATGACCTGCATGGGTACCTGCAGGCCAATCCCTGGCGAGTCAGCGACCCGCAAGGAAGCCAACGCACCCTGAACCTGGGCGGCATCGCGACCCTGGGCGGCATGCTCGATCAGCTGCGCAAGCAGGACCCGCAGCTATTGTTCATCGGCAACGGCGATCTGATCGGTGGCAGCCCGGCCATTTCCTCTATGTGGGCCGACGAGCCTACGCTGCTGGCCTTGCATGCCATGGGCTTGCGGCTGAGCAGCCTCGGCAATCACGAACTGGACGCAGGCAAGGTCGAGCTTCTACGCCAGGTCAACGGTGGCTGCCAATCTCCCCGGCCGCGCAAGGCCTGCAGTTTCCGAAAGGATTACCCAGGCAGCGGCTTTCCCTACCTGGCCGCCAACCTGATCGATACCGATACAGTCAAGCCCTTGCTACCAGCCTACCGTGTCGAGGAAAGTCATGGAGTGAAAGTCGCCTTCGTGGGCGCGGTGCTCAGGGATGTATCGGACGTTGTCAGCGCCGCGGGCATGAAGGGGCTGCGCGCCACGGATGAAGCCGAGGCCATCAACCGCCTGGTTCCTGAGCTCAAGGCGCAAGGCGTCGATGCCATAGTCGCCGTGGTTCATCAGGGTGGCGGAACCCCGGAGCCCTTCGACCAGGCCGATTGCTCACAGCTCAAGGGGCCGATCGTCGAGGTGGCGCAACGACTCGACCCGGCGGTCAACGCGCTACTGAGCGCGCACTCTCATCAAGGCTACCTGTGCAAGGTGGGCCATCTGCTGGTAACCCAGGGAGGCTCCTATGGCCATCTGCTGACGCGCCTGACCCTGACCATCGATCCCAGGGCGCATCGAGTGACCGCCATCACGGCGGCTAACCTGCCGGTCGACCCGCAGCGCTATGCGCCGAACCCTGCGTTGGCCGCGCTGCAACAGGAAGTGGAAGTACGCAGCGACAAGGTATTGAACGCACCCGCCGGGCGCATTGCGGTGCCCTTGGTCAGTAGCCGAGTCGAGGCCAACGGCGAGTCGCCCATGGGGGACCTGATCAGCGATGCTCAATTAGAGCAGACCCGACCCTGGGGCGCCCAGATCGCCTTCATGAACCTGGGCGGCATCCGCGCGGAGCTGTCCCAGGCTCCGGGCGAGCCGCTTACATACGCGCAAGCCGCCAGCGTGCAACCGTTTGCCAATACCCTGGTGCTGGCCGACTTCACCGGTGAGCAAATCGTTGCCCTGCTCAACCAGCAGTGGCAAGGCAAGGGCTTCAACCCCTTGCAGGTGTCCTCGGGCTTCATCTACCAATGGGATTCCGCCCGTCCGGTCGGCCAGCGGGTAGTTCCGCAAAGCCTGCGCCTGGACGGCAGGCCAGTCAGCCCAAGCGGTATCTATCGGGTGGTGGCCAACGCTTTCCTGGCCGAAGGCGGGGATGGTTTCACCCTGTTCAAGGCTGGCTCCGCCCGGCAGGACACGGGCCTGGTCGACGTGGATGCCCTGGTCGGTTACCTGCGTACCAGTGCCGAACTGAATCAGCCCGTAGGGCAGGCGGACAGTGCCGGTCGTATCGTGCGGCTCCATTGACTGACTGACGACCAGCCAGGGTCTGCGGCGCTGCTCATGGAGCGCTGGCAGACGCTGGCATCGGCCCAAACATTGTCATACAAATGACATATTTCCGAAGCAAAATCGTCACGCTTGCCCAAGCGCACTGCCGCATCGCTCTGGGCGCCTGACGAACCCGCACACGGAGGTGGAAATGGATACATCCCTGGCCGAGCGCCGCGCCCGCATCGAGCGCGCACAACCCGCCTTGCAACACCTGGACGTGGCCATGCAACACCTGCGCTACGACCCCGCCCTCCCCGCCAGCGTCACCGCCGCCCGTGCCCAGGTGGAACGGCTGACCCAAGAGCTGCTGGCCGATTTCCACGAGGATCCTCTCCTGGGGCAGATTGCCGCCTCGCTCAAGGCTCAGTACCTGGACAGTATCCAGCCGGCACGGGCATCGGACCGTAGCGCGGCCTGATCCTTACCTAAAAGGTATTGCTATCGCCACTCGCCGTTTCGTCGGCACACCTGCCCCACAGCGTGGTCATTACTTCGACAACGTTTCGTTTGGAGGGCATTCGATGGCATTCACCGATGACTACGTGGCAACCATCCTGCGCCTGCAGGTGACGCTATGGGGCGCGCGCGCGCGACTGCGGGAAGGTTCGGACGCCGACGCCTTGCATGACCTGCGCATTGCGGTGCGCCGCCTGCGCAGCCTGCTGGTACCCGTGCGCAAACTAACGGAAATGGCGCCCCTGCGCGAGGCCGCCGCCGAGGTGGGGCGGCTGACAACTCCCTCGCGGGACCTGGAAGTAATGGCCGGTGAACTGAACGACCGTGGCTTGGACGAAGCCGCCGCGCATCGGCTGGGCAAGCTGGAAGCGGAATATCCCCGCATCGCCGCCTCCCCTACCCTGGTCGCGCTCTTCAGCGCCCTTGACCAATGGCCGGAGCGCTTTCGCGCCAGCCCGCTGGGAGACGACCCCAAGGCACTGACTCGTACTGTGGTCAAGTCCCTGGACAAGCACCTGACCAAGCTACGGCAGGCCGTGGAAGATCCGACGTTCGACCGCCATCAACTGCGCATCCTGGTAAAGCGCACCCGCTACCTGACCGAGGCCTTCCCTCAATTGTCTCCACTGTCGGCCAAGGGCGCCAAAGCGCTCAAGGCGGTACAGGCGGCATTGGGCTCCTGGCATGATCACCATCAGTGGTGCCTGAAAGGAGAAAGCGAACCCGACCTGCAACCCTTGCGCCCGCTCTGGGAGCAGGCTTCCACTGCGGAACTGGCCCAGGCTGAAGTCGCCTTGGGTGAGCTCAAGGCGTTTCTGCCCGACCCGGCAGGCTAAGAGGATGCGCGCGGATCACTCGGCCTCGACGGCGAGGGACGGCCGCCTTTCGCGCTGGACGAAACTGTGACGCGCGGCTTCGATGCGGGCCTGAAGGGTGGCCACATAGGCCTGGGCCGCATCCAGCGACGGGAACGCGATAGCCTGCTGATCCAGCCACACGGTGACGCCGCCGGTGTCGGCGTTGGTTTCGATACTGACGTCCATCGTCCAATTCCTTCCAAAAAAGTGCGCGCAGGATAGCGCAGGAAGGATCCAGGTCAAATGAAATCGCTCTAGCACGCGGGTTCCAGAAACTCTATCGCGCCTCGGCGGCTGACAGGTCGGCTACCTTCAAGCGCCGCATCAGGTCGCGTTTCTTGCTGTGATGGGTCCGCATGCGCCCGAGCAAATCTTGCAAGGTGGCCAGGGCCCTGAGGATGTAGGGCCCTTTGTTCAGCATCACGCATTCGGCGCGGGCACTCATGGCGGCATCGGTGATCTCGGCCCGGGTAGGCGCCCCGTTTTTTGCCTGGGTTTCCAGCACCTGGGTAGCCCAGATCACCGGTACATGAGCCGCCTCGCAAAGGCAAAGAATTTCTTCCTGTAATTCAGCGGTGCGTTCGAAACCTGCTTCCACCGCCAGGTCGCCGCGCGCGATCATCACGCCGAAGCGAGGGCCGCGCATGCCGGCCAATAACAATTCAGGGAGGTGCTCGAAGCCTTGGCGCGTTTCGATTTTCAATACGACGCCCAAGCGCTGGCCGCCCAGATCCTCGATACGTTGGTACAGCGCGCGCACGTCCGCGGCCCGGTTGGCGAATGACAGCTGAACGATGTCCGCATGTTCCACAGCGAAGGCCAGGGCCTGGAGATCCTCTTCGCCCAGGGCATCGAGCCCCAAGTCCGTGTCCGGGAAGTTGATACCTTTGTCGGCCCTGAGCTTGGCACCACCGGGGGCATGGGTGATCCGGACCTGGATGCTGGCAGGGGTGACCGCGAGCACCTCGCCGCCGATCTTGCCGTCGTCGAACCACACCGGCTCACCTGGCCGCACGCGCTCGAAAGCCGCCGCCAGGCTGCAGCCGATACGGGCAGCACTGGGTCGCTTGCCCGCTTCGCTCTTGCGTACAGGCACGCCAGGCTCGAGGGCACGCGTCAGTACCAGGGTATCGCCCTCTTCGAGCTTGATCCGCTCGACGCTTGCCGGTACCGCAAGGATGCTGCCCTTGATCCGGGCACTGCCGCGCTTGAGTTTCAGGCGCAACCCGGCCGTGAGGTAGGCCGTCTTTACGAGTTCCCCCCAGCAGCCCTGCTCGTCGCGCTCGATTACCTGCAACGTCCTCTTGGCGCCCCGGGCGTCACGAAAGCCCAGCGTATCTCCGGCCCGCAGTTCCGCCAGGAGGGCATCGGACACTTGCACAGCCGGGCCTTGGGGCTCCGCCTGCGCGCTCAGGTACAAGCGGGCGGGCATCAGCACCGCGCCTGTCTCTCCCCGCTTGGGCTTGACCTTGAAGGCCGCGCTGCCTGCTCCGATCGGGCCCGTGCGCAGTTTCGGGCCCGGAAGATCCATGGCGACCTGGCACGGTTTGCCGAGCTTGCGGCTGGCCAGACGCAGATGCTCGATCATCCGTTGCCACTGCTGCGGACTGTCATGGGCGCAATTGATGCGCTGGCAGGTCATGCCCGCCGCCAGTAAGCCCTCGACCAGTCCTGCATCGTCAGCCGCTTCGCTGGGCATGGTCACCATGATATGCCCATGATCGCCGCGTGGCGGCAGGCCGAACAGACTTTCCAGGTGCGCTACCAGTCGCCCTTCCATGTCTCCCCAGGGTGTTTGCACTGGGCCGGCCGCCTCTGGCGAGCCGCGACCGGAGAGTGCCTCGAGCAGGCTGATGAGTTGGTCTACCGCGCGCAGCACATCGCTTTCGCAATGCCCGAGGGAAGCCAGGCCCAGCTCGCTCAGGCTGGCCTGGAGCAGGCGAATGTCATGCCGCCGTAAGGCGAGGTAGCCCAGCAGGTTGGCAGCGCTGGCCCTGAAGGTCGGCGCCAGTTGCTCTAGATCGATGGTACCGGCCGCGCCCAGGATTTCCTTGCGCAGGAAGCGCAGGGACCGCAGCGTGGATTCACTACCGGCCAGGTGGGCGACAGGGCTCAGGGGGGCGGGTGCTTGCAAGGTAGTCATTCAAGGTCTCCAGGCGCCGGCAGGAAACCATCGCCTGCGGCCGCTCTACGCTAGCGTCCCGGCATGACGAAATTCTTACAGCAAGCAATCCAGTCCTGTCTCCATGCTGACACAAAGCGGAAACATCGCTTCGTTATACAGATCGGCCCGATACAAGGCACGAGGCCACTTCCGGATGTCAGTCAACCCCCAACGGTCAGCGATCGCGGCCGCCATCGCCGTCGTCATCGCCGCGCTCGGCGCGCCAAGCACCCTGGCCGTCACCCTCAGCGGCCCCAGCACTACCTCGCAGTCGCTCAGCGGTAGCGATAGCCTCAGCATCACCCCAGGCGGCACGCTCAGCGTCAGCGGCGACCCCGCCGTGGACCTTTCAGGCGCCACCACCGGCGCGGGGGTGACAGTGACCAATCAGGGCATCATCACTTCGGACGATCGCGCCATTGACAGTGACGGCCCGGCTTCTGCCATCCATCGAGTGACCACCGGTCTCATGTCTCGTAGCGCTGTCGCTCATCGCGGTTGCGCGGGTACTGCCTGGCCAGCGGAAACGCCGGTAGCCAGGCTTCCCGCCGCACCGTCCAGCATTCATAGGTCGGGGTGAATTGACTGGGTTCATCCAGGGCCCCGAGGGTGATTTCAAGCTCATCTTCGCTGCTCTTGGCGAAGACCGAGGAGCCGCAGTCGGGGCAGAAGTATCGCCCTTGGTAAGCGACGCTGCGCCCTTCCACCGTCACCGCCTGGGCCGGGAACACGGCGCAGGCGTAGAAAAGCGCGCCATGATGCTTGCGACAATCGAGGCAGTGGCACAGGCCAACCCGATAAGGCTGCCCTTGGGCGACGAAGCGCAGCTGCCCGCAGAGGCAGCCGCCGGTATAGCTGATCATGATGGACCTCCCGCGCTTTAGCCTTAAACTCTAGCAGCCAGCCTGACCAACCCAACCCTGGAGGCCCCTTGGCCAAAGAGATCGAGAACCCCTGTATCTCCGAATGCAAGATCATCGACAGCGTTTGCCGCGCCTGTGGCCGCTCCAAGGAGGAAATCAAGTCCTGGAAGAAGCTCAAGCGGCCGGAACGGGCGGCGGTTGTGCAGCGCGCCCGGGAGCGCCTGAAGGGCATGGAGAAGAAGAAAGCAAAAGGCCGTTAGCCAGCCCGGCATGGCGCGCCATTGGCCAGGGCGCTAGACTCTGAGCTTTCCACGCCCCGCCGAGTGCTTCCATGGCTACCGATACTTCCAAACTCGACCGCATCCTTGCCGAGACCCAGCGTGAGCGCGAGCGCGGCTACCGCGACAAGGCGCTGAAAATGTACCCCCACGTGTGCGGCCGCTGTGCCCGGGAGTTTTCAGGCAAGCGTCTGAGCGAGCTGACGGTCCACCATCGTGACCATAACCACGACAACAACCCCCAGGACGGCTCCAACTGGGAGTTGCTGTGCCTGTATTGCCACGACAACGAACACGCACGCTACACCGACCAGCAATATTTCACCGAAGGTTCCCTGAGCAGCCCTTCCGTGGCCAAGGCGACCCACAATCCCTTCGCGGCACTGGCCGGCATGCTGAAGAAGGATTGACCCCTTCGGAATTCGCGGTGCCGTATTCAGTGGGAGCCAGCGAAGCTGGCGAACATGCCCTGAGCTGCACCCCAGAGCTCAGAGCCATTCGGCAGCTGCCGCTGCCTCCCACCGGCTGGTCGAGTTACATCCGAGTCACCCGCCACACGGTGTTGGCCAGGTCATCGGCGATGATCAGGGCGCCTTTCGGGTCGAGGGTCACCCCCACCGGACGGCCGCGGGTCTTGCCATCCTCGCCGCGGAAGCCCGTGGCGAAGTCCACCGCTTCGCCGGCGGGCTTGCCATTGGCGAACGGCACGAAGACCACCTTGTAACCCACCGGATTGTCTCGGTTCCAGCTGCCGTGCTCGCCCACGAACACGCCGTCGGCGAACTGCTGCCCCATCACTGCGCTGGAGAAGGTCACCCCCAGGGCCGCCACATGGGAACCCAGGCCATAGTCCGGCTTGATGGCCGCGGCGACCATGGCAGGGTCCTGAGGCTGGGCGCGGGGGTCCACGTTCTGGCCCCAGTAGCTATAGGGCCAGCCATAGAAAGCACCCTCCTTCACCAAGGTCAGGTAATCAGGCACCAGGTCCGGCCCGAGTTCATCCCGCTCGTTGACCACCGCCCACAATTGCCCGGTACCAGGCTGGATCGCCAGCGCCGTGGGGTTGCGCAGGCCAGTGGCATAGGGGCGATGAGCGCCGGTCGCGGCGTCGATCTGCCAGACACGGGCACGCTCGACCTCTACTTCCATGCCACGCTCGGTGACGTTGCTGTTGGAACCGATACCGACATAGAGGAAGCGACCGTCGGGACTGGCCGCCAGCGCCTTGGTCCAGTGATGGTTGATCTCGGCGGGCAGGTCGGTCACCTTCACAGGCGCGCCGCTGGCCTTGGTCTGGCCGTCTACGTAGTCGAAACGCACCACTGCGTCCTGATTGGCCACATAGAGCTTGCCGTTGACGTAGGCCAGGCCGTAGGGCGCATTGAGCCCTTCGGCGAACACTTCCTTGACTTCATAGGTGCCGTCGCCGTCGGCATCACGCAACAGCGTCAAGCGGTTGCCGCCCTTGACCTGGGTATTGCCCTTGGCCTTGATGTAGCCAGCGATCACATCCTTGGGCTTGAGCTTGGGCGCGCTGCCCCCTCGGCCCTCGGCCACCAGAATGTCGCCGTTGGGCAGCACCAGTGTTTGTCGTGGAATCTTCAGGTCAGTGGCAATCGCCGTGATCTTGTAGCCGTCCGGTACCTTGGGGGTCCGGTCGCCCCATTGCTCGGGCTCGGCGATCTTCATGCTGGGCAATAAACCTCGTTGGGGCTCAGGCAGCTTGGGATCCGGGCCGATGGCCTGGGCGCTATCGCCTTCCCCACCGCACGCACTAAGGAGCAAAGCCAGACTCAAGGCCGACAGTGTAAAGAGGGTTTTCATGCTTCGACCTCCGAGCGCAGGCCGGTCAGGCCAGTCCAGGCCGCCACCAGGGCCAGCAGGGTGACCACCACCGACAACGCCAGCCCCGCGGGCATGACTGCCCAGGCATCCTTGGCGTGCTGGAAGGCATTGACCAGCCCAAGTACCCAGGCCGCCAGCAATAGGAGCACATACGCCAGTGGGCGGCCCGCCTTGTGTCGGGCGCGTGCAAGGTTGGCCAGGGCGAACAGCCCTGCCAGGCCGCTGAACAGCAAGGCCCCGGCGATCAGCCAGGAAGCGAAGTTGCTCCATTGGATTTCATAGGTTTGGTAGTAGGCGATATCACTGAGCAATGCACCCAGAAACAGCGCGACGCCGCCGCCCAACAGGATCGCATGCAGCGGGCCTGGGCGGCAGCGGTAGACACTAGAGGCGGTAACGGTCACGGTGGCTCCTTGTCATAGGCATGCCCGGGCTTTCACGACGGCGAAGGCGCCAGGACTTACGCAGGATGCGCCATGAGAATGATCACCGTACCGCTACCTTAGTTCACGCAAATACACGACGCGGCCCTTGTCCAGGAAAACGACCTTTTAAGCGGCCGAGGCTCTGCTAGCCTGAAGTCCTGCCCGGATCGTTCAACCTGTCTTATCCATTCACTGCGAGCGCTTCGCGGCAATGGAGATAGCCATGGCTATGCAATTGAACGTAAGAGATTTCGGCGCCCATGGTGACGGCGTCAATGACGACACCCAGGCCATTCAGGCCGCCATGGACGCGGCCGTAGCGGTCGGCGGGGGCGAGGTCGTGCTACCAGGGGGTACGTACCGCGTCAGCCCCAGCGCTGACGCCCAGGGCGGCTGCCTGTTGCTGGGCGCCAACGTGACACTGGTAGGCGCGGGCATCGGTGAGACGGTGATCCAGCTGGCCGATACCGAAGGCGATGTGGCGGGCATCGTGCGTGGCAACGGGGACAATATCGGCGCTCGCCATCTGACCCTCGATGGCCTGGGCGATCAGGTGACCGGTTCGGTGGATTGCTGGGTCAGCGCTGACAGCGATCAGGTCCGCCTCGAAGCGGTGGAGGCGTTCCGCGGGCGCGGGTATGGGTTCGACCTGCGCAGCCCGGACAACACGGTCACCCTGCTGGACTGCATTGCCTACCAGAATGGGCGCGATGGCGTGATATCGGACAACTCCGGCAGCAGTGTGATCCAGGATACGGTCGCTTCCTGGAACCAGGGCTCGGGGTTCAACCTGGCGGGTTCGGTGCAGTTGCTCGACAGTGACGCCTTCCGGAACGCCATCGCGGGAATGCGGGTGACCGAAGGCGCTTCCACCGACCAGGGCGGGGTCCGCATCCGTGGCGGTAGCGTTCACGAGAACAGTCAGGACGGGGTTCACATCGAACGTACCGACACTTTCAACGTGAGCGGCCTGGACATCTACGGCAACGTCAACTTTGGCGTCCATGTAGACGTGAGCGCCAACGGTGTGCTGGAGTACAACAGCGTGCATGGCAACTCGCTGGAAGGCCCATTGGCCGAGGTCTACTTGGAAAACGTCGCTCCTGGCCTCTCGGGCGCGGTCATTGTGCGAAACAACCTTGTGGTGAGCGAACAGGCCTATAACGGTGCCATCGTGCAACCTGGGCATGCGTCCGGGGCGACCCTGGTATACGACAACATCGCCAGCTCAGACGGGGCCAATGTCATTCTGCAGCCGCTCTCTGGGGAAGCACGTAACAATACCGAGTTCGTCCGCCTTCAAGGTACTTTGGGCAAGGACCTTGTCGAGGGAAGCTTGGCCCGCGACATCCTGCACGGCGACGCGGGCGCCGATCAGCTATCAGGGGCCGGCAACGACGATATGCTGATGGGAGGCGCCGGCGCGGACCGCCTCAGTGGTGGTAGCGGCCGTGATCTGTTCCGCTTCGATGCACTGACCGACAGCTATCGCACCGGCAGCAGCGGCCATGCCGACCGCGTCCTGGATTTCGAACTTGCGCATGACCGTTTGGACTTCACCGTCCTCGGCTACAGCCGCTTGGGTAACGGGCATGGCGACACCCTGCGCCTTGTGTACGACGCCAGCCGAGATATCACTTACTTGAAGCACCTGGACGCCGACGCCAGCGGCAACCGCTTCGAGCTGGCGCTGTCAGGCGACTACCGAGGTCTTACCGACGCTCACCTGCAAGCCTTGGTGGAAGGCAGCGGCAGCGCTGATAGCCTTCAAGGCAGCGGGACCGCCGAGACCCTGCAAGGGCTGGCCGGCCGGGACCGGCTCGACGGGGCGGGGGCAGACGACCTGCTCTGGGGCGGCGCCGGTGGAGATGAACTGCACGGCGGCACTGGCGCCGATACCTTCGTTTACCGGCAACTGAGCGACAGCTTGCGTAACGCCGGTGTCAGTGACGACCCGGCCCGCGATACCTTGACGGACTTCGACGGCAGCGACGGCGACCTGATCGACGTTTCAGCCCTCGGCTTTACCGGGTTGGGCGACGGCCACAACGGCACACTCAAGCTGAGCCTCAACGCGGCCGGTAACCGCGCGATCCTCAAATCGCTGGACGAAGACGCCGCAGGTTACCACTTCGAACTCGCAATCACCGGCGCCCAGGTGGCTTCCATTGGCGAGGCCAACCTGGTCTTCGCCCGATCCCCGAGCAGCGAAGTGACCAGCAGCGCCCCCAGTCGCGACCTCAAGCTTGCCGGCACGTCGCGCAGCGATGCGCTCCACGGGGGCTTAGGGAACGACGTGCTTGAGGGGGCGGCTGGCGCCGACCGCCTCGAGGGCAACGTAGGCAGCGATCTTTTGATTGGCGGACTAGGCGCGGATCGCCTCGCCGGGGGTTCGGGCGCTGACCAGTTCCGCTTCGTCAGCCTGGCGGACAGCGCGCGTACCGACACCCAGCTATCAGTGGATACCATCACCGACTTCTCCACCGCGCGGGATGTGCTGGACGTTTCCCGCCTCGGCTTCAGCGGCCTGGGCGATGGGCACGATGGCACGCTGCGCCTGAGCTACGACGCGGACCTGAACCGAACCTACCTCAGCAGTCTGGACAGCGATGCCCAGGGCTTGCGCTTCCAGGTGCGGCTGGTCGGCGACCTGGCCGATAGCTTCAGCGAAGACAATCTGATCCTGGCCAACTCTGCCGACGTCGAGTCGCTACAGTTGCTGGGCGCCTCGCTGCAGGTCGCTTGAGCCAGCCATGCGCCCCCTTGTAAGCCTGCCCCGGACATGCCTTCGGCAACGCACAGAGCGCTGGGGGCGCATCCATCAGCACCTAGGATCCGCGGTAGGTGCTGAACCCGAATGGGCTCAACAGCAGGGGGATGTGGTAATGCTGGTCCGTCTGGCGGACCTGGAAAATCACCGGAATTTCCGGGAAGAAACTGTCCTGGTGCAGATTCCGGTAGTACGCGCCCGTCTTGAACACTACCCGGTATTCCCCTGGCTCGATAGCTTTGTCGGCGGGATAGAGCTCGGCGATGCGCCCTTGCTCATTGGTGGTGCCCTCGGCAAGGGGTTGCCAGGCCGTTCCGGCATGTCGTTCCAGGGTCACCTGCACCCCTTGGGACGGCGTGCCGGTTTGCAGATTGAGTACATGCACGCTCAATGGATTGGGCGCGGCCTGGGCAAGGCACGCCAGTGAGGCGAGGCCCAGGGCGCAGAACAGTTTGGTCAGGGTCATGGAAAACTCCTTGAATCGAGGTTAAGGGTATAGGAAGGCTCAGGGGTGCAGGCCAAGGCCCAGCTTGGCGGCCGCCTCGGCCGCGCACTGTTCGTCCTGCCGGGGGCCGCCAGCACCAGCCACGCCCAGCGCGCCGACCAGCTCGCTACCTTGGTAGAGCGGCACTCCACCTCCCAAGAGCAACAGCCCAGGCACGGTCACCAGATTGGCCGTTTCGGGGTTTTGCCCGGCACGCTCGGCCAACAGGCGCGTCGGCGTCTTGGTGGAGAGCGCGGTATAGGCCTTGAGCCGCGCCGCTTCCAGGTTATGGGGCCCGGTCAGGGCCGCGCGTTGCAGCAACAGCGGATTGCCGCCCCGGTCGAGGGCCGCCATGGCAGCGTTACAGGAGGCTGCGTCCAGCAACTGGCGGGCGGTGGCCAGGTCAAGCTCCGGGTGCTGGGGCAACGCGGCCTGGGCCTGAAGCGCCAGCAAGGTGGTGAGGGCTGCGCAAAGGGTTTTACCGATCATGGAGAGTCCTTGCAGGGATGTTTCGAAGATGCGCTCTACCCTAACCAAGCGCCCCGGTCGAACACCGCTCACGCGGATTACAAGTTTGTAATGGGCAATACCGGCCAATGCGCTTAGCCTGTCAGCCTGCTAATGAGGTGGTGGATGCGTGTACTGCTGGTGGAAGACGAAGCCAAGACCGCGGGCTTCCTGGCCAAGGGCCTGAGCGAAGCGGGCTACGGGGTGGACGTGGCCCTGGAGGGCTTCGAGGCGCAGGACCTGATCGAACATGAGCGCTACGATCTGATCATCCTGGATGTCATGGTGCCCGGGCTGGACGGCTGGCAGTTGCTCAAGCTGGTACGCCAGCGGGCCGACACGCCGGTACTGTTTCTCACCGCTCGGGATTCAGTGGAAGACCGGGTCAAGGGCCTGGAGCGCGGCGCTGACGACTATCTGGTCAAGCCCTTCGCTTTCATCGAGCTGCTGGCCCGGGTACGTACCCTGCTCCGGCGGGGCCCACCCCGGGAACTGGACCATTACCGCGTAGCGGACCTGGAGGTGGATGTGCTGCGCCGCCGCGTTACCCGCAACGGTCAGCGGCTGACGCTCACCAACAAGGAATTTGCCCTGCTGCACCTGCTCATCAGCCGGCGCGGCGAGGTGCTTTCCCGGACGCTCATCGCGTCCCACGTGTGGAATTTCAATTTCGACAGCGATACCAACATGGTCGACGTGGCCGTACGGCGGCTTCGCGCCAAACTGGACGACCCCTACTGGCCCAAGCTCATCCACACCATCCGCGGCGTTGGCTACCAACTGGACAGCGGAGACGACGAGACGCGTGCAGATGCCACCGACTAAGCCAGGACGACGCACCTCTATCGCCTGGCGGGCGGCCCTGGCCTTCGCGGTGGTGGCCGCCGGGGTGCTAAGCGCCGCGGGCGTCTACCTCTACGGTAGCCTGGAAGCCGAGCTGGCTTACCGGGACGACCTGGCCCTCATGGGCCGCCTGGAGCAGGTCCGCGCCCTCCTCCAGGACGCCGACAGCCTGGGTGCGCTGCAACAGCGCCCGACGCTGTACCAGAACATGCTGGGCAACCAGGACAGCCTCCTGCTCGTGGGTCGAGGCGCAGCCGATGACCTTATCGCCATCAACCCTCACGCCGACCAGCTGCCGGCGGTCGATACCTTGCCGGCGAGCCCCATGGGCGAAATGCCCACACGAGGTCAGGTAAGGGCCTGGCGACCCGAGGGCAAGCCAGGGCTGCTGTTGCTCGCCGGCCAGGCCCGAGGCCGCAACGGCGAAGCTCTGCAGGTTACGGTGGGCAAGCGTCTGGCTGAGCGCGACGCCATGCTGGCCAGCTACCGGCTGCGGCTGTATGCCACCGTGGCCGCCGGCGCGCTCAGTGCGTTCCTGCTCGGCCTGGTGCTGCTCCATCGCGCGCTCAAGCCAGTGCGGGACATTGCCATGCGAGTAGCGCAGATCGGCCCTCGCACCCTGGGGCAACGTCTGAGCCTGGGGCCAGTACCGCGGGAACTGCATGAACCGGTTCAGGCGCTCAACAGCATGCTCGAACGCCTGGACGACAGCTTTGCCCGGCTGACAGGCTTCTCGGCCGACCTGGCCCATGAAATGCGCACGCCCTTGCATACCCTGCTCACCAGTACCGGCCAGATGCTCAGCCAGCCACGTGGCGCGGAAGAATACCGGGAGCTCTTGGCGTCGAATATCGAGGAATTCGAACGCCTCAACCGGATGGTCGCGAACCTGCTATTCCTTGCCCGCGCCGACCATGGCCAGTGCCTCCTGCAACGCGAACGCATCGACCTGGCGCGCCTGGGAGATGAGCTGTGCGATTACTTCGAGGCTTTGGCGCAGGACCGCAATCTGAACCTGACCCACAGCCTGGATGGGCCGCTCTGGGCCGACCCTGCGCTGGTCCAGCGGGCCCTGGCGAACGTGCTTGCCAATGCGGTGCGCCACGCCAGCGAAGGCAGCACCATCACTATCCAAGGCCAGCGCGGCGCCGATGCCGTGACCCTGACCGTGCGCAATCATGGCAGGACCCTGCCCGCGGACGTAGTGCCACGGCTGTTCGAGCGCTTTTACCGGGTAGACGAACCTCGTGCCGACCCCAGCGATTCCGGCGGGCTGGGCCTGGCCATCGTGCAATCGATCATGCATCTGCACGACGGCCGCGCCAGCCTGGAGAGCGAGGCAGGAATCACGGCGGTTTCGCTGCGCTTTCCCTTGGTCACGCCAGCCTAGGCGCCGGAAGGCACCCCCGTGGTAGCCGTGGTCGGCGCCCTGGCGGCCGGTTCCTTCAGCAAGGCGAAATAGGCAAAGGCCGAGCAGGCCGCCACGCCGGCGCTGATCACGAAGGCCGATGAGAACGAGCCGCTTTGTTGCACGCTGAAGCCGGTGAGGATAGGGGCGATGGACCCGGCCAGGTAGCCGCCGAAGTTCTGGATCGAGCCGAACGACGCGACCCGCTCCGAAGGCACCAGGGTATTGACGATCATCCAGGCGGTGGCGCTGGAAATGCTGATGAAGAACATCGTGAGGCACAACAGCACCACGCAGGCCACCACATTGGTGGTGAAGGCCACGATCAGAGTGAAAAGCGCGCCGCCGATCAGGCCGAGAATCACCATGAGCTTACGGCTGGCCAACACCTTCATGCCCCGCGCCACGAGCCGGTCGCAGGCCTTGCCCGCCACTATGGTACCCAGGGCACCGAACAGGTAGGCCAGGGAGACTACCCAGGCGGTACGGTACAGGTCCAGGCCATGCTCGCGTTCGAAATAGCCCGGCAGCCAGGTCAGGTTGAGCCAGATCATGTAGATCACGCCCATGAAACCCAGAAAGGCACCCCAGGTATTGCGCTCCTTGAACAGCGCCGTCCACGACATCCGCGGCCCGGTGACGGCGCGCTGACGAGGAGCGGGCTCGGCGCGGCCGGTCTGGGCCATGTACTGGGCCTTGCTCTTGTAGAAGGCGAACCAGCAGGCGGCCAAGACCAGGCCTATGACACCAGTGAGGATAAACATCCCGCGCCAGCCCAGGTGCACCATGAATAGCGTCAGCAAGGGCGGCGCCAGGCACGGCCCCAGGCAGGTGGACGACCATACCCAGCCGGTGGCGGTACCGCGTTCCCGGGTATCGAACCATTCCGACAGGGCCTTGGCCGCCGAGGGAAACACCGGCGCCTCGCCGATACCCAGCAACACACGAAGCCCGACCAGCTGCTGGAAGCCGCTGAACAGGCCAAAGGCAGCCTGGGCCAGGGACCAGAGGATCAGCGAACCGCCAAGGGCCAGCTTGCTGCCCAGGCGATCGATGAGGGCGCCCATGGGTAGTTGGGCGAAGGCATAGGCGATGGAAAAGGCAGACAGCATCAAGCCCATTTCCACTGGGGTGATGCCCAGGTCCTTCTGCACGGAGGTATTGGCGATGGACAGCGCGCTGCGGTCCAGGTAGTTGACCACGCCAATCATGAAGAGGAACCCGGTGGTCATTGTCTTGTAGGCTTTTATTGTTTTCATGCGCGCCTCTGTGAGCGTTAGGGCCTAAACCCTGCTGACTCTAGCCGCGCCATGAGGCCGCGCCCAATGACAGCTTTGGATCAAGCGATAACTAGCCGTTATCGGCCTGTCTGCCATCGTGGTTGCGAGCCTGTACGTCGCTGCGCAAGGCCTGGATGAACGCCTGGGCGGCCCAGCCGGGTGTTTCCTGACGGCGGGTGATGATGCCGTAGTCGGCCAGTACCAGTGGAAACGGTAGTGCCAGCCGGGTCAGCCGCCCCGCCTGGACGTCCGGCGCCACCATGGCTTCGGCCAGCATCGCTACCATGGGTGCGGTCTGCAGCAGTTGCAGGGTGGTCTGCAGGGAGACGGTTTCCACCGTGTTTTCAGGCGTGCGCATGCCAGCCTCGGCGAAGGCCCGCTCCAGGCGCGCGCGCATGGGCGTACCGGTGGGAAAGACGATCCACGGCCAGTTGGCCAGCTCGGCCAGAGGGAGGTCATGAGCCCCCGCCAGCGGATGCTGGCTGCCAGTCACCAGGCACAACGGCTCCGGTGCCAGGGGTTGGAAATCGAACAACTGACGGTGACGATCCAGGGTAAAGCGGGCGATCACCAGATCCAGCTCTTTGTGCTCGAGCATGGCCAGCAGGCTTGCGCTGGTACCTTCCAGCACCTCCATGGTCAGTAGCGGCCAACGGTTTTTCACCACCACTATGGCCGCTGGTAGTGCCACCGATGTAGGCGCGAAAATGCTCCCGATCTTCAACAACCCATGACCACCCTGACGCAGGTGGTTGACCTGCCCCACGAAGTGCCGGGCGTCATTGAGGGCGATCTGCGCGTAGCGCGCTACCTGGCTACCCAGGTCGGTCGGGGTCATGCTGCGTGGAAGCCGCCGAAACAGATCGAAGCCCAACTGGTGCTCGATCTCACGCAGCATCTTGCTCACCGCCGGCTGGCTGATGTTCATCTCGGTCGCGGTGGCATGCATGTTCTGAGTACGCGCCAAAGTGTCGATCAACACCAGGTGCCGGAACCGCAGCCAGTTGCTCAACTGAGCGAAACCCAGATCAGCCATTCGATAACCTCCGGTTATTGGCCCCTGAGCATATCTCATTGGCGCTTATCGGCAAGCCATTCTAGGGTAAGGCGGCGTTTGGTTCTGGTCTTCCGGATCCCCGCGCTGATCGCCTACCTGAGCCGCTGCATGTCGTTGCAACCGGGCGACATCATTTTCACCGGCACGCCACCCGGTGTCGGCCTGGGTGTCAAGCCTGAACCGGCGTTCCTGCGGGCCGGCCAGGAAATGCGCCTGGGTATCGCCGGGCTGGGCGAACAACGCCAACGCACCGTCGACGCCGACTGAACCCGCACCCGAAAAAAGGAAATTTCCATGCGCATACTCATTACCGGTGGCACCGGCTTCATCGGCAAGCAGCTGGCCCAGCGCCTGCTCGACCTGCATTCGCTCGCCTTCGAAGGTCAGGCGCCTCAGGCCATCGAACGCATCGTATTGTTCGACGCATTCGAGGGCGAGGCCGTGCCAAAGGATGCCCGGGTCGAGGTGGTGACCGGTGATATCGCCGATCCCAAGGTGGTTGCTCGGGTGGCGGATGGTGTCGACATCATCTGGCACCTTGCCGCCGTGGTCAGCTCCGCCGCGGAAGCCGACTTCGACCTGGGCATGCAGGTGAACCTGCACGGCCTGCTGAACCTGCTCGAAATCGTCCGACAACAGGGCAACCGACCTCGCTTCATCTATGCCAGCGGCTTCGCGGTATTCGGGGGCGCCCTGCCGCCCGTGGTCAACGACGACACCGCGCTGACGCCGCAATCCTCCTACGGCATGCAGAAAGCCGTGGGTGAGCTGCTGGTCGCGGACTATGCGCGCAAGGGCTTCATCGACGGTCGCGTGTTGCGCCTGCCTACCGTGGCGGTGCGCCCCGGCAAGCCGAACAAGGCGGCGTCCACCTTCTTCAGCTCGATCATCCGCGAGCCGCTGGCAGGCGAACCGGCGGTATGCCCGGTACGGCCGGACACCCAGGTGTACCTGACCTCGCCCCGGCGGGTGTTGGAAGCCATGCTACACGGCGCGACCCTGGCCCCGCAGACCCTGGGCGAGCAGCGGGTCATTCCACTGCCCGGCATCACCACCACTGTCGCCGAGATGATCGCTGCCCTGGAGCGGGTGGCCGGCGCCGAGGTGACCAGGCTCATTCACTGGGAGCCAGACGCAACCATCCAGCGCATCGTCGAAAGCTGGCCCAGCCAGGTACAAACACCGCGGGCGCGCGCGCTGGGGTTCACCGCTGACCCGGATTTCGACGCCATCGTGCGCGCCCATATCGAAGATACCGCCGTTTCGCCTTGAAAACGGCGGCATTCAGGGTTCCGTACCCCTTGCCCGGTATGGAACCGCAGCTGTCCTCACAACAATAACAAGCCGAGGCCGTGCATCATGAACACCCCCCACCCCGCCGTATCCGAGCTCGAAACCCAAACCATCAGGCGCGTCACCCGCCGCCTGGTGCCCTTTCTTATCTTGCTGTTCGTGGTCGCCTTTCTTGACCGCAACAACGTCGGCTTCGCGGCCCTTCACATGAATGAGGACATCGGCATCAGTCAGACCATCTACGGCCTGGGCGCTGGGATCTTCTTCCTCGGCTATTTCCTCTTCGAGGTGCCGAGCAACGTGTTGCTGCACCGCTTCGGCGCCCGCGTGTGGCTGGCCAGGATCATGGTGACCTGGGGCATCATCGCTGGCGCCATGGGCTTTTTGCAGACGGCCGGGCACTTCATCACCCTGCGGGTACTGCTGGGGATCGCCGAGGCAGGGTTCTTTCCGGGGGTGATCTACCTGCTGTCCCTGTGGTTCCCCAGTCGCTACCGCGCGCGCATGATCGCTACCTTCTACCTGGGCGTGCCTATCGCGCAGATCGTCGGAGCGCCCCTGTCCGTTGGTCTCATGCAGCTGGGGGACAGCCTGGGCCTGGTGGGCTGGCGCCTGATGTATATCGCCGAGGCCGTACCGGCGGTGATCCTGGGCGTGGTTTGCTATTTCTACCTCACCGACCGTCCAGCCGATGCGCACTGGCTCACCGCTGAACAGCGCAAGTGGCTGATGGACACCCTGGAGCAGGAAGAACGCGCCAAGCCACTGGTGGTGGGTGTTGCACCGAGCAAGGGCCAGATGATCCGCCGTGCCCTGGGCAA
Organism: Pseudomonas sp. DC3200b2; assembly: GCF_049895785.1. NCBI lineage: Bacteria > Pseudomonadati > Pseudomonadota > Gammaproteobacteria > Pseudomonadales > Pseudomonadaceae > Pseudomonas > Pseudomonas sp. DC3200b2. The sequence continues at coordinate 8,506 of NZ_JAFCTA010000002.1, read as the reverse complement.
CCGTCAGGTGTGGATGCTCGCCTTGGTGTATTTCGGCATCACCTCCGGCTCCAATGCCATGAACTTCTTCCTGCCCACGGTACTGGCTTCCTTCCGCGCATCCTTTGGCCTGGAAATCGGCCTGATGCAGAATGGCCTGATCACTGCCATCCCTTATGCCGTAGCCGCCGTGGCCATGATCGTCTGGAGCCGTCGCTCGGACCGCTTGCAGGAGCGTCACTGGCATGCCGGCGGCGCAGCCCTGCTGGCGGCAGCCTCCATCGCCCTGGCCCTGCTGATCAACCAGCCGTGGATCATCGTTATCGGCTTCGTGCTGCTGGCGGTGGGTGTATACAGCGCGATCAACGTGTTCTGGGCAGTGCCAGGGCAAGTGCTGACCGGGGTAGGCGCTGCCGCGGGCATCGGCCTGATCAACTCCATCGGCAACCTCAGCGGCTTCAGCGGGCCCTACCTCACCGGTTTCCTCTATAACGCTACCGGCAGCTATACGCCTGGCTTCCTGGTGATTGCCGGCCTGGTGGCCATGGGCGGGGTGATCATGCTGTTGATGCCGCGCAACCAGGCCGTCATCGCCGGCCCCGAGGCGGTTGCCACTCCAGGTATCGGAGGCAAGGCATGAGCGTCAGCGACAGCCAAGTAGCCTTCATTGGCACCGGCATCATGGGCCTGCCCATGGCCGGTCACCTGCTCAAGGCCGGTTATCCCCTGCGGGTGTGGAACCGCTCCGCGGGCAAGGCCGCAAGCCTGGGCGCTGCGGGGGCTTGCCTGTGCTCAGGTCCGGCGGAGGCCGCCGAGGGCGCTCAGATTCTGGTGTGCATGCTCAGCGATGGCCCCACCTGCGACGCCATCCTTTTCGGTGAACAGGGCGCGGCGCACGCCCTGGCCCCAGGTGCCCTGCTGATCGTCATGAGCTCTATCCCGGTAGCCACGGCCACCGCGCAGGCCCAGCGCTGCGCCAGCCTGGGGCTGCGCTACCTGGACGCCCCGGTGTCCGGTGGCGAGCGCGGCGCTCGCCAGGCCAGCCTGGCCATTATGGTCGGCGGCGAGGCCGAGGCCTTCGCCGCTGGCCAGCCATTGCTATCGGTCATGGGCCGTCCGGTTCACGTGGGGCCGCCCGGCACGGGTGAGCTGGCCAAGCTGGTGAACCAGCTGATCGTGGCCAGCACCATCGCCACGGTGGCCGAAGGCCTGCTGCTGGCCGAGCGCGGCGGCGCCGACCTGGCCAAGGTCCACGAGGCGCTCATGGGCGGCTTCGTCGATTCGCCGATCTGGCGCCAGCATGGCGAACGCATGCTACGCCAGGACTTCACCCCTGGCGGCCCGGCCAAATGGCAGCTCAAGGACACCCGTACCGCCCTGGCCCAGGCACGCGAGCTCGGCCTGGCGCTACCCGTGGCGGAGCGGGTGGATGCCCTCTTCGCCGACATGGTCGAGGCCGGCGACGGTGACCTCGACCATGCCGGGCTGATCCGCCAGCTACGCCGGCTCAACCATCTCCCCCCTTCTCTTTCCGGAGTCACTCCATGACCGACACCGCGCCGCGCCGCTTGCGCAGCCAGCAATGGTTCGACGACCCGAGCCATGCCGATCTCCTCGCGCTCTACGTAGAGCGCTATATGAACCAGGGCCTGACCCGGGCGGAATTGCAATCAGGGCGACCCATCGTCGGCATCGCCCAAACCGGCAGTGACCTGACCCCCTGCAATCGGCATCACCTTGAACTGGCCAAGCGGGTCAAGGATGGCATTCGCGACGCCGGCGGCATTCCCATGGAATTCCCGGTGCACCCGATCGCCGAGCAGTCGCGCCGGCCAACCGCCGCGCTGGACCGTAACCTGGCGTACCTGGGCCTGGTGGAAGTACTGCATGGTTACCCCCTCGACGGCGTGGTGCTCACCACAGGTTGCGACAAGACCACGCCGGCCTGCCTGATGGCTGCGGCGACCACAGACCTGCCCGCCATCGTGCTCTCAGGCGGCCCGATGCTCGACGGCTGGCACAAAGGCCAACGGGTGGGTTCCGGTACCGTCCTGTGGCATGCCCGCAATCTGCTCAGCGCCGGGGAGATCGACTACGAGGGGTTCATGACCCTGACCACCGCTTCCTCCCCGTCGGTGGGCCACTGCAATACCATGGGCACCGCGTTGTCGATGAACGCGCTGGCCGAAGCCTTGGGCATGTCCTTGCCAGGCTGCGCCAGCATCCCGGCCCCTTACCGGGAGCGGGGACAGATGGCCTATGCCACCGGGCTGCGCATCGTCGACCTGGTGCGCGAGGACGTGCGCCCTTCCCAGATCATGACCCAGGCCGCGTTCGAGAACGCCATCGCCGTGGCCTCGGCCCTGGGGGCGTCGAGCAACTGTCCGCCGCACCTGATCGCCATCGCCCGTCACAGCGGCATCGACCTCTCGCTGGAAGACTGGCAACGCATCGGCGAAGAAGTGCCTTTGCTGGTCAACTGCATGCCGGCCGGTGAATACCTGGGCGAAAGCTTCCACCGCGCCGGCGGCGTGCCGGCGGTGATGCACGAACTGGACAAGGTCGGCCGATTGCACCGTGAATGCCGCTCGGTCAGCGGCAGGAGCATCGGCGAGATCGTCGCTGGCACCGTGACCAGTGACCGCGAAGTGATTCGCGATTACGAGACCCCGCTCAAGCACCGGGCAGGGTTCATCGTGCTCAGCGGCAACTTCTTCGACAGCGCGATCATGAAGATGTCGGTGGTGGGCGAAGCCTTCCGCAATACCTACCTCAGCGACCCGCAGCAGCCTAACTGCTTCGAGGCCCGCGCCATTGTGTTCGAAGGGCCGGAAGACTATCAGGCGCGCATCAACGACCCGGCCTTGGACATCGACGAGCGTTGCATCCTGGTGATTCGCGGCTGCGGCACCGTGGGTTACCCCGGCAGCGCGGAAGTGGTGAACATGGCGCCTCCCTCGGCGTTGATCAAGGCCGGCATCGACTCGCTGCCCTGCCTGGGCGACGGCCGCCAGAGTGGTACCTCGGCCAGCCCGTCGATCCTTAACATGAGCCCGGAAGCAGCGGTGGGCGGAGGCCTGTCTCTCTTGCGCACCGAGGACCGGCTGCGCGTGGACCTGAACGCACGCCGGGTAGACCTGCTGGTCGACGAAGCCGAGCTACAGGCCCGTCGGCAAGAGCCGCTGCCCGCTCCGCCCGCCTCGCAGACGCCCTGGCAAGAGCTCTATCGCCAGCTGGTAGGCCAGCTGTCCACCGGCGGCTGCCTGGAACCGGCCACCTTGTATTGGCGGGTGATCAGCGAAAACGGCCAGCCCCGACATTCCCATTAACCGAACAGGACGTATTCATGCCTGAGGTTCGATTGACCCTTGAAAACTCCCTTCCCCACGACTGGCAACGGGCGACCCTGGTGGGTCGAGTGTGGCTGCCAGGCGAAGCGGGTGGCCCGGCGGTGGTCGTGTTGCGCGATGGCCAACTGATCGACTGCACCGCCCAATGGCCGACCTTGAGTCAACTGTTGGAGAGCCCCTCGCCCCTGCAGGCGGCCAGGGAGGCCCAGGGACCAGAGGTGGCGGACCTGGGCGCGCTGCTGGCCAATAGCGGCGAAAACCCGGACCTGAACCAGCCAAGACTACTCGCCCCGGCCGACCTGCAGGTGATCAAGGCCGCCGGCGTGACCTTCGCCGCGAGCATGATAGAACGGGTGATCGAGGAGAAAGCCGCCGGCGATGCCCAGCAGGCCGAGCGCATCCGACACCTGGTGCACCAGGTTATTGGAAACAACCTGCGCGCGCTGCGCCCCGGCTCTGCCCAGGCCATGGCCTTGAAGCGGATGCTGATCGACCAGGGCATGTGGTCTCAATACCTCGAAGTAGGGATCGGGCCGGACGCCGAGATCTTTACCAAGGCCCCGGTGTTGGCGGCGGTAGGCAGCGGTCAGGCCATCGGCATTCATCCCGGTTCGAGCTGGAACAACCCGGAGCCGGAAGTGGTGCTGGTGGTGGACAGTCAGGCCCGGGTGCATGGCGCCACCCTGGGCAACGATGTGAACCTGCGGGATTTCGAGGGCCGCAGCGCCCTGCTGCTGAGCAAGGCCAAGGACAACAACGCCTCCTGCGCGCTGGGCCCGTTCGTGCGCCTGTTCGATGAGCACTTTAGCCTTGACGACGTGCGCCGCTGCGAAGTGACCCTCAGCGTGGATGGCGACGACGGCTATCGCCTGGAAGGGCGCAGTTCCATGGGCCAGATCAGCCGCGACCCGCTGGATCTCGTCCACCAGGCCCTGAACGCCAACCATCAGTATCCCGATGGTTTCGTCCTTTTCCTCGGCACGCTTTTCGCCCCCACCGAGGATCGGGACCAGCCCGGCCAGGGGTTCACCCACAAGGTCGGGGACCGGGTCAGCATCGCCACACCTCTGCTCGGCGCGCTGCACAACCGCGTAACCACCAGCGATCAGGCGCCGCCCTGGCGATTCGGCGTAGGCGCGCTGATGGCCAACCTGGCCCGTCGAGGTGTGCTGGCGCCCGCGTGAGGACGGCCAAGTCGGCAGACAGCGGCGAGGCCCGTTCGCCAGCCCCCTTACAGGCCTCGTCGGCTTTGGGGCTTGCGCGGTCTGGGTGCCATCGGTCGGCTCGCCAGGTGAAGCGCAGCCGCCGTGCTGTCCTAAAGGCTCCCTATCGTTCAAGGATTGACCCATGGCAACCTCCACTACGCACATCGTTCGCAGCGCACCCGGGCAGGTCTCGGTGGACCTCAGCGGGATGGGCGATGAGAGCAAGGCGATCACGGTACAGGCCGATGGCAAGATCCTGGTCGCCGGCTACTCGGAATACATCAGCTACAGCTACCCAGGGTCGCCGCTGGGCTACTACTCTGCCCTGGAAAACTATTCGATGATTCGGCTCAATGCCGACGGTACTCTGGACACCAGCTTTGGCCAGGGCGGCGCGATCATCATTGACGGCGAGGTGGACGATGACCGTGCCTATTACCTGGCCGTGCAGCCTGATGGCAAGATCATCGCCACCTCGGATTCAGGCGTGGTGCAGCGCTTCAACATCGATGGCAGCCTGGATACCAGCTTCGGAGGGGGCACCGGCAAGGTCACCGTTCGCTCCGGCTCCTATGACGGCGCTCCCGCCGTCACCCTGGCCGATGACGGTAGCCTGTACCTGACCCGAATCGTGGGTACCCAGTTGGATACCCTGGCCATTACCAAGCTCAATGCCGATGGCTCGGTCGCCACCGACTATGGCGATCAGGGCACCTTCACCTTCGCCAATGCCAACGGTTTCGAAGGCGGCTATGCGATCAGCGCGATGCAAGCGGACGGCAGCGTGTTGTTCGGCGGCGACTGGTCGTTTTCGGACAACTTCGCCTATCGCCTGGTGAAGCTGACCGCCACGGGCCAGTTCGACACCACCTTCGGTGATAACGGCACCCTGGTGGTGGACCATTTGGTGGATCTGTATCAATACACGAACTTTACCTTCCAGCCTGACGGCAAGATTATCATGGTCGGCCTCGATAACCGGTACGACGGCGTGATCCTGCGCCTGAACGCCGATGGCAGCCTTGACGGCAGCTTCGGCGAAAATGGCCAGGTCGCCTTCGTGGCGGTGGAGGGGACCAATGCCACCAGTGTCGCCTCCGCCATTACCGTGCAGGAAGACGGCAAGATACTGGTGTCGGGCGCGGCCTCCTTCGAAGGTGGTAATTTCGCCGTTGTCCGCTATAACCCCGATGGCAGCGTGGATACCAGCTTCGGCAGCCCGGACGGCCAGCATCACCTGGATGGCTACCTGGGTAACGACAGTCTGCTCGGGAACGACGCGGCGCAGATCATTCGCGGCCTGGCCGGTGACGACGTGCTTGAGGGCGGGGGCGGCCGAGATGTGCTCTATGGCGGCAGCGGCGCGGACATCTTCCGCTTCACCAACCTGGAAGACAGCTATCGCACTGTCGATACCAACAGCAGCGACCGCATCCAGGACTTCGACGCCAGTGAAGACCGCATCGACCTGATCGGCCTGGGCTTCACGGGGCTGGGGGATGGGCTGAACGGCACCCTCGCGGTGCAGGTCAATGCCGAAGGCACCCGCACCTACCTCAAGAGCTACGAAACCAATGCCGACGGTGAGCGTTTCGAGCTGGCCATCGACGGCAACTGGCTGGGCCAGCTCAATCATGACAATGTCATTTTCGCCCCCGTGACGGTGCGTGGCTCGGAAGGTGCCGACCTGATCCAGGGCTCAGCCATGGCCGAGGTGCTCCAGGGGCTGGGCGGCAACGACCGGATCGACGGCGGCGCCGGTAATGACGTCATCCGAAGCGGGGCCGGTCGGGACATGCTTGACGGGGGCGCGGATGCAGACATTTACCTGTATACCTCGGTGACCGACAGCTACCGCACCGCCACTGAAAGTTTCTCGGATGTGATCGTCAATTTCGATCGCAGGGAGGACAGCATCGACGTTTCAGCATTGGGCTACACCGGCTATGGCGATGGCACCGGCCATACTTTGAGCGTCAGTTACAACCCGGCGCTGAACCGCACCTATCTGAAGGATTTTACCGTCGATAGCGAAGGTCATCGTTTCGAACTGACCCTGACCGGCCAGTGGGACACCATCGCCTTGCGGGACACGGTTATCTTCGCGCAAGACGCGGTCCAGAACGCGGAGGTAGAGCTGATCGGTGTTGCCCAGCAGGCACTCGCATAAAGCGGGCCGAACCAGGCGACCTCACTACTTGCCTTGCCGGCGCCCCATCAGCGGGACGTCGGCAAGAGCCGCCCGGGCGATGCCTGGGATTGCACTAGATCGGGTAATGCCGTTCTCCCTGTTGAATGGTCACCCAGCGCACCTGGGTGAAGGCATCAATGGCCGTATTACTGCCGAAACTCCCATAACCACTGGCTTTGACGCCACCGAAAGGCATTTGCGCTTCATCGTGCACGGTAGGCCCGTTGATGTGACAGATCCCTGATTCGAGACGTTGAGCCAGGGCCAAGGCCCGAGCGGTATCGCGGCTGAAGATGGCGGAACTGAGGCCAAACTCCGAATCGTTGGCCAGCGCCAGCAAGGCTTCGTCTCCACGGGCGCGCAGCACGACCGCCACCGGCCCGAACGATTCTTCCCGGTAAAGCTTCATCTGGGAGGTGACCCTGTCGAGCAACACAGGCTGCATCAGGCTGCCGTGGCGATCGCCGCCAGCCAGCAGTACGGCTCCCTTGGCGAGGGCATCGTCCACCAGGGCCTGGATGCGTTCGCCTGACGCGGCGTCGATCAGCGAGCCCAACGGTGCCTGAGCGTCGTCCGGGTCAGCGGCTCGCAAGGTTTTTACCTTTTCCGCCAACCTGGCAACGAACGCGTCGGCCACTGTCTCGTCCACGATCAGCCGCTCGGTGGACATACACACCTGGCCCTGGTTGAAGTAAGCGCCAAAAGCCGCCGCGGCCACCGCTGCACCCAGGTCGGCGTCCTCGAGCACGAGGAACGGCGCCTTGCCACCCAGCTCCAGCACGGCGGGTTTAAGGTGACGCGCCGCCAGTTGGCCAACGATGCGCCCGACATGGGTAGACCCGGTGAAATTTACCCGCTGTACCGCCGGATGAGCGATCAGGCGCTCCACCACAGCCGGGGCATCTTCGGGGGCATTATGGATAACGTTGATCACACCCTCGCCTAAGCCCGCTTCCTGCAGCACCTGGCCGAGCAAACCGTGCACCGCGGGACAGGCTTCGGAGGCCTTCAGTACCACGGTATTGCCACAGGCCAGGGGCATGGCGAGGGCGCGGGTGGCCAGGATCACTGGCGCGTTCCAGGGGGCGATACCCAGCACCACGCCACATGGCTGGCGAAGCGCCATGGCGAAGTTGCCAGGCACATCGGATGGGATGACGCTGCCCTGGACCTGGGTAGTCATGGAGGCAGCCTCGCGCAGGATATTGGCCGCCAGGCTTACGTTGAAGCCATACCAATCCGCTTTGGCGCCGGTTTCCCGGACCAGGGCGAAGAACTCGTCGCGACGGGCCTCCAATGCAGTGGCGGCTTTCAACAAGCGCCCGCGCCGTTCGCCAGGGCCAAGGGCGGACCAGGCGGGAAAGGCCGCCCAGGCCGCATCCACGGCCGCGTCGACGTCAGCCAGGCTGGCCGCGGCGGCTACCGACACCACCGCGCCGGATACCGGGTTCTTACGCTCGAAGGTGCGACCATCACTGGCCTGGCGGGCCAATCCGCCGATAAGCAAGGGAACCTGAACAATGGATGGCTCGGTCATGTGCGTACCTGTTTTGGGGAGAGTCTGCAGCTTGGACAACCTTTTTCAAAATTGGGCTAAAGCAAACCACGATCAGGACGATAACAATTTCGAAGGTTCTCTCGGCCACGCCTGAACAAGCCAGGGTCGGATAGCCAAGTGAACAAACGCCACCCCTGAGGAATTCATCATGTCGTTGACCGTTAATACCAACATCGCTTCCCTGACCGTTCAAAACAACCTGAACAAGGCTTCGTCCGCCACC